>CAVPFS010000051.1:0-5664 GCA_963703825.1 uncultured Solirubrobacterales bacterium | reverse complement strand
GCCCAAGGAGTTCGACCCCGTGAACCGCGATCTCGAGATCCGCGATCTCTACAACATGGAGGACGCGTTTCACCCTTCCCCGGCCTACCAGGGCGCGTACCGCGCGAGGCTGAACGCGAACCTCGCGTTCTGGGACAGTCTCGACGGCAACACCGACTGGCCGACCAGCGGGGATGGGACACACCCGCTGACTGAGTTGCTGCTCGCCGACTATCTCGTCGTCGACGTGGGCAAGCCGTACGCCGAGCAGGGGTCGTTCCTCGAGATCGAGCTCGCCGCCCGGCGCGGGGAAGCGCATCAGACCTGTGGAGGCCGAGCACTGAACGACGACGTGATGGACACGATCTTCACATTGCTGGTCAACGCCCAAAACGGACCCACGATCCGCGATGGCGTCGATCGGGCTACGCGACCCGCGTCGCGGGCCTTCCCCTACCTGGCGCCTGCGAACCCGGATCCCCCTAAACCTCCAGAGCACCTGTAGGTGTTCGAGTCATGAGCACCCGGAGCGCCACGAAAGACTTGAGCCTGGAGCTCGACGACATCCAAGGCGGCTTAATCCACCAGCGCCCGTCCCCATACGTCGGGACCTACGTGCTGCTTCGAATCGACGACCGACAGGCAGGAAAAGAGCTCATCCGGCGGCTGCTGCCGGCGATCGGCTCCGCCACCGCCTCGCCCGACCCGACGCGGGACACCTCGGTGACAGTTGCGTTCACATATCAGGGTTTGAAGGCGCTAGGGACGCCGAAAGCCTCGCTCGACAGTTTCGTGCCGGAGTTCCGGCAGGGCATGGCAGCTCGCGCGGCCGATTTGGGTGATCACGGCGAGAGCAGCCCCGAGAACTGGGAGAAGCCGCTCGGCACCCCGGATGTCCACGTCGCGCTGGCGGGCCTCTCACCGGACCTCGCGCGGCTGGAGGCCAGGCTCGAGCGCGCACGCAGGGCGATCGATGATCTGTCCGGCGTGGAGGCGATCTGGCGCCAGGATTGCTACCAGCTCCCGACCGGCCGGACCTCGTTCGGCTTCAAGGACGGGATCGGCCAACCGGCAGTCGAGGGGAGCGGCATCCCGGCGTCCAATCCGCTGGAGCGGCCGATCAAGGCCGGCGAGTTCATCCTCGGCTACCCCGACGAAACCGGAGAGCTCCCGCCTATGCCCAGCCCGACAGTGCTGGGGCGCAACGGCACGTACATCGTGTTTCGAAAGCTGCACACCCGCGTCGCTGCGTACCGCCGTTACCTCCGAGACCGGGCGGCGGATCGCCAGGAGGAGGCGTTGCTCGGCGCCAAGATGGTCGGCCGCTGGCAAAGCGGAGCGCCACTGGCTTTAGCGCCTAGCCATGACGACCCGGAACTTGGCGGCAACGACGCCCGGAACAACGCCTTCGTCTACGGCCACGATCGCCGCGGCCTCAAGTGCCCCGCCGGCGCACACGCCCGGCGCGCCAACCCCCGGGACGCGCTCGATGAGGACGGCAGCGTCAACGTACGCCTTCACCGAATGATCCGGCGCGGCACAAGCTACGGCTCGATAGTGCCGGACGGCGTGCTCGAGGATGACGGCGCAGACCGCGGCATCATCTTTGTGTTCGCCGGCTCACATCTGAAGCGCCAGTTCGAGTTCGTCAAGACCCAGTGGCTGAACGACGGCATCTTTATCGGCGCGCCGAAGGAGCAGGACCCGCTCGTGGGAAGACCGGCCGGGAACGGAATCTTCACCATCCCCAAGCAACCCATCAGGCGCCGGCTACAGGAGATACCGCCGTTCGTCGTTACGCGCGGCGGCGAGTACTGCTTCGCGCCCGGCCTTCGTGGGCTGCGCTGGCTCTCCGAACTCACCACCTAGACGATCGACCCAGACCGGAGGCGCCGTGGCAGCAAGCCCGACAAACACAGAACGGTGGAAAGCGCTCGACTTCGGGCCGCCGCCTCCCGAGGGCGAAGAGCCCGACAACCCAGTACTCCTGGAATACGCGGCCGGCGACTCGATCGCCCTGATCACGCTGAACAGGCCACACGCCGATAACGCCATCACAACGGAGATGGGTGCGAGCCTCACCGGTGTCCTCGAGACAATCGCCGTCCGCCCAGCAGTGCGCGTCGTGATCATCACTGGTGCGGGGAGCCGCGCTTTTTCCGTCGGAAGCGATCTCCGGCAGCGCAAGAACATGACCAAGGAGGGGTGGCTTCGCCAACGCCAGGACTTCGACCGGACGTTGTACACCCTGCGCGAGCTGCGGAAGCCCATCTTCGCTGCCGTCAACGGGGTCGCCTACGGCGGCGGGTCGGAGATCGCGCAGAGCACCGACTTCATCATCGCCTCGGAGAACGCTACCTTCGGTCAGCCAGAGGCCATGATTGGGCTGGCCGCCGGCGGCGGCTCACCCGTGTTCCTGCCGCGCGTCCTCCCGCCGGGCAGAGCGCTCCAGATGCTGATGACAGGTGACCCGATCAGCGCCCAGGAGGCGCATCGCTTGGGCATGGTCAACGAGCTCTACGCGCAGCCCGAACTGATGGAGGCCGCACACCGGATCGCCAAAAAGATCGCGAGCAACTCACCGACGGCGGTTCAAGCCGTAAAACGAGCGGTCCGGCTTGGGCACGGACAACCGACCGAGCAGGCGATCGCGATCATGATGGAAGCCCACTGGCGTTCCGCGGTGCATCCAGACCGGGTTGAAGGCATCGGTGCATTCAACGAGAACCGCGACCCTACCTTTGGCGACCCCGACTACTGAATCGACGAGGTTCGATCAGGAGGCTCACGAGATGGCCCTAGCCGACGACTTTGAACGGCAGCGCGCGGCGCTGACCATGATCCACGCCGAGCCGTTCAACGCCGAGGCGCCGCCCGAGGCGTTGGAGGGCGACGTTACCCCCACGGCGCTGCACTACGTGCGTAGCAACTTTCCGGTACCCGATCACGACGGCACACTCGAAATCGGCGGCGCAGTCGAGAACCCCTTCACGCTCACGCTCGACGATCTCCGAGCACTCCCGCCAGTCGAGCGCGTCGTCACGCTCGAATGCGCCGGGAACGGTCGACTGGCGATGAGGCCGCTTCCAGCGGGTGAGCCTTGGGGCGACTACGCCGTCTCCACAGCACAATGGAAGGGCGCGCTCCTGCACGAGATACTCGAGCGGGCCAAGCCGCTTCCGACCGGCGCCGAAGTGAGGTTCGCCGGCGCCGACCACGGCTCATACATCCTCAACCCAGTGCTCACGAACATCGATGCCTCCGACCTGTGGTTCGAGCGCTCGCTGACGCTCGTCCACGCCGCCGATCCTTCCGCCGAGATCCTGATCGCCTACGAGATGAACGGAGAGCCGCTCACTCCCGACCACGGGTCACCGTTCCGTCTTATCGTCCCTCATTGGTACGGGGTCGCCTCTGTCAAGTGGCTCAAGCACATCGAAATCCGAACAGAGCCCTTCGTCGGCGAGTTCGAGACCGGCCACTACATGTACCAGTGGCACGACCGCCCCGCAGAGCGCGTGACGGTAATGCGACCGCGAGCGCGGATAACAGCCCCAAGCCCAGGTGCCGCCGTGCGCCTCGGTGGCACATACGTGGTACGCGGCAAGGCATGGTCCGGCACCGGCCCTGTCACCAACGTCGACCTGAGCCTAACCGGGGAGGCCGAGTGGCTACCGGCGCACGTGGAGACCCCAAGAGGTCCGTACCAGTGGCAGAGCTGGTCGTTCGAATGGCAACCGGACGAACGCGGCCGAAGGACGCTGCGCGCGCGAGCAACCGACGCGGCGGGAAACGTGCAGCCCGAAGTTCCAATCTGGAACCGGCTCGGCTACGGCAACAACGCGATCGAGGTCCTCTTCGTCGACGTCCGCTAGCACTCGCTGCAAGTCCACGCCACAGCGACCCCCTGGCGCCGCTGCGGCCATTTCCGACGATTGGGTCCGTGACAATGCGTTAGCGGCGTGCCTCGCGATAACGGGACTGTCATACGCGGATGCAGGGTCGATTCGGTGCGATGAATACAGCGGCGACATATGCGGCCGGGGTCGGTGTGCTGTTGTCTGTTGCGTTAGCCGGCTGCGGGAACGCGGCCTCGCCTGGGCAGCCGTATTGCTATCCAGACTCGAGATGCGCGAAGGTCCACGTTGTCGTTACGCGGTGCGGTGGACCCGCGCCGGGCGAGTGTCGGGTTGTGCCGGTGGCCTCGGTGAACGCCTTCCTTGCGGGCGGACAAGCTGCTGCAGACGGCGCAGAGCGGGCCGGGACCGGACACAAGCTCCGTGCGTTCGTGTTCCTGGAGCCCACCGCCGGCCGATACGTGTTTGAGACGGTCGTCGATGGTGATCGCATCAGTCGCGTGCTCACGCTGCGACTCGGTCGGACCTATCGAGTCACGCTGATCCAGCAGGCCCGGTAGAGGGGTGGAGCAACCGGCATTCGCGAACGTCGCGTTCGCCGATCAGGGGGTCAGTCTTTTGCGCATCAGAAACGCCGCGACCTCATAGCCCGCGGATTCGTATAAGCCTTTCGCCACTGCGTTAGCGCCAAAGACGTTGAGACCGACTGAGTCTCCACCCCGGGCCACGACTTCGCGCTCGACGGCATCGAGTAGAGCGCGGCCGTACCCTCGCCCGCGCTGGTCTTCGACGACCTCGATGTCGTAAATCCACCAGCCGGCTCTGTGCTGGGCGCGGGACCGACCCACACCAGGCCGACTACCGCTCCTGCTGCCTCAGCGACGAGCAAGACCATTTCGGGCGTGTCGACGCCCTGCGGTAGAAGCTCGTCTGTCTCCTTCTCGGCGCGCTGTTCGGCATCCTCTGCGCTCCAGTTACCGGCGCGCACATGCTCGCCGGCGTACCTACTGACCGATCGGCGTCGGTAGTCACCGAACTCCCCTCGCGTCATCTCCCGGATTCGTAGGTCGCTCATGTTGAACAACCTAGACGCCGCGGCAGGCGACGGCGACCATATCGAGGAGCCGATATCCGGAGGTGACCTTATCGAGCGTCTGAATGCCGCTACGCATGATCGCTTTCATCCTCTCGTCGCCTCGCGAGCCGGGAACAGGGTTGCTACTCGACTACCTTGACCCAGCTGGCGATCTCGTCGCGGGTGAGCGTCTCCACGAGTTCGGGATGATCGCTTCGGATGTGGCCCTTGATCTGAGTGACCACCTCGTCGTCTGTCTCGCCTCGTGCGATGAAGCCGCACTCGCATGTGATCTGCCTAGACATGTTCTTGTCGCGGCGATTGCGGAAGCCGGTCCTTTCTCATATCTTGGCAGCAACCTTGGAGCAAGGTTGGAAGTCTCGATGCCGTCCGGCTCTCGCACACGAATCCAGCTCTGTGGCCGCTTTGTGCGCGAGCTCGACGGCCGGCGGATCGAGGCTCAACTGCCCAGCCGCCAGGGACGGCTGCTGTTCGCCTACCTCGCGCTCAACCGCGACCGCGCCGCGGCGCGCGACGACCTCGTAGACGCCCTGTGGCCCTACGCAACGCCAGCGGCCGCGCCCTCCGCGCTCACCGTCCTGATCTCCAAACTACGCGCTGCGCTCGGTCCACGAGGCGCAGTCCGCCGTGGCCCAAGGCGACTGGAAGCGGGCATGGGTCCCGCACCGCGCGCCCAGCTCATCGCCCGCCGCCGGGCTGCTGCCCGAGCACGACACCCCCTGGTGGAGATGT
>CAVPFS010000050.1:0-6990 GCA_963703825.1 uncultured Solirubrobacterales bacterium | reverse complement strand
TGTTATGTAGCGTCTACGCTTTCGTTCAGTTGGTGTTGCTGCATTGCAGAATCTTCGGCTTGCTCATCACGCACCGCATTAGCGTCAAACGAAATCGGCGGCTCCATGGCGGTGGAGGAGACTGATGAGTTGCATGATGTGATTGGGCACCATGTCGCGCAACGACCCGGCTTGATCGAAATAACTGCCGCGTCCCTCGACTGCAACGGTTTCTCGCCGCCGAGATCTGCACATGATGAATGTGAGCGGCGATTCCAGACGGGCTCGAAAATTCCGTTGGCGAACCCCGTCACACCACTTCTGCGCCGCCGCCCATGCGATCACGTCGGCGCCGTCAGCGCCATCGTTGCGGTAGGGCTCGAACTCCCCCTGGAGTCGCCCCGGCCGCGCACGTCGACCCACACCGCCGCGTCGCCGGCCTTGGCGAACGCGTCTGCGCGGAATGTCGCGCGCTCGCCACCCCGACCGTACGGAGTCCTCATCACGACCGCCGGCGCCGGGCGCTGCGCCGGTAGCACGAGGTCAGCGGCGAGCGTGACCCTGTCGCGGAGCGGGATCCTGACGTTGAAGCGGCGAGCGAGCATCTGGTCGGGCGGCCGGGTCACGGCCGCCTACGCTACCGCGACCGGCTGCTCTTCAGGGTGCGCTTCATCGCCTCGGATCTAGCGCCACTTCTGGAGGCGCGCGCTTGTGCCGCGGAGCCAGGGGCACGGACCTGCAGTTGCAACAAATCCGCCGGCGGCCTCCGGATTTGTTGCCAGGTTCGCGGCTGGACGGCCAGATTACGACAGATCCGGCGGGGCGGTGCAGATTTGTCACGGTGTGCATGCTCCGGATGCCCTCTCAGAACGTGGAAAGCCCCCTGGCCCATGCAGCTTTCCCACGGATTCTCGCGGAGCGGCGCCGCGGGGTGCTTCGCAAGGCAATCAAGCCGCCGGTGACCAACGCTCCGAGAGCGAGTCCGTCAAATCCGAGCCCGGCGAAAGCCGCGTTCTGGGCGTCGCCGGCCGGCCAGCGTCAGCCGCTCATGCCGCCGTCAATCGCCGAATGTGTGCGACGTGACCATCGCGCTCTCATCGGCGGCCAGGTAGAGCATCGCGTGGGCGATCTCCTCGGTCGTCGTGTGGCGGCCGAGCGGGATCATCGCGTCGAAAGCCTCAGCAGCTTCGGCATGCGGCAGGCCGGTGGCCCGCATCTCAATCGAGTCCTGAAACGGCGTCGAGGTCGGGCCTGGATGGATCGTGTTGACCCGGATTCGCCGTCCCGCTAGCTCTTTCGCGGCCGCCCGCATCAGCCCGACCTGGCCGTGTTTGGCAGCGACGTAGGCGGACGCGCCGGGGACACCGATCAGGCCGACGACGCTCGACGTGATGATGACGCTGCCGCCGTCGTTGATATGCGGGGTCGCGTGCTTGAGAACATGGAACGCGCCCAGCACGTGCACTGCGAGCGTACGGGCGAAAGCGTCGGACGGGTACGCGGTGATCTCGGTGACCTCACCGCTGATGCCGGCATTGCTGACCACGACGTCGAACCGTGAATAGCGGTCGACGCCACTGGCGACGGCGCGGACGACGGCGGGCTCGTCACTTACGTCGGCGACGGTCGCCAGCGCGCGGTCCGAACCGATCTCATCGACGGCCGCGGCCAGCTTGGACTCGTCGATCCCCACGAGCTGGACGCGCGCGCCCTCGGCCACGAACAACGCGCGGTCGCGAGCCCGATCCCGCTTTCGCCGCCGGTGATCAGTGCGACCTTGTCATTCAGCCTGTCCATTCCACCGTCCTCTCGCAGCGTGCGTCATCCCTCCGCGACCGGCGGCTGCGCCAGATCCTGCGGGAAGCGGAACACGTGATCGGGGTCGTCGTCGAGCTTGATCTGCCGCAGGTTCGAGTAGTTGTCGCCGTAGTACGCGTACTGCCAGTTGGCGAGCTCGGCCTGCGTGTAGTTGACGTAGACGCCGCCGGAGAAGTAGGGCTCCATCGCGGCGCGGAAATCGTCGGCCCACTCGCGGGTCTGCTCGCCCCAGGTCGCGTCGCCCGGGTCGTAGATCCCGATGAACGTGAAGCTGAACCGCTGATCGCGCCAGTAGAAGGCAGTGTCAGTCTTGCCGACCCGCTCGATCGCGCCGCCCAGTGACTCGATGAAGCCGAAGCTGAGATCGTCCTGCTTGCGGGCCTGTCCGTGCCTTGCCTGCGGCGACTCGTCAGGTGGCAGTGGACACTTCGCAAACCAGGTCATGAACGTGTCGATTGCCTCGTCGGGAAAGTCGTTTTGCAAGAAGCCGCTGCGCCAGTACTGGCAACTGCCAGGCCATGCCGTGGTCGACTCGGTACCGGTGTACGCCGGCAGCGTGCCAGGAGAGGACCTGGCCGGCCGGGCCATTGACGGGCTGCGGCATGTTCGCATCGGCGAGGATCTTCTCGATGTAGGCCAGCCCCTTATCGGGGTCGCCGTTGTAGAAGGTGCTGATCCCGGACATCGGGGTGTTGCCGGGCGCGAAGAAGAACAGCGGCAGGAGCGTCAAGCGCTCGTCGTTGTCGCTGTTCATCCAGTCGCGGTAAAACTGAAACACGGCCTTGGTGTCAGTCCACTTGTAGATGAGCATGCCGCCCAGCAGCGCCGCGTCGATCGGCCGCAGCTGGTAGGTGAACTCCGTGATCGCACCGAAGTTGCCACCGCCGCCGCCGCGCAGCGCCAGACAGACGCTCGTTCTGCGTCGGGCTGGCCTCGATCACCCGGCGCTCGCGCGAGGTGACGATCCGCACCGAGAGGATGTTGTCGATCGTCAGTCCCCAGGTGCGCGCGATCGGCCCGAAGCCGCCGCCCTGCGAGAGCCGCCGACGCCGACCTCAGCGCACCCGCCGCCCGGGCTCGCGAGGCCGCGAGGTAGGTCGCCAGATCGACCTGCCCCAGAACGCCCCGGCCCCGACGTGGACAACCTTGCGCTCGGTGTCGACGCGGATCGCTGCATCGCGCTCTGGTCAATCATCAGCGCGTCGTCGATCGAGCAATAGCCCTCGGCTCCATGGCCGCCCGATCGGCACGTGACCGCGATCTCGGACGAGGCGGCAAACCGCACGCACGCGACCACGTCTGACTCCGACAGGCAGCGGGCCACCGCCGCCGGGTGACGGTCGATGCGCTGGTTGAACGGCTGGCGCAGCAGGTCATACGTCGGATCGCCGGGCAGGACCAGGTCGCCCTGGAGCTCGTCGGCGAGCTTCGACCAGTTCATCGGAGCTCCTAACGTCGGTTGTCGGGTTCTGAGAGAAAGGCGCGCGCCTCGCGGAGATCGGGATCGTCGAAGCCCTCGGTGAAGCCGGAGTACGGGCCCGCGACCCAGGCCCGGCCCTCAGCCCCGCGCCCGCCGGCGACGAGCAGCCTGGCGGCGCTGAGGCCGGCACGGAGCTCGAGCGAGCGCGACTGGTGCGTGTTGGCGATCTCAGTCGCGCGCGCGAGCAGTCCGAGTGCCTGCTCGTCGGCTCCGTCGCGGGCGGCGATCAGCTCGGCGCGTAGCCGCAGGTGATCGGGCTCGAAGCTGATCCGGCCGTCGCGCGCGAACTCTGGCATCCGCGTGTCGAGCAGCGACAGACCCTCGTCGTGGCGTCCGGCGGCGAGGTAGCCCTCGGCGAGCAGGGACACGATCAGCGGGTCGACGAGCTTTGAGCCGAGCGCGTGCATGGTCGCGTACTGGGCCTCGAGCTGGGCCAGCCCGTCGTCGTACTCGCCGCGAACGATCTTGGCGGTGGCGTCGAGCGCGAGCGACAGCGAGATGTAGAACGGGTTGCCGGCCCGAGCGGCGCTGGCGACGTACTCGTCGACGCTTGCCACCAGCTCGTCGTCGCGACGGCGAAACCACGCGATCAGCGGCCGGCCGAGGAACGCGATCGTGTAGGTGAAGTCGTGCTTCAGCGCCCGTGCCTCCTCGATCGCCTGCTCGGAGATCGCATTGGCCCGTTCGACGTTGCCGCGCATCCATTCGCCCCAGAAGCCGGAATTCGACGCCGTGAAGCGCGGATTCTGCGCGTACTGGGTGATGTAGGCCTGGTGCTGGTCTGGTTCGTAGAGCACAACCACTTGCTCGTAGTGCTCGACGCACTTGGGCCACTCGCCGGTCCACATGTGCGTCTGTGCGACCGCCAGGTGGGCCATGATCCGGACGCTCGGGTCCGGTGAGCGGGCGGTCAACGCCAGCGCCTCGTCGGCGAGCTCGGCGGTGGGCCCCATCAAGCCCTGGAACAGGTAGTAGGTCCAGAGACCAAATATCGCGCGCCCGACGGCCGGCCCCGGCGGAAGCTCCCGCGAGAGCTCCCGGGCGCGGTCGTAGACCGCCTTGGCCGTGGCCGAGCCCTGACCGTCGGTCACGAGCAGGATGCTGCCGAGCAGCAGCGAGAGCTCGAGCTCCTGTTCGAGCTTCTCTGGACCATCCGCCTGCGTCGCGACGATCTCCGTGGCCCGCTGCACGTGCGCGAGGGCGTCTCCGTAGGCGCCGTTGCGAATCGCCAGCTCGGCCGCCAGGCGTCTGTAGGTGGCCTCTTTGGCCGTGTTGTCGCTGAGCGCGTAGTGGTAGGCGAGCAGATCGACGGGCGGCTCCTCGCTGACCTGCTCGACGTGCTCGGCGAGCCGCTCGTGAAGGTTTTGGCGCACGCGGAAGCCGAGTGTCTCGTAGGCAACGTCGCGCACGATCGCGTGGCGAAACAGATGGGCCTCGTCCGGCGGCGGCGTGTCGGCGACGATCAGTCCCGTCGACCGCAGGTCGAGCAGATCGCGTGGCACCCGCTGGCCGTCCAGCGTGTCGGCGTAGGCGCCGATCAGCCACTCCGTCGCGAATCGCCGGCCGATCACACTCGCCACCCTGGCCGTCAGCCGCTGGTGGTCCGGCAGCCGATCGAGGCGACCGAGGATCAGGCTCTCGAGGCTCGTCGGCAGATTCGACGTGCTGCCGCCGCGCTCCATGATTTCGCGCACGAGCTCCTCGACGTAGAACGGATTGCCGTTCGCCCGTTCGGTGATCACGTCGACCGTCCCGGGGTCGGGCTGATCCTCGGTCCTGTAACTGAGCAGCATCGCGGCAAGACTCGCTGCCTCGGCGGTCGAAAGCTCATTCAGCTCGAGCTCGCGGCCGGGGGAGCGGGATCGGGCGCTCGAAGGCCTCGTCCGGCGGCCGGTACGCGAGCACCAGCAGAACAGGCAGATCGCCGATCGCCGCAGCGATCGCGACGACCAGATCGCGTGACAGCGAGTCGATCCAGTGCACGTCCTCGAGGACGATGCAGATCGGACCCGAGCCCGCCCGCGAGCGCAGGCAACCGGTCAGCACCTGTTCGAGCAGTTGTTTTCGCACCGGCGCAGGCATCCCGCGCGTCGCGTCGTTGTCGTCGATCGCGAGATCGAGGACGCTCCCGAGCAGCGGCGCCAGCGGTGCTGCCTCGGGCGCGACCGCGGCCAGCGCCTCGGCCGGCGCCTGTCGGCGCTCGCCGTCGGACCGGCCGGAGCGCAGGCCGAAGATCGCATTCCAGATCGGCTGCCACGGGAGATATGCGATCCCGGCTCCGTGCGGCTGGCACTCCCCGGCGAACGACGTGAACCCATGCTCGGCCGGCGCGACGAATCGTCGCGTTGACACAGTCGCGACTTGCCCATCCCGGCGTCGGCCGAGAAGGCGAGCACTCCGCCGCGGCCCTCCCTGGCGTCGATCAGCGCCAGGTCGATCGCCTCAAGCTCTGCTTCGCGGCCGACCATCGGCAGCACGTACCGCGGTTCGCTCAGGCCGTGATCGGGCGCGGCCGTGCCGACCAGCTCGCAGACCGAGACCGGCGCGACCCGGCCCTTAACGTTGAGCGGCTCGAGCGCTTGGATCGTGAACCTCCGGTCAAGCCCGCCGCCACCTCCGCGCTCATCAGGACCTGGCCCGTCGCGGCGGCCGACATCAGCCGCGCCGCGATGTTGACCACGTCGCCGAGCACCGAGTACCCCGAGCGGAACTTCCCGAGTAGAGACTCGCGTAGGCCCCCGCCCGGCGTGCACTCCGATCCGCAGCTCGCCGATCGCCCGGCGACGGCTCAGCTCGTTGGCGGCCGCTCACCGCCCGCCGGACTTCATCGCCGCGGGCCACCGGGGTGCTGAACACGGCCAGCAGGTAGCTCCCCTTGTCCCCCAGGCTGATGTCGAAAACCGAGCCGCCGTCCCCCATCACCACGTCCTGTGCCCGGCGGATGAAGGCGTCGAGCTCCGCCCCCGAGTCGGGATCCTCATAGTCGATCTCGCCGAAGGACACGAACACCGCCGCGACCGGCCGGAACTCGGCCAGAAACTGGCGCTCGTCTCCCCCCTGCGGATGCGATCGTAAACCGCCGGGGCCATCCAGGCCCGCATAGCCTCCCCCTCGGCGATTCCGGTCCCGGTGGGGGCGGCCCACGGATCGGGGGCCACCGGACCGCTCTCACGCCCGTGACGCGGACGAACTCCCCTTGGTCCTCGGCCACCGAGATCGCGTCGCCGAGCTCCTCCCCCGATGAGCTGATCGATCACCACCTCGCCCGGCCGGCATTGCTTCTCGCCCGCGCCCGCCCGATCGACCGCGGCCCCGGCCAGCACATCGAACAGCTGGCCAGTCGGGATCGCCGACCACGAACCGGCGAGCGTGATCGCCGGCGACGGCGACCTTCCACGCTGACCGCCACGGTCTCCGCGCCCGGGATTGTGGACCTCACCCGCGATGGCCATCGCCCGCCTGCATCTCCAGCCCACAGGCGACGGCGGACAGCCCGTGCGGCCGTGGTCAAACCAGCAGGTCAGCGCGTCTCCGGCGAAGGCGACGATGCTCCCGTGATGGCTGTCGACGGCATCGACGAGCGCGTCGAAGATCCCGTAACGGATCTCCGCCAGCTCCTCGGCTCCCCGCTGCGAGCCGTACGCGGCTTCCATCGACTCGGCCAGACGTGTGAAGCCGCCAATGTCGACGAACAGGACCGTACCCCGCTGTTC
>CAVPFS010000049.1:0-83074 GCA_963703825.1 uncultured Solirubrobacterales bacterium | reverse complement strand
GCGGCGGCGGCGACGATGAAGGGTCCGGGAACTGCGGCACGCCGTGCTTGCGGATGCACCGAGCGAGCGCCAGCATGTGGAGCTTGCGGCTCGCCGAGCCGGCGCCGCCCGAGCCGCCGCCATTTCCACCAGCGAGGCTCGCGACGCTCGCTGGGCGGCGACGAACACCGGAGCCTGAGGATTGATGCTCGACGGGATCACCAGCCCCCCGCTCGCCTTCGGGTCCGGGAAGCCAGACACCCCGTGCGCGCGCATGCACCGCGCCAGCGCGAGCAGCGGGCCGCCGGTGGCGCCCGAATCGTGCGGCCTGGGCGAGGAGCCGCAGCCGCAGATCACAGAGCGCGCAGCTCGCGGTGACCAGCTCCGAGAAGGCACTTGCTCACCTGCGCGGCTTTTTTACACGATCGCGGGTAACGTGGCAGTCACACTGTCACCTGGCTGTTATGCGCGCGTCCCGTGTAACGGGAGAGCTGGCGCGCTCAGCGCGGGACCAGCGCCACCACCTCGGACCCCGAGTAAAGGTGGTCGTGGCGCGAGCAGGCGCGCCCGAATCTGAACTTGACGCTGTCGCTGTGGACGCCGTTGTAGCTCGCAAACAGGGTCACGTTCCCTTCGTGCCGCGCTTGCACCGCGCGTCAGTGCTGCTCGACACCCGCACCGGGAGTCGCATCAGGTTGCCGGTCACCCCGCCGACCACGGCGCCGTGGACCGGCGTCACCGCCCCGTGCGTCACGGACAGGATCCGCGGCGCCTGCCGCGACGATCATCCGCGCAGGCCCTACGAGCAGCTTCCCCGGTCTGTGCGCGCCCAACTAAGCCCGACTACTTCCTTCGCGCGCCTGTCTGTACGTGTGGCCCGACCGGTGTCCGCGCTGGTTCGCGCGCCGGCCGGCGTTCGTGCGCCCAGTTCCGGTGCGGACGATCGTGGCCGCGCAGTCGTACCCGCGACTGCTCGGCATTGGGCAGCGGAATGCCGCCCGAGGGCCTGCCCGAGTCCGGCGGTTGATGCGGTCCCTGGCCACCGCCGCCGTCGCCTCCGTCTTCGCTGTCAGAGGACCCAGGCCCGGGCTCGGACCAGCGCCGGCGCAGCAGGAAGGCCGGCAGCAGCATCGCCACCGGCATCAGAAACAGCGGGATCAGGCCCAGGGCGCTGAAGCTTGCTGGAGTCTGGCCAGTGATAGCTGGCAGCGTACCGCGCGTCTCCCTATTCGGTGAGTGCGACCGCCGCCTCTGGCGTCGCGACGTGGAAGCTGAAGCTCTCCTCGAGATACAGGTGCACGAAGTTGCGGTCGTGATCGAGATACCCGATTGACAGGTCCTGGCCGCAGACGAAATGGAAGTCGTCGCCGCGCTGGCTGATCACGACCGCTCCCTTTAGACCGGGCGCCCAGACGATCGGTCCGTCGACGATCTTGCGCAGGTGCTCGAGCAGCGGGTAACCGCCGTGCTCGGCGGTCTGGACGACGGCCCGGTACTGGTCGCCGCCGAGCGCGAGCGCATATGGGCCGCTGACGCCGCTGTCGAGCAGCCGCTCGACCGCTGCGGCGACCGGGCGCGGATACTTGTCGGGGGGGCCGCCGAGCTCGATCTGGTGAGGGCTCAGCTCCGTGATCCCGGCGATTGAAGCCTGCGCCCAGCCGTGGAAGACGGCGATGTTCTCGGCCATCGCGATCCTGCGGGCGGCGAGGTCGAGCGGCTCGAGGTCGGCATCAGACGCGCCACGGTCGTCGTCGCGCAGCTCGGCGCGAGAGATCTCGAACTCGGCCCGCAGCTCGACCAGCGGCAGCACACGGCGCTGGACCGCGGTGACACCGTCGCACGGGGCCGCCGACACCTCCTCGACGCGCCCGAGGTTGAGCGCCGAGCGCTCCCACCCGTGCGGGCCGGAAAAGTCGACCAGCCTCCGGGCTGCGAGCGCCGGCTTGAGCCGCTCGCGGGCTTCGTCGTCGAGCAGCGCCCAGTTCGAGTCACTGATCGGCCCGTGTGATCGCAGCAGGTGATTGCTCATCGCGTCGCCTCCTTCAGGCTGCCGATTCCCAGCGAGCCATTGTCGTCGCTGGATCGGCTCGCCGGCTCGTCGTCGTTGAGCGCCTCGGCCTCTGCCTCCTCGCCGTGCTCGACGATGTCGCCGCTGCGGAACAGGACCCCCTCGGCGATCTCCCGCCACGCCGGGGCTCGCCGCAGCAGGAACTCGAGATCCATGCTGAAGTGCTTGAACTCCTCGCCCTGGGCGTCGCGCATCACGGCCAGCGCCTCGCTGTCGGTCTCGACCGCGATTCGCTGCTCGTACCAGCCGATCGCTTCGGCCTCCTCGGTCAGGGAGGCGCACAGGCGCGCGAACGTGCGGGTCGACGGGGGCAGCTCATCCGGCGGCTCGTGGTACTGGTCAAAGCCCATTAGGTCTCCTTCGGCGGGTGGCTGGCTCGAACTCTACGTCTACCGGCTCCGAGCTGTGGGATCATCGCCGCGTGGCACTTGGCGATGACCTATCAGAGCGCGTCGCGACCGCGCCGCTCGCCGCCGCCGGGCTGATCGCCGGCTTCGGCGTCGCGCTCGCGACCGGCTCGCGCCCGCTCGGCGGGATCGTGCTGGCAGGCTTCGGCCTGTCGTGCATCGCCGTCTGGCTCCGCCGCGACGGGCGCCGGACAGCGTTCTGGCTGACGGTCGCCGGCCTCGCCGCGTTCGCGATCTCGCACCTGCTCGGGCTCGTGATCGGTGCCTGGCCGGCGGTGTTCCTGGTCGCCGCCGCGACCGCCGCTCTCTGCTGGCGAGTCTCTGACTCGCGGCGCGCGCCCGCGGGCGTCAGTGGTACAGCAGCTGGCTCGCCGCGAACACGGCGCCGCCGGGGCCGGCCAGAACCGTTCGCTTGAAGGCAGCCGCCTCAGCTGGCGGCGCCTGAGCGCGGTCAGCGCAGGCGCGCCGCGCGCTCGCGCAACAGCTCGCGCTCTGACCCGTTGCGGGCCATCGCCCCGGCGCGCTCGAGTTCGGCCAGTGCCTCCTCGTTGCGCCCCAGCCGCGCGAGCATGTCGGCCCGGACGCTCGGCAGCAGGTGGTAGCCGTCGAGCGCCGTCCCGAGCTGGTCGACGAGCTCGAGTCCGGCGTCAGGACCGTAGGCCATCGAGACCGCGACGGCGCGATTGAGCTCGACCACCGGTGAGGGGGAAACCTGCGCGAGCGCGTCGTAGAGCGCGACGATCCGAGCCCAATCGGTCTGTTCGGGCGTTCGCGCCCGGGCGTGGCAGGCGGCGATCGCGGCTTGCAGCGAGTAGGGCCCGAGCGCGCCTCCGAGCCTCGTGCGCTCGCTCCAGCGCCACCAGTCCGCGCCTGATCAGCACCGGGTCCCAGCGCGAGCGGTCCTGATCAGTGAGCAGCACCGGCGTCGCCGTGGCGGTCTGTCCGCGCCCGCGAGCGCGAGGCCTGGATCTCCATCAGCGAAACCAATCCGTGCACCTCGGGCTCGTCGGGCAGCAGGCCGGCGAGGATCCGCCCGACCCGCAGCGCGTCCTCGCACAGCTCCGGGCCGCATCCAGTCGTCACCGGCGGTCGCCGCGTAGCCCTCGTTGAAGATCAGGTAGATGACCTCCAGGACCGAGTGAAGCCGGGCGGGGAGCTCGCTCGCGTCGGGACGCCGAGCGGCACCTGGGCCTCCGACAGGGTGCGCTTGGCGCGCACGATCCGCTGCGAGATCGCGGGTTCGGCGGCGAGGAACGCCCGCGCGATCTCGGCCGTCGTGAGCCCGCCGAACAGCCGCAGCGTCAATGCCGCGCGCCCCTCGGTCGAGAGCACCGGGTGGCAGGTCGCGAACAGCAGGCTCAGCAGGTCGTCGCCGATCTGGTCGTCGAGGTCCGCGTCGAGGTCGGGCTCGGTGAACGGTTCCAGCTCGCGGGCGATCTGCTCATGCTTTCGCTGCGCCATCTGGGTGTGGCGCACCAGGTCGATCCCGCGGTGCTTGGCGGTCGCCATCAGCCAGGCCCCCGGGTTGTCAGGGATCCCGGACTGCGGCCACTGCTCGAGCGCCGCCAGGAGCGCGTCCTGGGCGAGGTCCTCCGCGAGCCCGACGTCGTGGACGATCCGCACCAGGCCGCCGATCAGACGTGCGGACTCGATCCTCCAGACGGCCTCGACCGCGGGCTTGACGTCGACCGAGCTCACGCGGCGTCGAAGTCAGACGGCTCGTAGACCCGGCGTACCTCGATCACATCGCCATCGCTGGCCGGACACCGCGACGCCCACTGCACGGCCTCTTCCTTGGACTTGGCCTGGATCAGCCAGTAGCCGCCGATCAGCTCCTTGGATTCGGTGAACGGCCCATCGGTGACCGAGGGCTTGCCGCCGGCGAACGCGACCCGCGCGCCCTCCGACGTCGGCGCCAGGCCATCGAGCGCGAGCAGCACGCCGGCCTTCGCCAGAACGTCGTTGAACTTGCCCATCTCGGCCAGCGCCTCGGGCGTCGGCGCCCAGTTGCGCTCGTCGATGTTGGGCTTCATGATCATCATGAATCGCATCGCGTCAAATCTCCTTTGAGGTCTTTCGCCCGACTCTGTGCGGGCGTTCGAAGATGCGTCGGATCAGCCGTCTCGATTTCGACAAGCGCGCAATAAGCTAGTCCGAAAGATGACCTACACGACCGTCGAGGGCAGGGAGAAGGTGCTCGCCGACCTTGCGGTTGCGATCGAGCAGATCGCGATCGCGCTGGCGGCGCTCGGCGAGGCCTACGAGCAGCTGGACGAGCGCGGCGCGGACGTGCTCGAAGCGCAACTGTTCAGGCCCGTGCAGCTCGCCTACGGGCGCGCGAAGCGTACCCATTCCGAATTTGCCCAGCGCGTGTCGCTGGCCGGCACGACGTTCGAAGGCCAAACCCCTGGACCGCAGTCGCAGAGCATCCAGGAGCTGATTGGCCGCGCCGCGCTCGCGGCGGGCGAGGCCGACGACCTGATCGCCGAGCTGCAGGACTCGATGCTGCCGGTCGAGGTCGGCGACGTCGAGCTGCGCGCCGGGCTCTCGCAGACGCGCGGCGCTCGCGAGCGTCCCGGCCAGGGCCCGCGAGCTGGTCCGCACGGTCGGGCGCTAGCTGCTCCGACGCTAGTAAGCGATTTGCTTACCTCGGGCGACGCCTGTCGGCGTCACCGAGTAGCATCGCCAGGCAACTCATGGCCATCGACGTTCCTACCGCCGACGCGCCAGCTGACCTGCCCGAAGGACCGGATTCGCCGAGCGACGAGCTCGCTGAGCAAGTCCGCCCGGTCAAGATGCCGCTGGTCGACCGTGCCGCAAGCGCGGTTGTCACCGGGGCACCGCCGATCCTCGTCCTGCTCGGAATGTGGCTCGGCTGGAACCACGGCCTGCTGGTCTGGCAGGACCTGCTCGTGCTGGCGATCTTCTACATGGTGATCGGGTCCGGGATCACGGTCGGCTTCCACCGCCTGCTGACCCACCGGAGCTTCAAGTGCAGCCGGCTCCTGCGCGCCGGCTTTGCGGCGCTGGGCTCGGCGGCGGCCGAGGGTCCCGTGATCGACTGGGTCGCCACGCACCGCAAGCACCACCAGTACTCGGATGAGCCCGGCGATCCACATAGCCCGCATCTCGACGACCGCCACGGCTGGCGGGGCGAGCTGTGGGGCTTCTGGCACGCCCACCTGGGCTGGGTGTTCTCCGACATGGAGGTCGCCGACGAGGAGCGCTATGCCAAGGACCTGCTGTCCGACTCGTGGATCCGGTTCGTCGACCGCACCTTCGTGCTCTGGGTCGTGCTCGGCCTGGCGGCCGCTTTCGGGCTCGGCGTCGCTCTGACCGGGAGCGTGACCGGGGGCCTGACCGCAATGCTGTGGGGGGGCGCGGCGCGGATCTTCTTCATGCACCACTCGACCTTCAGCATCAACTCGGTCTGCCACTACTTCGGCAAGCAGCACTACGACACCGGCGACGAGTCGCGCAACGTGTTCTGGCTCTCGATCCCGACCTGGGGCGAGTCGTGGCACAACAACCATCATGCGTTCCCGACCTCCTACCGCCACGGCCTGCGCCGCTGGCAGCTGGACCCGTCGGCCGGGATCATCCGGATGCTCGAGATGACCGGGCTCGCATGGGACGTGGTCCGCGTCGACCCCTCGCGCCGCGACCGCAAGCAGATCGCGTAACCTCGCCCGCGCTTTGACCTTCGCCCGTACGGCACCGCTTCGCCGTGAGCTCGAGGCGGCGCTGCCGCGCCGTCCGTTCGCGGTCCGCTTCTGGGACGGGACCGTCGTGCCGGCCACCGACAATGGTGGGCCGACGTTCGAGATCCATTCGCCACTGGCGCTCGCGCACGTGCTGCGGGCGCCGGGGGAGCTCGGCCTCGGGCGCGCCTACGTGCTCGGCCTGATCGACGTGGATGACATCGACAAGGGGCTTGCACTCGTCGACTCGTTCGAGGCGCCGAAGCTGTCGCCGGTGCAGATCGCGAGGCTCGGGGCCGCCGTCGTGCGCGCCTGCGGGCTTGTCAGACCACCGCGGCCGCCCGCGTCCGAATTGCGGCTGACCGGCGAGCGCCACACGATCGGCCGCGACCGGCGCGCGGTCAGTTATCACTACGACGCCGGCAACGAGTTCTTCGCCCTGTTCCTCGATTCGTCGATGACCTACAGCTGCGCCTACTTCCAGGGTGGCGCGACGACGCTCGAGGAGGCCCAGCAGGCAAAGCTCGCGCTCGTCTGCCGCAAGCTGGCGCTGACCGAGGGCGAGCGGGTGCTCGACGTCGGCTGCGGCTGGGGGAGCTTTGCGATCCACGCGGCCAAGCACCACGGCGTCCGCGTCCTCGGGGTGACGCTCTCAGAGCGCCAGGTCGAGCTCGGGCGCGAGCGTGTCCGGGAGGAAGGGCTCGAGGACCTGGTCGAGCTGCGGCTCGCCGACTACCGTGAGCTGACCGGCGAACAGTTCGACGCGATCACGAGCATCGGGATGGTCGAGCACGTGGGGGAGGAGCGGATCGACCTCTACATGCGAACCCTGCACGGGCTGCTGCGGCCGGGCGGCCGGCTGCTCAACCACGGGATCGCGAAGCTGATGGACTTCGACACCAAGGATGAGGGCGCGTTCTCGGAGCGGTTCGTGTTCCCCGACGGGGTGCCGCTGCCGCTGTCACGGATCGAGCAGGCGCTGGAGCGCACCGGGATGGTGACCAGGCACGTCGAGGGCCTGCCCCAGGACTACGCCGAGACGCTCCGCTACTGGATCGCGAGCTACGAGGCCCGCTACGAGGAAGCGGTCCGGCTCGCGGGCGTGGAGCGGGCGCGCGTCTGGCGTGTCTACCTGCGCGCGGCGCGACAGGGGTTCCTCACCGGCTGGGCCTCCATCTACCAGGTACTGGCCGACAACCCCAGCTGAGCAAGCGGTCTACGTCAGATCCGCTCGTCTGAGCATGCGGTTTGCGACAGATCTGCCGAGCTGAGCATGCGGTTTGCGATGCGACTGAGCATCCGCGTCGATCGCGGTCCGGATCTGTCGCCAGCTGCAGGCTGGACCCTCCGTACGTGACAAATCCGGCAGCTCGGTGCGGTTTTGTCGCAAACAGCAGGTCCGCCGCGGCTGTTCAGAGGTCGCGGCGGACAGAGGCCGCGGCGGAGAGAGGCCGCGGCGGAGCCGATATCAGGCTTGCTGGGTAGCCGGCTCGGGCTCGGCAGGCGCTGAGTTCTGGTCTGCCTGCGGTGCGGGCTCGGGCGCGGGCTGCGGTCCCGCCTCGGCGACCACGTGCGCGCCGACGGCGCCGAGCGCGCCCAACACCAGCGCGAGCGTCGCCCATCTCGGGCCGTGGAGGTTCTCGCCGTCGACCGCGAACGGGCCGGGGCCCGCTTCCGCCAGCGCCAGCACGGCGGCGATCAGAACGACGTTGTACTCATAGCCGCCGTTGGTCAGCCAGGGCCCCTTCTTGAGATGGACCCGCTGGATTGCGGTCAGCATCGTCGCGGTCAGCACGGAGGCAGCGACCGGAGTCGCGGCGCCGAGGGCGAGCAACGCACCGCCGCCGGCCTCCGCGGCGCCGGCCGCGAGCGCGTGGCGCTTGCCGGGGCGCAGGCCAAGCATCTCGAACATGTCACCGGTGGCATCGAGCCCTGATCCACCGAACCATCCGAACAACTTCTGGGTGCCGTGGCCGACGAAGAAGCCGCCGACGGCGAGGCGTAGGAGTAGGCGTCCGATTTTCATTGAGCGGATGCTAGCACAATTATTGTGCACACAACTTCTTGCCGGGAGCCGGCGCGAAACAACTTCTTGCCGCGAGCCGGCGCGAAAAAACCCCTTGCCGGGAGCCGGCGCGAAACCCGCTGCATAGGCTGCACATATGCAGTTCTCCCAACCTACTGCAACCTCCCGCGAATTTCTCAGCTGCGAGAGATCACGTGAGGTAATGTCCGCCCGAGCGCTGCCCAAACACAGGAGGGAGAGGAATGAGCGGCACGGCGAACGTGCGCCTCAACGTCAACGGCGTCGAGCACGACCTCGAGGTCGAGCCCCGCCTGTTGCTTGTACATGCACTGCGCGACGAACTGGGCCTGACCGGGACCCACGTCGGTTGCGACACTTCCAACTGCGGAGCCTGCACGGTCCACATCAACGGCGACGCCGTCAAGTCGTGCACGGTGCTCGCCGTCCAGGCCGACGGCGAGGAGATCACGACGATCGAGGGTCTCGGCACCGAGGACAACCTGCATCCGGTCCAGCAGGCGTTCTGGGACAACCACGGCCTCCAGTGCGGCTACTGCACGCCCGGGATGATCATGGCGTCGACGGCGCTGCTGGCGGAGAACCCGAACCCGACAGAGGACGAGGTGCGGCACGCGCTCGAGGGCAACCTCTGCCGCTGTACCGGCTACCACAACATCGTCAAGTCAGTTCTCGCGGCGGCGAAGGAGGGGGTCAGCGCATGAGCACCACCGAGGCACCGGCCGGCCACGTAGGCCAGTCGCTACGGCGCAAGGAGGACCCGCGGCTGATCACCGGACGCGGGCGCTACGCGGACGACATCTCGCTCCCGGGCACGCTCTGGGCAACGTTCGTGCGCTCGCCCGAGGCGCACGCCAAGATTGCTTCGATCGACGTCTCGACCGCGATCGAACGCCATGGCGTCGCCGCGGTGTTCACGAACGCCGACATGGCCGATCTCGCCGCGCCGCTGCCGATGGCCTGGGTGCCACCGGGGGTCGAGGTCAAGAACCCCGAGCACTGGCCGCTGGCCAAGGGCACCGTCAACCACGTCGGCGACCCGGTCGCGGTCGTGCTGGGCGAGGATCGCTATCAGGTCGCCGACGCCGCCGAGGACGTGGTCGTCGAGTACGAGCCGCTGCCGGTCATCACTGACCCCGAGGCGGCGCTCGCCGGTGGTCCGTTCGTCCATGACGAGATCGCCACCAACAAGGTGCACGAGTGGTCGCTGTCGGGCGGCGACCTTGATGCCGGCTTCGCCGACGCCGACGTGATCGTCGAGCGACGGGTCGTCAACCACCGCACGGCCGGCGCCCCGATCGAGCCCCGTGGCGTGCTCGCCGACTACCGCGCCGGGCAGCTCACCGTCTGGAGCTCAACCCAGGTACCGCACTTCCTGCGCCTGTTCCTCTCGATCCTGCTCGAGATCAGCGAGGAGCGTGTGCGCGTGATCGCCCCCGAGGTCGGCGGCGGTTTTGGCTCAAAGCTGCAGGTCTACGGCGAGGAAGTGATGGCCGCCTGGGCATCGCGCAAGCTCGGCCGTCCGATCAAGTGGATCGAGACCCGGACCGAGAACATGGCCGTCGCCCACCAGGGCCGCGACCAGATCTCCCAGGTCAAGATGGGCGCCAAGCGTGACGGGACCGTGACCGCGTTCCACGTCAAGATCATCGCCGACTTCGGCGCCTACAACATGTTGCTGACGCCGCTGATCCCGTCACTGGGGGCGTTCGTGATGGGTGGCTGTTACAACATTCCGGCGGTCCAGACCGACATCACCGGCGTGTTCACCAACAAGTGCCCCACGGACGCGATCCGCGGGGCCGGCCGGCCCGAGGCGACGCACATGGTCGAGGTGACGCTCGACCAGATGGCGCACGAGCTCGGGATCAGTCCGGTCGAGATCCGGCGCAAGAACTTCATTCCCAAGGACAGCTTCCCCGCTGCGGTCGCGACCGGTGTCGTGTACGACTCGGGCGACTACAACAAGACGCTCGACCGGCTGCTGCAGCATGTCGACATGGACGAGTTCGAACGGGAGCGCGACGCGCTGCGTGAGCAGGGCGTCTACCGCGGCATTGGCCTCTCGACCTACACCGAGATCTGCGGGCTCGCGCCTTCGCGGATCACGGGACCCGGCGGCGTCGGGGTCCAGGCCGGCGGCTGGGAGTCGGCGATGGTCCGTGTCCACAACACGGGCGCGGTCACCGTCTACACCGGCAGCTCCGGCCACGGCCAGGGTCACGAGACCGCGTTCGCGCAGATCGCCGCCGATAGGCTCGGCCTTGATCCGGCGAACGTCGAGGTGATCCATGGCGACACCGGGACCGGGCCCGAGGGCCGCAACACCTACGGCTCGCGCTCGCTGGCGGTCGGCGGCGAGGCGATCGCCAAGACCGCGACCAAGATCGCCGAAAAGGCCAAGGCGATCGTCGCTCACACGCTCGAGGCCGCGCCGGAGGACATCGAGCTGGCTGACGGCAAGTTCTCAATCAAGGGCTCGCCCGACAAGGGGATGACGCTCGCCGAGGTCTCAGGCGCCGCGTACCTGAATCTGATCCCGGATGGGATGGAGCCAGGGCTCGAGGAGACGACGTTCTACGACCCCGAGAACTTCGTCTTCCCGTTCGGCGCCCACGCCGCGATCGTCGACATCGACGCCGAGACCGGCAAGGTCAGGCTCGTCCGCTACGTCGCCGTCGATGACTGCGGCAACGCGATCAACCCGTTGCTGATCGACGGCCAGGTCCACGGCGGGATCGTGCACGCCGTCGGGCAAGCGCTCTACGAGCGCGTCCATTACGACGAGGACGGCCAGCTGGTGACGGGGACGTTCGTCGACTACGCGCTCCCGACCGCGGCCGAGCTGCCGCCGCTCGAGACGGATCGCACGGTCACCCCGTCGCCCGTCAACTCGCTCGGCGCCAAGGGCGTCGGCGAGGCGGGCACGATCGCGGCCAGCGCCGCGGTCACCAACGCAGTGATCGACGCCCTGCGCCCGCTCGGCGTCGACTACATCAATATGCCGCTCAGCCCGATGCGGGTGTGGGAGGCAATTTCCGACGCCAAGGGAGGTGCGGCGTGATCCCCGCAGAGTTCGACTACGTCGCGCCCGAGTCACTGGACCAGGTGATCGCGGAGCTGCACCAGAACGGGGAGGACGCGAAGCTGCTGGCCGGCGGCCATTCGCTGATCCCGCTGATGAAGCTCCGCCTGGCGGCGCCATCAGTGCTGGTCGACCTGCGCAAGGTCCCGGGCCTGCACAGCGTCGACCGCCAGGACGGCCACTGGCGGATCGGGGCGCTGACGACCCACGCGACGCTCGAACGCACGCCGGAGCTGGGGTTGGTGTCGACCGCGGCGGCGACGATCGCCGACCCGCAGGTCCGCAACCGGGGCACGATCGGCGGCTCGCTGGCACACGGCGACTCGGCGTCGGATCTGCCGGCCGTGATGCTGGTGTGCGACGGCGAGGTGACGCTGCAGGGCTCAAACGGCCAGCGGACAGTGGCCGCGGCCGACCTGTTCCTCGACTACCTGACGACCTCGATCGAGCATGGTGAGGTGCTGACCGAGGTGCGCGTCGCGGCGCTCGACGGCTACGGCCACGGCTACCAGAAGTTCAACCGCCGTAGCGAGGATTGGGCGATGGTCGCCGTCAACGCGGTGGTCAAGGCGTCGGGCGGCGTCTGCGAGGACGTTCGGGTCGGGATGACGAACGTGGCCTCGGTGCCGCTGCGCGCGACCGCCGTCGAGGAGGCGTTGCGCGGCCAGGAGCTGACCGCCGAGAACATCGCCAGCGCCGCCGCCCACGCCGCCGACGGCACCAGCCCGCCCGCGGACCTCAACGCGAGCGCTGACTACAAGCGCCACCTCGCGCAGGTCCTGTGCAAGCGGGCGCTGGCGCAGGCCGCGGGCCAGGCCTGACGGTTCGCGTGGGCTAACGTAAACGAGATGTCGCCGCTCGCGGAGATCGATTCCGTCGAGTCCGCGGGCGCCGCTCTCGCCGAGCAGGGTTACCTCGCGGACCGACCGCTCGCGCTCGCCGTCCAGCTCGCGGTCGTGCTCGAGCAGCCGCTGCTGCTCGAGGGCGAAGCGGGGGTCGGCAAGACCGAGGTCGCGCGGGCGCTGTCGCAGGCGCTCGGCGCTCGCCTGATCCGTCTGCAGTGCCACGAGGGGATCGACCTTCACCACGCGGTCTACGACTGGGACTACGCGCGCCAGCTGCTGGCCCTGCGGGCCGCCGAAAGCGGCGTCGACGAGGGCGAGCTATTCGCGCGGCGCTTCTTGCTGCGCAGGCCGCTGCTCGAGGCGCTCGAAGCCGACCCGTCGTCGCCGGTCGTGCTGCTGATCGACGAGATCGACCGCGCCGATGACGAGTTCGAGGCGTTCCTGCTCGAGTTCCTGTCCGACTTCGCGGTCACGATCCCGGAGCTCGGGACGGTCACCGCCCAGCGGCGGCCGATCGTGATCCTGACCTCGAACCGGACCCGCGAGCTGCATGACGCGCTCAAGCGCCGCTGCCTCTATCACTGGATCGACTATCCGCGGCCCGAGCGCGAGCGCGAGATCGTCAAGGCGCGCCTGCCGGGCGTCTCCGAGCGGATCGCGACCCGCGTCGTCTCGGCCGTCGCGCGCCTGCGCGATCAGGGTGACCTGTACAAGCTGCCCGGCGTCGGCGAGACGATCGTCTGGGCGCAGGCGCTGTTGGCGATCGGCGAGGACAGTGACCTCGACGACACGCTCGGCGTCGCGCTCAAGGTCCACGAGGACGTGCTGCGGGTTCGCGAGCGCGGGGTGCTCGAGGGTGTCTGAGCAGCTGGCGGTGCTCGGCGACGAGCTCGCCGGGCGGGTCGGCGAGCTGGCGGGCGCGATGCGCGCCCAGGGCTCGCGGGTAGGCGTGGGTGAGGTGCTGGCCGCGGTGCGCTGTCTGGACGCGATCGACCCGACGTCGCGCGAGGACAGCCGGCTGGCACTGCGCACCGTGCTGTGCTCCGCGCATGCCGATATCGAGCGGTTCGAGCTCGCGTTTCTGGCGGTGTTCGGCGACGGGCGCTCGCCGGGCGAGGATCAGTCGCTGTCCGAGCTCGGCGCGATCGAGCGCGAGGCGCTGCCGAGCATGGGGATCCCCGACCCCAGCGGCAGCCCGGCCGAGGTCGACCCGACGCCCGTGCCCGCAGCCTGGAGCGAGATCGAGCTGCTGCGCAACAAGGACTTCGCCCACTACACGCCTCGCCGAGTCGCAGGTGGCGCGGGAGTTGATCGCGCGTCTGGCGCGCCGTCACCCGCGGCGGCTGTCGCGCAGGACGCGCCCGTCGCGGCGCCGCGGACACACGCCGGACCTGCGTGCGACTGTGCGCGAGTCACTGCGGACCGGCGGCGAGCCGCTCCACCGTCGCTGGCGGAAGCCGAGCGCCCGCCCGCGCCAGCTGGTGCTCGTCTGCGACGTGTCCGGGTCAATGGCCCCGTACGCGCGGATGCTGCTGCAGTACATGCATGCCTGCGTTGCGGCCCGCCGCCGGGTCGAGGCGTTCGCGTTCGGCACGCGACTGACCCGGATCACCTACGAGCTCAACGGGCGCGACCACGATCGTGCGCTGGAGCGGGCGGCAGCCGCGGTCATTGACTTCTCCGGCGGCACTCGGATCGGCGCCGCGCTCGCGGAGCTCAACCGCGTCCATGGCCGGCGGCTCGGGCGCGGAGCGGCGGTCGTGATTCTGTCCGACGGCTGGGACCGTGGCGACCCAGAGCAGCTCGAGGCCGAGATGGCGCGCCTGCGCCGTGCCGCCCACCGCCTGGTGTGGCTCAACCCGCTCGCTGGCCACCCCGACTACGAACCGCTGACGCGCGGAATGCGCGCGGCCGTACCCCATACTGATGAGTTGCTGGCCGGCAACTCGCTCGCGTCGCTGGAGCAATTGGCCGAGATATTGGAGGAGATGTGAACGACGTTCTGCCCGATCTGAACAAGTGGATCGATCGTGGCGACCGGTTCGCGATCGCGACCGTCGTTGCCGTCAAGAAGTCCGCCCCGCGCCCGCCGGGCGCGAAGATGGCGGTCAACGAGGACGGGGAGATCATCGGCGCCGTGTCAGGCGGCTGCGTCGAGGGCGCGGTCGTCGAGATCGCCGATGAGGTGCTGCGGGGCGGCCCGCCGCGACTCGTGCATTTCGGGATCGCCGATGAGACGGCGTGGGACGTCGGATTGCCGTGCGGCGGCGAGATCGACGTCTGGGTGCAGGAGTACCAGCCGGGGCGCTTCACGGAGATCGCCAACGCCGGCGGCCGCGCCGCCGAGGTGACGCTGCTCGAGGGCGACGACGCGGGCGCGAAGGTGCTGTTCGAGGAGGACGGGACCCAGTCAGGCACGCTCGGCTCGCCCGAGCTCGACTCGCAGGCGCGGCGCTCTGCCGAGGAGCTGCTGTGGGCCGAGACCTCGGAGCTCCAGGGCCCGACATTCGTCGACGTGATCGGTCCGTCGCCACGGCTGATCATGTTCGGCGCGGTCCCGATCGCCGCCGCGCTCTGCACCCTTGCCCGAGCTGCCGGCTGGCGGCCGTACGTCGTCGACCCGCGGACGCGGTTTGCGACCCAGGACCGGTTCCCGGACGCCGAGGAGGTGTTCGCCGCGTGGCCCGACGACGCGTTCGAGAAGTTGGGCGGTATCGACCCGGCGACCTCGATCGTCGTCCTCACCCACGACCCGAAGCTCGACGACGCGGCGCTGGTGATCGCGCTGCGCTCGCCGGCCCGGTTCATCGGCGCGATGGGCTCCCGACGCGCCCAGGAATCCCGCCGCGAGCGGCTGCTCGCCGCCGGACTCGACGAGACCGAGCTCGAACGGATGTCGGCCCCGGTCGGGCTCGACCTGGGCGCGCTCAGCGCCGAGGAGACGGCGCTCTCGATCCTCGCCGAGGTCGTGGCGTCCGCCACGGGCGCGATGGTGGCCGGCTCTCGACCGCGCGAGGTCGGATCCACGAGGTACCCGCTTGAGCCGGTCACGGCGATGATCGCCGGGCTGGTGCTGGCCGCTGGCGCCGGTGTCCGCTTCGGCGCCGATGAACCGAAGCTGCTGGCGCTGCTAGACGGGTGCCCAATCCTCGAGTGGGCGGTGCGCGCGCAGTGCGACGCGCCGGCGCTCGAGCGCGTCGTGGTGGTCTTAGGTGCGCGGTCAGACGAGCTCCTGGATGCGGTCGACTTTGGGCGCGCCGAGCTGGTCGTCTGCCCCGAGTGGGAGCGCGGCCAGTCGGCCTCGCTCGGTTGTGGCCTGCGGGCGCTGGCGGGGGCCGCGAAGGTCGTCGTCACGCTCGGCGACGAGCCTCTGATCACGCCACAGGTGATCACTCTGATGGCGGACCAGGCGGGTGGAACGCGGGCCGTCTATGAGGGCCGTCCCGGCCATCCGGTCGTGCTCGGGCCTGACGAGATCCTGGCGCTGACGGCGCTGCGAGGCGACCGCGGGGCGCGAGACCTGCTGCGCGGCGGACCGACGCTCGAGGTCGGGCACCTGTGCTCCGGCCGCGACGTGGACACACCTGATGATCTGGAGGCAATTCGCGATGAAGCTAGAACAGTCATTTGAGGTTGCGGCCCCGCTGCAGCGGGTCTGGGAGGCGCTGATCGACGTCGAGCGGGTGGCGCCCTGCCTCCCGGGCGCGGCGGTCACGGGCCGCAACGACGACGGCAGTTACGACGGCACGTTCAAGGTCAAGATCGGACCGACGTCGGCGTCCTACACCGGCAAGCTTGCGATGGAGAACGTGGATGAGTCCGCGCACACGGCGACGATGGACGCCAAGGGGACTGACAAGCGCGGCCAGGGCGGTGCCTCGGCGACGATCGTCTCGCGGCTCACAGACGCGGGCAACGGGGCGACGCTCGTCGAGGTCGTGACTGACTACCACATCACCGGCAAGCTGGCGCGCTTCGGACGCGGCGGGATGATCGAGGACATCTCCAACCGGCTGCTCGGGGAGTTCGCCAAGTGCCTGCAGACTTCGCTGGCGGCGCCGGCCGCCGGTGGCTCCGGTCCGGCGCCCGCCGAGGCTGAGCCGGCGGCTGCCGAGGCTGA
Source organism: uncultured Solirubrobacterales bacterium (assembly GCA_963703825.1). Classification (GTDB taxonomy): domain Bacteria; phylum Actinomycetota; class Thermoleophilia; order Solirubrobacterales; family Solirubrobacteraceae; genus Palsa-465. The sequence continues at coordinate 66,825 of CAVPFS010000049.1, read as the reverse complement.
GCCTGCTGCCGAGGCTGAGCCTGCTGCCGACGCCGAGCCGGAGCCGGCTGCCGAGGAGTCGCCGACACCCGCACCGCCGGACGGCCCCGCCGCAGCCCCCCCGCCGCCTCCGCCACCGCCGCCGCAACCCGCCCAGCCGGTCGTCGAGAGTGAGCCCGTCCAGGGCCTGTCACTGATGGCGTCCGTGCTGTGGGGCCGGGCGAAGCGCAATCCAGCCCCGGTCGTCGCGCTGGTGCTCGGGTTCCTGCTCGCGTTGCGGGTGCTTCGCCGCCGCGGCTGAGTCGCGACGCTCGCCGGGGCGTCCGGGTTGCGTCGTACGTTGCGGGCGTGAGCTCGGGAGAGTCGGCGTCCGCCAGCCTCGCCAGCCAGGCCGCGCAGCGGATCACGCACCCGCTGTCGGTCACGCTGCTGACGCTGACCTTCACGACCGGGCTCGTGGATGCCGTCAGCTACCTCGGGCTCGGCCATGTGTTCACGGCCAACATGACCGGCAACGTCGTGCTGCTCGGGTTCGGAATCGCGCACGCCGGCGGGCTGCCGGTGGTCGCGCCGCTGGTGTCGATGGCGAGCTTCGTGGTCGGCGCGGCGGCCGGAGGTCTGCTCGCCTCCCGGCTCGCGGGGCGCCATCCTGCCCACCTCTCCACGGCACTGGCGATCGAGGGCGCGCTGATCGCGGTGGCGGCGGTGATCGCCGCCGTCGGTCATCCGCAGGCGCTGGCCGCCTCGGGCGACCTGCTGATCGCACTGCTGGCGCTCGCGATGGGGGTCCGTAATGCGACCGTGCGCAAGATCGCGGTTCCCGACCTGACGACCACCGTGCTGACGATGACGCTCACCGGGCTCGCGGCCGACTCGAGACTCGCCGGCGGTTCCGGAAAGGGTTCCGTGCGCCGGAGCTCGGCGGTCGTAGCGATGCTCACCGGGGCAATCAGCGGAGCGCTGCTGCTGAAGAGCAGCCTGGCGCTGCCGCTCGCATGTGCTGCCGCCCTCGCGCTCGCAAGCTGCGTGGCGTACGCGTCATCGAGCCGCCGCGGCGCCTAACCGAGCTGCTCGCGCCCGTGCGGCTCCTCGAAGCTCGCGGCGGGCAGCGCAGCGACGATCCCGCTGGGGTTGATGTTCAGATGGGTGCGGTAGTAATGAGCGCGGATCTCGTCGAAGTCGACCGTGTCGGCGACGCCGGGCCACTGGTAGAGGTCACGCGCGTACGGCCACAGCTGCTCGTACTCGACCAGCTTGCGGATCGAGCACTTGAAGTGCACCTGGTAGACGGCGTCGAAGCGGACCAGCGTCGTGAACAGCCGCCAGTCGGTCTCGAGCGGCGCGGGCCCGAATAGAAAGCGCCTCTGCGCGAGCCGGAGGTCGAGCTCGTCGAGGGTCTGGAACAGCTCCTGGACCGAGCGGTCATAGGCCGCCTGGGTGCGGGCGAAGCCGGTCTTATAGACGGCGTCGTTGACGCCTTCGTAGATCTGCCGGTTTAGCTCGTCGATCTCGCCGGCGAGCTGCGGCGGGCAGAGTTTCACCGGGTGCTCGGCGAGCGGCGCAAATACGGTCCCGAGCATCCTCAGGATGTCAGCCGACTCGTTGTTGACGATCGTCTGCTCGTGGGTGTCCCAGAGGACTGGCACCGTGACCCGGGCGTCGTAGTCGGGGTCAGTCGCCGTGTAGGCCTCGCTCAAGAACTGCCAGTCGTTGACGGGATCCTCGTAGCCACCGCCGGTGAACGCCCAGCCGCGACGGTCGCGTAGCGGGTCCAGGTAGGAGACCGCGATCGCGTTCTCGAGACCCATCAGAGCCCGGCCGATCAGCGTCCGGTGCGCCCACGGGCAGGCGCGCGCCACGTACAGGTGGTAGCGGCCGCGCTCGGGGGCAAAGCCACTCGAGCCGTCGGCCGTCACCCAGCCGCGAAAGGCGCTCGCCTGACGCTCGAACGAGCCGTCGGCCGCGTGGCGGTGCGCGGTTAACGAAGTCTCAGCGCAGATCAAGTTGAGGCTAGCGCGAGCGCTGGCTGTGGCCGGAGTTGGTCGCGGCCGCCGGCTGACATTCGCGCCGCGGCGTCCGTGGCGAGCATGCAATACGTGACAAATCCGCAGGCCTCGTCCGGATCGGGCGCAATCTGGGGGTCACAGGCGCCAGAACGCGACAAATCCGAGAGCCACGCGCGGATTTGTCACCAAGTGCATCCCATTAGCGAAAGTCATCACGCAATGCGGTCGTCTTCGAATGCGACCGCATATCGTGTACGCGGAATGATGCGGTTGAGTTCCTCGTGAGCGGACAGGCGCAGTGCGCGCGGCGGTTCCTTGGGCTCCACCGGCCCGGGCGGCCGCTGCTGCTGCCCAACCCCTGGGACGTGGGTTCGGCTCGGCTGCTCGCGTCGCTCGGATTCGACGCGCTGGCGACGACCAGCAGCGGCTTTGCGGCGACGCTCGGCAAGCTCGACGGAACAGTGACCCGTGACGAGGCACTGGCGCACGCCGCCGCGATCGTCGAGGCGACCGAGCTGCCGGTGTCGGCCGACCTGGAGAACCTGTTTGCCGAGACCACTGACGGCGTCGCAGAAGCGGCGGCGGCGGCGGTCGCGGCAGGGCTCGCCGGCTTCTCGATCGAGGATTACAGCGGCAGCGAGATCTACGAGCGCGCCGAGGCCGCCGAGCGGGTCGCTGCCGCCGCCGAGGTCGCCCACGCCGGCCCCGCCAGGGTGGTGCTGACAGCGCGCAGCGAGAACCACATCCGCGGCCGCGACGACCTCGATGACACGATCGCCCGGCTGCTGGCCTATCAGGAGGCCGGCGCCGACGTCCTGTACGCCCCCGGGCTGGCGAGCGCGGCCGAGATCGAGGCGGTGATCGCGGCCGTCGACCTGCCCGTCAACGTCCTCGCGCGGCCCGGCCTGCCGCCGGTGTCGGAGCTGGCGGCGCTCGGGGTCAGCCGCGTCTCGGTCGGGGGCGCGTTCGCGTTCGCCGCGATCGCGGCGGTGGTCGAGGCGGCGACCGAGTTTCGCGACCGCGGCACCTACGGCTTCGAGACCGCCACCGGGCAGGGGGCGAAGGCGGCGCGGGAAGCTTTCGGCTGACGGGCCGGGGTTCGGCTGGTGGCCGGCCCGAGCTGCGAGCGACGGCTCAGGCCGCGGCGCGCAGCGTTTCGAGCGGCGGGCGCTCGACCTGATCGGCGGCGAGCGCCAGTAGCTCGTCGTCGCCTGACAGCATGAACGTGTCGGGGAGCGGCCCGGTGAGGCGGCCGTCGCGCTGAAGGCGCGAGGCGAGCGCGCGCAGGACCGAGAACGCCATCGGTCCGAGCTCGCGCAGCGGCTGGTGGGCGTTCTGGCGGATGTCGAGATCGACCTGGGCGATCGCGTCGAGCCCCACCTCGCCGTAGGCGTCGAGCAGCAACGCGATGTCGACGCCGTAGCCGGTCACGAATGGCAGCCGCTGGAGCAGATCGCGCCGGGCGGCGATCTCGCCGGCGAGCGGCTGCTCGACCGCGGCGAGCTCGGGGTAGAAGAGGTTCAGCAGGGGCCTCGCGGTCAGCTCGGTGACCCGGCCGCCGCCATCGGGAAGCGTCACGTCACCGACCTTGAACGGACGCCGGTAGAAGCCCTTCACGAACGCGAACCGCTCGGTGCACAGCAGCGGGCCGAGCAGCCCGCACGCGAAGTGCGGCCCGAACTGCTCGGTGTCGGCGTCAAGAAAGCAGATCACGTCCCCGGTCAGTACGTGCAGGGCCCGCCACATCGCGTCGCCCTTGCCGAGGACGGGGCCGAGCTCGGGTGCCAGATGCTCCTGATCGTGCACCTCGGCGCCCATCTTGCGACCGATCTCTGCGGTACCGTCACGCGAGTGATCGACCACGACGACTTGGTCGATGACGCCGGCTTCCTGAAGACCGATCAGAGACTCGAGAATCGGCTCCGATCGTGCGTGCCTCGTCGCGGGCGGGCAGGCACACCGAAACCGTTCGCTCACGCTGCGCGGCGAGCCGCTCGGGTGAGAACTCGTGATGCGCGAACGTGTTGCTGCGATACCAGGATCGAGCTCGAAGGGACACTGGTCAGACAGGATGACAGCCGCGCCGCCTCGGCACATAGCCATCACGGGGGCGTCCGGGCGCGGTAGGATCAAAGGCCTTAGAGGCGGGTCTGCCGGCTGGATTCATCTGCGCTCGGGAGGGGCGCTTGGCCTGCCCGCCATGATCGCGATCGGCCCCTTGAGGAGAGCTCTCACAGCATGAGGCGGGTTCTGCGACTGCCGACCTACCGGCGGCTGCTAGCTGCCTACACGCTCAACCAGCTTGCCTGGTCAGTCGGAACGCTGGCGCTCTCGGTGCTCGTCTACCGGCGCACCGGCAGCGCCGTCGGCTCGGCCAGCTTCTTCGTGGTCTCGATGGTGCTGCCGGCATTCGCGGCGCCGTTCATCGTCGCTCGGATCGATCAGCGGCCGCCGCGCCGGTTGCTGGTGGTTCTCAACCTGACCGAGGCGGTCCTGTTCGCCCTGCTGGCGTGGATGACAACCCGCTTCTCGCTTGCGCCCGTGCTCGCGCTGGCGCTCGCGGACGGGATCGTGGCGCTCGTCGGGCGGGCACTGGCCCGAGCCGCGACAACCGGAATCCTCAAGCCACTCGATCTGCTGCACGAGGGCAACGCGCTCACCAACGCCGCATTCTCGATCTGCTTCATGGCCGGGCCTGTGATCGGCGGCCTCGTGGTCGCGGCGGGCGGTACGTCGGCCGCACTGCTGATCAACTGCGTCCTGTTTGCGACGATCGCCCTGGTGCTCGGGACGGCGGTCGGGCTTCCTGGATCGCCGACCGAGCGCAGTCCCAGCTCGGGCCGCCTGCGCAAAGCGCTGCGGCATGTGCGGGGAAACTACGCGCAGCGATCGCTGTTGATGCTCCAGCTCGGTGGGACGATCGCGTTTACGATCTCGATCCCGGTCGAGGTCGTGTTCGCGCAGCGCACGCTGCACGCGGGCGCCGCCGGCTACGGGGCATTGCTCTCGAGCTGGGGCGTCGGGGCCGTCGTCGGAAGTGCCGTGTTCGTACGCTGGCGGCGGCGACCGGCTCGCTGGCTGCTGACGGTCTCCGGGATCGCGCTGACGATCGGCTTCACGCTGATGGCGGCGGCGCCGACGATCGGCGTGGCGGTGATCGGCACCGCGATCGGCGGCCTCGGCAACGGGATCACCTCGATCGCCGCGGCGACGCTGCTGCAGGAGTACACCGAGCAGCGCTGGATGGCGCTCGTGATCAGCCTCAGCCAGTCAGTCCTACAGGCCGCCCCCGGCGCCGGAATCGTGCTCGGCGGCCTGATCACAGAGATCAGCGATCCGCGCGTCGCATTCGCGGTCGGTGCCGCCGGCTCGCTGCTGTATGCGGGCGCCGCATGGGTACTCCTGCGGCCATCGATGATGCCGCCGCGCCCGCCGGCAGACGAGGAACCGGTCACCACGCCGACCGCCTCAGATCCCGAATATGCCCCGGCGATCGGCGAGGGGCGTGAGACGCTCGTTTAGTGGGTCTCCTGGAAACAGTCGACCCACTCGGAGGAACGCTCGCGGGCTGTGTCCGGCGTGCGTCTGACTTGGGGCTTGCGGCTCGGCTGCATCGATATCGGCTCGAACACCACCCGGCTGCTGGTCGCCGACCGCGATCTCGGCCGCCTGCAATGGGTGCACCAGGAGCGGTCGTTCACGCGGCTCGGGCACGAGCTGCTCGAGTGCGGGACGCTCCGCGCGGCGAAGATCGCCGAGGTCGTCGGGGTCGTGCTCGACCAGCACCGCAGCGCCCGCGAGCACGGCGCGAGCGCGGTCTGGGCGGTCGCGACCGAAGCGGTCCGCAGCGCCGCCAACGGCGGCGAACTGTGCGAGGCGATCCGCCACGCGACCGGTCTGACGGTCGAGGTCCTGAGCGCGCGAGAGGAGGCGCGGCTGGCGTTCGTCGGCGTCGCCGGGACGCTCGGGCAGCAGCCGGAGGGCGAGCTCGGAGTCGTCGATGTGGGTGGCGGCTCCTCGGAGCTGGTCGTCGGCTCCACGCCTGACCGAGTCCGCTGGTGGGCTTCGCTGCCGATCGGCTCCGGCGGGCTCGCGCACTCCGAGCTGACCGCCGACCCGCCGGATGCCGACCAGCTGGCGCGGGCGCGATCGCGGATCGCGGGCGAGCTCGAGCGACTCGAGGAGGTTCCGACCCCGGCACTGGCGGTCGCCGTCGGCGGCAGCGCCACGTCGCTCAGTCGGCTGGCCGGCGGCCTTCTGGACGAGGCGGCGCTCGAGCGTTCCCTGTCGCTGCTCGCCGGTCAGCGGTCGATCGAGATCGCGCTGCGGTTCGCGATTGACCCGCAGCGGGCGAGGCTGCTGCCGGCCGGTCTGCTGATCCTCGAGGGAGTTGCGCGCGCCTTCGGAACGCCGCTGCTGGTCGGCCAGGGTGGAATTCGGGAGGGCGTACTGCTAGAAGCCTCCGGGACGTGACGCAAGAGCAAGAGCCGCCGATTTCTGTCCGCGAGGCGCTCGCCGACGTCCGCGTGCGGGCGCCGATGCGGGGCAATCGCCGTCTCGAGCGGCTGCTCGAAGCCGCCAACTCCGACGAACAGCTGAAGGCCTGGTGGCACGTCTCGGCGGTCAACGCCACCCGCCGGCTGGGGATGTCTGACCACAGCTGGGTCCACATCCAGATCGTGCTCAACATCGCGCTGCGCCTCTCCCGCTTGCTGTTTCGCCGCGGGGTCGCGCCCAGCGTGGTCGCCGACTTCGGGCTCGGAGAGCGCGACGCCGAAGTGGTGATCGCCGCCGCCTGCCTGCTGCATTGCGTTGGGATGTCGATCCACCGCGAGGACCATGAGCGCTACTCGCTGTTTCTGGCCGCCGACAAGCTCCCGGCGCTGCTCGAAGGCGTCTACGACGAGCCCGAGCGCTCGATTGTCGTCTCCGAGTCCCTGCACGCGATCATCGGCCACCGCCGCCAGGGGGCGCCGTTCACGGTCGAGGCCGGGATCGTTCGCGTCGCCGACGCACTCGACATGGCCCGCGGACGCTCCCGGATCCCGTTCGAGTCCGGCCACCAGAACATCCACTCGTTGTCGGCTTACGCGATCGAGGAGGTCAAGATCTCGCCCGGGCGCGACCGGGCCGTGCGGGTCGAGATCCGCATGTCCAACAGCGCCGGCATCTTCCAGGTGGACGAGCTGCTGGCGACCAAGCTGCGGGGCTCGGGGCTCGAGGAGCACATTGAGGTGATCGCCCGGATCGAGGCCGAGCACGAGCAGCGCCTGATCCCCGTGTTCAGGATCTGAGGTGCAGGGGGAGTCCGGGCACGCCAGACGACCGCCGGCGTGGCTGCTGGTGCTCGTGGTAGTGGCGGTCGCGGTCGTCCTGTGGGGCGGATATACCCACCGCTGGCCGTGGACCGGAATCAACGGTCATACGGCGACGCTGTGGGACTGGCTGCACCTGCTGCTGTTGCCGCTGGCGGTCGCGGTACTGCCGATCTGGCTTTCTCGGGACGCGAAGCTCGATCCGGCGGTCAAGCGTGCGGCGGTCGCCGGCGCGGCCGTGTTCGCGGTGATCGTGCTGGCCGGCTACCTGGTTCCGTGGGCTTGGACCGGCTTCGCCGGCAACAGCTTCTGGGACTGGCTGAACCTCGTCGCGCTACCGCTCGCGGTCGCTTTGACGCCGCTCGCGATCGAGCTCCGAGACGTTTGGACCGGGCGGCATACCCGAGTCGTGGTCGTCGTCGCGGCGGTCTTTGGGCTGCTGGTGCTGGGGGGCTACCTCGGCGATTGGAAGTGGACCGGTTTTACCGGCAACACGCTCTGGGACTGGCTGCACCTGCTGCTGTTACCGCTGCTGCTGCCGATCGTCGTCGTCCCGGTGCTGCTACCGAAGGCGAAGGCGAAGATGATCGAGCTCGAGCATGCCGCGGAGTCCCAGGACCCGCCCGTCGCCGCCCCCGCCCGGGACGCGCCGATGGCCGCGCAGAACCCCACCGCCGCTGGGCAGGCGCCGTCGCCAGAGGCCTGAGCCTCCGTCGCCAGAGGCCTGAGCCTGCTACCACCCGCCGCGCCAGTCGGCGTTGGCCTGGCGGGCCTTGGCGGCGTCCATCCTCGCGTGCTTGCGCTTGTCCAGCCGCCACTGGATCAGCGAGAAGATGATGATGATGATCGGGAAGAACGCGATCACCATGAACATCACCTTCGTGATCGCCGGGTCCGTGGTCTCGCCGTACCAGCCCTGGCCATCGTCGGCGGCCGCGAGCGCCGCGGGGGCGAACGTCAGCAGCGCGAAAGCGAACGTGGTCAGACCGACGATCAAACGGGCGCGGCGCACTGCCCGTGAGATTAACCGATGGCTCGGCCCGGTGCTACGGCCGCCGCCGGCGAGACGGACTCGATCGCCTTCAGCAGCGCCGGGTTGAACTCGTCGGCCCGCGAGCTCACCTGGAGGTGATCGATCGCCGCCTCGAACACGCTCGCGCCGGCCGCGGACGCGAGCTCGCGCTGCTTGTGGGGCGGGACGCCGCGGTCCCGGGTCGTGAGCACGAATGCGGCCGGAACCGTGACCGAGCCCAGCCAGGGCCGCGAGTCGAAACGCCCCAGCTCGCGGCCGGCCTCGGCGAGGTCGCGCGCCGAGTGCCGCATCATCTCCGACAGCAACCACGCCGTGTACGGCGAGTTTGGGAACTTCAGGCGCTTGAAGCCGGCCGACCAGGCCGCCCGCGGAGCCACTGACAGCGTCAGGCCCATCGGCCCCATCCACCTGAACAACCGGGTCGATTCGCGGTCCTGCCAGTGCTGGGCGGTCGCGCTGAGCACGATCGCGCTTGCCAGCTCTTGGTGGTCGCGGGCGACCAGCTGTGCGATCGCGCCGCCCATCGAGTAGCCGACGAAGGTCGCGGGCGCGAGCCCGAGCTGCTGCACGGCGAGCGCCGCGTCAGTCGCGCAGTCGGTGAGCCGGAACGGCGTCAGCGGCCGCATCCCGCGGCCGTGGCCGCGATGGTCGATCGCCAGCACGCGGTATCCGGCATGCACCAGCGGGTCGTAGGAGGCGTGCCAATTGAGGTCGGCACTCGCCATCCACCCGTGCAGGAGCATCAGCGGCGGCCCATCGCCGCCGCTATCGCGCAGGAACACCTCGCCGCGGCCGGGGAGCTCGAGGGTTCTGGCCGGCAGCAGCGGGCCCGGCACGAGTGGCTGGTACGCGGGCGTACTCATGCGACGCGATCCTAGCGATCGCGCGGCCGCCGCCTACCATCAGGCACATGGCGGTCGTGATCGCATCGGACCTCGGCAAGGACATCGCGGGTGAGCCCCTGCTGCGCGGAATCTCGTTCAAGCTCGAGCGCCGCGACCGGATGACGCTCTCGGGACGAAACGGCGCCGGCAAGACGACGCTGCTGCGGATGCTGGCCGGCGAGGACTCGATCGACTCCGGCGAGCTGGTGCTCGCGAAGGGGGCGAAGGTGTCCCTGCACGACCAGCGCCCCCCACGCGAGCGGCGCCTGTCGCTGCGCAACTACGTGCTGTCGGGGGCCGCCGAGCTGGTGGCGATCGAGCGCGAGCTGTCAGAGCTCGAGCAGGCGATGGCTCAGGGGGCCCACGACGAGGCGACGCTCAACCGCTACGCGCGCGCCCAGGCGCGGCTCGAGCACGCCGGCGGTTACAACTGGCGCGAGCGCGCGCTGTCGACGCTGCACGGGCTGGGGTTCAGAGACGGGAGAGACCTCGATCGCTCGCTGGACACGTTCTCCGGCGGCGAGCTGACCCGCGCCTCGCTCGGCCGGGCGCTGGCGGGCGCGCCCGACCTGCTGCTGCTCGACGAACCCACCAACCACCTCGACATCGCCTCGCTCGAATGGCTCGAAGCGCACCTCGTGAGCCTTGACGCCGCGATCGTCCTGGTAGCTCACGACCGCTGGTTTCTGGAGGCTGTAGGTACCTCGGTGCTCGAGCTCGAGGCCGGGAAGGGCAGGTTCTTCGACGGACCCTGGCACGCCTGGCGGCGCGAGAAGGCGGCTCGGGAGCTCGCACTCGGGCGCGCGATCGAGCGCCAGCAGGCCGAGATCGAGCGCCTTGAACGGTTCGTGACCCGCTTCCGCGCCGGCACGCGGGCGCGTCAGGCGCAGTCGCGCGTCAAGCGCCTGGACAAGATCGAGCGCCTCTCGCGTGACCCGGTCGACGGCGCTGGGCTCGAGTTTGCGTTCAAGCCGCCCGAGCGAAGCGGGCGTGTGATCTTCGAGCTCGAGAACGCCTCGCTGTCGGCCGGTGACAAGCAACTGCTCAAGCACGTAGATCTGTGGCTCGAGCGCGGCGAGCACGTGTCACTGGTCGGCCCCAACGGGGCCGGCAAGACGACCCTGATCGAGACGCTCGCCGGCCGGCGGGAGCTCGTCGAGGGCAAGCTGCGCACCGGGCACAACGTCAAGATTGGCTTTCTGTCCCAGCACGCCGACGAGCTCGCTTTCGGCACTTCACGGACCGTGCTCGAAGCGACGCAGCGGGCGACCGGGCTGACGCCGGGCAAGGCACGGGCGCTGCTGGGGAGGTTCCTGTTCTCGGGCGAAGACGCCGAAAAGCCGCTTGACGGCATCTCCGGCGGCGAGCGGCGCAGGCTGTCACTGGCGATCCTCGTCCATTCCGGCGCCAACGTCCTGATCCTCGACGAGCCCACCAACCACCTTGACCTCGAGAGCCGCGAAGCGCTCGAGGCGGCGCTGAATGGGTTCGCCGGCTCGCTGCTGTTGGTCTCGCACGACCGCGCGCTGCTCGATGCGATCGGCACGCGCACGATCGCGCTCGAGGATCGCGGTTTGCACAGCTATGTCGGAGGGTGGCCTGAGTATGTGCGGGTCCGCGAACAGCGGGGGAAGGCTCCGGCTGCCAAGCAGGAAGCCGCGCGGCGGGGGGCGGAGCAGAAGGCTCTGGCCGCGCCGCAGGTGCTGAAGCAGAAGCCCGCGCGGCCCGTGGCCAAGCGAGCCAACCGGGCCGCGCGCAAGGCAGCCACCGGCGGCGAGGGCCAGCTCGAGCGCCAGATCGAGGCGGCCGAAGCGGCGCTGCGGGCGATCGAGGACGAGCTCGCGGACCCGGCCGCCTGGTCGACGCCCGAGGCAACGGCGCGCTCGACCTCCCGCCACGAGCAGGCAAAGCGCGCCGTCTCCGAGCTCTACGAGCGCTGGGAGGCAGTTGTTGGGTAGGCCTTCTCTGACCGTCGCCGGCGGCGGATTGTCCGCATGGTGACCGATTCCCCTGTCTTCGGATCGCCGACCGGCTTGGTGGCATTCCTTTAGGGGTAGAGCCCGCGCGGGATCACCTCAATCAAAAAGGGAGGAGACGATGCGAAAGCTCGTCCCAGCCGTCCTGTCAGCGCTCGTCGTCGCTGGCATTGTGGCGCTGCCCGCCAACGCGAGCACAGGCACCACAACCCGCGTCGCCACCTCATCGAGGCTCTCGATGACTGCCAAGATCACTCGGTTCCGCGCGACCGCGGCTGGTGCTGGTCGCGGATGGAACGCTGAGCGGAAAGCTCCACTCGGGCTCGGGCGTCACCCGCGACACCGCACCTGTGAGCTTCGCCGCGGTGGCCAAAAGCAGCGGTGGACGTTGCAACGTGATCACGCTCCGTCTGGCGCCGCTCGACCTCGAGCTGCTCGGAGTTCAGGTCACGACCTCATACATCAGTCTCGACGTGTACGCACAGCAAGGCCGAGTCCTTGGGGATCTCTTCTGCGGCCTCGCGCACGCGAAGGTGACGTTCCCCCGTATGGCGAAGCTCGCGCACGCGCTCAACCATCGTCTCGGCGGCAAGCCACTGACGGTCTTCAAGGCCTCGGAGTCGTCTGCGGCGAAGTCCGCGCAGGCCCAGCCGCAGACCTGCCAGGTCCTGAAGCTGGTCCTCGGCCCGCTGCACCTGGATCTGCTCGGTCTGGTCGTCGATCTGTACGGCAAGACCCACGCCGATCCGGTCGTCGTCACGATCAACGCGATGCCCAACAACGGCCTGCTGGGTCAGCTGCTCTGTGGCGTCGCGGGCGGCGGAGGGATCACGACCCTGACGGGGCTGCAGAACCTGCTCAGCGGCCTCGGCGTGAACCTGTCGACGACCCAAGTACAGAATCTGCTCAACCAGCTCGGGATCGGCAGCCTGTCCGCAGGGCTGACGCAACTCCAGCTCAACCAGATTCTCGCGGCGCTCGGTCTGGGGTCGAGTCCCCCAGCCTCGTAATCCGCCTGGTGCTGGGCCCCGGTGAGCATCGGGGCCCAGCGCCAATTGCTGTCCCGCGACCCCTCTACTATCCGGAGTTAGATGCCGAGGCGTGTCGCGCTGATAGACGACGACAGCGGGCTCGTCACTGTTCTCGACCGGCGTTTTGCCGCGCTTCGCTGGGAACGGGAGCTGCTTGGCTACGCGGCGGTTCCCGAGCAACTGGCGGCGATGCGGCTCCACGCGCTGGTCGTCAACCCCGCGCTGACCGGCCTCGACTACATCGAGTGGACCTCGCGGGCACTGCCCGGCCTCGCGCTGATCGCGATCAGCGCCCCGGCGCCGGTCGCCGATCGCGTCCGCGCGCTGCGCGGTGGCGCCGACGACTGGATCAACAAGCCCTGCCATCCAGAGGAGCTCGTGGCCCGGATCGAAGCTGTGCTGCGCCGCCGGCGGGCCGGCGAGATCCCGGTCCAGGAGGAGACGATCGGTGCCGGCGAACTCTCGATCCGGCCTGACCGCTTCGACGCCTACGCCGACGGCGAGGCGGCGTCCCTGTCGCGCAAGGAGTACGAGCTGCTCTACCAGCTCGCGACCGCCGATGGACGGGTGCTCGAGCGCGAGGACATCTACCAGCGCGTCTGGGGCTACACGATGGCCCGCGGGGACCGGTCCGTAGACGTGTTCGTTCGCAAGCTGCGCCAGAAGCTTGAGCGGGTCTCGCCGCGGTGGCGCTACGTGCACACGCACTTCGGGGTCGGTTACCGGTTCGCGGCCGAGCCGGCCGATGGGGAGGCCGCCCCGCATGAGGAGTCGGCGGAGCGCGATCACAGCTCCGAGCGTCCGCCCCCGGAGCCGGCGCATTCGGACCTGCTGCCGTCGCGCTGACGGCGGCGTACCCTTATCACTGTGACCTAACCTGCGCAACGTCGGGATCGTGCTCGTGCTCGCGGCGCTGATCGCGTTCGCGCCCGGGGCCGGGATCGGGGCGGGCGTGTTCATCGCGGCGTCTCGCTCGTGTTCCTCGCCGCGATCGGGTGGGTCGCGTCAGTCATGTATCGCGAGCACCGGACCGAGCTCTACTCGATCGGCGACGGGCGGCGGGCGGCCCTTTACGCCGCGCTCGGCGTGCTCGTCCCGACGCTGACTGCGACCCCGCAGCTGACCGCGACGAGCGCCGGATCGGTGGCCTGGCTGCTGCTGATCGGCGCCGGGATCTACGTCGCCTGCGCAGTGCTGCTGGCGGCGCGCAGGTACTGAGCCCGGGGCGCGGCCGGCTCGATCTGGACGGGGATCCCGTTCAGGACCGCGTTGCCGAGACCGCGTCGACGAGCAGCTCGTCGGCGAGCACGTTGCTGTTGGTGCCGGCGTGGGCGGCGGCGACCGGGAGCCGGGTGCGCTCGAAGTCCTGGCCCCAGCCGTGGGGGAGGCTGACGACGCCCGGCATCACCTCGTCAGTGACCTCGACCTCCGCCACAACCGCGCCGGTGCGCGAACGCACGCGGCTTCGCTCGCCGTCGGTCAGCGCTAGCGCTCGGCATCCGCGGGTGGACCTGGAGCGTGCAGCGCGACTTCCCTTGACCAGCACCGGAGGTTGTGCATCCACGAGTTGTTTGAGCGCAGGTGGCGGCGACCGATCAGCACCGGGCCGTCGTGCGGCCGCCGCGCCAGCGCCTCGCGCAGCCTCGCGACGTCGGCGACGATCGGCTCGGGCACGAGCTCGATCTTGCCGCTCCGGGTGCGCAGCGCTTCCGGCAGCCGTGGCCGCAGCGGCCCGAGGTCGATCCCGTGCGGCGCCTGCTCGAGCTTTGCGAGGCTCAGGCCGCCGCTGCCGTTGCCGTTACCGTGGCCGTGATGGCGGTGGCGCCGCTGCGACGACCTGGGCGGCGAAGCGATCCCCGTACGGTCCCGCGCGCAGCAGCAGGTCGAGCAGCCGCTCGGGGCCGACCCGCGGCGCGAGCGCGGCCATCATCTGCTCGGCGCTCAGGTCGCCGACGCGCGATCCGGGCGTCTCCAGCTCGCGCTGGACGAGCGCCCGCGCGACGGTCTCGTCGAGCGCCGCTGTGTCGGGGTCAGGCCCGAGCCCGGCGACAATGCCGGTCAGCCGCAGCAGCGTCACCCACTCGTCCGGCAGCTCGTCCTGGGGCGGCAGCGCCGGCGGTGAGTAGTGCGCCACATTGCGGACCGCGAACTGGTACAGCGCGAGGTCGTAGTGGCTGCGCCGCAGAGGCGAGGGCGCGGGCAGGATCACGTCGGCGTGGCGCGTGGTCTCGTTGACGTACACGTCGAGGCTGACGATCAGGTCGAGCTCGCCGAGCGCGGCCTCGAGCCGGCCGCTGTTCGGGGTCGAGATCACCGGATTGCCGGAGATCGTGATCAGCGCCCGGACCTGCCCCTCCCCCGGGGTGTCGATCTCCTCGGCCATGCACGCGACCGGGAGCTCGCCGAACAGCTCGCCCAGCCCGCGGACGCGGCTGTTGTGGCGCCCGAAGCGCACCCCGCGGCCGCGTCCGGGCTGGCCGGCGGCGTTCGCGGCGCCGGCTGCCGCCAGCGGGAACATCGCCCCGCCCTCGCGGTCGAGGTTGCCGGTCAACACGTTGACGACGTCGATCAGCCAGCTCGCGAGCGTCCCGAACTCCTGCGTGCAGGTGCCGATCCGCCCGTAGACCGCCGCCGTCGGGGCAGCGGCGAGCTCGCGCGCGATGCGGCGGATCTCGGCGCCGGTGATCCCGGTCAGCGGCGCCACCGCCTCCGGCGTGAACGGAGCCGCGAGCTCGCGCACCTCCTGCAGGCCGTCGCACAGCGCGGCGATCCGCTCGCCGGGGTCGGCGAGACCCTCGCCGAACAGCACGTTGACGAGCGCCGCCAGGAACAGAGCGTCGGTCCCGGGGCGGATGAAGCGGTGCTCGTCCGCCTCGCGCGCGGTCCGCGTGCGCCGGGGGTCGATCACCACCAGTTTGCCCCCGCGGGCGCGGATCGCGCGCAGCCGTCCGCGTACGTCAGGCGCAGTCATCAGGCTGCCATTCGAGGCGAGCGGGTTGGCGCCGAGCATCAGCAGGTAGTCAGTGCGGTCGATATCGGGGACCGGGACGGTGGTGCCGGTTCCGAACATCAGCGCCGAGGCCATCTGCTTGGGGTACTGGTCGACGGTGCTCGCCGAGAAGACGTTGCGGCTCGCGAGCGCGCGGGTCAGCACCCGCAGGTAGAGCATGTTCGAAGGTTGTGGGCGTTGGGGTTGCCCAGGTAGACGGCGACCGAGTTACGGTCGGCGGCCAGCAGCGGCGCGAGCTTTGCATCGATCAGCTCGAATGCCTCGTCCCAGGACGCGGGGCGAAAGCCGTCGCCGTCGCGGATCAGCGGCGTCGTCACGCGATCGGGATCGTCATGCAGCTGCGCAGTGCCGAGCCCTTGGGGCAGATGAAGCCGTGGCTGAAGACGTCGTCGCGGTCGCCGCGGATCGAGACCACCTGCTCGCCGTCGAGTTCGATCTCGAGGCCGCACGTCGCCTCACACAGCGGGCAGGTGCGAAAGGCGGTGGTCGCCATCCGGGCACACCTTACGCGCGTCGCGGGCTCGGGGCGACTACGCGCGGCGTACACTGCCGCCGCCGTGAGCAAGGGAATGCGCGAGGCGATCGCAGACTGGCTGATGGTGCTCGGCGCGCCATCGCTGTTGCTATCGCTGTTTCTGACCTGGAGCCACCAGTTCTCGCCGGCGTTCCTGGCCCGTTACGGCACACTTCGGCGCTGATCGGCATCCCGCGCGACCCGACCGCGTGGCAGGTCTACTCGATCGTCGACGTTCTGCTGGCGGTGCTCGCCGCAGGCCTGTTCGCGGTCGCGCTCGGCGGCTGGCGGGGCGGCCGGATCGCCGTCCTGCTCGGGCTCGTGGTCGCGATCGCGTTCGTGATCCACGCGCTCGGGACGCCCCGACCCGGGCGTCAACCTCAGACCCGGCGCTCGGGACCTACGCGCCGAACCATCCGAGCTCGGGCGGGGGGAGGTGGTGGCGCTGCTCGGGCTCGTCCTCGGGACGGGTGGAGTGGCGCTCTCGTTCACGGTCAGTTGGCCTCGAGGCAGCGAGTCGTCCACTGATGGACGAGAACGTTCCAAGCGCCCGGCTCTATCCTCGAAAACGGATGTCAGTCTTCCCAGCCGACCGCCGTCGCGAGCTCCCGGACGAGCCCGGGGTCTACCTGTTCCGTGACAAGCGCGGCAAGGTGATCTACGTCGGCAAGGCGAAGTCGATCAAGAAGCGGGTCGCTTCTCACTTCTCGAACCCCAGCACCCGCGCCGGCCGCGAGATCCTCGAGATGATCGATCAGATCGAGGCGCTCGTCGTCCACACGGAGTCAGAGGCGCTGCTGGTCGAGCAGAACTTCATCAAGCAGTACAAGCCTCGGCTCAACATCCGCCTCCGGGACGACAAGTCCTATCCGTACATCGCGATCTCGCTCGACGAGGACTTCCCGCGGGTCTACTTCACCCGCGAGCGCCACCGGCGCGACCGCGCCTACTTCGGGCCCTACTCGAACGCGAAGCGCGTGCGGGCGACGCTCGAGGTGCTCGGCAAGGTGTTCATGTTCCGCTCCTGCGAGGGGCCTGAACCGGGACGCCGCAGCGGCTCGCCGTGCCTGGACTACTACATCAAGCGCTGCGAGGCGCCGTGCGTCGGCTACGTCGACAAGGAGCAGTACCGCCGCAGCATCGACGGCGTGATCGACTTCTTGAGCGGCCGCTACAAGGAGATCGAGCGCGGACTCGAGCGCGAGATGAAGCAGGCCTCCGACGAGCAGCGCTTCGAGGACGCGGCCCGCGAGCGCAACCGCCTGCGCGCGATCCGCTCGCTGCTCGAGCGCCAGCGGGTCGCGCACGAGGGCGCCGGCTCGCTCGATGCGATCGCGATCGCGATCGATGCCGACTCCGGCGAAGCCAACGCGCAGGTGTTCCAGGTCCGCGACGGGGTGCTCTCGGACCGCCAGAGCTTCTACCTCGACAACGCCGCCGGCGCCGCGCTGCCCGAGGTCGCCGAGGCGTTCATCCTCCAGTACTACGCGAGCGCGATGTCAGTGCCGCCGCTGCTGGTCGTGCAGCGGGAGGTTGGCCAGAACGGGCCGCTGGCCGAGGCGCTGAGCGCGCGCCGTGACAGCGCTGTGGAGATCCGGGCCGCCGAGCGCGGCGACAAGCTCCGGATCCTCGAGCTCGCCGAGCGCAACGCGCGGCTGTCGATCGACCAGGAGAAGCTGCGCTCCGAGCGTCGCCGTCAGCAGCGGGTCGAAGCACTCGACGGCCTCCAGCAGGCGCTCGGGCTCGACACGATCCCGCTGCGGATCGAGTGCTTTGATATCTCGACCCTGATGGGCACCAACACGGTTGCGTCGATGGTGGTGTTCGACGGCGGAGCGCCGAAGAAGTCCGACTACCGCCGCTTCAAGGTGTTCGGCGACGGCGCGCCCGATAACGGTGGCCCGGACGACTTCGCGTCGATGGAGGAGGTCCTCGCGCGGCGGATGGCGCGCTGGCAGCAGCAGCGCGAGGTGTCCCCGCACGACAAGGACTACGACCCGAGCTTCGCGGCGCTGCCGAACGTGGTGGTGATCGACGGCGGCAAGGGCCAGCTGTCGGCCGGCCTGCGGGCGCTGCAGGGGTTCCGGGAGCGCGGCGTGACCGTGATCTCGCTCGCCAAGCGAATCGAAGAGGTGTACATCCCCGGCCGCGCGGCGCCGCTCGCACTCGCCCACGACACCCCCGAACTGCAGCTGTTGCAGCGGGTCCGTGACGAGGCCCACCGGTTCGCGATCACCCATCATCGGATCCGCCGCGATCGGGCGATGACCGCCTCGGTGCTCGACGACCTGCCGGGCGTCGGGCCGGCCCGCAAGCGGGCGCTGCTGGCGCATTTCGGCTCTCCGGACGCGATCCTCGCGGCCTCCAGCGAGGAGCTCGCGTCGGTCCCGGGGGTGCCGGGCAAGCTGGCTCGCGACATGTACCGCGAGCTCCACAAGACCGGCGTTTAGCTCGCCCCGATCGTCAGCAGCGCCGCTGAGCCGGCCGGCAGCGGCACCGTGTACGTGTCGCCCGCCGGCACGAGCGGGTCGTCTGTGGGGTGGGCAGCGTACCGGTGGTCGTCTCGTCGCCGAACGACTGGCCGCCGAGCGTGACCCCGTCGGTCGAGCTGATGCTCGGCGCCGACAGCGTTTCGAGCGACCCCGAGGTCGAGCCGCCCGGCACGGTCAGCACGACATCGTGCTCGGCGCTCGGGTCCTTGTTGATCAGCGTCACGCGGACGACGCCGGTGCTGTCCTGGGTCGCCCACACCTTGACCGGGCCGCTCGGGGCGCCGACATCGAGCAGGTGGGCGCCGGGCGGAAACGCCTGCGAGAACATCAGCAACCCGTAGTACTCGGGGTGCACGAACGCCTGCCATGTCCCGTTCGCCGTCTGCGACGGCGTGAACAGCTCGTAGTTGGAGCCCGGCAGCATGTGGAAGTTGACGCCGTTGACGCCGACGCTGGCCATGTCGAACATCGTGTCCAGCGCCCACAGCGCCGAGGCGAACGTGTCGCTGACGCCCTTGGCGCCCTCGCACGAAGCAGAGTTGATCTCGGTCACGCGAAACGGCAGCGAGTGGCGGTGGGCGACCGCCACGAACGGCGCCAGCCCCTGCGCGAGCCCGCTCGAGGAGCTGTCGGCGAGCAGGTTGGGAATCGATGGGTAGCCGGCGTCGGCGGGATCGTTGACGCACGCGCGCAGCGGGTAGCGGTGGTAGGTGACCATCTTCAGGCGCCGCTGCGCCGAGATCAGCTTCGAGAGCTTGCGCATCCACCCAGGCCCCGAGGCGGCTGGGCCGGCGAGCGGCACGTTGGGCAGCGCGCGGCTCCAGCGGCCGAACTCCTGGATGTAGTCACTGAGGCCGTAGCGGCGCCCGCGGGACCAGTGCAGGTGGCCGCGGCGGTCGCGGTACCACGGAAACGCCCCGTACAGATCCGGCTCATTGCCGATCTCGAACGCCTGGATGTACTGGCGCCCGATCCCGGCCAGCAGCGCGCGACCCTCGGCGGCGGCGATCGCCGGCCGCCCGGCGGCGAGGTTGATCCCGAGGATCAGCTTCGCATTGAGCTCAGCGGCGAGCGCGTGGGCCACGCGCAGCCAGCCGTCGGTCAGCCGGTAGTAGATGCCGCCGGGCCCGATCATCCCGGGGATCGGCCACCAGGTCCCGTCAGTGCTGTCACCGCCGATCCTGATCACCGGCGACTGTCCCGGAGCGAGCCCTCTGAGCAGTGCGACCAGCACCGGATCGACCGCGAGCGGATCGCGCCCGGTGTACTGATGCAGCGCCCGGTACTCGAACGACACACCCACGAACCCGGGCGCCAGCCCCTGGCCCGTCTGCGTGCCCGACACGCTCGCGGAGAGCACGTCGGCCGCCTGGCCCGGTGGCGCTGCAGATGCGCCCGCGGTGCCCAGCGTCATGACTCCGAGCGCCGCTACGGCGACGATTGCGGCGCAGCGGCGTAGCACTGGCCGCGATATTGGCACAACCGGCTATGCGACCGATTCACACCCCCGTCCGCGGTTGCGATCAGACTTTGCAAAGGATGGAAGGATCGGCGCTCAAGGACCTGGTCGTGATCACCGGCTTCTCGGGCGCCGGCAAGTCGACCGCGATGGCCGCCTTTGAGGACGAGGGCTACTTCTGCGTCGACAACCTGCCGTCGGAGATGATTCGCTCGCTCGTCGAGCTGTTCATGCACACCGGCTCGAAGGTCTCTCACGCCGCGGTCGTGTCCGACGTCCGCGGCGGCAGCTATTTCGAGGGGCTCTCAGAGATGCTCGCCGACCTCGACCGCCGCGGGCTGCACCACCGCGTCCTGTTCCTTGAAGCCGACGAGCAGGCGCTGCTGACGCGCTACAAGGAGACCAGGCGGCGCCATCCGTTGACGCCGCATGGCAGCGTGGCTGAAGGGATCGCTCGCGAGCGCGAACTGCTGGCGCCGTTGCGAGAGCAGGCCTCGGTCGTGATCGACACCAGCGGACTGACCGCCGCGATGCTGAGGCGAAAGCTGGCCGACGAGCTGCTGCCCACCCGCACCCCCGGCCGGCTCGCGGTCACGTTCCAGAGCTTCGGCTTCAAATACGGCCCGAGCCGCGACGCCGACCTGATGTTGGACGTGCGCTTCTTGCCCAACCCGCATTACGAGCCGGACCTGCGACCGCTGACCGGCAGCGACGAGCGCGTCGTGGCGTTCATCAACGCGACCGGCGAGCTCGACCGCTTCTACGAGCACCTCGATTCGCTGCTCGACTACCTGCTGCCGCAATACCTCAGCGAGGGCAAGGCACACTTGGTCGTCGCGATCGGCTGCACGGGCGGCCGCCACCGGTCGGTGGCGATCGCCGAGCACCTCGAGCGCCGCTACGCGAACTCGAGCGGCTACCTGGTCGAGGTCATGCACCGAGACGTGACGAGGCCCGCTTGATCGACCACGTCGGGTTCGAGGTCTCAGAGCTCGCCCGCACCACCCGCTTCTACGATGCGGTGTTCTTCGCGCTCGGGGCGCGGCGGATGCACGACTACGAGCAGGCGGTCGCCTACGGCGTCAACGCGCCGACGATCTGGTTCGTTGTCCGGGGGCTGCGTCCAGCGCCTGGCTACGGCCACCTGGCGCTCGAGGCGAGCGGCAAGGCGGCCGTCGATGCCGCGCACGCGGCCGGGCTGGACAACGGTGGGCGAGACGAGGGGAGCCCCGGGCAGCGGCCCCAGTACGGGCGCCGCTACTACGCCGGTTATCTGCGCGACCCGGACGGGCTGCGGGTCGAGGTCGTATCGCGGCGCTGACCCGGGGGCGCACGCCTGTTTAGGTAGCCTGTCGCGGGCCGGTGCGGACGCTGCCGCGGTCCGGCGTTCTTTGTCGAACCCGTCCTGGAGGAAGCGCGCAATGGCCGTACGTGTCGGAATCAACGGCTTCGGGAGAATCGGCCGCAACGTGTTCCGAGCGGCCTATGAGAGTGGAGCCGAGATCGAGTGGGTGGCTGCCAACGACATCGGCGACCCCGAGACGACCGCCCATCTGCTCAAGTACGACACGACTTACGGCCGCTTCCCGGGCAAGGTGCAGGCGACCGCGACCGGGCTGCGGGTCGACGGCAATGAGATCCGCCTGTTCGCCGAGCGCGACCCGGCTGCGCTCCCCTGGGGAGAGCTGGGCGCGGACGTGGTGATCGAGTCCACCGGCCTGTTCACGGACCGCGAGAACTCCTCCAAGCACATCGACGCCGGGGCCAAGAAGGTCGTGATCTCCGCTCCCGCGACGAACCCCGACGTGACCGTCGTGCTCGGCGTCAACTTCGACGAGGTCTACGACGCCGACGAGCACGAGGTGATCTCCAACGCCTCCTGCACGACCAACTGCCTGGCGCCGCTCGCCAAGGTGCTGAACGAGACGGTGGGGATCAAGCACGGCCTGATGACGACGATCCACGCCTACACCGCCGACCAGCGGCTCCAGGACATGCCCCACCGCGACCTGCGCCGCGCCCGCGCCGCGGCCGTCAACCTGATCCCGGCCTCGACCGGCGCCGCGAAGGCGATCGGACTCGTGATCCCCGAGCTCAACGGCAAGCTGCACGGGTTCGCGATCCGCGCGCCGGTCCCGGTCGGGAGCGTCGTCGACCTGACCGTCGAGTGCGAGCGCGAAACGACCGCCGAGGAGGTCAACGCGGCCTTCAAGGCGGCCGCGGACGCCGGCCCGTTGCAGGGGCTGCTGATCTACAACGAGGATCCGATCGTCTCGTCGGATATCGTCAAGAACCCGGCCTCCTCGATCCTCGATGCGCCGCTGACGTCGGTGATGGACGGGACGATGGTCAAGGTCGTATCTTGGTATGACAACGAGTGGGGCTACTCCAACCGGATCGTGGACCTCGTTCAGCGCGTGCTGTGAGAAAGCTCGCGGATCTCGGCGATCTGAGCGGCAAGCGGGCGCTCGTCCGGGTCGACTTCAACGTGCCGCTCGAGGCTGGCCGGGTCGCCGACGACACGCGGATCCGCGCTGCGCTGCCGACGATCGAGTGGCTGCGCGATCACAGCGCGGCGCTGGTGCTGGTCTCCCATCTGGGCCGGCCGCAGGGCATCGATCCGAGCCTCTCTCTGAAGCCCGTCGCAGAACGTCTTTCGGAGCTGCTCGGGGCGGAGGTCCAGCTGGCGCCGCCCGGCGTCGGCGATGACGTCGCGGCGCTCGCCGAGCAACTCGACGATCGCGACGTGCTGCTGCTCGAGAACATCCGCTTCGAGCCCGGTGAGACCAGCAACGACCCCAAGCTGGCGCGGGCGCTCGCAGGGCTGGCCGACGTCTATGTCGATGACGCGTTCGGGTCCGCGCACCGCGCCCACGCGTCGACCGAGGGTGCGGCTCGCCTGTTTGACGAACGGGCCGCGGGGCTGCTGCTCGAGCGCGAGGTGCGGGCGCTGAGCGGGTTGCTCGAGAACCCGTCACGGCCGTTGGTGGCCGTCCTCGGCGGCGCCAAGGTCAGCGACAAGCTCGGCGTGATCGAGTCCTTCATGCGGGTCGCCGACACAATCCTGATCGGCGGCGCGATGTGCTTTCCGTTCTTCGCCGCCCAAGGCCACTCGGTGGGCGATTCGCTTTGCTCGCCCGAGGATGTCGAGCTGGCGCGCGAGGAGATCTCCGAGTCGCGGTCGGCGTCGGCGACGATCGCGCTGCCCAGCGACCTCGTGGTCGGCGACCATTTCGGTGCCGACGCGACGCCGCAGCCGCTCGACGGCATTGACGTGCCCAACGGGACGATGGGGCTCGACATCGGCACCCGCACCGCCGAGGCCTACCAAGAGATCATTCTCACCGCCGGTACCGTGTTCTGGAACGGACCGATGGGTGCCTTCGAGCTCGAGCCGTTCAGCGCCGGGACGCGGGCCGTCGCCCGCGCGGTTGCGGCCGCACCCGGGGTGACGGTCGTCGGTGGCGGCGACTCCGCGGCGGCGCTGGCGAAGTTCGGCCTCGCCGACGAGGTCACGCACCTCTCGACCGGCGGCGGCGCCGCGCTCGAGCTGATCGAGGGCCGGACGCTGCCGGGCGTCGAGGTGCTGCGATGAGCGCGCGCACCCCGTTGATCGCGGGCAACTGGAAGATGAACAAGACGGTCGCGGAGGCCGAGGAGTTCATCGCCGCGCTGCTGCCGCGCGTGTCCGCCGTGGAGCGGACCGAGGTCGCGATCTGCCCGCCGTTCACCGCTTTGGCGGCGATGGTCGATTCGACGCGCGGCTCGCGAGTCGCGGTCTATGCCCAGAACATGCACCAGGCGGCCAGTGGGGCATTCACGGGCGAGGTGTCGGCGCCGATGCTGAACGAGATCGGCGTCCAGGGCGTGATCCTCGGACATTCCGAGCGGCGCGAGCTGTTCGGCGAGACCGACCGCGCGCTGGCGCTCAAGGTTCCGGCTGCGCTCGAGGCCGGGCTGCTGACCGTGCTGTGCGTGGGCGAGACCGAGGAGGAGCGCGAGGCCGGCGACACCGAGCGCAAGCTTCGCCACCAGGTGCAGGAGGGCCTGGCGAGGATCGATGCGGACCGGTTGGGGGAGATCGTGATCGCGTACGAGCCGATCTGGGCGATCGGGACCGGGCAGGTCGCGACCACCGAGCAGGCGCAGGATGCGATCGCGTTCGTCCGGGCGCTGGTTGCCGACCGCTCGCCCGAGCAGGCACAGCGGACGCGGATCCTGTATGGCGGCAGCGCCAAGCCGGACAACGCGGCCGAGCTACTGGCGCTGCCTGACATCGACGGAGCGCTGGTCGGCGGCGCGAGCCTCGATCCGGAGTCGTTCGCGGCGATCGTCGCGGCGGCCGGGTAGATGACGTCCGCAACGTTGCCGGTGCCGCGGGCCGCTCTGATCGTGCTCGATGGCTGGGGGCTGGCCGAGGCCGGTCCCGGCAACGCGATCGCGGCCGCCGACACGCCGGTGTTCGACGAGCTCTGGAGCTCTTATCCGACCACGACCCTGACCGCCAGCGGGCTCGCGGTCGGGCTGCCCGAGGGCCAGATGGGCAACTCCGAGGTTGGTCACCTCAACCTCGGCGCCGGCAGCGTCGTGATGCAGGACCTGACGCGGATCGACGTCGCGGTGCAGCAGGGCGAGCTGGCGGCCAACGAGACGATCCGGGCGGCGCTGACTGGTGCCGAGCGCGTACACCTGATCGGTCTCGTGTCCGACGGCGGCGTGCACTCGAGCCTGCTCCACCTAGAGGCGCTGATCGAACTCGCCGCACAGCTCGAGGTGCCCGACCTCGTGGTGCACGCCTTCACTGACGGTCGCGACACGCTGCCCAAGGCAGGCGCCGGCTACCTCGAACGGCTTGGAGGCAAGCTGACCGAGGCCGGCGGCGGCCGGATCGGGAGCGTCGTCGGGCGCTACTTCGCGATGGACCGCGACAAGCGCTGGGACCGGGTCCAGAAGGCATACGACCTGCTCGTCCACGGGCGGGCTGACTACAGCTTCGAGACTGGCGCGCAGGCCGCCCGCGCGGCCTACGAGCGCGGCGAGACCGATGAGTTCATCGAGCCGAGCCTGGTCGGGGAGGAGGCCCGGATTCGCCCCGATGACTCGGTGCTGGGTCTCAACTTCCGCCCCGACCGGATGCGCGAGATCACCCGCGCGCTCGCCGACCCCGCGTTTGATGAGATCGATCGCGGCGGCGCCGGGACCGTGCGGCGATTCACGACGATGACCGAGTACCAGGAGGGCTGGCCGTATCCGATCGCATTCGCGCCGGAGCCACCAGAGACGACGCTCGGGGCCGTCATCGCCGCTCGCGGGGAGCGCCAGCTGCACGTCGCGGAGACCGAGAAGTACCCGCACGTCACGTATTTCTTCAACGGCGGCGAGGAGAAGCCCTACGACGGCGAGGAGCGCGAGCTGGTGCCGTCACCGCGTGATGTCCCGACCTACGATCACAAGCCCGCGATGAGCGCGCCGGAGGCGGCCCAGGCGTTCGTGTCTGCATGGCGGGCGCAGCCGCCGAAGTTCGGGATCATCAACTTCGCCAACGCCGACATGGTCGGCCACACGGGCGTGATCGAAGCGGCCGTGGAGGCGGTCGAGACCGTCGACCGCTGTCTGGCGGAGGTGGTGGAGGCCGTCCACGCGTCGGGCGGCGGTTGCCTGATCACCGCCGACCACGGCAACGCCGACCACATGCTCGAGCCCGATGGCAGCCCCAACACCGCACACTCGCTCAACCCCGTGCCCGTGATCGTGACCGTCGAGGGGCTGGCGCTGCGCGACGGCGGCGTGCTCGCGGACGTCGCCCCGACGCTGCTGCAGATGCTCGGGATCGAGCAGCCGGAAGGGATGTCCGGGCGCTCGCTGATCGAGGGGTAGCTGGCGGTCCGCGGTCCGCGGTCCGCGGGTCACCGGTCAGCGGTCAGCGGTCAGCGGTCAGCGGTCAGCGCAGGATGCCGGTGTGACCGAGCGAGTAGCGCCCGGGCTGCGGCCATACGCACAGTCCGTGCGGCCCGTCCCCGACCGGGATCTCGGCCCGCAGCCGCCCGTTGCGCGTGTCAATCGCGTACACGACAGCGTTGTAGCGGCCGCTCAGCCACAGCGTGCTCCCGTCGGCCGAGACGCCGCCCATGTCTGGGCTCGCCGGCAGCGGCAGCTGCCAGCTCTTGACGACCTTGCGGGTCTTGAAGCTGACGACTGAGATCGAGCCGGCCTCGCGGTTGGAGACGTACATGAAGCGGTCATTGCGGCTCGGGTAGAGCCCGTGCGCCCCGGCTCCGGTATGGAGGAAGCCGATCACCTTGAACTTGAACGGGTCGATCTCCCATAGCCCGCTGTTGAGCTGGTCCGCGGTGTAGAGCGTGCGGCCGTCGGGTGACAGCTTGACGTCCTGAGGGCTGGCGTTGCCGCCATCGAGCACGATCGTGCGGATCACCCGCTGGGTCGCGAGATCGACCTCGATCATCCGGCTCGCGAACTCGCAGCTCGCAAACGCGTAGCGGCCGTTGGCCGAGAAGTCCATGTGGTCGACGCCCCGGCACTGGGGCACGGACAGCGAGTGCACCAGCGCCATCGTGTTCGGATTGCGGAAGTCGAGTCGCTGGAGGCGTTCGGCGACGACGATTGCGAACCGGCCGTCGGGGGTGAAGTAGAGGTTGTAGGGATCCTCGACCGGGATTGGAGTGCCGGGGCGGGCTGTACTGGGGTTGATCGGCGTCAGCGTGTTGCCAAGGTCGTTGTCGACGTACAGCGTCTTGAGGTTGTAGGACGGGGTGACGTGCTGCGGAAGCTCGCCCGTCGGGAACGAGGCGATGACCTTGAAGGTCCGCTGGCTGATCACGTCGACCGTATTGCTGAGGCTGTTCGGCACGTACACGAGCGCCGGGTCGCCGCGGACCGCCGGGCTCAGGTCGCCGGCGGCGGTGTGAGCGTAAATATTGAGCGCGCCACCGTGGCCGGAACCGCCGTTGGCGGACTGCGGCAGCGGCCCCGTTGAGGTGGCAGACGACGAGCTCGAGGAGCTCGGGTGGCTGGAGCCGCCGCCGCACGCCGCGATCAGCAACGCGAGCAGGCATGCGGCGATGTTGGCGGACAGCAGCGGAGCGCGGCCCCGCCGGCTGGATGCGGTCGAGGCGCGCAGACGCAAGCCGGAGAGACTGTCTTGGCTCGATCTGAAATGCCTAAGCGCCCGGTGAGAATGTCCACAGGACCGATCGCGCGGCGATTGCGCGGCGGGCATGGCGGCTACGCTCGCCCGCATCCACGGCTCTCTCAGACAGATCACCTGGCGCAGATACCCGGTTCGCTCGATCTCGATCGCCGCCTGCCTGGCGGCGGTCGTCGCGCTCGCCGGTTGCGGCTCGAGCGCCCAGAGCTCGTCGAGCTCCAGCACGGCGGGCTCCGCGAAGCACCACCACGCGGCGCCGCGCGCGACCGCGGCGGTGCCGGCGACGCTCCACTATCGGCGGCTGTTCGCGCTTTCGGCGCCGCTGCGCGACCCGGCGAGTGCCCTGCTCTCCGACGGACGGTTCGTGCTCCTCGGCGGGCTCAACGCCGCTGACACCTCGACCGCCGGGATCGAGCTCGCGGACACGCACGGGACCTTGCACAGCTACTCGCTGCCGCTTGCGCAGCACGACGCCCAGGGCGCCGCGCTCGGCGACCGCATGTACGTGTTTGGCGGTGGCTCGTTCTCCGAGCTCGATCACATCATCAGCTTCGACCCGGGATCCGGGACCGTCAGCACCGTCGGCGCGCTGCCGCACGCGCAATCCGATGTGGCGGTCGCACGGATCGGCTCGACCGCGTACATCGTGGGTGGATACAACGGCGTCGACTGGTTCAACACGATCCTCGCGTGGCGGCCCGGGACCGCCGTACGGGTCGCGGGACGGCTGCCGACCGGCCTGCGCTACTCGGCGGTCAGCGCCGTCGGTGATCGCCTGCTGGTGATCGGCGGCTCGACCCCGAGCGGCGCCAGCAACGCGATCTACAGCTTCGATCCGGCCACCGGCAGCGTGCGGCGGATTGGGAGCCTGCCGCATCCGGTCACGCACGGCGGCGCGGCGACGCTCGGTTCGACCGTCTACTTCGTCGGCGGCCGCGGTGAGCTCGACAACCAGCAGACTGCCAGCATCTGGGCGATCAACCCGCAGACCGGCGCCGTCCGGGCCGCCGGTCGCCTGCCCCAGCGATTGTCTGACTCCGGCGTGCTGACAGTCGGCGGCGCGATCGTCGTCGCGGGCGGGCTGACGAGCTCGGGCAGCGTCGTGCCGACCGTCGGTGAGCTGGTGCCCACTCCGGCCGGCTAGGCGCGGCTCCTCGTTCGCCGGCTGCCGCAGTCGCCTCGACCTCGCGCCGCCACTCGACCTCGCGCCGCCACGTCACCACGCGCGCGGACATTTCACAGCGAGCGTCCCCTTGACCGACGAGCCTCGCTCGATTGGTTCCACCTGTTGGACACAGCAGAGCACGGCTCCCCAAATACGCGAACGCTCGCTGGGAAATGTCCGCTTTCGCCACCTGGGCGGCCGGAGCCGCAGGCGCTGACGAGCTAGTGCCCCGACACTAGTGGCGCCCCTGCACCGCGAGCACGTACGACGCGACCGCGTCGAGCTCGGCGGCATTCAGCGGGCGGCGGACCGGCATCTCCCGCGTGAACTGCAGCAGCTGCGCGCGCGTCAGCGCCACGTGCAGCAGGTCGCCGCCCTGGTGGGTGGGGGAGTCGACGCCGGTCAGCGTGTGGCAGCCGCCGCACGAGCTCGCGAACAGGGCGCGGCCCGAGGATGGCCTCGACTTGATCGAGCTCCCAGAACCGCAGCCGGCGCCGAGCAGCGCAACCGCGAGCACGCCGAGCATGAGAGCCGATCGCACGGCCAGACAGGCTACGCGAACGTGAGGGGTCGCGCGCGCGTGCACGGGCTAGAAAACTTGACACTGCTAGACTTAGATTTCATACTGCAAGGCGCAGTAATGTGAATCTTCAAGAAACGAGGGAAAATCGATGGCACTCATCCGCTGGGAGCCGGTGCCGGTGAACCGGCTCTTCAACAATCTCTTCGACACGCCGACGGCGGGCTCGGGCCGCGCCCTGCGCAGCTGGATCCCCGCACTCGACGTGGTCGAGACCGAGACTGACTACGTCCTGCGCGCTGACCTGCCCGGTCTGAGCGAGGACGACGTCGTCGTCGAACTGCACAACAACGTGCTGACCGTGTCAGGCGAGCGCAAGTCAGAGCACGAGGAGCGCAAGCAGGGCTACTACCGCGTCGAGCGCAGCTCTGGCTCCTTCCGCCGCTCGGTCCGCCTGCCCGAGGGCGTCGAGCCCGAGTCAGTCAGCGCAACCTTCGAGCGCGGCGTGCTCGAGGTCAAGGTCCCCAAGCCCGCGCAGCCGACCGCGCACAGGATCGAGATCAAGGCCGGCGAGCCCGCCGAGACCGAGATCGCGATCGACGCTGAGGCCAAGACGGCCGCGTAGACGCCACACGCTGAGTAGGGTCCGGGCCGTGTTCACGGTCCGGACCCGATGCACGCAAACCCGTGCCCGCACCGGGACGCTGGCGCTGGCCCACGGCGAGGTGGCGACACCGGCGTTCGTGCCGCTCGCGACCCGCGGGGCGGTGAAGGCGCTTGAGCCGCGCGACGTCGAGGCGCTCGGCTACGAGATGGTGCTCGGCAACACGTTTCACCTGTTCCTGGCGCCGGGCCCCGAGCTGATCTCAGACCTCGGGGGGCTGAACGAGTTCATGCGCTGGGAGCGTCCGATCATCACCGACTCGGGCGGCTTTCAGGTCTTCTCGATGGGGCACGGCGGGGTCGCCGACGAGATCAAGGGCCGCCGCGGCGGGCCGTCGGTCGCCGACCGCAAACAGGTGTCCAACGGCTCGATCCTCGCGATCGAGGAGCAGGGGGTGCGGTTTCGCTCCTATATCGACGGATCCGAGCGCTTCCTCGGCCCCGAGACCTCGATGGCGGTCCAGGCCGCGCTCGGCTCGGACATCGCGCTCGTGCTCGACGAGTGCACCCCGTTTCATGTCACCCGCGACTACACCGCGCGCTCGATGGAGCGCACCCATCGCTGGCTCGCGCGCTGCCTGACCTGGCACGAGCGCGAAGGGCCTGCCGAGCAGTCGGTCTACGGGATCGTCCAGGGTGGGGTGCAGCGCGACCTGCGGCTCGAGTCTGTGCAGGCGGTCGCGGCCAGCGCCTGCGACGGGGTCGCGATCGGGGGCTCGCTGGGACGCGACAAGGAGCAGATGCACGAGGTCGTCTCGTGGTCGACCGGCGATCTCGAGCGCCTGGCGCCCGATCGCCCGCGCCACCTGCTCGGGATCGGCGAGGTGGATGACCTGATCGCCGGCGTCGAGCTCGGAGTCGACACGTTCGACTGCGCGATGCCGACCAGGCTCGGCCGTCACGGCGTCGCGCTCGTGCCTGACCCTGCCGCCCGCTGGCGGGTCGATCTGGTCAAGTCGCGCTGGCGCGCCGCGCCCGAGCCGATCCTCGAAGGTTGCCCTTGTCCGGCCTGCGCCGCCGGCTACTCCCGCGCGTATCTGCACTACCTGCTGCGAGCCCATGAGCTGACCGCCGTCCGGCTCGTGACCCTGCACAACCTGAGCTTCATCGCGCGGCTGATGGCGAGCCTGCGCGAGGCGATCGACGCCGGCCGGCTCGGCGAGCAGGCCGCCGCCCTGCGCGCTGGCGCGGCGCCTACTTCGTGTACTTGTTGATCAGTCCGCTGATCTGATTGATCGCCGACTGTGCGTCGTGGGCGACGACCTTCTGGTAGTGCACGACCGTCGTCGAGGTGCTGCTCGAGATCACGACCGCCGCGATCACGACCAGCGCGAACACAGCGATCAGCGCCATCAGCACCATGAAGCGCCTGAACCCCTTGCCGCCTTGCTTCGCCGGTGGCAGCGCGCGATCGTAGGCGGGCTGGATCGGGCGCCGGGCCTCGACCTGGCGCGGCGCGCGCACCTGCGCAGTCCGCGGCGCCGGGCGGGGGGCGACACGGGTGGCGGCCGTCGTTTCGTCGGTCTCGGCCATGTACCGTGTCGCGCTGGTCGCCAGCTCGGCAGCCCCAGCGCCGGGTGGCACGATCCCGCGCGCACCATCGCGTAGCGCGTCAGCGAGCTCGAGCGCGTCCTTGGGCCGCGACCGCGGGTCGATCGCCAGCGCCATCGCGACCGCCTGCGCGAGCGCGTGCGGAACCTGCGGGTTGAGCTCGTCGAGCGGGATCGGCGACTCGCGCTGTTGTTTGAGCGTCAGCTCGGATAGCGAGTTGGCCTCGTATGGGAGCCGGCCCGAGATCAGCTGGTAGGTGACCACCCCGAGCGAGTAGAGGTCGGCCTGCGGGCCTGCCTCGTCGCCGCGGGCCTGCTCGGGCGCCAGGTAGGCGGCGGTGCCGAGCACCGAGCCGACCTGGGTGATGCTCGACTGATCGGTCGCGCGCGCGATCCCGAAGTCGGCGAGCTTGACCGCGTCGCCCTCCGAAACCAGCAGGTTGCCGGGCTTGACGTCGCGGTGCACAACGCCGTGGCGGTGAGCGTATTCGAGCCCGCGACAGGCCTGGGTGACGATCCCCAGCGCTTCGTTGACCTCGAGATGGCCGCGGTCGCGCAGCAGCTCGGCACACGACTTGCCGGGGACGTGCTCCATGACGATGAAGTGCTGGTGGTGGCCGGAGTCGAAGCCGAAGTCGAACACCTGCACGATGTTCGGGTGCACGAGCCGTGCCGCGGCAAGCGCCTCGCGGCGAAAGCGCGACACGAACGTCGGGTCATCGGCGAGATGCTCCGCCAGCAGCTTGATCGCGACGTAGCGCTCGAGCCTGGAATCGAACGCGAGGTGAACGGTCGACATCCCGCCGACGCCGAGGCGGCCCTCGATCCTGTACCTGCCCGCGATCGTCGTCGTGCCAGTCATTGTCCGTTGCCGTTACCCGCCGCCGGCGGCGCCACCGCCGCCGCCATTGCCGCCGTTGCCGGTCGTCAAGCCCGCCCCTCCGTTGGAAGTAGTACCCGTTCCGGTCGGATTGGTTGCGGTCCCGCTCGACGAGGTGCTGGTGCTGGTCGTCGGGGTCGAGGTCGTGGACGTCGTCGAGCTGCTCGTGCTCGTCGGTGTGCTCGACGTGCTGCTGGTGGTCGTGCTGCTCGTGCTGCTCGAGCTCGAGCAGTCCCTTGACGCGAGCGCGCTGACCGTCGCCGCCCCCTGGCCCAGGTTTTCGATCAGGGTCGTGTTGACGTTGGACCCCAGCGCCCCGACCTCGTTTGAGAACTGCTGCGCGGCGCCGGCCGCGCCGGAGCAGTCGCCGGCCGAGATCGCCGACGAGATCGAGCTCAGCTGGGCGCTGAGGTTGCTCGCCTGGTTTGAAGAGAGCAGGCCATTGCCGCCGCCGCAGGCAACGACGAATGCCATAGCGAAGCCGAGGCTCCCGGCCAGGAATGCTCGCGATCCGTGACGCATAGGGGCGGTTGACTTTAGACACTGCCCCCTTTGCTTGAAGTTAGAGGCGGGACACGGGCGTGAGCGTTCTTTCACGCCCCGGCACGGCGGTCACTGGCCGTACTGCAAGCGCTCGGCGAGCGAATCGGGCAGCCGCGCGGCGCGGATCGCCGCCGCCGCGCCGGCGATGTCGTAATCCGTGCGCCGATATACGGCGTGCCAGTCGTCGAGGTCGAGCTCGAGCCACGCCGCACGCGGGTCGCCGTCCCGGGGCTGGCCGACGCTCCCCGGGTTGACCAGCCACTCGCCGGCCGTCAGGTCGAGCTCCTCGTCGGCGCCGCGGGTCTGCCCGGTGGCGGGCGTCCCGGGAAAGCGCGAGAACGACAGCGCGACGTGCGAGTGGCCGATCAACGATGCCCGCTGCTGCTGGACGTCGAGGCACAGCTCGGCCTGAAGCGGGGAGAGGACGTATTCCCAGACGGGGTCCCGCGGGCTGGCGTGATATAGCCCCACCGGCTCGTCGAGCTTGGCGGGCTCGAGAACATCCAGGTAGGCGCGGGTCTGCTCGCTGATCGTCTCCTGGGTCCAGGTGGCGGCCAGCGCGGCGCCGCGCGAGAACTCCTCCAGGGGCAGCGTGCCGCGGACGCCGAGATCGTGGTTGCCGGCCAGGCAGATCGCGGCGTTCTCGCGCGCGAGCGACACGCACTCGTCCGGGTCGGCCCCGTATCCGACCAGGTCGCCGAGGCACCAGAGCTCCTCGCAATCAGATCCTTCGATCGCGTCGAGGACTGCCTCGAAGGCCTGGCGGTTTCCGTGGATGTCAGAAACGACCGCTACCCGCATCTCTACAGTCTCCCTTGTGAAGCCCCTCACACGCGTCAAGACGGTTGTCCCGCTGATCGGCGCGATCGCCGTCGCCGAGGCCGCTCGGCGGGCGCTGACGCCGCGCGAGAAGCCGATCGAGCCGGCCCCAGTGCGACTCGACGACTACTTCAGCGCCGAGGAGATCGAGCGTGGCAGACGCTATGCACGGCCCCAGCTGGCGCTTGGTTTCGCTCGGGGGGCGATGAACTTGGCGGCGATCTCGCTGCTGGTCGGCAGGCCCCCAGCTGCGCTGAGACGGAAGTGGCAGCGGCCCGCTGGCGGCGGCGCCGTGGTCGGCGCTGCGCTCACGGTCGCGCTGACCGCGCCCGCGCTCCCGCTGCGCGCGATCTCGCGCCGGCGAGCGATCGCGGCCGGCCTCGACACCCAGTCGTGGGGCGGCTGGGTGAGCGATCTGGGCAAGGCGACCGCGCTCGAGGCGGTGTTCACGGCCGCGGCCGGCTACGCGGTCGTCGCCGCGACGCGACGCTTTCCCAAGCACTGGTGGGCGCCGGTGGCGGCCGGCTCGGTGGGTTTCGGGGCCCTCGTGGCGGCGCTCGCACCGGTGGTCCTGGACCCGATCTTCAACGACTTCGAGCCGCTCCCCGAGGGCGAGACGCGCTCCGATGTGCTCGAGCTCGCCGATGCGGCCGGGGTCAAGGTCGGCGAGGTCTATTCGGTCGACGCGAGCCGCCGCACGACGGCCGCCAACGCTTACGTGAACGGGCTCGGACCGACCAAGCGAGTGGTCCTGTTCGACACTCTGCTTGACCGCTACAACCGTGACGAGGTGCGCCTCGTGGTCGCCCACGAGCTCGGTCACGTCCGCTATCGCGACGTGCCGCGTGGCGTCGTCTTCGCGATCCTCGTCGCTCCGGCGGCCGGTCTCGCGGTTCAGCGACTGAGCTCGGCCCTGACGTCCGAGCGCGGCACCCCGGGGATCCTCCCGGCGTTGGCGCTTGCGACCAGCCTCGTTATGGCGCCGATCGGCTTGATCTCGAACCGCCTCTCGCGGTCGATCGAGCGCCGCGCCGATCAGTTCTCGCTCGAGCTCGCTGGAGTGCCCGACGCGTTCGTGTCGTTCGAGCGCGCGATCGCGCTCCAGAACGTCGGCGATCTGAACCCGCCCCGCTGGGTCTCGAAGCTGCTGGCGACGCATCCGCCGACGACCGAGCGGATCGGGGCGGCGCTCGCTTTCGCCGACTCCGGCGGCTAGGGGGCGCGGAGGACGACGACGCAGTTCTGACCGCCGAACCCGAACGCGTTCGCGGCCGCCGTGGTGACCTTCGCCTTGCGTGCCGTCAGCGGCACGTAGTCGAGGTCGCACTGCGGGTCAGGCGTCTCGAGATTGGTCGTCGGCGGCAGCACGCCGTCGCGCATCGCGAGCAGGCAGACCATCACGGAGAGCGCGCCCGCGGCTCCGATCAGGTGACCCACCATCGACTTCGGGGAGCTCGCGGGCACCTGATCGGCGGCGGCGCCGAGTGCAATCCGGATCGCACGGGTCTCGGCCGCGTCGTTGGCGCGGGTCGCGGTCCCATGAGCGCAGATGTAGTCCAGCTCGTTGGGCGCCACCTCGGCCCGCTCGAGCGCAAGCGAGATCGCGCGCGCGGCGCTGACCCCGGACGGCTCCGGGGCGCTCATGTGAAACGCGTCGCTGGTCAGCGCGCCGCCGGCGACGGTGCCGTAGGAGCGCGCGCCGCGGGCGGCGGCGTGGGCGGCGGACTCCACCACCATCACCACCGCGCCCTCGCTGAACACGAACCCGTCGCGGTCGGCGTCGAACGGGCGGCTGGCGCGCTCGGGCTCCTCGTTTCGCTCCGACAGCGGCCCCATCTTCGCGAGGCCGGCGAACACCGATTCGCTGATCGCCGCGTCAGTTCCGCCGGCGATCACCACATCGGCCTCTCCCGCCAGGATCCAGCGGCGCGCTTCAAGCAGCGCATAGGTCCCGCTGGCGCAGGCGAGCGCGCTCGCCGACACGGGGCCGTGCGCGCCGATGTCGATCGCGACCTCGCAGGCGGGCATGTTGGCGATCGTCGACGCCACGAAGTACTGGCTCACGTCCCGCATGCCCCCATTGACGAGTGCGCGCACGTTGAGCTCGGTCTCGGGCATCGCGACGACCGCGTCATTGATCAGCACCCCGGTCCGCTCGGGGTTTGCGGTCACGTCGAGGCCGGCGTCGGCGACCGCCTCGCGGGCGGCGACGACCGCCAGCTGCGAGAAACGGGCCGAGCGCCGGGCGCGCTTGGTGCCGAGCTCCTCCTCGGGGTCGAAGCCGTGGACCTCGCCGGCGATCCTGACCGGCAGCTCGGAGGCGTCGAAGGACGTCACCGGACCGATCCCCGAGCGGCCCTCGACGAGCCCACGCCAGGTCTCGGGGGCGCTGCGACCAAGCGGCGTCAGCGCGCCGATCCCGGTCACGACCGGGTCGTCGGGACGGCTGTTGCTGCTCATCTGGTCTGCAGCCTGCCGACGGCCGGAACGTGTTCGCGCAGTCGCGAGCTGACCTCGGCGAGGCGCTCGTACTGGCCCACCGGCTCGCGGCCGAGCGGCATCAGCACCAGCTCCTGGACGCCGGCCTCGAGGTGCGCCTGAAGGAAGGCCAGCACGCGCTCGATGCTACCCAGTGCGGTCCAGCGCTCGACGTCTTCCAGCCCCATCCGGTACTGGCCGCGGAGGTGACCGTCGGCTTCGCGCCGCGCCCGTTCGAGGTCGTCATCGACGTGCACCCCGACGAGCAATGCGAGCTTCGGGCAGGCCCGATCGTGCTCGTCCGCGAGCTCCGCCAGCCGCAGCGCTCGCTGGGCGAGCTTCTCGGGCGTCAGCCACATCGGCAGCCAGGCGTCGCCAAACCGCGCCGCGCGCCGCAACGCCGGCTCGCCGCGGCCGCCGATCAGGATCGGAGGCGGTTTGGCGAGCGCCGGCTCGAGCGCCGGCACGTCGAGCGTCACGTACGTCCCTCGTAGACGACCGGCTTGCCGGTCAGCAGGTCGGGCAGAACCTCCAAGGTCTCGTCGACGCGCGCGCCGCGCTCGCGCAGCGGCACGCCGGCGGCCGCGAACTCGTCCGGGAACTCGCCGCCGACCCCGACGCCGAGCATCAGTCTCCCGCCCGCCAGCGTGTCGATCGCGATCAGCTGCTTTGCCGTCCACGCCGGCTGGCGCAGCCCCAGCAGCATGACACTGAAACCGAGCGAGATCCGTTCGGTCGCCGCCGCGGCCGCCGCGAGGCAGACGGTCGCGTCGAGCCCCGGAGCCGGGCATGCGAGGTGGTCGCCCACCCAGACGCCGTCGAACTCGAGCTGCTCGGCGAGCCGGGCCGCCCCCGCGACGTCGAACGTTGCGCCGGAGCGGAACGGATCGAAGCTGGGGAGCAGGACGCCGCAGCGTGTCATCGGCGTCGGTCGCGGGGCGGGTCAGCCGTCGGTGCCGGTGGAGTCAGTCGGCCCAGCGGTGCCGCCGTACTCGGGCAGGTTCTTGATCCCCTCGCGGGTCTGCCACTTGGAATAGTTGTCCTGCATCGCGTCGATCAGCTCGTGCATGAAGCGGGCGGAGAGGTTGATCCGGGAAACGACGACCCCCGGGATCTCCTCGTCCTCGACCTCGTGATCCACGCGCGCGAACGTGATCGTGAACTCGTAATCGGAGTGGCTGACGTTGGCGAAATTCGAGTAGACGCCGGCCATGATGTCCGGCGAGAAGTGAATGTTGATGTGGCGCTCGGGCGGGTTGGAATCTTCCATATCTGCTTAGTATCCCATCGTGCGGATCGTCGTCGTTGCCGTGGGGAGATTGCGTCCGCCGTTCGCAGACGATGTCGCCCATTATCAGAAGCTGCTCGCCGGCCACGCGCGGCTCGAGCTGGTCGAGGTCCGCGAGCACGAGCAGGTCGCACGCCGCGTGCCTGACCGCGCGTTCGTCTCGCTGCTGCACTCCGAGGGCGAGCGGCTCGATTCGGTCGCGTTCGCCCGCTTTATCGAACAGCGCCGCCAGAGCGGCCAGGACCTGTGCTTTGTGATCGGCGGCCCGTTCGGGCTCGATCCGGTCGTCGAAGCGACCAGCGGCTGTCGCTCGGTGACATGACGCTGCCCCACCAGCTCGCGCGCGTCGTGTTGCTCGAGCAGCTCTACCGTGGCCACAAGATCCTCGCGCGCGAGCCCTACCACTACTGACGCGGTGCCAGACCGGATTGACATCTCCCGAGGTCGCCGAGCGCTCGAGCAGCGCAGCCGCTCCCGGCGCGAGCTGCGGATGTTCACGCGCCGGCTCGGGATCCTGTTCTCCGCTCTGGCGGCGATCATCATCCTCGGGACGGTCGCGTTCACCGTCACCGAGGGCACCTCGCTCGGTTACTCGTTCTCGTGGACGCTCGACACCGTCACGACACTCGGTTCGATCAAGAACCCGCCCGACACGGGCGGCCGCGTGATCGTCGTCGCGCTCGAGCTATTCGGCATAGGTACCCTCTTTTACGGGCTCGTGACGGTCGCCGAGTTCTTCGTCTCGGGCCGTCTCAGCGGGCTGCTCGAAGAGCGCCGCACCCAGCGCATGATCGACTCCTACACAGACCACTTCATCATCTGCGGCTTCGGCCGGGTCGGCCGGCAGGTCGCCCGTGACCTGCGCCGCGCAGGCGTCAGGCACGTCACGATCGACACTGACCCGACCAACCGCGAGGCGGCCGAGTCGATGGGCGTCCGCTACATCGACAGCTACGCGGCCGACGATGAGGTGCTTCGCAGCGCGGGAATCGAGCGCGCGCGGGCGGTGCTGGCGTGCGTCGACTCAGACGCCGAGAACATCTTCATCGCGCTGACCGCGCGCGAGCTGCGCTCCGACATCCTGATCATCGCCCGCGCGTCGGCCGAGGACTCCGAGAAGAAGCTGCTGCGTGCCGGCGCCGACCGGGTGATCTCGCCCTACAAGACGTCGGGCACGGAGATGGCGCGCGTCGCGTTGCACCCCCAGGTCGGCGGCACGCTGCCGGTCGGCGACTACCGAACGGAGGAGATCGAGGTGCCCGCCGTCTGCGAGGGCGTCGGCAAGACGGTCGAGGAGGTGCGCGGCGAGTCCGTGATCGTCGCGGTCCGCCGTACTGACGGGCGCCCGAGCCGCAGCCCGCCCCGCAGTCCGTGATCGAGGCGGGCGACATGCTGGTCGCGATCGGTACGCCCGGAGGCGCTCGAGCGGCTCGAGATCGTCTTTCAACCGCTGGCGGTGCAGAGCACATGACGCCGCCGCTGCTCGAGTTGCGCGTCGCGGTCGCCGAGGCAGCTGCCCAGGTGCGCGGCGATGGCGAGCCGCCGGCGCAGACGCGCGTTGACCGCTCCAAGCGCGAGGGCCAGGGCGACTATTCGACCAACGTCGCGATGCTGCTGGCGCCGGCGCTCGGGTCCCCTCCACGTGAGATCGCCGAGCGCGTCGGCGGCTCGCTGGCGGGCGTGCTCGGCGGCGAGCTGACCCGCTACGAGGTCGCAGGCCCGGGATTCCTGAACATGACGCTGGCCGATTCCTGGTACCGGCGCGCGACGCGGGCGATGCTCGATGCCGGCGATCGCTACGGGGCCGGGGGCGCGGACCCGGCGCGGCGGGTGCTGGTGGAGTTCGTCTCCGCCAACCCCACTGGCCCGTTGGTGGCCGCCAACGGGCAGTCGGCGGCCTACGGCGACGCCCTTTCGCGCGTCCTGGAGCATTACGGCCATCACGTCTCGACGGAGTACTACTTCAACGACGCCGGGTCGCAGATCAGTCTGCTCGGCGCATCGGTGCAGGCTCGGGCCCGGGGCGAGGCGATCCCCGAAGGCGGCTATCACGGCGACTACGTGGGCGACCTGGCGGCCGCGATCCCCAATGTGACCGAGATGACGGTCGAGGAGGCCGCGCGCCGGGCGGTCGAGCTCCTGCTGGCCCAGATCAAAGCGACGCTCGAGCGCTACGGCGTGCAGTACGACCGGTTCTTCAGCGAGCGCACGCTGCACGAGGGCTCACCGAGCTATCTGGAGCGGGCGCTTCAGATGCTCGCGCAGGCCGGCCACAGTTACGAGTCCGAGGGCGCGCTGTGGTTGCGGACCACCGCCTTCGGCGATGACAAGGACCGGGTGCTGCGCCGGTCCGACGGAGCCCCCACGTATCTGGCGTCCGACGTCGCGTACCTGCTGGAGAAGCTGGAGCGCGGGATCGATCTGCAGCTGGTCCCCGTCGGCGCCGATCATCACGGCTACGTGGCGCGGATGAAGGCGGCGTTCGCTGCCCTGGGCGGCGACCCGGAAGACCTCGAGATGCCGATCCTTCAATTCGTGCACCTCAAGGAGGGCGAGGCCCGCGCGGCGATGTCCAAGCGTCGTGGGGACTTCATCACGCTCGACGATCTGCTCGATGAGGTGGGGGTCGACGCGACGCGCTTCTTCATGCTCCAGCGCTCCCACGACCGCACGGTCGACCTCGATCTGGACCTGGCGCGGCGCGAGTCGCCCGAGAACCCCGTGTACTACATCCAGTACGCGCACGCGCGGATCGTGACGATGCTCGGCAAGCTCGAGCCTTCGCGGGTGTCTGAGGCGCTGGCGGCTGATGCCGACTGGGGCGACGGCGCCCTGGCTGACGCCGAGCGAGCGCTGGTCAAGGCGCTGGCGGCCTTCCCGGACGAGATTGCCGAGGCGGCCGAGCGGCGGGCCCCGCATCGGATCGCCTCCTACGCGCTCGAGCTGGCGCAGGAGTTCACTGCGTTCTACCGCGACTGCAAGGTCGTCGGCGCCTCGCCGGTGCAGGCGGAGTCGTTCCGGATCGCGCTGTCGCAGAGCGCCAGACAGGCGATCGAGCTGGCCCTCGGCTTGCTCGGGGTCAGCGCGCCGGACTCGATGTAGCCGCCCTCGTGGCGCCCTCGCGCCGGGCACCCCGGTGCCCCGGCGCTAGACGCGCCTGGCGAGGTCTTCGTTGAGGCGGCGCTCGTCGTCTGGGTCCAGCGGCGGAGGCTGCGCGAGCGGCGCTTGTGCCGCCAGCTTGGATCTGCGACGCCATTTCGGCAGCGTGAATATGAGCGTCGCGATCCCGATCGCGAGCAGCACCGGCGGCAATATGTAGATCACCAGGCTGAAGCCGTGCGCGGGCGGCTTGGCGAGCACCGCGGGCCCGTACTGCGCGACCAGCTGCGTCTCGATCTGCTGCTTGTCGAGGCCCTGGGCGATCAGCCCGCGGATGTAGGCGCGCTCGGAGAAGGCCTGGGGGGACTGCGCGACCGCGAGCGACTCGTGACAGGAGGTGCACATGACGTCGTTCTCGATCTGCGTCAGCGAGGCGCGCGGGGTGGTGGCCGCCTGGCTGGCCGCCGGGGTCAGTACCGCGGTTAGCGCCAACGCCCCGATCAGTGTCGCTGCGGCGCGGCGGATCACGAGCTCTGCTTGACGATCGCGGGCAGGGTCTGGTCGAACCACTGCTGCGTGACCGGCACAC
The DNA here is from genome assembly GCA_963703825.1 of uncultured Solirubrobacterales bacterium. Lineage (GTDB taxonomy): Bacteria > Actinomycetota > Thermoleophilia > Solirubrobacterales > Solirubrobacteraceae > Palsa-465. The sequence goes on along the minus strand of CAVPFS010000049.1, from coordinate 26,367 downwards.
GCTGCAGCGCCTGGATCCGGCCGGCGCGGTTGATCACGAACGTCTCGGGCACCCCGGTCGTGCCGAAAGAGCGCACGAAGTTGCCGCTCACGTCGCGCAGCACCGGGTACGTGACGTGGTAACGATGGTCGAACTGCTCCGAGGCGCTCGAGTTGTCAAGGTAGGTGACGCCGAGCATCGTCGCGCCCTCCTTGACGAGCGTGTGCTGCTCTCGCGCCAGCAGCGGCGCCTCGCCGGCGCACGGCCCGCACCACGACGCGAACACGTTGAGCACCACGACCTTGCCCTTGAAGGCGGCCAGGCTCTCAGAGCTCGAGCCCCCGAGTACCGGCAGTGCCATCTTCTCGTTCGGTGCCGGCGGGAAGTCCCCGCGCGCCACCTGCGCGTCGATCGACGAGTTGTCGGCCTGGTTCGAGACCCCGAACGTCAGCAGCGCCAGCAGCGCTACCGCCACGGCCACGATCACGCCCGGAACCACGAAGCGCCGCATTCGATTTCAAGGGTAATACGCGGCCATAGCTGGCGGCGGCGGTGGGTGGGGCTACTGGCTGATGCTCTCGATCAGGTCCGCAGCCATGACGGTCCCCGGGCGCTTTCGCAGCCGCTCCCCGGCTGCTGCCGTCCGGGCGCGAAGGGGCTCGTGTCGGAGCAGCACGTCGAGCGCATCGGAGAGCTCTGTTGGGTCCAACGAGTAGGTCGGCAGGCGCAGCCCGTAACCGGTCTCATGGACGCGCTGGGCGTTGTCGTGCTGGTCCCAGAAGATCGGCAACACGAGCATCGGCTTGCCGAACCACATGCACTCAGTCGTCGTGTTGTTGCCGCCGTGGGTGATCACCGCGTCGACGTGGGGGAGGACCGAGACCTGCGGCAGGAACTCGGCACCCGCCATGTTCTCGGCCAGCTCGTATTGGTCGTACTGCGGTCCGGTGCTGACGACATACGTGTGGGGCGTCTCGGCCAGCGCGTTGACCAGTCCTGTCATCAGCGCCACGTCGGCTGAGCCCAACGATCCCAGGCTCAGGTAGACCAGCGCCCGGCCGGCGTTGCGCGCCGGGGGAGTCCACGCCCCGTCGGTCGCCCGGACGCAGGTCTGGAGGTTTCGCCAGGGCGCCGTGAGCGGGCTACCGCGGCGGTAATCGAGCTCGTTGGGATAGAGCATCAGGTTCAGGTACGGCGACTCGTGAATCATCTCGAGCTCCGGCAGGGGCGGCGCTCCGTGCTCGATGCAGAACTCCGAGAAGCTCGCGTGGATGTCACCGATCTGGCGGCCATACTCGGCGCGAAACGCGTCCCACTCCGAGGCATCTGCGGTCGGCAGTCCCGAGAACGGCGGCGGCAGGGCCGGGTCGGTCACCTCGAGCGGATTGCATGACGCGATCCGGACCCAGGGCCGCCCGCTGGCGTGGATAGCTGGGAACGCGCACACGTTGTCCTCGACGATCACATCGGGCTCGAGCTCATCGAAGATCTCCGCGAGCCGGTCGTTGACGTAACGCGCCCCGTCGAGCAGTGCCTGCCAGGTCGGCGCGATGAAGCTGCCCAGCTGCTCGAAGGTGCTCTGTCGAAACACGGGTGCCGTATCGCGGATGAAGTCCTTCCAGAACTGCCCCGGCTCCTCCGGAGTGTCCGCCGGCGGCCCCAGCCGCATGAGCCGCTCCTCAAATCCCTTCTCCTCGAGCGTGCCGGCAAACGACTCCTCGAGCACGAACACGACCCGATGGCCGCGGGCACGCAGGACGTCGCCGATTCCAACGCAGTTGTTCGTCGGTCCGAAGGCACCCTCCGGGAAGAACACGATCGTCTTGTTCAATGGTCCAGCCAAGTTCACGTCCACGCGCGTCGACACCAGCGCCGCGAGCCCCAACGTATCGAATGCTCTTTACGCGGGGGCCTGGCCAGCTGCCGCGCTTCCCAGCAGCGCGTTTGGCACTCGCCCGACGCTCAGGTCTGGCATCCGCGGGGTGCTGAGCCCAAGATCCGGATCGGCGACAAGCCCCAACTCCGACGCGGGTGCGGGGCGGCCGATCCCGTAGCCCTGCGCGAGATCGCATCCCAGCTCGCGCAGGAGCGTGAGGACGGCGTCGTTCTCAACGCCTTCAGCCACAACCCGGAGACCGAGGGCGTGCCCGAGTTCGATCGTGGCCCGCACGAGCTCTGAGTCACGGATGTTGGCCTGATCGCTCAGGGGGGCGATGAATCGCCGGTCGAGCTTCAACTCCCCAACCGCCAGATTGTTGAGATAAGCCAGGGAGGTGAAGCCGGCTCCGAAATCGTCGATCGAGACCTGGATCCCCAGCTCGCTGAGGCTCGCGACCGCTTGGCTGGTCCGCTCGAAGTCGTCGATGATGCTCGTCTCGGTGATTTCCAGCAGCAGAGCATCGGGCGGCAGCTGCTCACGATCGAGCATGATCGCCACGGTCTCGGGAAACTGCGGATCGATCAGATCGCTCGCGGCGACGTTGACCGAGACCCGGATCTGCGGTCCTTCGCTACGCCACTCAGCGCACTGGGCGAGGGCGTTTGCCAAAACCCAGCGTGTCACCTTGCACATCAATCCCGCCTCCTCAGCGAGCGGGAGGAATGTCAGCGGCGGGATCAGACCGTGCTCCGGGTGCTGCCACCGTACGAGCGCCTCGACGGTCTCGACCTGACTGTTGTGAAGGTCAAGCTGTCGCTGGTAATGCAGCACGAGCTGATCGGTGTCGATTGCCGCGTCAAGCTCCTCCGCGAGCTTGAGCCGGTTGCCCCCCCGGTCCAGCGACCGGTCGTAGCGCGCCCAGCGGTCGCCGCGGAGCTTGGCCCTGTACATGGCCGCGTCGGCACACAGCATCAGGCCCTCGGCATCCTCGGCATCCGCAGGGCCGATCGCGATCCCGATGCTCGCGCCGATCACAGCCCGGGCGACATCGAACTCGAACGCTGTGTCCAGACTCTCGCTGAGCCGCTCTGCCACCGCGACTGCTTCTTCTTCGGCGGCGTCGATGATCATCACGGCGAACTCGTCGCCGCCGACCCGAGCGAGTAAGTCAGTCGGACGCAATGACCGGTGAAGGCGAGTTGCGACACGCCTCAGCACTTCATCTCCAACGGGGTGCCCGAAGGAATCGTTGATCCGTTTGAAGCCGTTGAGATCGATGAACAGGAATGCCAGGTCGGGCCGTTGCGCGGGATCCTCGGCGAAGAATGCCTCGAGCGCGTCGAACAGCCGCCGCCGGTTGGCGAGGCCGGTCAGATGGTCCGTGATTGACTGGCGCTCGCGCACCCTCGTGTGCGCCCGCAGGTGGCGCACCGATTGGAGTGTGCGCGCCACCACCAGCAGCAACGTCGCGGTAGCCAGCCCGATCGCCACGCGACTGATGGGCTCGATCGTTCCGAGCACCAAGACGGTCAGCCCGGCGCTGGCGGCGACCGCCGGAACCGCGAAGCCGGTCGTACGCTGCGTCGCTCGTGGATCGGGCAGCCCGGGACGGACCCACATCGCGATTGACATCAGAAGCAGTGACGTCGGCCAGGCGACTGCGTTGACGATCGTGCCGAAATGGGCACCGCCAAGCGAGTTGTGCAGCAGGTTCGAGGTGTCGCCCAGCACGTTGACCGCGAATCCGGTCGCCAGCAGCAGCCACGGGGCCTTGCTGCGACCCGCCATGACGACCGTGGAACCGACGACGAGCAACAGCAGCAGCACGTCACCCACCGGATACGCCAGGGTGACCGCCGTAGCCAGCACGGACTCGTGCGCCCGATGCTCGATTGCTCCGAACGCGAACGCAGCGAGCACGGCCGCGGTACCGAGTCCGGCGACGGCGCCGTCCAGCCAGTTGGGTGAGCTGAGCTGCCGGGCCTGACCGCGGACGAACAGCACCACCCCCACGTATGACAACGGGAAGAACCACAGGTAGAGCGCGTCGGCAGCCGACGGGACCGGTGGCGTGGCGCCCCCCAGTGACTCGATCGTCACCGCCACATCGCCAAGGCTCCAGCAGAGCATGGCTATACCGAGCACGATCGGAACCGCCGATCCGCTGCGCCGTCGCAAGCACGCGGCTAGGCACAGGCCGCTGATAACGAGCTCAAAGGCGTCCACCCCCCAGCCGTCGATGACAGTCGAGTAGCTGCCGACTGACTCGGTGATGCGCAAAGCCGTGTAGGAGACGAGCAGGAGGGCCAAAATGACGTAGGCCCACCAGACGCTCCGATTGCGCCCGCGCAGCCGGCTCGAGGCCAGCCCTTCGATGCCTGGCGGGATCACCCGCATATCGGTCTAAACATCGGCGTCAGGGCACCAAAACTGAAGTCCCGCCCCCGCTTGCTGGCATTGCGGGCTGGCGGGCCACGCTTGGGCCCCGCTCCGGCGGTCGACCCTTAGAATCGCCGGCAGCGCGGACGTAGCTCAGTTGGTAGAGCGTCGGCTTCCCAAGCCGGATGTCGCGGGTTCGAGTCCCGTCGTCCGCTCTCAGAAGGGCCGCTAAGTCGAGTCTTTTCTGCTCTCCCGGGCCCGTGCCAATCCTGCAACATGTCCGCGGCGGCGCTCCTGGCAACGGGGCCCTGGAGAGCGTCGAGCGGGCGCTCGAGCTGGTCGATCCCGGGCACGACCTCGGTCGCCGATCTGGAGGAGAACCTGGGCGCCGGCGGCCTCGAGCTCGACGATCAGGACATGGCGGTCCTCGACGATGTCAAGCAGGATGTGCGCGCCGCGCACTGACCGCCCGGACCGGCGGCGGGACGACCCGCGGCGCCAGTGCTCGCAACCTGCCGAGCGCTGGCGCCGAAGACCCATCCGCGGACGGCGTTGTGAGCTCAGGCCGCCAGCTCGAGCTCGCCTGGCTCGAAAGCGCCCTCGGCGGTGGCCAGGACCTCGGGCTGATCACGCTCGATCTGGTTCTCGCGCACCAGCCACAGGGCAAGGACCGCGCCGGCCAGGGCCACCAGGGCACCGATCAGCAGGATCGAGTTCAGCCCGGACAGGAAGCCCTGGCGGGTGGCGCTGGCCACCAGGCCCGCGGGCTCCGTGCGGCACCGCCTGCAGCGCCGAGCCCAGCCGTCCGTCCGAGGCCGCCTCGAGCAGCTGGCGCGGGTGACCACCCGTGGCCGCCGGCGTGCCGGCGGTCAGGCTGGAGATCTTGCTGGCCCCGCGGCCCAGGAATACCGCGCCCCAGACCGCCACGCCCACCGCCACGCCGACCTGGCGGAAGGTGTCATTGATGCCCGCCGCCATGCCGCTGCGCTCCTTGGGTACCACGCTCAGGGCCACGTCGGCGATCACCGGGTTGAGCAGGCCAATCCCGACCCCGGCCACGAGGAAGCCCGGCAGCAGGGCCGTCCAGCCGGAGCCGGCGGTGAGACCGGACATCAGCAGCAGCCCGGCGCCCACGGCGACGAGGGAGATCGCCATCAGGACCCGGGCCTGCAGGCGGCCCATCAGGGCCACCGCGAGCGGGGCCACCAGGAACGGGACCAGCGTGATCGGCAGGTAGCGCAGTCCGGCCTGCAGGGGCGAGTAGCCCAGGTAGTTCTGCAGGTACAGGGTCAGATACAGAAACAGCGCGAACAGCGAGGCCGAGACCGCGAATGCGGCCAGCTGCACTCCGGTGAAGGCGCGGCTGCGGAACAGGCCCAGCGGCAGCATCGGCTCGGCCACTCGCCGCTCGACGGCGGCGAAGGCGCCGAGCATCACAGCCGAGCCGGCGAACAGCGACACGATCGTGGCGCTGCCCCAGCCGTCGTCGTTGCCGCGTAGCAGGCCGAGGACGAGCAGGAACAGGGCGCTGGAGAAGGTCACCAGACCGAGCCAATCGACCCGCGTCGCGTTGGGATCGCGCGACTCACGCAGCCTGGCGAAGGTCACCGCCAGCGCCGCGATGCCGATCGGGACGTTGAGGAAGAACACCCAGCGCCAACCCAGCGCGGCGGTGACTATCCCGCCGACCAGCGGGCCGACGGCCACCGCGGCGCCGATCACCGCGCCATACACGCCCATCGCCGTCGCCCGCTCCCGGCCGGCCGCGAATTCCTGGGCGACCAGGGCCAGCGACACGGCAAACATCGCGGCGCCGCCGATGCCCTGCACGGCCCTCGAAATGTTCAGGACGGTCGCGTTGGGCGCGAGCCCCGCCGCGAGCGAGGCCAGCGAGAAGATCGCCAGACCACCGGCGAACACTGACCTGCGCCCGATCCGGTCCGCGATCGAACCCGCGGTCAGGACCACCGCGGCCAGCGTCAGCGTGTAGGCGTCAATCACCCACTGGAGGTCCGTGAAGCTCGCCGAGAGGTCTTTCTGAATCGACGGCAGCGCCGTGTTCACGACCGTGATGTCCAGCAGGAGCATGAAGGTCGCGACGCTTACCGCCAGTAGGGTCCACCATTTTCTAGCCATTGGATTCCTCCGTGTGAGGTGCTAATCTTTTGTCAGGAAGCCTTGTAAGGCGACCTGAATTGATTCGGAGACCTTATCAGGAGTCCTGACTAAATGTCCAGCGATTTCCCAACCTCGTCACAACCGCCGTTCATCCGGCTTCTCGACACGGCGCTGGACCAGTTCGTCGATGACCTCGCCGCCCGCGTGGCGGACACCGAGTTCTCCGACATCCGCGTCGCTCACGGCTGCGTGTTCGGCAACATCGATCCCGAGGGCTCGCGGCTGACCGAGTTGGCCGAGCGCGCCCGCATGACCAAGCAGTCGGTGGGCGAGGTGACCACCGACCTCGAGCAGCGCGGCTACGTCGAGCGCGTCCCGGACCCGGCCGACGGCCGCGCCAAGATCATCCGCCTGACCGAGCGCGGCCACGAGGCCCAGGCCCTCGGCTTCGAGCTGATCGCCGAGATCGAGCGCGAATGGGGCGAGCGGATCGGCGAGGAACGCCTGGCGGCATTGCGCGATGCACTCGAGGCGATCACGGCCGAGCGGCTCGGCTTCGTGCTGAGCTAGCGGTCCGCTTCGCCGGGCAACACTGAGTTCCTGCAGAAGTGTCACGCCTGGCACGACCATCCGCAGAAGGGCTTCCATTGTTGGCGCGGCGACCTCAGTCCGCCCAAGCGGCCAGACGCTCTGGTGTACCTTGGCTTGCGCCTACTCGAGCAAGCCACGCTCCTTGAGGAAGTCACGGTTCGACTGGCCGACCTCGATCAGGTGCCCGTCCGGATCGTGCAGGTAGCAACGCAGCTCGACGCCGTGGTCGACGGGCGGGGTCAAGAACTGGGCTCCCTTGGCGCTCCAGTCCTCATAGACCTCCTGGATGTTGGCGACTCGGATATTCAGGAAGCTGCTTGTCGTGTTGGGATCGGGTGCAGTCAGCGTCACGGCTGGCTTGTCGTCGGTCGGGCCACCGCCTGTGTTGATGATGATCCAGCTGTTCGCGAGCGCGACGACCGCGGGGCTTTCGGAGACGACTTCGCCGCCGAGGACATTGGCGTAGAAGTCTCGCGAGCGAGCGATGTCCTCAGAGACGATGAAGTGGGTGAGCAGGATGCCCGTTTCGGGGGCAGGGAACGGCGCCATATCAGTTCTCCCTTGACCGCTGAAGGCGGTACCACGCGAACCGTAAGGGGAGGCGTGGTGACCTCAGCGGTGAGTAGTTTCATCTGTGTCTGCGGAACCTGTCGGTGAGGTGTTACGCGACTAGCTTTGAGGTGATGAAGCGGTGGATGGCTTCGTTGGCGTTGTCCTGAAACGACGGGTTGGCCAGATCGGGCAAGAGGTCGGTTTGATCGACCATGGGACCGTTCAACTTGTTCGCCGCGCTGGCGTAGAACGCGCCGCTGGATAGGGTCGGGTCGGTGACACCGTCGACGAGCCGCTTCGCCCCCACGTCGAGTTTGTGGGCGAAACCTAGGGCGGGCATGACGTACTTGGCGGCTACCTGCATCGGTAGCGGAAGGCCGTTGGGGGCGCCGGTGCCGGTGGTGTTCCCGGGGCTCACGGTGACGAAGCGGCGATCGGGGTGCTGGCGGGCCAGGTAGGCCATCCACAGGGCCCCGATGTACTTGGCCTGCGCGAAGGCGAGGTTGAAGTCAGCTTTTCCGCTGGCGAAGTAGCTGCCGTCGATGACGGTGGCGAGCTCATCGGCAGAGGTTGAGTCGAAGGATGGCCCTTTCATCCGCAACTTCGGCACTCCGAGGACTGCTTCACTTCCGGCGAGGACCGCAACCTCGCCTAGTCGATCCTCGGCCAGGAGCCCTTCGAGGAGGACGACGTGGCCAAGGACGTTCGTCGCGAACACGGTGGTGACCCCGTCAACGGTCAAGTCCATCGTCTTCGGGCCAATGACGCCGGCGTTCATGACCAGCGCGTCGACGGATCCGCTGATGCCGGCCAGGCCGGCGCGGACCGAATCCAGATTGGCGACGTCCATGACAACGATGTCGAAGATGCGCCGGCCGGTCGCGGCTTCGAGCTCGGCCTTCGCCGTTGTCGCCTTGTCTCGGTTCCGGCACGCCAGGTAGATGCGGGCGATCTCCGGACGTGATGCCAGTTGCCGGGCCACCTCCTTGCCGATTCCGGCGTTGGCGCCCGTGATCAACACGGTCTTTTCCGGGGTTGTGCTCATCGAGTTCCTCTCATGTTTTGTAGGTCCAGCCAGGGTTGGCTGAATGGTGTGGTCGGACCGCCGGGCAGATACGACGGCTAGGCCCTGCTCGGCCTGGCCCGGCACAGCGGCTTCTTGCTTTCCCGGCGATAACAGGCCGCGAGTTGGCTGCCGGACTGGATTAGTCGATCCACTATGGCAGACATATACTGGAATGTCAAAGCCATTCTGATCGCTATACTTTTCCGATGTCCTCAAGGAGTTCTGATCGGCCGCGGTTGACGCGCAAGGGCGCCGAGACGCGCGCGCGGATCGTCGACGCCGCGGCAGAGCTGATCTATCAGCAGGGCGTTGCCGGCACGACGATCGAGGAAGTGCGCGACGGTGCGCAGGTGAGCAGCTCGCAGCTCTACCACTACTTCGAGGACAAGCCGGCGCTGGTTCGCGCCGTCATCGAGCGCCAGGCCGACATGGCGATCGGCACGCAGGAGCGGTTCGACCTCAGCAGCCTCGATGGCCTACGGGAGTGGCGCGATTTCGTGGTCGATCACGCCCGCGACACGGGCGGGCGCTTCGGTTGTCCGATCGGCTCGCTCGGTTCCGCGCTCGCCGAGACCGAGCCCGAAGCCAGGGCAATGGTTGCGGCGTCCTTCAAACGCTGGGAGGCCAGCATCATGGCCGGTTTTCTGCGGATGCACGCGCTTGGCCGACTCGGCCCGGAGGCCGATCCGCGCCAGCTCGCGCTGGCCCTGCTTGCCGCGCTTGAGGGCGGCCTCCTGCTCGCTCAGATCCAGCGCGACCCCGAACCGCTCGCGGCCGCGCTCGACGCGATGCTCACGCTCATCGCCACCCTCAGCAGCACCACGAGCACTTCGCTCGACCGCTGAGCCCTCGGACCGACGAGCTACGGGAAGCTGTCCCGGAGCGCGTATATCCAGATCCGCCCATATTGGATTATCCGGGCCATTTTTGCTACGGTCAGCGTCAGCAATAGTGGATTGCGTGTTCCAACTACCGAAGGGATGTCGACAATGGATCTGAAAGACAAACGGGCTTTGATCACCGGTGGCACCTCCGGGATGGGTATCGCCACGGCACTGGCGATGGCCGAGAAGGGCGCGTCGGTGATCATCACCGGCCGCGATGAGACCCGCGGCGCGAGCGCCGCAGAGGAGATCCGGGCGGGTGGACACGATGCGCAGTTCATCGCCGCTGATTTCTCGGAGCTGTCTGAGGTGGGGCGCGTCGCCGATGCGGCAGGCGAGATTGATGTCCTGGTCAACTGCGCCGGCGTTGCCGCCATGGGCAGCGACGGCTGACACCGACGAGGCGGCGTTCGACAGTCTGTTCCAGATCAACGTCAAGGCGCCGTTCTTCCTGGTCGCCGCGCTCGCCCCGAAGATCGCCGCCCGCGGCGGCGGATCGATCATCAACGTCTCCACGATGGTCGCGAGCTACGGCCAGCCAGGCTTGGCTGCCTACGGCGCCTCGCGCGCGGCGATCGAGCTGCTCACCAAGGCGTGGGCCGCCGAATACGGGCCGCAGAACGTCCGGGTCAACGCGGTCGCTCCCGGTCCGACGTTGACCCCGGCGATGGAGCCGAGGTTGGCGATGGCCAAGGAGTTTGCCAAGCAGATTCCGCTCGGCCGGGTCGCTGACGTGCACGAGCTGTCCGACGTCATCACGTTCCTCGCGACCCCGTCGGCCGGCTACATCAACGGCGCGATCATCCACGTCGACGGCGGCCGCACCGCGGTCTGAGAGGGGAGATGATCCTGGTCACCACTCCCGGCAACGTTCGGACACGAAGCCACTCGGCCGCTCGCTCACGATCCTGCTCGCCCGCAACCCGGGCGAAGGCGATCGCGCGCTCATTCTGGGGAAACGAGGGCCGGGGGGCACGCTGCGTCAGTACGGTGTCTGCGGTGGCGCTACGTGTCACGCGGCGGTGGGCCGAGCTGGTGATTGGTGGGTACCGCTCGGTGGTTGGATGACGCCCGAAGGTAGGGTTTCTGACTATGGGCACCTCAGTCAGCCCAAGTGTTGTGTGGGTGTTGCCGGCCGAGCCCTCCGCCGGTGCCCGTGTTGCGACGCCGAGCGGCGGAGTTTGTTTCGACGGCAGGCGCCTCGGACGAGGTGACCCAAGCGGTCGCGCTCGCCGTGTCCGAGACTGTCACGAACGCGGTCGTTCACGCTTACGATGCCGAGGAACGCGGGCACGTCCGCGTCAGCTGCACCCAGATGGCGAGCGCTTTATCGTCGAAGTGGTCGACGAGGGCGCTGGCATCTGGCTACGTCAGGACTCTCCGGGCTCGGGCACGGGCTGGCCATGGTCGGCGCTCTGGCGCACACGCTCAATATCGCCCCCGGTCCCGAGGGGCGAGGAACAGCCGTGACTATGGCCTTCTCTCGCGTCCCGCCGCCCCCCGTGCCGCCGGGGTTGGAGACGCTGTGCGCGCTGGCTCTAGAGACCGTCGCCGATGTCTCGAATGTGGACGTGGTTCACGAAGGCGTTCTGCGCCGCATTGCCGGAGAAGTTGCCGAGCGATCCCGCGCTGACCAGTTGGTTGCGCACGGCGATTCCGCCGGTGAAGCCCGGGACGGCGACCTGGTCGGCGCTGCGCGAGGGCGGCGCGCGCCTCGTCGTCCACGACCCCACCGTCACGCGGTCGCCGGGCGGGACGGGGGAGCGCCTCAACCTCATGTGGTGGGTTGCGGTCGCCCTCGAGACATCGAACGGAGCGCCAGCCGCGATCTGGGGCCTCGGTGGCCGCGCGGGTGGACACCCGGTCCCACGCGATGATGTCATCGGCATCTTCGCCGACGCCGTGCAGCGCAACCTGAGGCAGCCCGCCGAGCGCGCTCTGCTGCGCGGTCGGCTAATAATGGCTTGCAGTTGACGTTCTCCTCGACTCACCCTTGGCTGCCTACCGCCGCACACCTGAGCGCCACGAACGTCCTCGCGAAAACATGCCCAGCGAACCCCAATGCGACCCGTCCAGGTTTGCGACGCTCATCCGGTCCCTGTTCGCACTGCCGGCTGCCGCGGGACTGGCTTTCGCGCTCGTGACTCAGGGGGCGTACGCGGCCCCAACGCCGGCCGAGCGCTTAGCCACGTTCCGATCACGCGACGAATCAACGGCACGATCGCATCCGCGTCTCGCGGCGCCGACCCCCGGGCCATCGCTAAGGCGACGATCGGATGGCTAGATCTGGGCGACCCACTGATCGTTTTGGACCGGCGCCGGGGGTCTCGAGTTTGGCGGTGGCTGTCGGGCAAAGATTCGGCCGCGACGACGAACTCACCGTGTCTTCGAGCGGGTCCGCGGCCGGGCAAGTCATGCCCGGCCGGTCAGGCGATCGCCGGGTCGATCCAGTGGTTGTGCAGCTTCAGGAGGTTGTGGACAGCTGCCTGCAGGCGCCACTCCGAGCGCACCGCGGCTCTGCCTCGTCGCTGGAAGCGGCGGAAGCCGCGGTTGAACTTGTTCTGCGCGAACACCGGCTCGACGGTTGCTTTGCGGTGCTTGTAGATCTCATGTCCGGCCTCGCTTGAGAGCACCCGGCGCATGAACGCGTAAGGGCCTTCGTCCCAGCCGGGCCGGGCGCCCTCGCGTAGTCCGGCGTCGGGCGGGACGAGGACTTGGATGCCGTCGCTGACGATGTTCTCCATCTGCTTGGTGTGCCAGTAACCCGCATCGGCCAGGACAGTTTCCGGTCGCTGGGTCACACCCGCATCCTCGAGCTCGCGTAGCGCGGCGCGGACGGCCGGTTCGAGGTGACCGAAGTCGGGGCTCTCGACCGCGATCTCCGCGGCGACGATGATCTGCCCGCGAGTGACTGCAGCCTGCGCGTTGTAACCCTGCACCGTCGGTTGTCCGTTCGTGCGCATCATCCGCGAATCGTGATCGGTCTTATTCATCACGCCTTCTGGCTCGGGAGGCGGTGTGACCGGCTTGGGCGGCATTCCGAGCTTCTGACCCGGCACCCCGCCGGCGCGACGCTCCGCCCACCACTTCTCGTATGCGTCGTTGGCTCCGATCTCGACTTGGCGGTTCTCCTCGAGTCGGTGCAGCGTTTCGAGCAACCGCTCAGCTCGTGACCTCGCGATCGGTTTCGCGTCCTGCTCGCGCCGCCCATCAGCTCCTTGTGCGCCGCCCGCTGCCACCCGCGCCGACCCCTGCCGGCCGCCACCCGGTCTGGGTCAAGCTCGATCCGCGCGACTTCCGGCTCCTCCCCGCGCCCGGCCTTCTGCGCCAGCCGCTCCTTCGCCGCCTTAAACGCCGCCCGGCGCCCCTCCGCGGTCCGTAGATGCTCGGGCGGCTCATCGCCGCGATCCTCCCCGAACAGGCCGTCCTCCCAGCGGTCCGTCTCCTCGGCCTCCTTGAGGATGTCTGCGACCAACTTCTCGTAGGTGCGGTTCGCGCCCCGCGACGCGTTCGCACGGATCTTCACGCCATCGATCGAGATCACCCCGACCTCGACCAACCCGGTCACAAGCAATGAAGTTTTGAGCCATGCCGGAATCCTCTTAACCCGCCCGGACGGCACCCTTTGCCCGACAGCCACGGCGAGATGCGAGACAGACGTCGTCAACGGTGCCGAGACCCGCTTTTGTACTTCCGCAGGTGCGCGTGGCTAGGCCCACTCGCGTGGCCCCATCTGGTCTGGAAGGGGTCATGAACCCGCCAGTATCGGCGTCGAGATTGTGACTCTGCTTCGCACGAGATGGGCGACGGTCGCCGGGCTCGGCGTGATCGCACTGAACTGGCGAAAGCGAAGTCCGCGAACAGCGCCGCACGTCGGCTGGCTTCCTCCACCTCAAAAGGCACGTGAGCGGCTGCCCAGCCCGTGGCTCGTTCCACGTGGTTCCCGGTCCGATAGCAACCGCGTGGACGAGCGTCTGCCGCCTTGACCATTGGGACCGTCGCGCCGCGGGCCATACACAAGCGCTGGTGGACGCCCATCCGATCATCTGAGAGCTGCTCCTATGGAGACGGGCTGCCTCTGTGGCAAGTACCCCCTGGATCACTGGCCGCCAACGGCACCGATGGGTACGAAGGCGATGCTGGCTCTGAGCCCCACGTTCGAGACGAGCGCGCCGCTTCTTCGCGGCCGCACCCCCCTCACTCGGTGCCAAGCCTCAAGGTAATGTGCGCTCCGTCGTATGTCGTCCCAGACGCAAAAGACATCAGCAAGAAGAGCGGGGCGTATGGACCGGTGAAGGGAGCGATGAAGAGAGCGGCGCCGCTGATCATGCCGAAGATGTCTGCCTTCGCAGCGGCAGCGTCGCTTTCTTCTTGCTGTATTGATAAGCCGATAGGGTGGTTATACCTAACCCGCCGGACATTCGGCCGAGGACCGTCCCAAGATGCATGGCGAAGAAGTCCGGCGCATACGCACCGCTCCCATATAGCAACGCCCCGGTCAAGGTGCCAGACGCAGCCAGTGCTTCGAGTACCGTGGTTGTTGGACTCGCCGTCACCTGTGTTGCGTCGTAGGCCGTAACCGCACCGGATCCGAGACCAAGCGCTCCCACGAAGGGCCCCCACTTTGCGATCGTCGCGAGCTCAATGGCCTTGACTGGGCCGATCGGCCCAAAGCTGGCGAACTCCGTCTCGGATAACACTGCGGCACGCGAAGCGACGCGACGCATCGATCCACGAGACGTCCATCAGGTTTCCAGGTAGATCGTTAGGGTCAACAACGACGCCTTGGCGTATCCATTCCTGCACCATTTTCGCTGTGGTGGCCCCCTGCTTGGTCTCCAGCATGAGGAAGCCGTTGGCGGCGAGGGCTTCCGCCTCTCCGGCGGCCGTCGACCACAAGTTATACGGCCCGGCGAGGCCGGCACCTTGCGGATCGACGATCCTCAAGAGGGGAGGCAACGCGGTTCTGGCGACAAGGACCGGATTCCCGACCGCCGTCCATCCTGTCATACCAGCAGCCGAGACCTGCACCGTGGATTGCGCGGAACCAGTGACGCCCACCTGCGGCACACCATTCCGCGGGCCTGAGACCGCAGACACGTTCTCTGCCGCAGTCGCCGGCCCGATACTTTTCACGACGACATATCGATCAGTGGTCGTCTGGCCTGTATAGGGGTCGGCGAACGGTACTTCGGTGAACGGGCTTGCCTTCTGATGCCCTGTGTAGGGGTCTACCACGTCTCGTCTGACGAGAGTTCGTGCCGGGCACCCCCGTAAACGCGTCGACGACTTCCACACCGCTGTACGGATCGAGTCCCTCGACGATCGCTGGCAGTGTCGATTCAGACACGCTCGTTTGAACTGGGAATTGGGATCCGCCCTTGCCCCGGTTCCTGACCTCGACCCATTTCCCAACTGAGCACCCTCGCCCGCGGCAGCTAAGGGAGCGGGCCAGACCCCCGGGGGAGGCACAGAGCCGCCCAGGGGAGTCGGCGAACCGAACGGCGGCGCCGCTGAAAGAAACGCTGGTGCCGGCGATCCTCCTGGCGGTGCCACCGATCCGAACAGTGAAAATGCCACGGCGGGCGGTGGACTGGGCGCTGGTGTCGGGGCTGGTGTCGGGGCCGGGGTCGGGGCCGGTGTCGGGGCCGGTGTCGGCGCGGGTGTAGGAGGTGTCGGCCCGCTCTCCATCAGTGGCTCCCCAGCCGATCGCGCGATTGATGGACTCGCGAGCGTTTGTGGCACACCGTTCTGAGCCGGGCCACGTTGTTATGTGTCACGCTGCCAGTCACGTAATAGTTACAGTCGTATCATCGTAGTCGAAACTGTAGCGAAGCGGGACGATGGAATTGCCAGCGTTGTCTAGGTTATTACATGACACCGTCACTTGCCACCAATCGTCACCGTGTGGATCGCCGTGCGCGGCTACCACGGTCCCGTCAATGTTCGTCGCGTTCGTGGGGTCCCCGCACAAAGTTGTCTGAACTGTAACGTTGGCGCCAATGCTTATTACGCCACGACACACGAGTGTTCCAACTAGGAAGACCGCCGTGTTGTCTTCAATGCGGACGACCGTCTCTCCTGCTTTTACGTACTCGCCTGGCCCAGTAGACACACCGGTAATCAACCCAGCACTTTGCGACAGGAGCGCCGTATCCAAAAACGCCACTTGGCGCCGGCGCACCTCCAAGTCGATCATCGCCAACTCGTTGGCGAACACTTGCTGAAGATTCGGTAACGTCTGCCCAGCCATAAACGTGGCAAATTGCTCATCCATCAAACTGATTTGCGCCCGATGGTTCTGTGCCGAGCTCTCGATGCTTGGAACCCGATACGCATAGTCGGTATTGGTGCCGGACTGTGTTTGAATCGACGATCCTTCGCCCGACGTGTTGCCCAAGCCTGCACTGGACATCGAGGAATCACCCCTACCCACGGCTATGGCCTGCGACCATCCCGTCGTGTCCTCCGTTCCAGTGGTCTCGCTCAGCTCTGTGTACGGCAGCGTGATCTCTTGGCCCGTGTCCCCGTCGATCGTCGTGCCGGTGCCCCCTATTGAAACCGTAGACCCCAGCTCCGAATTACTATCTGAACTTGTGTCTTGAATCGTGTTGCTGGTCGCGCTACCTTCCTGGCTGCCCACGGTAGTGGTCAGCGACTCGCCGGTAGTCTCAACTAATGCCTGTTGATAGCTTTCCGTGTATCTAACTACTCCGGTCCGCATGTCTCCGGCGTAGGCGGCTTGGAGGAGCGCGTCTTGCTGTGCCGCGAGTTGACTCAACGCGGTGAGTCTTTGTGGTTTAGACCCGGCGGTAGCCGGATCATAAAATTGGACTATCTCGTTGAGAATCGCCGCCTGATTGCCATATTTCGCGTAGTACGCGTTCTCCCGCGCGGCAATCGCCTCGTCCAACAGGGTCTTCGTCCGTTCCGCCCGCAACGCGACGAGAACGGACGCGCCAATCGCTGCCTCGATCGTCGCCGAGTCGAACCGGAGGCGCGCCGCCCTTCCGGGAGTTGCTTGGTCGAGAGCTGCATACAAACCGGCAAAGTTGAACCCGGCCACGGTGGCACCGACCTGCGCCGGTGCAGCGGCAACTATTCCATCTTGTGCGAAGGCCAGATTCGCGGTCCGCGTCGGCACCGCGGTTAGGCGCACGATGGTCGCGATGTTGGGTGCAGCATTCATCTTCAGCCCCTTGGCGGTTGGTTACACACTGGCGTTGCGATCGTCGCAGAGGTAAGACGGTAAGGCTCGTCACACAGAATCAGGGCGCCGCGAGCAACGATTGGACCGTCGACTCGAGCTGACAATCCGCAAAGACAGCGGAGATGTCCTGCAGCGGGATCGAGAGCTGCTCACCTGGGCCTAGCGTGCCAATCGGTGTCTGGGCCCCATCCGCCGTCTGCGTTCCAACTGTAATCGGCTGCCCTGCAACATCGTTGCGCAGGTGAAAGACAAGAGGCGAAGCAAAAGCCAGGTTCTGCTGCATATTACCCGAGCCCCATAGGTACACCGTACCGCGCACCCGCACCCGTGCCATCCACGGATGGCACGGACACATCCAATGGTCTGTACAGGACAGCTCCGGCTCTCGTAACAGGTCCGCTACAAGTCTTGGGTCGGCCGCGCACACCCTGGGCGCCTCCTCTTAGTTGGTGGCAGAAACGTGGGAAAGGCTAAGTACACCGCGCTTAACCATCTTGCAAGCGCCTACCACGTGTACGAGTTGGGAAAGGAAAAATTCGTAAAAGATATACTTATGCTTGGATCGAGTGCTTTCACGTGATGGGACCATGCGACTGGGATGAAGAGAGAGTCACCAGGCTCAAGCACGAGACGTATTGGGGTCGCACGGCGAAAGGCGGGGTGTACCCTCAGGTCGGCCTCCTCGCAGTTAAGGTTGCTGATGAAGCCCGTGTCGCCATAGACATGCGCCCACTGCATGGCTGGGATTAGTATTAGCCGCTTGCGGCCCAACACTTGGCAGAGTAAGATATTGCAAGAGTCATGATGTAGGGGAGTGATCGTCCCAGCTGGGCCGAACCAAAGAAAGCAGTTGCCTTCAAGCGCGTTGACGTCGAGGTATGGGGGCAGGGGTGCCACGTCGGCTAGAAGGGGACGTGCCATAGGGTGATCGAGCACGCGATTGTTTGCCACCATGTAGTGGTCGTTTGTTACGCCGCCGCGCGAGACCAGATCGGCGTAAGCGCCGAAAGCCATTTTCTGCCGATGATCTTCCAGGTTAGACTCATAATGCGAGTCGCCGTTTCGTCCCGCCGTGATCTCGATCTCTGCGTCTCCAATGACGTGCCTTAGGTACTCGGCGGACCACATCGAGCGGGCGCGCCATTCTTGTGTCAGACCGTGCAGGATCACGGGCTGGTTCTTGGCGTAGTAATGGTCTCGGAAGTTCTCAACAGATAGGCTGTCGACGCGATCAATAGCGAGAGCGCACGGGTCTAACATGGCGGTCTCGTTCAGAGCGGCGAGGAGGGCGGTTGCCTTCGATAGGAGTTGCTCCGTGCGGCGCGCGGATACGAGATGCGGGTGGGAGCGAGCTGCGGCGACCTCGGTACGAGCCGTGGCATCGTCAACTCCGCCCTCGGAAAGCGCGGCGACGATCGCACTCTCCGAGACATGCCTATGCAGACTCTCGGCTATCCATTCTCTCGCAGCATCGGACACTTGCAGAACCTGCAGGCATGGCTTTCTCGGTCGTGCGCGTGTGAGAAGGGGACCTGCCGTGATCGGGTCCGATCGCGCGTGATTTTCTAACGACCGTGGGAGCTCAGGCATCGAAATCCGATTGGCGGGCGGCGCTAAGCCGGCGCGCTTCGCGTCGTTGTACTGGGCTACCCAGCGCTCCGTCTCAGCGTCCGATTGGCGACGGAAGCGCGTCGGGGGCACTATCACCTTCGTTGCCTCGGGTATCGCCAGCCATTCCAACACTCTCCGGACGGTGCCAGCATAGTCTGCTTCGAGGTCCTCGTAATAGAGCATAAGTGGATCCGAGTCGTTTGTGGCGAAGAAGGCCTGCCATCCGTCGTCATTTTGAATGAGGAGCTTCTCAAGGGCGGCGATTGCATTGGCGTCGAAGTGCACTCGGCGTCGCGGGCGGGGTTTACTCGTGGGCCAATCAACGCGCCACCATTCGTTGGTCTGGCACGCGCGGTAGTACGAGATAGCTTGACGCGCCTTGTCGTGACGGGTAAGCCAGATATACCTCACCGCCGGGAACATTGTTGAGAGTAGGCCGTGGAGATCCAGCGCTTCGGCCGACGCATGCGACTGAAAATGGCTTACGACGCGCGGAATCTGGTAATAGTGAAGCTTCACTCCGCAGATTCCGTTTTTTGTGGTGCCGGATCGCACGATATGAGCGAGATAACTCCACTGTGCGAACCCGAAAGGATTCGCGATCAGTTGGCGCGTCCGCTGCTCCTGCTCCTCGAGAATGTTGAACCATTCGCGGGGGTTTCCGCCACGCCGGTGGCAGTTAATGCGCCGCTCAATAGCCAGCTGCCTGATCTCGGGTTTGTACAAATTATGTAAGCGGCAAGCGCCGGATGGTGCTCAATGCCGCTCATGAGTGGGGTTTGTGACATAGGCGTAACTGTGTCAGCACCGGTTTCGGCGGTCGCAGGCCCCGAGGCTTTCACCCATAGCTCTTCTACCGAAGCAAGGGCGGTATGTCAAGGCCTTAGACCGCCCCGCCTCTCTGGCCCACCCGCAACCGCCGAGGAGCCTCATCTCGGCGGGTTACAATGCTGCTGCGCAATCATTCCGGGTCGCGACGACACGGCTGTCGCCTCCAGCAGCGCGATTGATATTGCGCTACGGGCTTGCTGATGACCCGATTCTCGCCGCTGCGCAGAGCTTAGGACGCTGCTGCTCTCGCGTTTTGAACCGCCGCCCGCGGATCTCCCGGGTGGTGTCTGAGTCGGACGACAAGCCGCGATCCGCGAGCTGTGCCGCCTGCCGCTCGTCGGCAAGGCGACTACGAACGACATTCCCGCCAGGCGTGTCCTTGTGGTGCCCGACAGTCACGGCTTTGCCGTGCTGCCTGAGGCGTGACGTAGTCGTACCGAGCTGCTGTAACGGGCGTAGTCGTACCAAGCCGCTGTAACGGCCTTGGTCAAGACCTGCCTTTGGTGTCGCGCGGGCATCGTCGCGTCAGCCCCGACAGCCCCGAGATGCGCGGATAGGGCGCACGCGGTCCGCGAGCGCTCCACGGCCGACCCGATGCTAGCCAGGTGCCGGGATGTTGCAAGCGCCAAAGCAGCAGCCGCGCCGTCAGCCTGGGACGTTGCCGCTCCCGGACACATGCAGGCGCCTCTGAATGCCGCAGCGCATGCTGACGACTGCTTGCTCGTCCCGACTTCCCTGAGCTGAGATCGCCATGGCGACTGAGTGATCCCGGCTCGCGTGACACGATCCGGGCTGAGAGCCTCTGCACGGGACCGATGAATCGCGGGGTCGGCGGGAGGTTTCCACCTGCGGAAAGCAGCCGAACAGACGGAGCGAGTAGATGACACGGACCCGCATTCACAACCTCTCGATATCGCTGGATGGTTTCGCGACCGGCGAGGGCCAGGCAGCCGGACGCGCCCTTCGGTCACGCCGGCCATCGGCTGCACGCGTGGATGTTCGCCACGCGCTTCGGTGCCCCGATCCTGGGAGGTGAGGGCGGCACCGCCGGCGTCGACGACGCGTTCGCCCAGCAGCACGAGCCGGGCATCGGCGCCGAGATCATGGGCGCGGGCAAGTTCGGCCCACCGGGCTGGCAGGACGACGCCGACTGGAAGGGGTGGTGGGGTCCGAACCCCCCGTTCCACACGCCGACGTTCGTGCTGACCCACCGCCCCCGACCCTCGATCGAGATGGAGGGTGGCACCACCTTCCACTTCCTCGACGCCGCACCGCCCGAGGCGCTCGACGCCGCCCGTGAGGCGGCCGACGGACAGGACGTCCGCATCGGAGGTGGCCCGACCGTCGTGCGCGACTTCCTCGCCGCGGGCCTGGTCGATCACATGCACCTGGTCCAGGTGCCGATCGTGCTCGGCCGAGGCGTCCGGGTGTGGGACGGACTGGAGGCGCTGAGGAGGACTACGAGATCGAGGCCGTCTCGGCGCCCAGCGGGGTTACCCACCTGACCTTCGACCGGAAGACCTCATGACCGGCCCGGGTTAGCCCACCTTCGACGAGGCCCGCTGCCGCGCCGGCCGCGCGGCGAGTGATTCCATGTACGCGGCGGTCGTCGGCGACGGTTCGATCGCGCCGACCCGGATAGCTCAGCGTCCAGCACCCCGCGGGCGACGATGTCGGCGACGCTGAACCGGGAGCCGACGAGGTACGCAGGCGTCCCGCTCAGCGCGCCCTCGAGCGCGGCGACCGCGTCAGCGCAGCGCGCGGCCGCCTTCGCCGATGCCTCGGCGTTCGCCTCGCGTTGGCGGTAGCTCTCGAGCGCGGGCGCTTCGATCTCGGTCATCGCGAAGATCGACCACCCCTGCACGACCGCGCGGTCATGTGTGGCGGGAGGGGGCAGCAGGCCGGCCTCCGGGTAGAGCTCGGCGACGTGGAAGACGAGCGCGGTGGACTCGAACATCGGCCCTTGCTCGTCCTCGAGGACCGGCACCCGGCCGAGCGGATGGCGCGCACGATGCTCAGCGCTGCCAGCCTGCTCGGCGGTCATCGTCACGAGCTCGTAGTCGGCGCCGACCTCCTCGAGCGCCCAGACGACGCGGATCGGCCGTCCCGCCCCGACTCGGTGGTATACGCGCAGCTTGCTCACAGTCGAACAGCAGCCTATATCCCCAGCGATGTCGTCGACCCGGCCCGGGTCACCGTCAGTCATCGACCCCCATTACTTGTCAGAGCAGTCAGGTGATCCCACCCGTCAGGGAGACGCGCCCCGACGCGGAAGCAGGTGCGGCGTCAGGAGCTGCCTGGAGGTTGGTTGAGGATCGAGAGCGAGCTTGGCTCGACGTTCGCGCACGCTTTCGTCGCGCGCTGGAATTGGGGCGCCTGCTGGTCGACCCCGGAGGGGAGGGTGAAGGCTCCGTCGTGATCGGGGTCAGGGAAGTTCGGTACTCCGTGCGTGCGCATGCAGTCCGCGAACAGCAAATCCTGCGCCTGCTGGTGGGCACCGTTGGCTCCGGCCGCGGCTGGCCCTCCCCGTTGGGCAAGAGGTTGTGGCAGGCATGGTCGGCGGACTTGAACGCGGGGGAGTTGGGATCGGCGCTGCCGGGAGAGATCGTGACCTGCACGTGGTTACCTGAGCTGGAGACCTGAGGGTCGGGATAGTCGGGTACTCCGTGTGAGCGCATGCAGACCGCGAAGGCGACGAACTGCTTGCCGACAGCCGCCGCCGAGGTTGGCCGGTTGGCGGAGCTGGTCGGCGGGGAGCTGCCGCCGCCACAGCCGGCCGCGAGCACCGCGACGGCGGCGGCTGCGACGATGAAGATCGGGATGAGTGGACGGCGGCAACGCATGATGTTCGGTTCCTTTGGTCGAGAGCGGGGAGAGCCAGGTTGAGTCCGACGAAGGACAGCTGGGAGCATGCGCCGTGCCGCGCTACACGCCGGTTACCGTGTTATGCCGCTGTTATCCGCGCTGCGGCATCGTCAGTGCTGTGAAGATCGGCCGAACGCTGACCCAGCCCGTCGTGCGAGTGCTCCGTCCCGAACTGACTGTCCGCTGGCGGCTGACGCTGCTCTACAGCGTCCTGTTTCTGATCTGCGGCGCGGCGCTGCTGGCGATCACGTACTCGCTATTCACCAAGTTCACGTTCGGGTACTACCCGCCGAAGCCAAACTTGCCGCTGTACGGCAACCCACCGAATCCGGCGATTGTGGCGTTCGCGCAAGCGCTCTCCAAACAGCGCTCCGCCGACCTGCACAACCTGCAGGTTGGGTACGGGGTGGCGCTGGCGATCATGGCGCTGGTCTCCGGCGTGCTCTCGTGGTTCGTGGCGGGGCGCGTGTTGGCGCCGCTGCGGACGATCACCGCGACCGCCGAGCGGATCTCTGATACGAACCTGAGCGAGCGCCTCGCGATGCGTGGTCCGCGCGATGAGCTGCGGCTGCTCGCCGATACGATCGACCGGCTGCTGGAACGCTTGGAGGCGGCGTTTGATGCGCAGCGACGGTTCGTCGCGAACGCCTCGCATGATCTGCGCACCCCGCTGGCGATGATGCGTACGACCCTCGACGTCGCGATCGCGAAGCCCGGCGGCGTGCCGGCCCAGACCCGTGAGCTGGACGCCGAGCTGCGCGTGGATCTCGACCACGCCGACGGGCTGCTGGAGAGCTTCCTGACGCTCGCTCGCGCCCAGAACGGCCGGCTCGACGAGCATGACCAGGTCGCACTCGAGCCGCTGATCACGGCCGCGCTCACCGCTCGCGCCGACCAGATCGCCGCCAAGCGGCTGACCGTCGAGACGCATCTCGCCGCTGTCGAGGTCGCGGGCAGCGCCACGCTGCTCAGGCGCATGGTTGAGAACGTGATCGAGAACGCCGTGCACCACAACCAGCCGGGCGGCTCGGTCGAACTCACGCTCACACTTCTAAACGGACAGCAGGCGCGATTGATCATCGACAGCAGCGGCCCGATGCTCGACCAGTCCGCCGTCGCTGAGCTCGCCCAACCGTTCACACGCCTCGGCCAGGACCGGACCGGCTCGCAGAACGGCCACGGGCTCGGGCTCTCGATCGTCGCCGCCGTCGCCGCCGCGCACGACGGCAGCCTCGAGCTCCACGCCCGTGCAGAAGGCGGGCTCCGCGTCCAAATCACCCTTCGCAGCCGCTATCCCACAACTCGCAGCAACCATCAGATGAGGGTCCTTGTCGTCGAGGACATGCCCCGCTACGCCAACCGGATCGCCGAAGGACTGCGCGACCAGGGCATGGCCGTCGACGTCGCCTACGACGGCCTCGAAGCCGCCTCGAAGGTCAACCTCAACCCCTACGACGTCGTCCTTCTCGACCGCGACCTCCCCGGCATCCACGGCGACCAGCTCTGCCAGATGATCACCCACAGCGAAGATCCCCCAATGATCCTGATGC
The DNA here is from genome assembly GCA_963703825.1 of uncultured Solirubrobacterales bacterium. GTDB lineage: Bacteria > Actinomycetota > Thermoleophilia > Solirubrobacterales > Solirubrobacteraceae > Palsa-465. The sequence goes on along the minus strand of CAVPFS010000049.1, from coordinate 2,852 downwards.
TCACCGCCGCCGGCGACCCCGCCGAGCGCGTCACAGGGCTCGCGCTCGGCGCGGACGACTACCTCCACAAGCCCTTCCACTTCCCCGAACTCGTCCTGCGAATCCGCGCGCTCGCGCGCCGCAAACCCACCGCCAGCAGCCGCACACTGCACGCAGCCGGGATCGAACTCGACCCGCTCACCGGCATCGTCACCCGCGACGGACGAACGATCGAACTCCGCGCAAAAGAGCGTGCGGTGCTCGAAGCCCTGCTCAAAGCCAGCCCCGGCGCACTCAGCGCAGAGCAGCTTCTCGCGCAAGCCTGGGACGAGAACGTCGACCCATTCACCAACACCGTCAGGGTCACCATCGCCCGGCTCAGAGGCAAACTTGGCGAGCCCGACATCATCCACACCACCCCCAGGCTCGGCTACCGGATCACCGAAACACCCTGACCGTCCCAGCGCCGCTGCTCGGTTGCGTGGCGACGGTCCGCGGCGGGCGTCGTGCATGATAGGCCGGGAACGATGATCGATCAGCGGCTCGTCCTCCGGCTCCGCGGCGTTCAGAGATCCGACGCGCGCGAGTTGGCCAACGGTGTGGGCGCAGAGGCAACGATCCTCGCAGAGGAGTCGCCCCCAGTCGGCGGCTACGGCGACCTTGGAACCAGAACCGTCGCGGTGATCGTGACCGCCAGGGCACTACGTGCTGTTGCGAGGTACCTGGCTGCTCGCCAGCACTCGCATGACGAGACGGTCAGCCTGGTCGTCGAGATCGACGGTCCCGACGGGACTCGGCGCGAGGAGACCCTCACGTACAAGGCCGGACCGGGCCAGTCGACGGTTGACGCCGCAGCGACCGCGTTGCGCGCGTTACCCGGCGTCGACCAGGCTCTCCAGCGAAGTCTGTGGTGAGCGAAGCCGTTACCTGTAGGTTGGCGGCGGGGGTGGGACCACCTCGTCTGTACCCAGCACTACGTCGCCCTGCGCTCGCTCGGAGACCGTGTACACCGCCAAGCCGTGAATGATCCAGAGGCTGAGGGCGAACACCGCGATTGACCACAGCGGCTCGGCCGGAAGATCGAGCAACGCGTCGATCGCGGCCAGCGAGCCAACGGCGATCCCGAAATAGCGTCCGAACCTGTGGCCGTAGAGCACGGAGCCGGCGGCCACGAGCTCGAGGATGCCGAGGATCAGCGAGACCCAGCCCCAACCGTGGAGCGTTCCGAGTAGATAGTGCGTCGGATGGTCAAGCAGCTTGGAATTACCGATGGCCGCGAGGCCATAGATGATGTTCAGGATCCCGTCGATGACCAGCAGGACGGTCGCGAACAGTGCCTGGGGGTAGCCTCTCTCCATCGTCAAACTCCTTCGGTAGCTGGCTGCGTGGTACCGCCATCGATCGATCTTCGAGCTAGATCCCTCCGGCCGCCATTCTGTCCGACTTTGTCGGAGGTTGGAACAGGAACGGCCAAAGGTGCTCGTCTCCGTTCCCGCGGCCGTCTGGCGCTCTACGCCGGCTGGGCCTCGATCACGCCTTCGCCAACGCGGGTCGCGCGCCACTCGGCATCACCGAGCAGGACCCGCCACTGCTCAGCCGTCCGTTCCCGGCCGCCGGCTAACGCAAGCATCAGCAGATCGAGCCACTTCGCACCGTCGGGCGTGTTGCCGGGCTCAATCACGGCGTCGAGCACGACCAGCCGCTTGCCGCCCGCGGCATGGACCGTTTCCAGGATCCGCTGTGCCGAGTTGTCGTCCCAGTCGTGGAGGATCGTCGAGAGAAGATGGACGTCGCCGCGCGGCACTGACTCGAAGAAGTTGCCCTCGACAAACCTACAGCGGTCGCCGAGCGCCTGCTCGTCGCGCACCGTCTCGGGCAGGTCGAAAACGATGCCGCGCATCCGCGGGTGGCGCTCGAGCAGCGCCATCAGCAGCGACCCGTTGCCGCCGCCGACATCGACCACAACCTCGTCACCATGCCAGTCGACGCTCTCAAGCCGATCGAGCCGGCCCTGCCAGCCTTGCGCCATCGCACGATCGAAGGCGCCACGCTCATCGGGGTACGTCGCCAACCACGCCCAGAACGCGTCACCGTGCACGCGCGGGAAGGACGGCTCGCCGCTGGCGTCGAGGGCCGCGATCGCCTGCAGCCAGGCGCCGCCGAACAGGTGAGCGAAGTCATCCCAGCCGTCGCGCGCGAGCACCTCCGAGGCGGCCGTGTTGCCGAAAACGCCTGGCTCGGCCTCTTCAAAGATGCCGTCGCTCGCCAGTGCGCGCAAGACGCGGTGCAGCGCGTCGGCGTCGACGCCCCGCTCGCGCGCGAGCTCGGCGCTGCTCCGCGGGCCGGCCGAAAGCGCCTGTGCCAGACCCAGGTCGGCGACGAGCGCCAGCGCGCGGGTCACCATCGCACCCCGCAGCGCGTCCCAGATCACCTGCTCGGCGTTCATGCGCGAGCAGCGTGCACGGCGGCCATCGCCTCGTCGAGCTCCATCGGCCGAAACGATACGGCGCGTGGGGCCGCCTGAATACTGACCCTCTTGGGATCGTCCGAGTCGGTTGGCCGCTGGTTTGCCGTTGTCGTCGGTCACAACTCGGCGCGATGAGGGTTTATAGGGATGTGCAGCCCACGGATGCGCAGTTGCTGGCGGCGACCGCGAAGGATCCCGACTCGTTCGCGCTGTTCTACGACCGTTACGAAGCCGCGGTCGCGGGCTACTTCATGCGCCGTACCCGCGACCCGGAGGTCGCCGCTGATCTGACCGCCGAGGTCTTTGCGGCCGCGCTCGCCTCGGCCTCGCGCTACCGACCGCATGCGCCCGCCGTTGTCTGGCTGTTCACGATCGCCCGCAACAAGCTTGCGAAGAGCGTGCGGCG
>CAVPFS010000048.1:0-285821 GCA_963703825.1 uncultured Solirubrobacterales bacterium | reverse complement strand
TACAGGCATAGTGGACGTGGCGCAGAGAACAATCAAGAACGAAGGTTTTAGAGGTCTTTTCAAAGGCATTACACCAAATCTGCTGAAGGTGGTTCCCGCAGTCAGCATTACTTACGTTGTCTACGAAAATACGAAGAAGGCTCTGCATCTGAGATGAGTGTAGTTAGACTCTCCTCTACCACTTTCAGAGCCTGAAAGCACCAACTTGAACATTGTCAGAGTTAAGAGGTCTGTCTTGCAAGACAAAAAATGCCTTCTCAGTCGGCTCGGCACACCGAGACATGACATCGATATCTTTTGCTCACGGTGCAAGGACATGCATGACTAGACAGAAAGTCTTTAAACAGGAAGGCTGCATTGGGATGGCGTTCTCAGTCACGAACACGGCGTTCCAGGATACCCAAACTTAGCAGGTTTCAGGCAATGGGCTCGTGTATATAGGCCATGTCGTGGATACAACAAACGATGAAGCTCATTACTGCATCGAGTGACCTTGCTTTATATAGTGTACATATAGTCTTCGTGGAAGCAGCAATGACATGAAGGTGGTCATTATGTACTCAAAGCTTGGACAATTCGTAAATCCTTAACCACTAGATTACTAGCAGGCGATATGCTCTGTAGCATTTGTATATACATTCCAGGGTGATCTTCAACTATCTAGATGGAAGACGGATGAATATTGTACTTCTTCAGTATCTAGTATTTGCTTTCGAATTCTAGCTTCTTCAATATCTAGAGCTCCATAAAAAGGCCTAAAATTCTCATTATTGGCCGTTTAATTGTACGAACACATCTTGTACATAGTGAAATTATCATCATTCGGCGATCTGAGGAAGATTCTTAGTGTTCTACACTAAGGCAATTTTCGACACTCTATTTTCAAGAGTCTGAGAAGGGATCTTCTTGTATCTTATCTCCCATCTCACCATGCATCCAGGTATGCTGAGATCTAGAGAAGGCAGGGCGATGATCGTCTCTTTCCCGCCCTCACTTTTCATAATCGCTGGCAAGGTGTACCTTACCTTGCCAGGCGCCTTGTTTTTCAATTGCCACCTAAGTCGCAGTTCGGCGGCTCTTTCCTCATCAACTCTGTCAAGTGCAGCTCGGAATTCTGCAAGCTGTTCCCGATTGAACGGCTTCAATAAGAGAGGTGAGCTGCCGAGATTCTGAACTCGGATCCAGTAGCGGCCATCATAGAAGTACCACTGGGACCATGAATTTCCAATGGCTCGAACGTCGATTTGAATTCCAGCCAGTGAATTTGGTGTATAGGGCTGACGCGAGAGGATCCACACAGGTTTCTCGTATATGAAGTTGGGCGTCTCCCTTTGGCGCAGGGTTGTTGGGACAGGCTGAAAGTAGACACCAGAAGCAGTAAATGCAATAGGTTGACGATTTCCCCCGCCGTGTTGGCAGATTTCTGGGAAGATATGCTGAACGGCGCTGTGTAGAGAGCTGAGCTCGACATGCTCTCGGTGCGTCACAAGCATGATAATTTCACGAAGCATATGAGCTGCAATCCGACAAGCATCCACAGATGGTCGAGCATTTTCGGGTTCCCAAGAATCATTTAAGTTGGTAAAATGAACGTTGACTATGCCAGTGGAAGTCTCGAAACGAGTAATCTTGCACTTAGTTAGCCAAGATTGAACGATGTGGGAGCGACGAGCCGCTGTGTCATTCAGTCTCTCCGACAGAGCCAGAAGAGCAGGCTTTGAGAGAGCAGCAGGCATGAGGTGGTTGCTGTACATATGTCTGACTGCATTTCTCAGTGTGGTTGTAGGCTCCTTGTTAGTGTGGTCTTCAAACCATTCGATATTCTCAGCCAGGCATGTAGCGATTAGCCGAGACTTTGTGAAGTGCAAGAAAGGTCTGTAGACTTGAATTCCACCAGTCTCGATCGGCAATTGACGTTGTGAGGGGGAGTTTGAGCGAGGCAAGCTGTAGGGGGATGAAGCTGAATTCCCCCCGTGTTCCACATCATATCCACCGCTCTCATGAACTCCATGAATACCGTAGCATTCTGGTATACCAGCCGGATTTTTCATTCCAGTTAGACCATTTGCACCCTGTCCAAGAGCAAGTCTCATCAAAATGGTCTCGGCTTGATCATCTTCATGATGGGCTAGAAGCAATGAATTAATGCCAAGGTCACGACAAGCTCTACCAAGTAAGCGGAAGCGATACTTCCTGGCTAAGGACTCAAAATTTGGCAAGTCAGCTAGGTTTCCTTGCTCAGGCCACTTGATCTTCAAGATCTGGGTTTTAATGTCTAAGATCATTAGCCCAAGTCGAGTTAATTGTCCTTAAAAGACATTTACCTCGCCCTTCCAAGACTCTTGAGACAGCCTCTGCTTCTAAAGCACTGCCAGCTCTTAAGCCATGGTCCACAATGAATGCCCGAAATTGAAGAGGTCTCAAAGAGCTCTGCTTGGGGCTGTGCACAGACGATTGAGAAAGATCTCGTAACTGAGAGCAAAGAGCAGCAAGAGCCATTGAATCAACACCTCCACTGATGGCTAAGCCTAAATGTAATTGGTCAAATTGAGACCCAAATTATAGCATCTACCGAGTGGTGAAGGCTGACCAAGTGTATCGCGTCCACGACGTTGCGGGACCCATCTCTTGAGCAGAGCATTTGCAAACTCTGTGACCGTGATTCGAGCAGTAAGTGTAGAGAGAGCATTTTGAGTGAGCTTAACTGGCTCCATTCCACCCCATTGCCCATAGCTCTCGAAAGCAGAACGCACGACTTGGTGTTTAAGGAGGTGGATGTGGAGAGGCGCGTGCCGCGTCAAAAATATCCTACTCCGCACTATGGACCACTACCGAGTACAGTAAACGAGCCTTCTCGACATCACCATCAAGCACACGACATGGGCCCTCGACACTTCTGCTGGTCCCAGTCAGGGTCCTAATTTCAGATTTTCTCAACCTCTGAAGACTTTGGCCTTGCTTTGAAAAGCAGAAGATGTCATCCCAGACTCCTTGGTCGTTTTCCACAGCTTTGCTCTCCGGTGCTCTCGCAGGAACGACCGTCGACTTATCGCTGTACCCCCTCGATACATTGAAGACCCGGCTACAATCATCTTCCGGATTTCTCGCCTCTGGGGGCTTCTCTGGAATCTACCGCGGAGTTGGTAGCGCGATCGTTGGCTCCGCACCTGGTGCAGCACTTTTCTTCTGCACGTACGAATACTCGAAGAGCTTTCTTTCCGCCAGACGGCACGCGAAACAAGTAACGGAAGGACAAACGGGAGAATGGGCTGCACCAATCGAACATATGCTGGCTGCTAGTCTTGGCGAGGTGGCTGCGTGTGCCGTTAGGGTACCTACGGAGGTTGTGAAGCAGAGAGCACAGGCAGGGCAGTATCCATCTTCACTCTTCACTTTGCAGGCAATACTGTCTCAGCATCGAACAATTGGTTTGTCTGGAGTCTGGATGGAGCTGTATCGGGGATGGTCTGTTACGATCATGAGGGAGGTACCATTTACGGTTATACAATTTCCCCTTTGGGAATCTATGAAAGAGTATCGAAGAAGGAAGTCGGGGAGGGATACTATTAGTGCTTTAGAAAGTGGTCTCTTCGGAAGTGCAGCTGGAGCAATCGCTGCGGGCATAACAACACCTCTTGATGTTCTGAAGACGAGAATGATGCTAGCTAAAGAGAAGACTGCTATGGTTCCTTTACTGAGGCAAATTCTGAACGACAGTGGACCGAGGGCTTTCTTTGCAGGCATTGGACCCCGGGTTTTGTGGATCAGCGCTGGTGGTGCTATCTTTCTGGGGTCATATCAATGGGCCTACAACTCTTTGTCTGGTGAAAGAGGGTTCTAAACAAATAGATGGCAGTATTATCATGCATATAGATGGCGTTACTGTACATAGAATAGGATGATCACCGGCCACCTATTACGGGCTGAGGTACCTACAAGGTTCTCGATGTAAACTTCGATCGGATTTCACTTCTTGCGATTTCAAGTAGGTATAGTCCTACCTGCTTGCTTCGCAAAGCAACTTATTAATTATGGTCGAAGTGATTATATACCTGTGTGTCCTGACGGAAAGATCTCATTATCCTAGAGAATTGATTATGGCGCAGGGCCTTGGGCTGTGGGAGTTGATGTCCCTGTTTCCGTCTCTGTGATGGGCTCTGACTTCTTCACAGAACGAATAGGCTTCCGACCGTTGCTCTTATAGTACAGCATGACGTCTGCACCTCCCTTCCAAACATGAGCGCGAAGAGTGGCGAGGCTCATGGTGATTGGCAATTTCTTGGCCCTGTCAGAGATATTCTTTCAAACGAGGGTAAAGACTCACTTGGTCATAGCAGTAAAGTTCGAGGTAATCCTCTGGGCGTAACGCATCAGCTTCGGGGTTCTCAGGAGCAGGCTCAATGCGTTCCGCTACATAAGCTAAGATTTTCTTCACTCGGAGCATGCGATTGGCATTCAAACGAGAGTTCCCATCTGGGCCCGCGATGCTTGGTAGGAGGTCCTGCCAAGGCTGGAGCACGAATGAGACTTTAACTGGCTCCTTGAACGGAATTTTGTTCTGAAACATGATTAGGATATGAAGAATCAACTTCAAGGGAGGAAAATCTTACTCTAAGAAGGAGATCACCAAGCCACATTGGAGCCCGTTCTTCAATTAGACTGGCATCTTCTCCAACAGTCGCAACTGTTCCCCTGTACAGATCTGCACTTCCGCCCGACGTTTCTTCTTGGATGATGACGGTCGTCATTGGTGGGGGCTTCAGTACTGGGGTCTCGTTTGCAAGACTCGGAGTAATACCACTTTCCAACTTCTGTTCTGGGTTTTCAAGTAGAGCCTTCTCGTACTCATTCCTTATCTTCTGTACGATGCCAAAGAAGCTGTCATCGACCTCTTTCTCCTTCTCGCCACTTTCAGAAGTCTCTGAACCGTCCTCAACTTTCTCATCAACAACGACGGGCTTCTCTGTATTGGTTGATGCTGAGCGTCCGAGTTTTTTGCTTCCAAAAGACATGCCCATGCGGAATTTCTTTCCGAAGAGGGTATTGCCATCCTTGCCATTAGTCTCTTTCTCTGCGTCAGAGGGCGACTTTGGAGGCTTCTCTTCATGCTGCGTCTCCGCTGTAATAGCAGCTGGTTTTGTTTCAGGTGGCAGAAGTGCGCTGGAAAAGTAGTCTCCGGTCCTTTCAGCTGAGGTGCGGCTCGTGTCAGAGGTGAGTTTGTCGAGAGAAGCGCCATCTTCTGGCACTCCTGGAAGATGGTTCAATGGAGCTGGGGTAGCAACTCCGATGCCTAGACCGGGTGTCATGGGGTACGAGTTCCCATTGGCTCGAGGTGTTGTTGCAGAAGCACCGATTTCTGACCACCCACCCGATGGCAGCTGGATAGATGTCGGTGCACCTGCACGCTGACCTCCCTTGTTTATTTTGTCGTTTAGCTCTTTCCGGTAGCTTTCATCCCTTTTTATCATCTCGTCAATGAGGTTAGAGAATATGTGCCGTAATATCCACTTGCCGAGGTTGACTGGAAATCTAGTTAGAACACTTTCGGCATGAAGTTAGGACCTCATATGCAATGACTTACTTCGCTGGTCTTCTCGAAACTCAACAGGTTCTTCTACTTCAAGCTCGTCGGCATACATCTCGGCATCGAAGCAATTATAGGCTTCCAAGACGACTGCAAGTCGCCCAGTTCGAGTGTCTATCGAGCACCAAGGAGCAACCGCTTCCATTGTATTGATTTCAGGCTCGACATCCTCAAGATGCCGCTTTCCAAACGACTGGATTGGAATGCACTTCTATCGTCAGCGACTGCGTACGAAGCATCCTAGCAGAACTTACGCGTAACAAATCCCAAAGCAACACATCACCTGCGGTATCTAATGTTAGAGCACGTCGACGATCATTGAGAAGTTTGTGCTTGACGAGTCCATGCTGGCCTTCAATGGTCTCTTCTGGTAACGCATGAATTGGAACAATAATGCCAATATCCGGGTCTACAATAATCTCGGATCCTTTTCGAGGACCACTGAGAGCCGAGTAGGTAGTGGCAGCATCAGAATCCCTTGTGGCTGGTGCCGGAAAGCTTGCTGTGTTCGAAATTCTCAGAACCGACTGTGCAGATATTTTCTTCGTCGACTGACCACCAGCGAGAGGGGGCGATAGATGGCTTGGCCTTGACGCTGCACTTGAGGCACGATGGTGTCTATAAGCTTCTGGTAGTTGAATATCTGCTCCGGTGTCCACATTTGCCCAACGGTTGATGGAGGAGCTGGAAGTCGCAGTCCATATATAATCTCCACAAGCAATGACTTTATTGACCCCCTCATTCTCTTGAGCAACAGCAAGAGAAAGCCCATCATCCATCTCGCCAAGTGTTCCCTGAACATCCGTCTTGACGACCAACCCTGACCTGTCGCTGCTGTAAAAAATTCCCAGCTGTGGGTCATCTGAATAGAGGGACCACACGCTATCATTGTGCATTGTCAACGTATGCATGCACCGTCCAGCAGTAACGCTCCAGACTTTGACAGTTTGGTCTGAGCTTGCTGTCATGATTGTGTCTCCGGTCTCATTGATGAGGATATCTCTGATGTTATCGGTATGGCCAACAAACTTGGTAATACGCTTCCCCGAACGTGGATCCCATAGTCGAACAATTGATTCTGGTCCTCCACTTGCAAGAATGGTCCGACTCACACTCAAGGCGTAGACTGAGCCTTTCTCGCTCTTCTCTTCGTCCCCGACCTCAATCTCAAGCTTTTTGCCTGCCCCATTAAGATCCCAGAGACAGATACGCCGGTCAAGTCCTCCGGAAGCAACCCAGTCGGCAGAAGAGTTTGGTGTAGCAAGACGCTTGACGTAGTCGGCATGCTGTCCAATCGTTTGCGGAGCCTCCGATTCATTTGATAGAGGGCGCCATACTCTGACAGTTAGGTCGGACGATGCTGACACTAGAGCAGTATTATTTTGTGCGAGAACGATATCGTTTACCCAGTGTGTATGCGCTTGTGTTTGCGCACGGAAAGTGGTCGAGGTCCTGGTCTTGGGCTTGGAAGGCGACTCCGAGGGAGGATCGTCAGGCGAGTCAAAGGGATTCTCAGATGGTATGGAGCTTTTTAGGTCAAGATTGAGATTCCAAGCGCAAATGGCACCATCTCTCCCTCCTGAGTATCTAACGACCTGGTCAACATCCGGATCGATAGATCCCAACCTTCCGCAGCAGCAGGCCGGTCATAATTGGTGACTTACAGGATCGACTGATCGCTGTCCACCGCAAGGCCATTCACGCCCAATCTATGGCCTCCTGGCGAGTTTGCAAGAGGAAGGACTGTTCACGTCGTGAGCAGCGGTTGGTATTAGCCGCAGGGGGAGTATCTTACCATAGCTGATTCGTTGCCTTGCCTTCTTATGGGCCATAGCCACTGCCAGCTCGAGCAATCATACGGATCGGGGTTGATGAAGGTACAGGGTGGTCGTACGGTCATGCAATTGAGGTTGGACGATTTAGTTCGAAGTGTAGGGCGAAATGTGTCTGAGATGCACATGTCTTCAGTTGAGCTTCCCCGCCCTGCCGCGGGCCTAGAGCAACCGCACCACACCCTTCCCACCGGGTAAACCTTCTGTGCGGCGTTTGGGGCGTCTTTCGCACCAGGAACGAGAGCAGAGCTATTAGGCGAATCAGAGACCGGAATTCGTAACTGCGCTATCCCTGTCCCAAAAATCTGCATAGCAATTGTGCTAGATCAACTTCAAGGGTAAGAAGTAAGGCTGTCGGTGTAAGATTACTTGAGCGCTTGACGGAACAATGGATGGAGTTCTTTTGGGTCCAACTTGACTTGGGACAGAGGAGACTTGGTCCATATAGGATCTGAGTCTATGGATTTGCGCATGTCATTGAGCTTTTAATATTCCCCACTCCAGATATCCGTATTCAAACAGCAGTTTCCCTTCTAGTGCAGTAGTACAAATCCGCGTTTCGCGGTAAACAAATAGGTATCTTTCCAGCCTTTGCCCCAAACGCCGCCGTAAATGCTGTGCTCCTAAGGGAGCAACCCCCACTGATTCCATGCAAAGTCTCCTGTGAAGCCTCTATTTAACAGAACCGCCGCGATGTTCCTTCGTTGCAGTGCCATATCCCGCTCCTCGTAACACGAGGTATCGAGACCCATGGCAACACAGAATGCATTCGTGCATACAAACACACCACAATCATAACCATTGGTCTGCCGAGCACATGCCGTCCTTGGCTCGGTCCACTCCTCCGCGTGATACAACTCTCCGAGTTGGTGCTGAAGCCAGGCGCGCATCTGAGAGATGAACGTCTGTGGTCTACCTCCCATACTATCAAAATATTCAATAGTCTTCGCTACAGGTCGAACGACACCCATAGTCCAATGACTTCCTTGACAAATGGGAACAAATACCGAATCGACTTCCAGTAACTTCTCCCCAGGCGCCTTTTTCCTCTTCATGAGGCGATCCGTGCTCTGAGGCCCCTTCTTCCTCAGGTTTTCGTAGAAGAAACTGTTGTGAGCCATGAATTTGGGAACAGTACTGGTTGGCTCGCCAAGAGCTTTCCCGCTCGCAATTGCCTCGTTATTCGCTGCCTGCACGACCCATTCAATGTACGAATTGATGATTTCATCATTCAGCCAGGCATGTCGCCCAAGTAAAGTTTTGAAATCCTTGAGCCGAAGCTCGGTTCCTTCCATGGAAGTGGTGATGACTTGATGGTGGTTGTTCGTAGCCTCGGCATTATAGACCTTGTCATCCCATTTCGTATTCAAATTCTGCACAAGTGGCTTCAGCGGGCTTCTTCGACTCAGTCGAAGCTCCTTTGCTCTGCGTAAAGCGGCTTCCCTTGCTTGGCGTTTGTTCTCCTGTGCTTTCTCGCCCCGTATCGAACTCCCAAGTGACGATGTGGGCAAATCGTACTTATCGAGAAGCAGGCCGTTCATTCGCTGTTCTATGCTAATGTTATCCGTGGGCTCCATAGGACGAAACTTCCCTTCTGGTAGCGAGTCTGGCGTTCTTGGTGGCCGCGCAGACGAAGTTCGAGACGCAAATCCGTGAAGGTTTGGCATCTGCCCGGGTAATGAATCCAATGATTCTGGAGAACTTGGCGACTCTGACGGATCCGAGTGCCTTCGATGTAAGAATCCATGATTGCTACCATCTTCCGCCAATACCTCTGGTGTCTTTGCAACTACTGTTGATCGATTCGATCCCGATTTTTTGGAGAATATGTCCAGATCTGGAGGAGACCAGAACTCATCGAGGCGCCGGCGAAGCTCCCTCTCATCATCAGTACCTGCAAGATCTAATGTGCCCCGCCCACCTTTTCGATGCAAATCGCCCGCAGACTTGGATCTGCCTGCTCTTTGCTTTGGTTGCCGTGGTTGCCGGGTCTTCTGCCGCTTCAACGTGATATCGCCATCAGCTCTAGTTCGCGAGGATTGTACGTGATCTTCTGCGACCACTGAATTCTTATCAGTTCGTGCATGCGTTTGACACTTTCTGGTACTCACCATCGACTATTTCATAAGTCATATTCGAGTACGCGGGAGCAGGGCCAAAGAGGCCTGTAAAGAGGCCGGTCCACCAGTCCCAAGCCCTAGCAAGGCTTCCAGAGAGATCGAACATTGCACGTGGTGCTTGTATAGGCTGGAAAATGTCAGCGCAATTCCTCCAATACCGACCAACGAAGCCGTACCTCAAGGACAGTAACGGAGCTCCTCGTCAGCTGCTCTTCTGCTTTGCGCTTGAGGCTGGTCATCTCGAAAAACAGGCCCAGCGAGGTAAGTAGTCGTGTGAGGCGAACATCGAGTGTTTTGTGAAGATTGTGGGATGTTGTTGGTGTCGTCAATTTGTGGATGTTGTCGCAAGTTGTTGAAGATGGCGGGTTTTGCATGCACGGCCAGTTTTACAGAAGCCCAGCCCCGGAGCATGGGTGACTTAGTGCGCGACTAGCGCCAAACCTTAATTATTCCTAGCAGTGGATGTTGAAAGCGGCATTTAATGCCCAGCCACAATTAACAATGATGTAGTTTGCACCTGATTTATATATACTTTCTTACACCTTGAGAAGATACATTTACGATGAATCGAGGAGGCGAAAGGCAAGTGTGGGAAAGAAATCAATTCAAGTAGGTATTCCTTTGGCTGTTGATATCCGCCACGAGCCTGCCATATATTTTTGCCAGCAGCAAGTGAATTCATAACACCTAATGACTGACTGGGTCATTCTTTGAACATGGAATGGCATTCACATGTAGATCTTAGCGAAGGTGAAAGTGGTCACAGACTCTGCCTCCAAGCACGTGGCATAAAACTTGATATCTCAGGAGACGCTCGACGAAAGCTTGAAGTGTTGTCACAAAGCAGGGAACGGACAGATGCATTCATTATGTCCACATTGCTTTGCCAAAGTAATAAAAATCTATAACTGTGCCCTCGCTTCGCCCAATTTCTTTGAGCAAAACGCCGAAAAGTACTCGTTAAGCGCATCAATCGTTCCACCGCCTTCAACTAAACCTGTAACGATGCCCACATAACCATCCGGCCTGACAACAACAACACCTCCCTTCTCCTGATCCAGTCCCATCTTCGCATGAGCAGCCGCCTTAGCATTTGGGACCCGGTGATCCCAGATATCATCGGCATATACATGGTCTCTGTACCTCGCCAGGAGCTTAGGGACATCCCTTGAGATTTCGATGTTACTTCTTTTACTCGCAAATACGGTGCAGAAGGTGAAGAAATGACTGTGCGGGTTGTGTCGCTCATGGTGGGAGACATTCTTGATGTCGGGTCGTAAATAGGTGGTAAAAAACGTATTCTTTCTGTTCATGTTCTGTGCAAAGTCGTTTATGGCTTGGCTGGTCAAGGAGGGATTGCCAGCGAAGACGTAAATCCTGAATGATCCATTGACGGGGATTTCTTGCTCGAGATGTACTACATTCGCATCTACGACCCGAGTGACATTAGAGTTGATCAAAATTCGTCCGGTACGGAGCTTATTGCCTTTAGGATTAATAACGACTGATTTTGCGGGATGTGACGGTGACCAGTTGAGAGAATTTGGTTCGTAGGCAACTCCATAGCCACTGGTAAACTCGCAAGATTCCTTGAAAGTCTTGATGAATTGATTTTCCTCGCCTTCGCTGGCTTTGTTTGAGCTTTCCTCCGTCGCTGCTGCGACGTCTTTGGCAGCTGGTGGTCGTTGAGAGAAGAGAGCTGCGTATTTTGCATCGAAATTGAGGAGATTTTCGGCAATGAGTTTTCGTTCGGACTCATAGGAATGCAGCAAGGATCGATCAGCAAATCCTGCTTCGACGTGATGAATTTTCCAGGCAAGATTCAACGCATCCAGAAACGCTGTGTTCATGCCCTGGCCTGCTTTAGGCTGCATTTAGGTTAGCTTCACTCTTGCAAGTTCGTGCTTCATGCAAACTCACACTGTGTGTATGGCAAGCATCACCGCCCATAAAGACCCTGTGGTCCAGAGTGTATTTATCGGCAATTCCTTGTCCAATGGGGTACACGGAATACCATTCCACTCGTTCCCACTTGATGTTATATGGCTGAAGGATCTTTTTTGCTGAATTCTGTACCTCTTCCTCTGTTGCAGTTTTGCGGGGGTTCCAATCCTTGTCCGTCGAAGATGCAATTTGAATGTACAAACGGACCATATTGTCCTCTCGCGGGATAACCATTATTGATCCGTGCTCGGAATGAATGGTGCACTTCATCTGTGAAATCGGAACGTCAAAGCTGCAAACGGGTGGTTTCTCCAAGAATGCTTACCTTGATGTCAGGGAAATCAGTTTCGACAACCCCATCCATTACACCCCAAACATGGGCAATTGGATCTTTGTGCTTGATGCCGATTTTCAGCTGTTCCCTAACGAAAGACCGCGCCCCCTCGCCACTGAAAAGGTACTTTGCTCTCACTGTCTCCTTCGCTCTGCCTTCAACATGTTCCAGATTGACCTCGACTGGGAATTCCGTATCTATCGACTCGTCTGTTTTAAAGCCAGTGATGGTCCAGGGTCTTTGGATCTGCACGCCATTCTTTTCCAAATCTGCTATAAATACTCGCTCAATCAATCCTTGATGCAGCAGTGTCGTGAATGGGTATCTTGCATCTATGAAACTTGGACAGCTTGCCCAGGTCCCCGTTCTGTGGATACCTTTTGCAGTTGGGATAGGATCCCAGAACGCAACTTCATAGACTTTGGCAGGTTTATGTGCCATGATGGCCGGCTTCAAGCCCATATTCCGCAGCAGATCCAAAGATCGGGGTTGTATGCCGTCCGCACGTCCGGTCTTCGTGGGTTCTGGGCGATTGTCGATATGCTTGATCTTATATCCCCATCTTGCCAGACATGTTGAAAGTAACAGGCCGACTGGGCCAGCGCCAATGATGACGATGTCATATTTGTTGGATGCGGTTCCAGTATTGCCAATGCGCTCGCGGGGAGCCATACTCTCGTCCATTCTGCAAGCTGTGGGTAGAGCTGTGAGCAATGACTTGTAGTCAGATAGCCTTTGAGAATGCAATCTAGCAATGAAGTAGGGTCTTGTAAAGAAGGAACAGTGAACAGAAGAGAAAGAGTGAAAAATACACAAAAGGGAATCTGCTTGCTTAAAATACAGCAATGGACGAAACTCGGAATTTCCTGACGGCTGTCCATCTTGACAATATCGCGCCTCGGCCGCCTGGGGGTCAGCAGCTCTACCACTAGAAGCATGGATGAGCAGCCCAAAGTGCTCGTAGTGAGAGCCGGTTCTTCTCTCGGGAGTGGGCGACGACGGAATATGCGGGGTATAACCAGTCTCGAAGATCGTGTGGGAGTGGATAGAGACTTCGGATGTCGCAGACGGGAAAGAAACGATGACAGATCCCTGCGTGGGATGAGGGCGGTGGCGGTGCTCCCAAAGCGGCACTGTATCCTCAACGCCCACCATCAACAACGTTCCCCATTAATATGGCTTCGTAGGAAGAAATTCTCGCATTTTGAACCTTTGAATCGTTCACGTCAAAAAAAAGAGAAACGTCCAGACCACGAAGATACGTTTAGAAGGTAAGAATTTGAAATACAGTACATCAGCATGACATTGTGTCCCGTTAAAATGAGTGCCGCTTCTTCTGCCTCTCGTGATTCGAAGCCTGACAGGGCAGGGATTATAAACGTCCACTGTGGACGCTTTGTGAGAATCTCTCTGAGGCTCTGTCCCACCAAGCACGAGCATTGCCGTCCCAGGCTCCCGTAAACGCCGAGCAGCAGACCTCAACGCCTCAACCCTGCGGCAAACATTGAAGGCTTTTCATCTTATATCAGGCCTCTGCCACTTAGCATCCGCGCATCGTTGCATAAACATCATTGGCTTCTCCAGACCCGCTCCAGAATGCAGTCCAGATGTCTCGTTTTCGCATTGTATACTGCTCTTGCTCTGCTGCTGAAGCCAGCTCAAAGTAAACAGAACTGGCAATGAAGGTCTCCGCCCCAGTGGGTAATTCAGCTTCTTCCCCTGCGAATGTTTCCTCGCGTTGTCGTACAATTTTATATGTCTTTGAAGTACTAGGATACCGAAGCCATCCCCCTCGAAATTCAGATATCAAACTTAGGACAAAGACAATTAGTGCTATGTTGTCTTATTAATACCGAGCCAGCTATTTCAACGCATCAACCCAGTCATGCCATTGGGTATACCATTGTCTACTCAGGCAGGATGAAAAGGCTTCTCGTTGGGTTTAAGTTGGCGAAGCGGACGCTTGAATGCTTCCCTGCTCTGCACTGGTACTGATATGATTGTTCCCCGCAGAAGCTTTGAAACATGACCAGCTCCGATAAGTATCAATTCCGATGAAAAATTTAAAGCTTGAAGACTAGGGGACCCCGAATGCGTTGCGTGAAGAGAAATGTGTATTCTGATGCCTGCAGCAAATTGAATCTTTCAAAACCATTGGCATCTCACGAAAGCTTGAATTTGTATTACAGGCAGGTTTGGGCATTCGGAAGCACGTGCATAGTATAACATAGGTAGAGCCTTAGCTCTAGCATTCAGTATCTCGCTTCGTTCGGCTGCAGCTTTATCACAACAAACACAACAATACAACACACATCAACAATACTACGATGCCACAATACTAGCAGACTACAATACGTTCTGTTCAATTATATCAGTAACGATAGCTTCAATGGATATAGATCAAGAACGCAGCCGACTCCCTCACTCTTCTCCAACCAAACCTTTACGCCTTCGCAATCAACCTAGCCCCGATCGAATTGCACGAAGTCAACATCTCAACGACGACAATCATCAACCTAAACCAAGAGACACGAGATACCCTCCGAGGACGACCTCATTGCGTAGAGGTAACGACCAAGACGCGTTCAGCAGGGGCTACCCTCGTAAGAAAAATCACGGTCGCCAAAAGAGCAATAACTCCTCTACTGGTAGGTCAACACTATCAAGTGCGGCGTATACCAGTATCTCTGATCCTTCGGTTCGTGGTTCCAAGTCCACTGCACCCTCACCCGTGTCGAGCTATCATTCTGGCTCCACCGAAATAATCGGTAATTTCGTGCCAGTCGATACTGTCAATATGGCTCTCTCCCCTTTGGAGGAGGAGCGCCACACCGGCTTCCGCGATACGTGAGTCTCTTAGTATTATCAAATTAATTAATCAGAGCTTTAACAGAACTTAGACAATCTGGCTTTAGCAAAAACAAACGCGTCATCAACCCGTACGAGTTTGAGCCTGGCACTCCTTACGTAGTTGAAGATGCCCGTCAAACGACATTCTCAGACTTCATGGGCAACGAAACTTCGGTACCTAGCCCGGCCATGGAAGCGACTCACATGAAGAACTCGCGATCGGAAGGAAATGCCATGTATCTGACTGGAAAGCCAGCCCCTCTAAACGTTACACAGTCATATCCAAGTGGGCACGCCCTACACAGAAGCGAGTCTTCGCCCCGACTCAATTCTCGCCGGTCTCCAGAACGACACAACAGAAGCCCCAGCCCTGGCGTATCTGGGTACTATGCCGAAGATGAGTCTTCTGCTGCTCCAGCTCGTCGTGGCCGATCCCGTTCCAGAAATCCAGCTGGTCGCGATCACCCATATCACGATGATAATGCTTTTAGTACACCATCCCGCCAACGTCCCGTAGACACTTCTACCACCGAGGACTTTTGCTCTCCCACCCATGTTCAGTCCCAGAGCCATGACAATCGCTTTCCACCAAGATCATCACCCCCGACTCGCCCATCAACAAGATCACCAACAAGAATTCTTGACCGAGTCTTGGAGCATGACGATTACAGTAGCAAGCTCAACGAAACCGATCTGTCAGGTAACCAAACTCCAAGTCCCCCTAAGAAGCGATCTCGCTCGCCAATGAAGAGGATGTTTGGTGAGCATGGCTGGCTTGGACGATCGCCAGATGAGTCGCAGGTAGGAAAGCAGTCATCCGAGAAATCCTCTGCTGGCCGAAAGGAGAAAAGTTCTGTCATGGGGAAGCTGAGGTCCAAGATTGAGGAACTGGTGAGTGTGGCGATAATTACTGCGATAATATGATTCTGACTGCGAGAGATACAGGCTGAGAAAGCAGATTTGAGCCCGACAAGCAGAGGACCTCGCTCGCGCGAAGAGAAGGCCCGAAAGATCTCCGTTCTTTCGGTTTCTCTTGGACCACCAGAACAAGCCAGAATCTACATGGAGGTAGAACTTATGCTTGTCCATACGAGTAACAGTTTCCTAATGAGTCAGTTCACCCAGGGCCGTATGGCTATAGACTCGATCAAGAAGACTGTGGACACTTGGAAAGCCAAAGGTCGACCAACCGTTCTCGAATTCATGTATGACCAGGCAACCCAACGTGATCTTATTGCAGTCAACCAACACAACCTACGCTTTTATGGGGAGCGGGCCGGCGACAGTGTTAGGATCAGCGCAACTCTGTACAGCTGGAAGCAAGTTGCGAGCTTCATGGCCATACGCACATTCTGCGACGCTGATAGCATCATTCTAAAGTTGCTATTTGACATCGAGCAGATTCTTGAGCTTCTGGGCGCCAAGGAGCCAATCCTGCTAAGACTTCAACAAATTCGAGCTTCCTCTATTGAATCGATGCGAGTTGCCAGGGCCAACGATCAGAACTCTACCAGGTGAGAGCTGATTTAGTATAGCCAATGTTTACGCAACAGCTCGTCAAGAACCAGTCCTTGGACAATCCTTACATTGGACTGGAGCTCGTCCCGGAAATCTACAAGGGATAGCTTCAAAAGCTCGGCAGTCTGTAAGAAAATTTTGTAGAATTACTTCTTTCATTCCCTCAACAACAAAACGCATTTTCTCTGCACCTTTGGGAGGTGTTAATTGTCTGGTTCCAGGACATTCAATTTTCATTTCCGATTCTGGGCATTGAGCTGCCTTCAAAATTACTCCAGTTCAAGGGCGGCGGAGATTCATATTTTGTACTGAGCCGGTTCTTTTCATTATTTCCTTTTTGCATCGGTTCTCCGTTGCCTTCCTTGCGTCGTCCTTCTATTTCGCCACTCTTCTCCGTACCAGTTAATGAGACAACAAAGAAAGGCTTCTTTACTGGACTATCGTGCCTTCTTTCCTATCATGTACTTGTAGACCAATGCAAATAACGTCAAAACGTAAACAATGATTCCCCATTTCAGGGGGTCGGGTCATGTGACTGCCCCTCCTACGTCATCAGCAAATAAAAAGTGTTACATGGGTAAGGAGAGTGGAACGTGAATCGCGGTTGCCTCACAACACGACACCTCGCTCCCGATCGTGACTGCCTGCGTGCCAGGTGGCCCGAAGAGCACATTGGCTTCTTCGATGGACTCGTCCGTGACCTTTCCATCCGCACCCACAATCTCTTCTGAATTCCTCCTCCTACCTCCTCTTTTTCTGTTCCAGCAACAAATACATGTTTAGTCACCAGACCATTGCTGTTCACAGTTGCTTCAGTATCACTGTGAACGCTAGTCTACTCTGCTGGGCAGAGACTCGACTGCGCTTCATTCTTTAGATTCATTACGCATATAGTAAGTTGACTACCATTAATTTTAGTGCGCTTTCGTTGACACCCGCAGGCCACAATGTCTCAACTTGCCCACACTTACGGTCCAACATGCCGCCTTGCCCCAGCCGTCACCTTCTCCGGATCCAAGGGCGGTGACGATATGCCGGCCCTCAAAGCTCAATTTTTTTACGCCTCTCCGTTGCCTATCGACGATCCTTTGTCTGCCGCACCCACCCTTACAAGCTCCGACTCCAAGTCTATCAAACATACTCCTAGACCGTTCTCGCCGTACGATAGCAGCGCCCTAGAAGAAGCATGGTTAGGTATTAGTTCTGGAAAGGATAGGAAGAATCAGCGGAAGAACAAATCCGTGTCCCCTGAAAAGGAGGATCGGAGGCGTGGGCGGAAGAAGATTGACAAACCCCAGGTTTCCGGTCCTGCCTTGGATGGGGTATCTAGCGATGCCGTCAGTAAAGAAAAGGATTCCAAGGCCCTAAAGTCATCGAAGAAGGAGCAATCTTCTAGTCAAAGAGAGGAGGGATATACAGCTGGGACTTTGGAAGCTCAGCAGGCAGACCAAACGAATTCGAAAAATCCAAAGACTTCCGAAAAGGAGAAAGCATCCAATGATGCAAATCAGATCAGTCCAGCCCACGCTGCGGGGTTTCAACAATCACACGAGCAAGCTACTCCGCGCAAGTTTACCTGCAATGATCCTCGTCCTTTGGAAAAGGATTCTGAAAAGAAAGCTTGTTGTGGTTACCTAGAGGACGGTGATGTTCAGAAAGATCACAGCAACTACACTACGGAACATGAAGAGGATCAAAACCCCGAGGACTTGGATCAATATCAGGGCCCGAAAGGTTCTAAACTTGCCAATGCCAAGTCGAAGGGCAAACGAAAAGCTGAGTTCGACGGCGTTGAGGGTGCTCAAGGTGACGCCGCTGACGATAAATTGTCGATCACTGAATGCCCTGAATTGGCCAGGAAGCAGCCTACGACTTCCGAGAATCACGAATATTCCGAGCAACAAGAAGATTGCCCGGAATTACAAAGCCATATATCTCCAATAAAGACTGCAAACTCCACCTCGACGCACGATGAGCTACAACCCGTTGCCTCACAAGGGAAGCGCGAGGACGTGAAATCTGCCAAGGCTAGCAAGACTACCATGGCTGTAACTAATACCAATATCCCGAAGAGCAAATCATTGAAAAGAAAGGATAATTCCGAATTGTCACCGCAGTCCTCAGATGTTATCCTTAGCAATGTTCCTCCTCAAGTTGGCGATGCTGGAACAACAGGCTCGCCATTCGTGAAACTGCCATCTCGGGCAAATACTCCACAGCCATCAAATAACGATGGTAACGGATTCAAAACAACCAGCGAGGAACGCAGGAACGCTGACAGAAGCCCTCGCCGTTCCAATGAACGGGCGTCCTCGGAGACCGAGACCATACAAGTTCATGGATGCAAAGCGCACAGAAGGAGCAAAGATCAAGTAGATGTCCCTGTGGGGGTCTCACGATTACACTTGGTCCAACTGCCTGCTTTGCAAATGAAGCCTATTTATTGGTCGCCGGTCCATGATATATGTGCAGTCACCCGAGGTACCTGGTTCTACAAAGACACCATGTATCCTGTCGAACCAGCGGTGGCCAATCAGTTGGAAACTGGATACAGAGAACTCAGACCATGGTCTCAGACATGGAATGATGAGCTCAATAGTGCAATAGAGGTTGGTGCAGCTGGCGAGGAAAAGATCGCACATCGCCTCTGGCCCAAAGATGAAGAGCAGAAAGCCATCCCGCACAAAGGCAAGGAGCATCACCCTCTATCAAGTGATCCTTACTGCGCTGCACTTTGTTTCCATGGAGAAGCGGCTGCTGAGGGGATAATTGATCCTGAAAATTTGGACAAGAAAGCCTCGGACCCAAGTGCCATAGTGAAGAGGTATTCTAAGTCACAGGTCATCTACAAGGATGGCCACAATGCATTCATTCTGAAAGCGAACCTTCAGCCATCGGCATATTACGGACGAAAGCCGCTGCAAAAAATTCATAAAGGCCATACCGTCGGTATTCATGTCCTCAGAGGATTCGATTGGAAAGCTTGGGAGAAGATTCATCCTTCCAAAAAGACAGCTGTATCTAAAAAAGCGGAGGAGAATGCACCCGTCTCCGGTGATGCAGATGTCAGGAAGAGGAACGCTTGTGCCGCTTGCAAAGCACAGGAGGAGCCATGCAGAGTTACTGATCTCATCTTCGTTATTCATGGGATTGGGCAGAAACTCTCCGAGAGCATGGAAAGCTTTCACTTCACTCATGCCATCAACGCATTTCGGCGATCGATTAACGTCGAGCTTGGGCACGAAGCTGTCCAGCGCGTTCTCAGAAACGATCTCGGCGGAGTCATGGTACTACCAATCAATTGGCGATCCAGGGTCTCCTTCGACGAAGGGGGCACGGGGAAAGATGGGGACAAGCACGGAAAGGGTTCAGATTTCTCAATGAAGGACATAACCCCAACAACGATTCCGGCTATTAGAGACTTCATCGAGAAGGTCATGCTCGACATCCCCTACTGGATGTCGATTCACAAGCCGAAAATGATTCAAGCAGTTATTAGCGAGGCAAACCGAGTGTACCGCTTGTGGTGCAAGAATAATCCCGAGTTCCATCAGGAAGGCCGTGTCCATATCATTGCTCATTCGCTGGGCAGTGCCATGGCGCTCGACATACTGAGCAATCAACCAACATCTCTTCCGAAGCTCGATCTAAATAGTAAGAAGATGAACAGCAAGTGCTTCGACTTCCAGACCACGAACCTGTTTTTCTGTGGTAGCCCTGCGGGCTTTTTCTTGTACCTTGAGAAGGGCTGCTTGATCCCGCGCCGAGGTCAGAAAAAAGCTGGCGCCGACGAAGGTGATGTGCAGGACAAGGCCATTGTCGGGGAAATTGGCAATCTTGGGTGTTTGGCTGTGGATAATGTGTACAATATTATGCACCCCGAGGATCCGATAGCCTATCAGGTCAATGCTACCGTTGATCCGCAGTACGCAGCAAGCTTGAAGAGAGCCCAAGTCCCGAGCGCCACGACCGGCTTCTTTGAGAGCATCGGGAACGCTATTCGATCCAAGGCACCGGGCCCCAGCCCTGCAAAGGATCTCTCAGTTGGACAGGTTTCGAAACCAGCGGGCATCAACCGTCTCCCTTCCCAATTGGAGATGGAGGTCCACGATTTTACGCGAGAAGAAATCGCCGAGAAGAAATTTGGTTTGTTGAACGACAATGGTCAGATTGATTACTTCCTGTGCTCAGACTCAGGCCCGCTTAGTTTCCAGTACATAAACATGCTGAGCGCGCATAGCTCTTATTGGGAGAACTCTGATTTTATTAGATTGGTGGTGGTTGAGGTTGGACGGCGACCAGGAAGCAGCCATTGCCTGCAAAGCATGAAGGCTGCCAAGATTGGTCACAAAGCGCTGAAAGGGAACTGAACTGTCAAAAGCTGAGGTAGTCCCTACCAGAGGTGTAGAACTTGGCAGAGTGGCAGTACATGGTGATCTGCTGTAGTTCGAGGAGGTTGAGATTGTAAAATGAAGTTACTTCTTTTGTTTCGTAGAAAGGGCAGAGAGATTAGAGACCTATGATACCCACACCTAGAGATGAGAACAATGAAAACTAATACTTCAGTTGATGTTCTTGGTGGTCAACCACTCTATGATTTCACTCTCAGGACTGAAGGTCACTGTTGGGCGATGCACTATTTACTTTGTTTACTCTACTTGACCGTACTCGGTAAAGCCCCTATCTTCCCCACTGCCCCGCAATGACGCTGCCACTCGACCTCGGCACATCAGCCGCTAACCGCCCCCGCCCAGTTCACAACTCGACCTCGCAGCCCCAGTGTAATTGATGTTTGCTATTTGAAACAATTGTACTCCTGACTATCCCGAGATCTCGTAGCTGCACGGATGCTTGCGTCTGGCATTGGTCGGAGACTCTCGTCGACGCAGACAAGAATGGCAGGGCCTAAATTAACGCTTTACGTCGACACCGTGTCCCCTTTTGCTTATGAAGCATATTATATTTTACGAGTGAGTTCTCGATATGTTTCTCCTGTGAGCTTGAGTTCCCAGTAAAAGGTCCACGTTTAAACTCCATTCGAGAGAGAAGAGCCTGGAGAGTTATATGGGAGCTTCCAAGTTGGAATTGAGTGCTGATATTGTTACGACAATAGAACGATCCTGTATTTAAAAAATGCGAAATCAATTATGTCCCCATATTTCTGGGTGGAGTAATGAAAGCATGTGGTAACGTACCTCCAATTAGTATTAAAAGTAAGTAGAAAACCTCGCATTGACTCATTTTATCACATAATAATGGAGATACAATCACTGATGTCGGACTTCAACAGACAAGGACAAGTGGATCAACGTCGAAAGGCTGCGCTGGGCTCGCCTATTTTCCATCGTGAGTCTCATGTCAAACGGATTTTCTATTTGTTCCTACGAGAGCTAGTAGCCTAGGAGCTGTTTCAGGAACCGTCATTAATTTTTAATCCTTGGGCCATGGGACCTTAGCTCCTGAGCTCCTACACACCCTCTTGCAATCCAGGGCTTGCCCATACTGATTAGACGACAGCCCATGAAGGAGAATTCACCGGATGGCTTCCCGCCTTTGACCTTGTTGATCATGCGGGCGTTGTGTGCGCTCACTATTCTGCACGAGGGACAGGAAAAGTTGACGAAGGCATTGGATGTTCTCTACCATGAGTACTGGTATGAGCACAAGAAGACGAATGAGAAGGAGGTGCTTGCCGAGATCCTGCGGAGGGTGTTGGGCAAGGAGGATGGTGAAAAGGGTGAGTGGTTACCTGATTGTGGCGACGAGCCCGGCGTCTAATTTTGAGAGCTGCTAACTTTTGGCGCTCACAGTGCTGGAGATGGCTGGGAAGGAGGGGAAGGAGCTGTTGGGGAAGAATACTGATAGGGCGTTGGCGGACGGCGCTTTTGGACTTCCCTGGTTCGTCGCTACTGATAGGGAGGGGAAGACGGAAACGTTTTGGGGCGTCGATCACTTGGGACAAGTCACTGCGCATCTCGGCTTAGAGAAGCCGAATATGGGCGGCTGGAAAGCGATGTTGTGAGCTAGCTGTTTGTGTTGATAGAAATAAAACGACGGTGTACTGTACGTGATATGGAAACCCTGCCAGGGATGCAGAGTTACTCGGGTGCTTCCTGGCGTCTCATTCTGTGGTGAAGGGAGATCGCGTCAAAAAACGAAGGGCCGTGGACAACTATCAATAAACCAGATTCTGGAAGGGGGAGCAGGTGTCGAGGTCATTCAATGATCACAGAAAGTGGTCAATCTGGACAAAGACCCCCCAGAAGGCAATGCTGTTTACGAGCTAGAAAGGTGGAAATAATCCTAACGATTGTTGACTGGGGTCATCGCCCATCTTCCCCCAAAAGTAGACACAAAAGAGATCCAACCAAACTGTTCATAGTCCTCGCCTTTAGTCCGGGAACAGTTTGCATTCCCTCTTCCGGTCAGACAGGTAGAAGAGGATGGCCTTCAGGGGAAACGATGGGGGAGTCATCGGGACTTGGGCCGCGTGTGGGACATCGGATGGTCCAGCGACCAGGAGATAGGAGATGGTAGTCGATTGGACTGTTAACACAGCCCAATTCTTGATTGGAGAAGGATACCGATTCTCAAGCATTTCCAACGTCCAATGGTGTGCTTTATATCAAAGCCCCGCCTAGATCGCTTGATGACAATACAGAGGGTTACATTGGGCGCGTAGTCAAGGATTGAGTTGTTGCTAGGGGAATATTTTCTGGGGATCCAAATCATAAGCTAGAACCTAGACAGGTTTGTTTCCTACCTTTTGTGGACGTTCTAATACCTAGGATCACGCTTTACAGGAAGGAAACGGGTTGGCTTCTGAGGAAGGTCGACCAGGTACGTTAAAAATAAAATAATGATAGAGTCTAGTCCGCATATGTAGCAAGAAGTGGATGGAGTCTTAAGAGATTCTTTCTCCCCCACGTATGGTCCTTGAAGTCATTTTTGAGTGGTGAATTTCCACGCGATTGTGACCTGCAGAATCCGGATGCCGGAGTGCATTGCATACAATGTACCACGTGGAATCTCTACCACAGAGAGGCGACTTCCCTGAATGAAACCAACAGCTTCTATCTCCTCCCACTTCCGGTCAGACATAGTAGATTGCTGACAGGAAGCATGGTTTGCGAACTCTGAGACAGCAATGAGGTTTTGGTGGATAACCATATGATGACTCCGCCTCATCGGACCGCTCGATTCACGACAGGCAAATCCCTTCGCCAGTCGCCCAACTTTTCATCCAGGAGGATGCGGGGAATAGATTCACTGCCCCTACCCGAACCTTGGCCCGGACGCCGCCCACTCTGTTCACTTGTTCGCGAGGGGATTATAAGCCAGTTCCATGGCTCCTACTACACTGTACGGATCCGATCTTAGATCTGGGCATCGGTCCCTACCGGAACTTTCCAGGAAAGCTCATCAACGGAATAAAAACGAGGACTAAAAAAATTGGCTCCTTGACTCCTCAAATACATTCAAGTTCCGCATTGATTGCATGGCAATAGTTCAAAGAGCTTATGCAGAAAGTCGTACTTTAGCTCATATGGAACCCTTCCTTGCAAGTTGCCGCTCTATCACGTCCAACTTTTGGTCTACTTGGCCGAGGGAGGATGGTTATCTCCTCGCTTGCGTTTGGGATCGATCTGAAGGGGTCAAAATGAAATCTTGTGAAGATACCAGTCTGTTTGGCATATTCTTAAGACCTAGAGATGTCGAGAGCTGTCCACTTTAATTCACATACATCAGGACATGCAAGTAGAGGTTTTGGTTCGAGACATTTCCAGGTTCACAGCCCGGGACCAGGCCCGCACAAGAACAGGTTAGGCCCACCAGAATTTTTTTTGTGAGGTCCTCCAAACACGGTGAACATACCCAAGTTAGAACAAGAATACATTGGTGCCCTTTGGATCCTCAACGGCCTACCACAGGTGCTCGCCAACCATCTGGAGGTTTGGAGCTAGAACAATTGTATCGCACACTACCGCCTACCGCGGCAAATTAGTAACGAATGCAAAGCC
The DNA here is from genome assembly GCA_963703825.1 of uncultured Solirubrobacterales bacterium. Taxonomy (GTDB): domain Bacteria; phylum Actinomycetota; class Thermoleophilia; order Solirubrobacterales; family Solirubrobacteraceae; genus Palsa-465. The sequence continues at coordinate 261,618 of CAVPFS010000048.1, read as the reverse complement.
TTAGAGGTGGTACAAGCTGCAATCCGTCACGGAAAAGGGCTTGCAGGCAAAGCCAATATAGTGGGCCCCTAAACGCGAGAAAATACCGAGCACCTTATCCCACAGGCAGCATCTTAACAGTGACAACGAATACTGTACAGAGGATCATACTGCATGAAGAAAGGGGAATGAAATTGCCACTTTGCAATCTCCATGTTCTGCAGTCTGTCTATCCTAGCTCAGTCAGCTGTACAGAAAGATAGCTCCGGGGAAACATCCATATAGACCTGAGATATACCCAGGCTGGCAGTGCACGACAGCCACGGGCAAAACATTTGCTATGTGCAATATACAAGGAAATACGTGTAATTCATGCTACGCGACGAGAGTTTTGGCGTCGAGCGAACAAAGATGACAAAAAGCTGGTATAAACGGGCTGCAGAGAACCATAAGAAGTCGCAACTGGAAGTGAAATGCTACGAACAGATTGCCACACTCGGCAAAATCTGAGCAGGTTCGCAAGGCTGGCGGGCTCGTATTCTGGAACCAACGGATCATAGGTCTGAAGCGGTATGCTGTACTGTGCTGTGCTGTGCCATCCGGACCGGCACGATCTGAGAGAAGATATTCCTTGCTCTACCTAGTAGTGTGGTTCCCGAAGCCCCTGAGAAGATGATGGCATCTAGTGCGATTCAGAAGCGAACCTCGTCAAAACATTGATCGAGAGATCCTTAGGTCGTGGATTATTGGTAGAAGTGGTCAGAAGAGCAATATGCGGGAATACAGTAGTAGTGCACTGCCACAACGCTCGTGAGGTCGCATCTGGATATTGCATATGATCGATCGTATCGCGTATGCAAAGATGCCTCGTCATGGACTGATTGACGCAAATGAACGAGGTCCGAATCTCGTGCTATGACTCTAGCGTCGAGAGTACTTCATACTCTCAGACTCAGCCCCTTTCGTGCTGTCCTGTCGACTGGTGGGCTCGGAATCCCTGCCTGCTAGATAACGGGACTGCGGCTGCGGGGTTCGCTTCTTGTGCCTTCTGCCTTTTGTCGGTGACGGAATTTTGCCGCCTTGATCACTGGCAGATGTTTCGTCTCTCCAGTGAGAATTCAGATGGCGGAGGGTGAAGAAGGAGGAAGCACCAGGCCATAGGCAGGCGAGAGGTGGATAAAATGGTCCAGACGAGCCTCGAATCGTCGTCCCCCATGCATGTGACAACAAAGCGTGGCTGCGTGACACCGGCAACCAAGGATGAATTTGCGAGTCCTGCAGTCAGTTCTATGTCGATATCGACGTTCGAGGTTGACACTTGTGCAAAATCCCAAAGGTACAGTAAGGTAGGTGAGCTGGCTGATTTAGCAACAGCTCAGCGCTGATTGGGCCGACCGTAACTGAGCGCGTGGTCAGGCTGCCACTCACTGCAGAGATGACGGAGATGACTCAGCCGTAGAGGGCCAGCCTGGGTGAGCAGTGAGCACTGAGCGCTGAGGCTACCGAGCAGATTCAGGAGGGCTGGAGGTGATGAGATCGAGGCGTGGGTAGGTGGTACGAAGTATGAGCCTGAGGCAGCTTTTTAGCTGCGGGCGGTCAACACCAAAGCCTCCGCCCCCGGCAACGATGTTTCTTAGATTGCTTTCTTTGCTATGCGTTCGCTCTTTGCTCGGGCTTATCACTGCGTACCTATGCAGATGTTGAAGCAATAATAATCTGGGCGAACGAGCAGGGACAAGTGACGAGTGACAACGAAGAACGAGAACGAGATCTGAAGCGATTTAAGCGAGGCAACGTGTGATGATCATCGAATGATTCAGTCGCTGCCCCTGAACGCCTCTTCAGTGGCTAACAAACGAGCTACCCCTGAAGGCTGAAGGCTGAAGGCTGTGCGCGAGGTTGGCGTTGGACAAGGCTGCCACAGTGTTCAATTCAAGCTTTACCTTCACGTCCACAAATACGTGAAAGTCTCAGATCTCAGATCTCGGATACGCCATCTCACGGCAAGTCTTTGTTTTCCAGTTGCCCGAACAGGATAGGAAGACGTAGTCTCGATACACTGGGGTGGTCTCCTTCCCTCCTACCGCCCCAATGGGATGGTCTGCCGAACGAAATTCCAAATCTCAAAGAATTGGCTTCCGATTAAGCAGTTTCCGGCTCTCGATTGTGATTTGGGGGAATTGCTCCTAGCTTCTCGGAGGCATAGAAGACGCGCGAGGCCACAGCCTTACCGAGCGTGGTGTTTGGTGACTCGGCAGTAGCTGGTAGTATTTGTCATTCCCTCAAGTTTCCGGAGTTTTGAACCTCAAGGAGTTAAGGTCCATGACTCCATGGAGCAAAGAAAGCCACATGCTCTCAGCTCCCCTCCGTGAGCTCGCGATTCGCGGACCCGCGCTTCTCATGTAAGCAAGGCAGGGCGGCTTCAACCTTGCCGCTTCAGGCTCGTTGCCTGTACAGTACTTGTAGACAAGTCGGTCGCCAAAAGTAGGGCTTGCAAGGCAGTATGCAGCCCCTTCCGCTCTGCTCTTGGTTCGATGTTACAGTACAGTAGTTGGGATGGGATGGGATGGGATGGGATGGCTTCAAAGTTCAAGCCCTGAGCGGCTTGAAGGCTTGCAGGCTCGCAGGCTACCAGGCTACCAGGCTTGCTTACAGTACCTCCCCATTAAGCTCCTCCACTCCTGCGACCCCACCGAAGCCTCAATTCCCGAGGCCCCGTCGCCCCCCATGGCCCCCTCTTCCCTTCAAGGCGTCAAGGCGTCAAGGCTTCAAAGCTTCCCGCCTGGCCCGCCCCCTGCTCTCCATGATCCCCATTCCCAGTCGTCGACTCATCACTGCACTGCACTTGCGCGCCACATGCAGCTTTTTTGCGAAACGCGCGCGGTTAAATCATCCTGGTCTTGACGCACTCGCCGCCAATCAACCGCCCCTGGCCTGTGGGCACTTGGTGCTTGTAGCTCCTCACACTCACAGACTCTCCACTGCGCTTCTGTCCTGCAAGCCAGCCAGCCAGCAGCCAGCAGAGAAAGACAACCGACAACCGACGATTGTCCAGAGGGCAAGCAGGGATGCGCATCCTATCTTCCCTTGCCTGCGGGATTTCAACCACAGTCACCCTATGGCCCCCTGATCCCCCCCGGCCCCTGTGGTTGCTGAGGATGAACGAGAACGAGAATCCGAGAATGGTCTTCCCAGACCATCCACCAGATCCTGTGTCACTGTGTGATATGTACGTACCATCTCCCCCCAACCCCCGGCAACACGCCCGAAGCCCCCATGCAATTTCAGAACCGTCATGCAACGGCGCCAGCAGCACTGGCTGTATCCTCGCTCGTACCCTTTCTAGCGGCAATTCTGCCGTGCAGGTGGTCGTCGTCCACGTTCCCAACTCCCACGTCCCACGTCCCCACGGCCCGCCCCAGCGTCCTTCATCAAGCATGACCAGCCCAGCAAGACACCTCATGACCGGGGAGCGCGTCTTTTTCCCTTTACACATCTGACTGCATCATTAGCGCAAGCATAGCCGCCAGACATCCCTCCTCGGCACCTCCGCCCACTTAGCAGCCCTCGCTCGCCAACATTGCTCAATAACGTTGGTGGAGACGCCATCCATGATTGGTCATATCTTCATTGGGATATTTGGGCCTGTCCAATTCTGGGACAGCAAACAAGCATCTAAAATTTTGCTGTTGCCTAGTGGTCGTTCCACCGTGAGCTCATCGAATCCTTCTCCCTCTTGCCTTCATGCCAACCCAAGAGTGGCCCATTCGCAACAAGATGCTCACCGTGCAGACCAACTGAAAGATACATCCCTGTCCCTATTCTTACAATGTCTTCTCAAAAGGGTATTCTACAGAAAAGAAAACCAACCCAGCCAGAAAATCAGACCATGCTAAACTAAACCCTATATGCCCTGCCTGCCACTACGTTTTAGGAATACCTCGGTATACACCGAACAAAGTCTTGAATTGCTCTCCTGGTCTCCAAAGGGGAGGGAGGTAGCGTAGTTGCGAATTTCGAAATATCCTCCGCCGTAAGCCGCCCTCCGCCCTCCCAATCCTATGCCCGTAAAAGCTGAGTACTGCTGTGTCCACCTGCATGTCAAAGATCTGGTTGGAATGCGTTGGAAGTGCCCAAGGCCAAGTCCAGGATACCAACCCGTATCAGTTGGACCAAATTGGGTCTTGATTGCTCTCTCCGGTCAAGTACTCCTGCCTGTCCAAGAATGTTCCTGGGGCTGACGTGAGAGATCCGTCATGTGGGCCTCGACTTGAACAGCTCCCAGGTGGGGGCGAATAGTTGGCTGATGAGCTGTAAGATAGTTGTCTGGATTGGGGCCGAGAAGAGACCCTCATGGAGCTTTGATCGTTGCTGTAACTCTGGGGTCTGAGATCGAGAGTTTCAATATCGAAACGTTTGGAGCAGCCATCTTCCATGTGTCTGTAGAAATCAGCGTACATCCACGCGCAAGAATGAGGGTTATGCTTACCGTCGCAGGGTATCTTTTCTCGCAAAGTACCTGCTACAGTAATCACATCGATGGTTCCGCTGCTTCATGTGAACACTTTGGTGGTGTCGCTGTAAATCTGTCTTCCGCACAAATTTCTTGTTGCAGTCCTTTAGGGGACATGGAAAGGGATATTCTCGGCTTGCATCGTGAGTCTCCATGTGCGCTTTAAAGTTGTAGCTCCGCCCAAAAAGTTTGCCACATCCTTTAACATGGCACTGGAAGTTTGCGTCCTCCTTGGTAGTAAGCTTGCGCGGGCTTCTTGTGCGGGCAATCGTGCTAGGGCCACGTCGCTGGCTCTGGGACCCAGACTGGAATCTCTCTTGACTTTCCGAGCGCCTCCCATATGGCGGAATGGGTAGTGATGAGATTGAGGGAAGGTCTTGAACATTGGTGTATTCAAGCTTTGGCCAACCCATCGTGGAAGGGTCATGGTAGAAGGTTCCCTCGATACTTCCCGGGTAGGAGCTAGCAGAGGTGACCAGAATATTGGTGAGTTGCGGCGAGCTCATCAGCATGGACTCATTGCCAGATGCGTAACCAGAATGGTCTTCCATCTTGATTCGCGGTGTATATGAGTGGATCGATCCTGCTTGCGTGAAAATCTCTGATGCAGGAGCAGAAGAGAAAGAGGAGCGTTGAGAAGTGTTTCCTGAAGGAACTGGGGAAGCGGGTGGTATTGAAACTTCAGCAGGCTGTGTCGAATATATGTCATGACTATAAGAAGTTGATACTGATGGATGGTAAGGTGCAAAAGGGTCATACTCTGCTGAGAGGATGTTGGGCGTAGGTTGAGATGATCTCGGCGTCTCTCGGTGCTGGAGGGAAGTTGTTGGCCAGCTGTTGGTGGCTGCGGAAGGTTGGACCTCCGTCACCGAACCAGTGCTCCCCTCAGTCGACCCTGGCATTTGACATGAGTAGAGTCCTAGGCCTTGGAGTGAATCGGTCGATCGATACCGCGAGTCGCTCTGGGCGGGCGACGGATATTCGTAGACTGGCTGAGGATTGGAAGTGTATCGACCAGGTGAGGCAGGTGATCGAGCGGATTGTGGGGTCAGATCCATCTTGACAAGAGGAGAGGAGGGCGTTCGAAGGTGTATATATGCCCACCGCGAGCGAATAGTTGGGGGTGTTTAGGCTGCCTTCTCCTCAGGATGGCGGTGGATGAGTGGTCGTTGGAGACCAGATCCTGATTGGTGATCTTTTCATGAAGCGAATGCGTGAGCGGGGGAAGGAGGGGGGAAGCACTTAAAAGTGCAAGAGCTTAGAGGTGTGGAGATGATGCAGTGTTTCCTTTCTCCGTGCCAACAAAACAAAAATGTCTTGTGGGTGAGATGCTTGGGATTCAAGGTATTGGAGATATGAAAAGAAGGAAGGCAATGAATATTGACGAAATCTCAAGGGCCAGGGCACACTTAAACTCCTCCCTCTCAAACAAACATATAAAGATTTCGGCAAGGCAGGGTCTACCGTAAATCCTGTTGCTCCAAGGGTAGACGGCAGTGCTAAACGACGAGGGGCCTTGACCATTCCAGGAAGATCAAGAAGCACATGGGGGGAAGGAGGAGAGACATCCTTGCCGGACTAGAGGAGGCCCCTAGGGAGTCAGGGCAGGGCAGGACAGGACCAGGCTTCACGTACTGTAGGTACTGTACGATACCTACGGCGTACGGAGTACCAAACGGTTTGACATGACCAGGGTCGCGCCTCCAATGGGTGGCGTGGCGTGGGGACAGCGAGCAGCAATGCAGCACAGTTGTCTTGACGAGCAGAGGGGGGCTTCGATTTGCCAGGTGCTAGGTGCAGTTCCTGTATAGGTAGACTGTACAGACTGTACAGTACCGCAGGTGGTGCTGACAATATCCCGGCTGACTTTGACTTCAGATTTGACTTTGACTTTGACTTCGACTTTGACTTTGGAAAAGGCATGGGGCTGGGACCGCGACGGATACGGCTATCGCGCCCGTTGAACGCATAGGCATGGGCCACCATGGGAGGGAGGGGCATGGCATGCCCTGCTTGAACGCGTTAAGGTAAGTCGGTACGGAGTAAGGCGGCGAGCGCCTGATGCGATGGGGCCGGGGCGGAGTTAGCGGAGCAGGCCAAAGAAGACGCGCTCCTTTAATCGCGTGCGGTCTGAGGCATTCCCCCCTGGTGGAAGGAAGCACAGTCGAGGATTGCCTCCAGCCTCAACATCTGGCTGAGCAGGCCTTCTGGTAAACTTCAACTGCAACTGCATCCCCACGCACCTTTCAACCTTCAACCTTCAATTTTCTTTTCATAAAAAAAAAAAAAAAAAACTGACCCAGACGGCCATGAGGCCGAGTACCAGAAATTTGCGAGCTATGCTGGGCGGTTCTCGTCCTCGACGATCTGGCCAGCGTCGCGCAGCAGCTCCACGGCCTCGGGGAGCAGGAACTCGATCCCGAGCTCGGAGACGATCCGCCGCCAGCCCCGGTCGAGCACGTCCATCGCGTCCTCGCTGAGGATCTCGTAGCGGGGCATGTCGTTGACGAACAATGGCTCTCTCCGATTCGGCTCGTGCGTGACCTTGACGCGGCGCTATGCAGCCGTAATATATCCCGCATGGAACAACAGTTCCAATTTCTTCAGAGGTGGCCGCCGACGAGCGGCAACCGGGCGCCCACCGGGGACGACCGCGGTCGACCGCGGCGCCGACCTCCTGGTCCGCGTGCTCGAGTCCGAGCAGCCGGTCGCGCTGGCCGAGCTCGCGTCGGCCAGCGGCATCCCCAAGAGCACAGCCTCGCGGCTGGTCAGCGCGCTCGAGCGGCGCGGACTGATCCAACAGGACGGCGAGCGCGGTCGGCTGCGCCCCGGCCCCGCGATCCTCCGCGTCGCCGAGCGCAGCATGCTCGAGCGCAGCGTGGTCGAGCTCGCGCGGCCGTCGCTCGACGCGCTTGCGCAGGCCAGCGGCGAGACGATCAACCTCGCGGTTCCCGCGCGTCACGGCGTCGAGCACGTCGCCCAGGTCGACAGCCGCCACTTCCTCGGCGCCGGCCAGTGGCTCGGCCGCTCGGTCGACTACCACTGCACGCGCCGTCGGCAAGGTGTTCCTGGCTTTTGGCCGCGCGACGATGCCGGCCCGACCGCTGGCCGCGACACGCCCGAGACGATCACCGACCCGGCGCGTCTGCGCGCCGAGCTCGAGACCGTCCGGCGCGAGGAGCTTCGCCACCGCGATCGACGAGCTCGAGCTCGGGCTCGCCGCCGATCGCGGCCCCGGTCCGCGGCGCCGGCGGCGAGGTGATCGCCGCGCTCAGCATCTCCGGACCGACGATCCGCATGACCCCGGCGCGGATCGCCGAGCTCAAGCCGATCCTGATCGAGGAGGCGCGCGCGCTGAGCCGCCGCCTCGGCAACCACGAGCAAGGAGAAGACGCCGCATGACGCACGAGGAGATCCTGCAGCTGCTCTACGACGAGACGCTGGTCGGCAACGCGCCGGCGGTCACCGACGGCGTCAACGAGGGCCTCGAAGACGGCCTCGAGCCCGAGCGGATGCTCTACGACGCCCTGATCCCGTCGCTGGAGGAGGTCGGCGCGCGGTTCGAGCGCGGGGACTACTTCGTGCCCGAGATGCTGATCGCCGCCCGGGCGATGCAGGGCGCGCTCGACATCCTGCGCCCGCTGCTGGCCGAGACCGACACCGCAGCAGGTCGGCACCTTCCTGATGGGCACGGTCAAGGGCGATGTCCACGACATCGGCAAGAACCTCTGCAACATCATGCTCGAGGGCGCGGGCTTCACCGTCATCGACCTCGGCGTCAACGTCCCGCCGGAGAAGTTCGTCGAGCAGATCGGCGAGCACAATCCCGACGTCGTCGGCTTCTCCGCCTTCCTGACGACGACGATGCCGATGTTCAAGGCCAACATCAACGCGCTCGAGAAGGCCGGGATCCGCGACGACGTGATCGTGATGGTGGGCGGCGCGCCGGTCACCCAGGAATACGCCGACGCGGTCGGCGCCGACGGCTACTCGGCCGATGCCTCCTCGGCGGTCAAGAAGGCCAAGGAGCTGATCCAGCTCCGCCGGGAGATGGTCCCGGCATGAGCCCAGTCGCCGCCGGCGCCGCCGGAGCCCGGTGGCGTCGCGCCGCATCGAGCACGCGGTCAAGGAGCCCGATCTGGGGCTGTCAGATGTGCGGCCAGTGCGTGCTGCACTCGACCGGGCTGACTTGCCCGATGACGTGCCCCAAGACGCTGCGCAACGGCCCCTGCGGCGGCGTCCGGGCCGACGGCAACTGCGAGGTCAAGCCCGAGATGCGCTGCGTGTGGCTGAAGGCCTACGAGCGCTCCGAGCGCCTGCCGCTGTGGCGCGGTCACATCGACGATCTGCGCCCGCCTGTCGACAACACCCTCAAGGGCACCTCCTCGTGGCTGAACCTGATCAGCGGGCGTGACCGGCAGGTCCCGGCCGGCTGGGCGGTGCGAGCCGCCGGATGTCGCTCCTTGAGCGCAAGCTCTCCGCGCGCGAGTTCGTCGTCACGGCCGAGATGCCGGTGATCGACGGCGGCGGCCAGGCGGAGATCCGCCGCCAGCTCGAGCCGATGCAGGCCTTCGTCGACGCTTTCAACGCCACTGACAACCCCTCCGCGCACGCCCACTGCTCGCCGCTCGCGGTGGCGATCGGCGCTGCGCGAGGCGGGCGTCGAGCCGGTCATGCAGCTCGTCTGCCGCGACCGCAACCGGCTGGCGCTCGAGGCCGACCTGATCGGCGCGGCGATGCACGGGATCGAGAACGTCTGCTGCCTGACCGGCGACGACGTGACCGCCGGCGACGAGCCCGAGACCCGCCGCGTGTTCGACGTCGACGGCCGTGCAGCTCGATCGCGATCGCCCGGTCGCTCGCCGCCGGCCGTTACCTGTCGGGCCGCAGGATCTCCCCCGCGCCCCACTTCTTTGCTCGGCGCGGTCGAGAACCCGAGCGCGCCCGCCGCTTCGACTACCGGGTTCGCCGGGCTGCCAAGAAGGCGCTCGCCGGCGCGCGCTTTCTGCAGCTGCAGCTCTGCTACCGGACCGAGCTGCTCGAGCGCTTCATGCGCGAGCGCCCACGACAGCGGCCTCAGCCGAGCGGCTCGCGATGATCCCCTCGATCTGCATCCTGCGCACGGTCGGCGGGATGCGGTTCGTCGCCTCCAGCGTGCCCGGAATCGACGTCCCGCCGGAGATCGTCGCCCGCGTCGAGCGCGCCGCGCGACGCCGAGGCCGAGTGCTTCGAGATCGCCTACGAGCTTGCCTCGCACGCGCTCGCGCAACCCGGGCGTGGCCGGACTGCACTTCATCTCGTTCCGCAAGGACGCGGGGATCGCCAAGCTCTGCCAGCGGCTGGGCATTCCAACACGAATCGAAAGGGAGACCAATGGACACAGTGCTTCGGTCGCGCTCAAGTAGCGTGACGATCGGCGCCGAGCAGCCGTTCTGCGTGATCGGCGAGCGAATCAACCCGACCGGCCGCAAGAAGTTCGCCGAGGAGCTGCGCGACGGTGACCTGTCGACGGTGACCGCCGACGCCCTCGCCCAGGTCGCAGGCCGGCGCCAACATGCTCGACGTCAACGCCGGGATCCCGCTGGTCGACGAGCCCGAGCTGCTCAAGGCGATGCTGCGTACGGTGCAGGACGCCGTCGACGTGCCGATCTGCATCGACTCCTCGGTGATCGAGGCGCTCGAGGCCGGGCTGTCGCGTCTACGAGGGCCGCGCGCTGGTCAACTCGGTGACCGCCGAGGACGAGCGTCTGGAGGAGATCCTGCCGCTGGTCGCCAAGCACGGCGCAGCGGTGATCGGACTGGCCAACGACGAGACCGGGATCCCCGAGACGCCCCGAGAAGCGCCTTGAGTGCGCGCGCAAGATCGTCAGCGTCGCCAACGACTACGGGATCGCGACCGAGGACGTGATCATCGACCCGCTGGCGATGACGGTCGGCGCCGCCACCGACGCCGTCACGACCACCCTGGCGACGATCTCGCTGATCCGCGACGAGCTCGGGGTCAACATGTGCCTGGGCGCCTCCAACGTGTCCTTCGGTCTGCCCCAGCGTCACGTGCTCAACGCCGGCTTTTTGCCGATGGCGATGGCCGCCGGACTGACCAGCGCGATCATGTCGACCGCCGAGGTCTGCGTCGCAGGCGGTCCGCGCCGCCGGACCTGCTGCTCGGCCACGACCCGTGGGGCACGAGCTGGATCGCCGCCCACCGCGCCCGGCAGGCCGCGAGGCTCGCAGCGAGGCGGCGCAGACGGCATGAGCGCGTCGTCGCCCAAGCCGTCGCCGCGCTCGAGCGCGAGCCCGAGGCGCCCCCGAGCCGACGGCGCGCAGCGCGTCCGGCTGCGCTTCCTGCCCGACGGCGGCGAGGTCCGCGTCCCCAGCGGGACGCCGATCTTCGACGCCGCCAGCTGGAACGGGATCGCCATCGACTCGACCTGCGGCGGCCACGGCACGTGCAAGAAATGCAAGGTCCGGATCGTCTCCGGCGACGTGCCCGGTGGGACGTCGACCCGCGCGCTTTCACCACCGACGAGCTGCGCGACGGCTGGCGGCTGGCCTGCCGGGCCGGCGCCCGCAGCGATCTCGTGGTCGAGGTCCCGCCGCTGCAGACCCGGCCCAAGGCCGCGCTGGTCGGTGTGGGGCGCCACGTGATCCTCCGCCCGGCGGTGCAGAAGCGCCACCTGGTGCTGGAGGAGGCCACGCTCGAGGACCAGCGCTCCGACCTGCAGCGGGTCCTCGACGGGCTTGACGACCTCGAGCCCCACGCCTCGATCGAGCTGCTGCGAACGCTCGGCGGCGACCCTGCGCCGCTCGCATTTCGACGTCACCGCGGTCGTCTGCGACGACGAGCTGATCGACGTCGAGCCCGGCGACACCACGGCCCGGCGATTTGCGATCGCTTTCGACCTCGGCACCACGACCGTGGTCGCGACGCTGCTCGATCTCGACAGCGGCCAGCCCGCCGCGGTGCGCTCGATGCTCAACCGCCAGCAGCCCTACGGCGCCGACGTGATCACCCGGGTCTCGGCGACGATGATGGACGAGCAGGCCCTGGGCGCCTTGCGCGAGCGGGCGCACGAGACGTTCGCCGAGCTGACCGGCGAGGTCCTGGCCGACGCGGAGGTCGATCCGCACGAGGTCTACGAGATCACCGTCTGCGGCAACGTCACGATGATGCAGATGGCGCTCGGGATCGATCCCGGAGCCGCTCTCGATGGCGCCGTTCACCGTCTCCACCCACACCTTCCCGCCCGTTCGCGCGACCGAGTTCGGGGTCGCGGTGCACCCGCGGGCGTCGGCGTACGTGTTCCCCTCGCTGGGCGCCTACGTGGGCGGCGACATCGTCGCCGGAATGCTCGCCACCGGCCTGACCCGCGACCGCCGGCTGCGGCTGTTCATCGACGTCGGCACCAACAGCGAGATCGCGCTCGGCTCGGTCGATCGGGTGCTGGCCACCGCCGCGCCCGCCGGCCCGGCGTTCGAGGCGGCCCAGATCAAGTGCGGGATGCGCGCCGCCGACGGCGCGATCGAGGGCATCAAGATCAACGGCGACGCGCTCGACCTCGAGGTGATCGGCGACATCGAGGCCGTGGGGATGTGCGGCTCGGGGCTGGTCGACGCCGTCGCCGAGCTGGTGCACGCGGGCTGCTCGACCACTCCGGGCGCTTCATCCCCGACGAGGACGCCGCCGAGCTGCTTCCCGGGCTGGCCCCGCGCCTGACCAAGATCGGCGAGGAGCGCGTGTTCGTGCTGCATTGGCGCGGCGAGGATCCGGCGGCCTCGGTGTATCCTCTCCCAGCGCGACGTGCGCGAGCTGCAGTTCGCCAAGGGCTCGATCGCCACCGGCTGGCAGATCCTCCTGCGCGAGATGGGGATCGAGGCCGACGACATCTCCCAGGTGCTGCTCGCGGGCAGCTTTGGCGCCTACCTGACGCCGCTGAGCGCGGTGCGGATCGGCCTGGTCCCGCGGATCGCGCTGCCGCGGATCGTCTCGGCCGGCAACGTCGCCGGCGAGGGCGCCAAGATCGCCGCGCTGTCGCTGCGCGAGCGCGCCGAGGCCGAGTCGATCCTGCGCGAGGTCGAGTACGTCGAGCTGTCCGGGCGCGCGGACTTCAACGACCTGTTCATCGACCAGCTCGCCTTCCCGGGATGAGCACGCGTGCGGTCGTCGCCTGCGGCGCGCTGGCCGCTCGACGTGCGGCCGATCGCGCGCCGGCGCGGCTGGGACGTCGAGGTCGTGCCGGTCGACGCGCTGCTGCATAACCGCCCAGAACAGATCGCGCCCGCGGTGCGCCTCGCGCCTGCGCGAGCGCCACGACGTCGTCGCCCTCGCCTACGCCGACTGCGGCACCCACGGCGCGCTGACGGGCTCGGTCTCCCGCGGCTCGAGGGCGATCACTGCTACGACGTGTTCGCCCGCGAGGAGGTCGCGACGCCCTCGGCCGAGGAGCCCGGCACCTACTTCCTGACCGACTTCCTGGCCCGCACCTTCGAGCACACGGTGGTCCGCGAGCTCGGGCTCGACCGGTACCCGGAGCTGCGCGACGACTACTTCCGCAACTACACGCGGGTGCTGTGGCTGGCCCAGCGCCCGACGCCAGCCACCCGGGCCTGCGCCGAGCGGGCCGCGGCGAGCGCTCGGCCTGCCGCTCGGTCGAGCGGGCCGTCGGGCATCGTCGGGCTCGAGCGCGAGCTCGAGCGGCTGCTGGCCGCAGCGGCCTCGCCGTCCCGCGCAGATCGGCCCGAGCTGGCCGTCGATCGCCTCGTCGAGGAGCGTGGCCACATCGACCACGCGCACTCCTCGCCCGCGCCCTGGACGCCGTCGTCGAGCATCACGGTGCAGAACGGACACGCCACGGCCAGCGTGTCGGCGCCGGTTGCCACCGCCTCGCGGACGCGGTTCTCGTTGATCGGCCTGCCGCGCTCCTCCATCCACATGTGGGCGCCCCCGGCGCCGCAGCAGAACGTCTGCTTGCCGCTGCGCTCCATCTCGACCGGCTCACCCACTGCAGCCACCAGCTCGCGCGGCGGCGCCAGCACGTCGTTGTGGCGAGCCAGGTAGCAGGAGTCGTGATAGGTGATCTTGAGCGCCTCGTCGCGCTGCGGTTGCAGCCGCCCGTCGGCGACCAGCCGGCGAGCAGCTCGGAGTGGTGGATCGACCTCGTAGTCGCCGCCGAAGTCCGGGTACTCGTTACCCAGCGTGTTGAAGCAGTGCGGGCAGTCGGTGATGATCTTGCGTCACGCCGGCTTCGTTCAGCGTCGCGACGTTCTGCTCGGCGAAGGCCTGGAAGACGTACTCGTTGCCCATCCGCCGGGCCGGATCCCCGGTGCAGGCCTCGCGCGGGCCGAGGATCGCGAAGTCGACCCCGGCCCTGGCAGCAGCCGGGCGGTCGACTCGCGCGGTCCGGCGCGCGCGCTCGTCAAACGACGTCGCGCAGCCCACCCAGTACAGGTACTCCGGCGGCGGGTCGCCGGGCTCGAGCATCCGCACGCCGAGCGCGGCGGCCCAGTCGGCGCGCTCGGACTGCGCCTTGCCCCACGGGTTGGACGCGCGCTCGACGTCGCGCAGCATCGGCTCGGCCTCGGCCGGGAAGCTCGACTCCACCATCACCAGGTGGCGGCGCAGGTCGACGATGTGGTCGACGTGCTCGATCGAGACCGGGCAGGCCTGCACGCAGGCGCCGCAGGTCACGCAGTCCCAGACCGACTCCTCGGGCACCGCGCCGGGCACCAGCGCCGCCAGGTCGGGGCGTCTCGTCACGCGCCGCTGGACCATCGCGCCGCCGTCGGCGAACACCTGGTCGCGCAGCCCCATGATCAGCAGCTTCGGCGACAGCACCTTGCCGGTCGCGAACGCCGGGCAGGCGTCCTGGCAGCGGCCGCACTCGGTGCAGGAGAACGTGTCGAGCATCTGCTTCCAGGTCAGGTCGGCGGCGGTGCCGGCGCCGAACCGGATCTCCTCCTCCGGCACGTCAGGATCGTCGAAGCGCAGCGGCTCCAGGCGCCCGCCGGGCCCGCGTACGCCCGTACCAGACGTTGAACGCGGCGCTGACGATGTGCAGGTGCTTGGAGCGCGGCAGGTAGGCGAGGAACGACAGGATCGTCGACACGTGCACCCACACGAACACCCGCTCGAGCACGCGCGTGACGCCGTCGCGGCGAACAGGTGCGAGAGCAGGTCGCGACACCGGCGCCGACGACGCCGGCCACTCGTTGAGCCCGAGCGCGATCCGGCATGGCTGCCAGAGCAGCAGCGTGGTCGCGATCGTCGCGATCAGGGCCAGGATCAGGTCGGCCTCGCCGCAGATGGCTGCCGTCGAAGCGCTCGGGCCGCTGGACCTTGCGGATCCACAGCGCCGCCGACCACGCCGACCAGCACCAGCACCGCGAACATGTCGGCCAGGAACGCGAACCATCCCTGGTGCCCGAGCCAGGGCAACGTCGAGTGCTTGTCGACGACCCCGATCAGCGCGATCAGGATCGTCGGCGTCGAGAACCAAAAAGCCCCAGAAGATGAACGCGTGGATCAGCCCCGGGCCGATCCGCTGCAGCAGCTTGCGCTGCCCCGAGCACGATCGTCGCCTCGTTGCGCACCCGGCGGGCACGTCACCGTCGCGCCGACCGGCGCGCCGGCGCGCAGCAGCGCGAGCAGGAACCTGACCCGCACGGCGAACAACGTCGCGCTCGACCGCCGAGCAGCGCGGCGAGCACGACGCGCGGCGACCAGCACCCCTATGAGCCCCTCGCCTTCCTGATCTCGGCCGAGATCGCCGGGACGACCTCGTGCAGGTCGCCGATCACCGCGTAGTCGGCGCTGGCGAAGATCGACGCCTCACCGTCGGGGTTGATGGCCAGCAGGCGCTTGGCGCCCTTGCAGCCCGCCATGTGCTGGGTCGCGCCGCTGATCCCGCAGGCGATGTAGATCTCGGGCGAGATCTTGGTGCCGGTCTGGCCGACCTGGTCGGTGTGCGGCCGCCAGCCGGCGCTGGTCACCGCGCGCGAGCAACCGACCGCGCCGCCGAGCAGCTCGGCCAGCTCCTCGATCACGGAGAAGCCCTCGGCCGACCCGACCCCGCGCCCGCCGGAGACGACCACGTCGGCGTCGGTCAGCGAGACGCCCGCCGCCGTGGCGGGCACGCGCTCGGCCGACCTGCACGACCAGGTCGAGCTCGGAGGCCGAGTCGCGACACCGGCACGGTCTCGACGTCCCCGATCGGCTGCGGCGGCGACCGCATGCGGCGGCAGCGGTCAGCAAGCAGCGGCGCGCCGTGCAGCCGCGCCTCCTCGAGCAGGCTGCCGCCCCAGCGCACGCGCACGACGGTCGCCGGCGAGCCCGGCGTGACCGATACGCAGTTGGCGGCCATCGGCTGATCGAGCTTGGCGGCCGACGTGGGCCAGGACCTCGTTGCCACGGTCAGTGCCGGGGGCGACGACCGCCGACGGCCGAGCGCTGATCGATCAGCTCGACCACCGTCTGCGCCCAGGCCGCGGGCGCGTACGGCGCCCGGTCGTCGATCGCGACCGCGCTCGACCTCGTCGCCGAGCCGGCGCGCGAAGGCGACTGCCTGCTGGGAGAGCTCGTCGGCCGGGTCCTCGATCAACGCCAGCAGCATCAGACGACCCCGATCTCCTGCAGCATCCCGCACGACGGCCGGGGCCGCCTCGGCGCCGCGGCCGAGCACCTCGGCCTGCTTGCTCGCGCTCTCTGGCAGCACCAGCCTGACCATCTCCAGCCTGCTGTCGGCCGCGCGGCGGGCTCGCGGCGCGCAGCGGCTTGCGCTTGGCGCGCATCCGGCCCGGAACCGACGGATAGCGCGGCAGGTTGATGCCCTCCTTGACGGTCACGACCGCCGGCATCGGCAGCGCGTAAACGTCGCGCCCGCCGGCGACCTCCTGCTCGCAGCGCAGCCTGTCGCCGTCGACCGTGATCGCCTTGATGCCGTTGACGCACGGCAACCCGAGCGCCTGCGCGACCCGGATCGCGACCTGATAGTTGCCCGCATCGGCGGATTCGTTGCCGAACAGGATCAGGTCAAAGGGCTCGGGCTGGGCCCGGATCGCCTCGACGATCGCCGCCGCGGTGGCCTGCGGATCCCATTCGCCGCCGTCGGTCACGAGATGGATCGCCTCGGTCGATCCCGATCGCCATCATGTCGCGCAGCTGCTCCTCGGCCTCGGCCGGACCGAGCGTCAGCACGGTCCGAGCCCCCGTGCTGCTCGACCAGGCGGATCGCCTCCTCGGCGCCGCACTCCTCGTGCGGGCTGATCGTGAACCCGAGGTGGCGGGTCTGGATCGCCTGCTCGTCGTCGGTCAGCGTGATCTTGCCGCCGGTCAGCGGCACCCGCTTGACGCAGACGAGGATCGTTCATGAGCGCACGCGCGAGTTATCCGGGTCGAAGATCGGCGTCGAGCCCGCGACCGCGACCGTCACCGGGTACTGCTCGCCCATGTACTGCACCAGCAGCTGCTCGCCCTCGCTGGCGTGCTCGGGCGGCAGGTAGGCCATCAGGATGTGCTTGCCGATCGACGGCCCCGCGCCGGCGCTGGTCACGTACGACCGCCGGCCCTCGGCGTCGACGATGCTGTCGCCGGCGAGCGTCAGGATCGGCTCGCCGCCGAGCATGTAGCGCTTGACGCCGGACTTCGATGTGTGGTCGTCGACGGTCAGCGTGCACATCTGCGCGGCCGGCTGGACTCGCGCTGGCCCACGTGCGCCTCCTTGCCGACGAACTCCTGCTCCTTGACTTTGCCCCACGCCATCCCGGCCTCGACGACGTCGTACTCGCCCTCGAGCTCGGCCCCGTAGGCGCGGTAGCACTTCTCCAGGCGCCCGGTGGTCCCGTAGACACCGGCGCCGACCGGCACCGCGCCATGCGGCAATCCCGCCTCGGCGATCGATGTCCCACAGCCGCGCGCCCTGCTCGATCGGCACGTACAGCTCCCAGCCGAGGTCGCCGACATAGGAGATCCGCGACGCGATCACCTGCAGCGGGCCGACCTCGATCGTCCTGAAGCGCGCGAACGGAAACCCCTCGTTGGAGACGTCGTCGCCGGTGACGCTGGCGAGGATGTCCGCGCGCGCGGGACCCCAGATCCCGAGCGTCGTCCACGCGTTGGTCTGGTCATGGATCTGCGCGCTGCCGTCCGCCGGCAGGTGGTCCTTGAACCACTTCAGATCGGACATTCCCCAGGCGCCGCCGGTCACGACCCGGAACACATCGTCGCCGAGGCGCATGATCGTCAGGTCGGCCTTGAAGCCACCGCTCGGCGTCAGCACCGGCGTGTAGACCACGCGTCCGGCGAGCGACGTCCATCTGGCGCATCGCGACCTTCTGCACGGCCGCGAGCGCGCCCGGGCCGGTGACGTCGAAGATCGCGAACGCGGTCAGGTCCGTGTAGCCCGCGCGGTCGCGCATCGCGAGGTGCTCTGCGTTGATGATCGGCGACCACCAGCGCGACTCCCACTCGGCCTCACGGCGCGTGATCCGATCGCCGTACTCCTCGAGCAGCCCCGAGTTGGACTCGTACCACTGCGGGCGCTCCCAGCCGGCGGCCTCGTAGAACACCGCCTGGAGCTCCTGCTGGCGCTCGTAGTAGGGCGACAGCTTGACGCGGCGGTCGGACTCCCACTGCTCCGATGGATGGACGATCCCGTACATCTTGTTGAAGCTCTCGCCGACGCGCGCGCGGATGTGGGCCTTGGTCTTCTGGTGCGGGTAGGCGCGCGCGATGTTCGACTCATAGACGTCGATCTCGGACTCGCCTTCGACCATCAGCTCGGCGACCGTCTTGCCGGCCCCCGGACCCTCCTTGATCCAGATTGCGGCCGCCGACCACAGCCCGCTGACCTCGGGTGTCTCGCCGATCAGCGGCATCCCGTCGTGCGTCACTGACAGCAGGCCGTTGATCGCGTAGCGCTGGCCAACGCTCTCGTCGCCGACGATCTCGGGCATCAGCTCGAGCGCCTGCTCCATCTGCAGCTCGAAGTCGGCCTGCGTGAATGGCAGCTCGGTCGGGCTCAGCGCGGACTCGTCGATCGACGGGATCTCGTCGGCGTCGATCATGATCGGGCGGTGGGCGTAGGAGCCGATCTCCAGGCCGGTCCCGTCCTGGCGCTCGTACATGTTGGTGTCCATGTCGCGGACGATCGGGTAGTCGACCAGCGTCTTGGGGTTGGCGAACCGCGGCGCCGGACCGATGTCGATCATCTGGTGAACGGCGGGCGACAGCGGGATGTTGGCGCCCGCCATGCGCGCGATCCGGGGGCTCCAGCAGCCGCAGGCGATCACGACCCGGTCGGCCTCGATGTCACCCCGGTCAGTCCGCACGCGCGTGATGCGCCCGCGCTCGACGTCGAGCCCGACGACCTCGGTGTTGGCCGAGATCGTCATCCCGGCCTCCTGGGCGCGCTCGCGCATGATCGTCGCCGCGCGCAGCGAGTCGACGACGCCGGCGCCGGGCGTGTGGAAGCCCCCGACGAGGATCTCCTCGTTGATGAACGGGACCAGCTCCTTGATCTCGGCGGGGTCAGCAGCGAGACCGGCTCGATCCCCCAGGTCTTGGCCGAGACCATCCGCCGCGTAAGCTCCTGCATCCGGGCCTCGGTGCGCGCGACCTCGATCCCGCCGCATTCGAGGAAAACGTCGAGCTCCTTGTACTGGCGCATGCTCTCGAGCGTCAGCGAGTCATCTCCTTGGAGTGGTCGACCGGGAAGATGAAGTTCGACGCGTGACCGGTGGAGCCGCCGGGGTTGGGGAGCGGGCCCTTGTCGATCAGCGTGATGTCCGTTTCGCCAAGCTGCGTCAGGTGGTAGGCGACGCTGTTGCCGACGATTCCGGCCCCGATCACGACCACGCTCTGGCGCCCCGGCAACTGCCTGGATTCCGTAGCCATCATCCTGATATATCAGATGCAGGTCAGCGACGTCAACGCGCTCAGCGTAGACTCGCTGCTCGGCCGGGGCACCTGCAATTCCGACTGAGCAGGGAGAAGCAAAGATGCGCAAGTTGAGATCAAGCGCCGGCCGGGGGCTGAAGCTGGCCGCGGCGGCGGGTGCCGCGTTTGCGTTGCTGCCCGGCGTCTCCTCGGCCGCGACGATCAGCGTCACCAAGCCGTGTTACGTCAACCCCTCGGCCTCCAAACGCGCCTCGATGACCGTCCTCGGCTCGGGCTTTCTGCCCGGGCTACCGGTGACGATCACGAGCAGTGCCGGCTCCGTGCAGGCGAGCACCACAGCGAGCGCGACCGGCACGATCGACCTCGTCACGGCAGCTCCGAAGTTCACGCTCCCCGAGCAGGAGACCGTCACGCTGACCGCCGAGCAGAGCTCGGCGCTCGGCGGCCCGCTGACCGCGACCGCGCCGGTGACCGTGGCCGCACGCGCCGTCGGCATCCTGCCATCGACGGCGCGCCCGTCGCAGCGCGTGACCTGGTACTTCGCCGGCTTCGTCCCGGGCAAGCTCGTGTTCGGCCACTACCTGCGCGACGGGCAGATCGCGCTGGTGCGCTTCGGACGGGCGCGGGGAGCCTGTGGGGTGCTCAAGGCGCGCGCGCAACTGTTCCCTGGCGGTCACCCGAAGAAGGGGATCTATGGCTTGCAGTTCGACGATTCCAGGCGCTACAGCAAGCACACTTCACCGCGGATCGACCGCAAGCTCGAGTTCTCGGTCGTCTGAGGTCAGCGGCCGGCGATCCGGTCGGCGACGGTCGCGACGGCCGACGGCTTTCCGGTGCTTCGCTCGCGGCGGTCAGCGAGGCCGTAGAGCGCGTAGATCCCGCGCGCGGCGACCAGCCGCAGCGGCTCTGGCTCCCAGCGGCGGGCTGGGCGGTCGACCCACGGTAGTCGGGTCAGATCGGAGTCGCGGCCGAGGATCAGGTCGCGAAGCGTCCGCCCCGCGAGGTTGGTGGCCGCGACGCCCTCGCCGGCGTAGCCACCCGCGTAGCCGAGCCCGGTGACGCGGTCAAGCCCGACCGCCGGGCACCAATCACGCGAGACGCCGAGCACGCCGGCCCAGGCGCGGGCAACCGGCACCTCGGCCAAGTCCGGGAACAGGGCGACGAGGCGCTCGCGGAGCTCGTGGACCGTCTTTGCCGGTACCGGCCCTTCGCGGTCCGTGCGAGAGCCAAACCGGTAGGGCACGCCGCGGCCACCAATCGCGATCCGGCCGTCGGCCGTGCGCTGGGAGTAGGTGTAGAGGTAGGAGCCGTCGAGGATCGTCTCCGCCGACTCCCATCCGATCCGCCTCCAGAGCTCGTCCGATAGCGGCTCGGTCGCGATCATCGCGCTGTTGATCGGCATCAGCGTCCGGTGCTCGCCTTCGAGATCGGCGGTGTAGCCCTCGGTCGCGCGGACGACGAATCGCGCCCGCACGCGCCCGCCCGGCGTCAGGACCTCGCCCGGCGCGATCCGCACCGCGCGGCTCGATTCGTGGATCGTCGCGCCGGCATGCTCGACCGCGGCGGCGAGTCCAGTGACCAGCTTGGCCGGTTGCACGCGCGCGCAGTGGGGCGTGAACAGCGCCCCGCGACCGCCGGCGACCGTCACTCGCGCGAGCAGTTGCTCGCGATCAAGCCATGCCGAGGCGAGATCGTCGCCGAGCGCCTCGCGCTCCTCGGCGAGCAATGCTCCCAGGCGAGCGAGCTGCGTCTCGCTCTGGGCGACGACCAGACTGCCGCCGAGCTCGAAGTCGCAGTCGATCGCTTCGCGCTCGACGACCGCGCCCACCTTCTCGACCGTGGCCTGGATCGCGGCGGCCATCGCGCGCGGGGCGTCCGGGCCGCCCTTCGCCCGCCACGCCTCCGGCGTGCCAGACAGCTTTCCGAGCACCCAGCCGCCGTTTCGCCCCGAGGCCCCGAAGCCCACCTGCCGGCCTTCGAGCACCACGACCTCGAGCGACGGATCGGCGCGGCGCAATTCGTACGCGGTCCACAGCCCGGTCAGGCCACCACCGACGATGCACACGTCGGCGTCGCGATCTGACCCCAAGGGCGGGCGAGGCAGCTGATCGGGAAGCTGATCGAGCCAGAACGACGGCGTGGAGCGCATGGCGAGGACGGGCGACAGTAGAGCATCGCGCGCGGGAGGCGCTGGCACCGCCGCGGCGCGGCTGTCAGCATGGCCGGCGTGCCGAGCGCCAAGGAGAAGATGCTCGCCGGCGATTGGTATCTGGCCGACGACGAGCAGCTGGTCGCCGACCGCCGCCGTTGCCGGCTCGCGCTCGAGCGGCTGAACTCGACCACGATGGCCGACGCCGCCGCGCGCACCGCGATCCTGGGCGAGCTGCTCGGCGCCCTCGGCGAGGAGACCGAGATCCTGTCGCCGTTTTACTGCGACTACGGCTACCAGATCGCGATCGGCGCACGGACGTTCATCAACTTCGGTGCAGTGATCCTCGACTCGGCGCCGGTGCGGATCGGCGACGACGTGCAGATCGGGCCGGGCGTCCAGCTCGTGACCCCGACGCACCCGCTGGACCCCGACGAGCGCCGCACCCGGATCGAGTCCTCAGCCCCGATCACGATCTGCGACGACGCCTGGCTCGCGACCGGCGTGATCGTCTGCCCGGGGGTCACGATCGGCGCCGGGACGGCGGTCGGCGCCGGCAGCATCGTGACGCGCGATCTGCCCGCCCGCCACCTGTGCCTCGGCAACCCCTGCCGGCCGGTGCGCGAGGTCTGAGCCGGTCACGTTGCGTGAGCGCGCGAACACGCGCGGCGCCGCATGCATGCCGTGACAAATCCGGATCGACCTGGTGGATTTGCCGCGGAATCGATGCTCAGCCTGCGTCTGGCGACAGATCCAAGATGCGAATTCGGATTTGTCTCAAACCGCATGCTGATCGCGTCCCCCAGCGGGCCTCACAAAACCGTTGCGAGACGCGTTTCATCCTCGTGCTCCACATCCACGAACTCGAAATGAGGATCTGAATGCATGCTCACCCCTACCCCAGCCCGATCGGAACGCTGACCCTGATCGGCGACGAGCGTGCGGTGCACGAACTGCGCTTCCCGGGCCGTGGCGGCCATCTGCCGTCCGAGTTCGACGGCTGCCCGATGCCGGCCATCATGGGCGCCGCGATCGAGCAGCTCGACGCGTACTTCGCGGGCCAGCTTGAACACTTCGAGCTCGCGCTCGAGCTTGACGGGACGCCTT
This sequence comes from uncultured Solirubrobacterales bacterium, assembly GCA_963703825.1. Classification (GTDB taxonomy): domain Bacteria; phylum Actinomycetota; class Thermoleophilia; order Solirubrobacterales; family Solirubrobacteraceae; genus Palsa-465. Next base: position 238,977 of record CAVPFS010000048.1, on the reverse strand, counting down.
TCCAGCGCCGCGTCTGGGAGGCCCTGCGCGAGATCCCGTACGGAGCGACGACCACCTATGGCACTCTTGCGCGCGCGCTCGGCGGCTGCGAGCCGCGGGCGGTCGGCGGCGCCGTGGGCGCGACGCCGGTCCCGATCGTGGTCCCGTGCCACCGCGTGATTGGGGCCGACGGCTCGCTGACCGGGTACGGCGGCGGCCTGGATCGCAAGCGCACGCTGCTGGCGTTCGAAGCGTCGGGCGGCAACGTTGCCACACTGCACGAGACTTGGAACCAGCGCCAGCTGGCGATGCTCTAAGCGGTTACGCGGTTACGCGGTTACGCGGTCACCGGCTCCCGCGCGCGGAGGGCTAGCAGCGCCGCGACCGCGGTCGCGCAGCACGAGAACACGAACGGCGCGCTAACTCCCGCCGACGCGATCAGCGCGCCTGCGATCGCCGAGCCCACCGCGAGCCCGCCGACCAGCGCCGCTGAGACCCAGGTAAACGCCTCGGTCTCGCCGCCGGGTGTCACCGTACGACCGACGAGCGAGTACTGGCAGGAGAAGACCGGAGCGACCGTCAGCCCGGCCAGCAGCGCGCCGACCACGCCCTCGGGGATCGTGCGCGCGATGATCAGGGGCGCGCTGAAGACGACCGCGAACGCGAACAGCACCCGGTAGCGGCTCGTGATCGAAGAGCGCCACGCGCGGGCTCCGTACCACAGGCCGCCGGTCATGCTGCCGAGGCTCCACATCGCCAGCAGCAGCCCCGATGCCGGTCGCGATCCGGCGTGCAGCGCCAGCGACGGCAGTCCCACCTCGATCGCTCCGAGACCCACGCCCATCAGTGCCACCGGCCCCATCAGCACTCGCAGCTCGGCGTTGGCGAGCACTCGCTGGCGCGGCTCATGAGCGGCTCGCGTCCCGGACCCGCGGGCCAGCGGCGAGCGGACGAACACCAGCGTTCCGGTCACGCAGACGACCGCAAGCATCAGCACAGCGACCTCGGCCGACGTGGCTTGCACTACCAGGGCTACCAGCAGCGGGCCGGTGATCCAGACGACCTCCTGGACGACCGAGTCCAGCGCGTAGGCGGTGTCGCGAACGATCGGATCCGGGAACACCTCGCGCATCAGCGCGCGTGCCGTCGGCGAGACCGGCGGCATCAGCGCGCCCGAGAGGCCGGCGAGGACGACCAGGACCGCGGAGCTCGCATGCGCGTTGCTCGCCAGCACGAACGCGATCAGCACTCCGGCCTGCAGGAATGCGAACGGGGCGAGCACCCGCGCCCGCCCGAAGCGGTCGACCAGCCGGCCCTGAAGCGGGGCGCTCGCGGCGTTGGCGAACGCATATGCGCCGACCGCGAATCCGGCGACCGCGTAGGAGTGGCCCGTGCCACGCACGAGCAGCAGGAACGCGAGCGAGTACATCCCCAGTGGCAGTCGCGCGAGCAGGGCGCTGACGATCAGCGCGGGAGACCCGGGCACCGCCAAGACAGACCGGTACTTGGCGACCATCGTCCGAGCCTACATCCCGATCGCCGCGTTATCGTGGACGACCGATCAAAGGAGGACGACGATTCCCGCCCGCGATAAGCCACCGTTCCGCGCCGACCATGTCGGCAGCCTGCTGCGACCGCCCGAGCTGACGCGCGCCCGGGCCCGTTTCAAGGCCGGCGAGATCGACGGCGACGCGCTGCGCGAGGTCGAGGACGAGGCGATCGTCGGCGCGATCGCGCTGCAGCGCGAAGCGGGGCTGCAGACGGTCACTGACGGCGAGTTTCGCCGCACCTCCTGGCACATGGACTTCATCTACTCGCTGGGCGGGATCGAGCAGTCAGACGCCGAGACGATCCACGTCCATTTCCATAGCGACGAGGGCGACTACGACTACAGCCCGCCGGCGATGCGGGTCGCGGCGCCGGTCACGCTGCCCGAGACGATCTTCGCCGGTGCGTTCAGCTTCCTGCGCGACCACGCGCGCGAGGGCCAGACGCCGAAGCTGACGCTCCCCTCGCCGAGCATGGTCCACTACCGCGGCGGCAACTCGTCCCTGGACCGGTCCGTCTACCCAGAGCTCGACGCGTTCTGGGATGACCTGACTGACGCCTACGCCGCGCAGATCGTGGGCGTCTACGAGCTCGGCTGCCGCTACCTGCAGCTCGACGACACGAGCCTCGCCTACATCAACGATCCCGCCCAGCGCGAGCACATCCGGGCGATCGGCGGCGACCCCGAGCACCTCCACGAGCAGTACATCGCCAACATCAACAAGGCGCTCGCCGGCAAGCCCGACGACCTCGTGATCACGACCCACCTCTGCCGCGGCAACAACCAGTCGATGTGGGTCGCCGAGGGCGGCTACGACTTCGTCGCCGAGGCGCTGTTCGGTGACCTCGCCGTCAACGGCTACTTTCTCGAATTCGACGACCAGCGCTCGGGCACGTTCGAGCCGCTGCGGTTCGTGCCGCCGGGCAAGCAGGTCGTGCTCGGGCTGGTGACGACCAAGCGGCCCCAGCTCGAGGACCGTGACCTGCTCAAGCGCCGGATCGACGAGGCCTCGCGTTACGTCGACATGGACCAGCTCTGCATCTCGCCCCAGTGCGGCTTCTCGTCGACCGAGGAGGGCAACAAGCTGACGATCGACGAGGAGCGCGCGAAGCTCGAGCTGATCGTCGAGGTCGCCGAAGAGGTCTGGGGCTAGCGGACCCGGCGCCGCGGCGCGAGCGACGGCTGTCGCCCGCCGCGGCTTGGACAACTGCCGACGAACGCGCGAAAATCTGGGGATGCCGTCCCCGGGAGGACTGCGCGAACGCATCGCCGCGACCCTCAACGCCGCCTACGGCGACGGATTGCTGAGCGACAGTACGCTCGCATACCGCCTCGATGTGCTGTTCGACAGCCGCGTCGTCGATCCAGCGAGCCTGATCGGCGACCTCACGATCCGCTCGCCCGAGACGCTGCGGTCGCGCGCCCTGTCGCACGCGGTCGCCTTCGCTCGCCGATGGCTTTCGGGCGTGGGCGCGCCGAATCTGCTGGCGCTCGACTGGTCCGGCGCGACGGAGGAGCTGCTCGTGGGCCGCGAACCGGGCTGCGACGTCCTGCTGACCCATCCGACTGTCTCGCGCCGCCACGCTCGGCTGCGCTACCGCGATGGCATCTGGGTGCTCCAGGATCTGCGCTCGACCAACGGCACGCTCGTCAACGCAGAGCGAGTGGTCCGCTGTCAGCTGCGCCCGGGCGACCACCTGCTGATGGGCGAGCAGCACCTGCTGGTCGACTGAGTCTCCGGTCGCGCTCAGGCGGGGCCTCGTGCGGTCAGAGCCCCCGTGTACGTGGCGGTGCCGGTGTGCGCGATGCCCTGCACCTCCAGCTTGTAGGAATCCCCGCTGGTCAGCGGGTTGAAGCCGGAGTAGAACGAGCCGAATTGGTAGACGATCTGCGTGTTCGTGTAGGAGCTGACGACCAGGCCGATGCAGTCCCCGCTCTGACCGGCAGTCCAGGACTGGGTCTCGTCACTGAACCACAGGCCGGTGGTCCCGTAGGTATCCCCGGTGGCGCCGCAGCCGGCGGGCGTGCCCGTCGGCTCGGTGCCGAAGTTGTTCCCGTTGATCGTCACAGTCGGGTTCGTCGTCGGTCCGGCGAACGTAACGGATGTGATCTGGGGCCCCTTTGTCCTGAACGTCTTGTCGGGGCTGATTGCGCTTCCGGTCGTGGTCGTGGCCACCACGCGGTAGTGATAGAGCGTGTTGACCATCAGCCCGGTGAGCGACGCTGACACTGGCACCGCCGAGGTTCCGGACCCCACGGACTGCTCCGGCGTCGCTGAGTCGTAGCCGGTCGTCAAGCCGTAGTCGATGTGGTAGGTCGTCGCCACGCCGTTCGGGTTTACGGTGCCGGCGACGCTTGCGCTCGTCGTGGTGATTTTCGTTGCGGAGCCGGTTGTGACTGCGGGCAGCGAGAAACTGCTCGCCGAGACCTTCGCCATCCAGCTTCCCCATTCATACGCCCCCTGGGTGGCGCTCTGCGCGAGGTACAGGCCGCTGACCCAGATGCTCGTCGGGTCGCTTGGATCGATTGCGGTGCCGAGGTAATCGCCCCACCGCGGGTCGCACGGAGGCGCCTCGCTCGTGCCGCAGACAGTCAGCCCGGCGGCGGAGGGCTGAAGCGTCACGTCGTAAGTCGGGCCGACGACCGCCACCTCCGGGCTGACTGAGGCGCTGGAGCGGGTGTAGACCTCGAACGGATCACCGGCCCCATCCAGCCCGACCGCTCCGTAGGAATAGTCCCACCCCGGCTCGCCCTGCAGGACGTAGGACCGGAGCTTTGGCGTCGAGCCTGAGAGGTCGATGATCCCGAGGCTGTCACAGGTGCGGGTGCCGCACTCGCGCAAGCTCGAGTACGCGATCACCGGCTTGTTGTCGGAGGTCTCGGTCTCGTAGATCGCGTCATTGATCCGACCGTCGAGCTTGCCGCCGCCAATCGAGCCATTGGGCACTTGCGGCTCCTGCGGCGCGGGGAAGTCTTGCGATGCGATCTTCGTCTCGGTCAGGGCGACGTCGTTTGCTGCCGGCGTGCCTGTGATGGTCGCCAGGTAGAGCTGATTGCCCGGGAACGAGCTGACGAAGTAGCCGTCGCTGGTGGGCGTCTGCTGTACGGCCGCCTGGTAAACGTTCGACTTCTTGGCGGTCACGAGGACCGATTTCGGGTTGGCGACGCCCGCGACGAGGTCGGAGAGGTTGTAGACGTACATCGACTCCGTTTTGCTGGTGTTGCCAGCGATGATGAACTTGTCCGAGGTGGCATCGATCTTTTCCTGGTCAAGGAACGATGTATTCGGCGCCGCGTACGTGTACCAGGCGCCCGTCGGATCGCTTGTCTCTGAGATCGCGAAACGCATCGGGCTGTTGGCGGTCGTGTTGTCAGTGCAAGAGATCGCGAAGCGGTTGACGGTCGAGAGATAGAGGGCTCTGGGGTCGCCACACGAATCGGTCCCCGAACCGTTCCAGAAGCTGGGAAAGTCGAACTCCGCGAGCTTCGTGCCCGTCGACTTGTCGTACACCGCCGCGGCCGTGTTGGCGGTCTCAACGATGTCGCTCGGACCCACGGCAACCACCGGCTCGCCAGGCGTGTTGCAGAGGAAGCCGCCCTGTGCAGGGTCGCACGGCCCGAGCCCCGAAAACTCGGTCAGTCCCGACGGAGGCAGCTGACTCGAGGGAACCGGCTTGGGAATCGCGAACCCACGCGGCTCATGGACCTGGCTGAAAGGCGGGCTGAACAGCGGCGCGCCCGTCGCCGCGGCCGCGCTTTCAGATGCAGCGCCGAGCAGCGCGGACAGCAGTGCGAGGGCCAGAGTGAAGCGCAGCTTTGAGCCCATCCCGTCTCCTTCGTTTGAACGGATGGCGAACCACCGACAGTTGCCCCGGCAATGACGCGGTTAGTTGCGCCCGAGGCGACTCTATTCGATGGCCATCGCCAAGACCACCCACCGGACTGGTCGGAGGCGCGCGGATCGTCGGAGGCGGTCCGGTCCGAGGAAATGCCAGCCGGCGGGGCTTTCTCGTGCAGCTGCTAAGAGGCGCTAACGTCGGGCCGCGACGTCCGTGGGAGCGCGATGGTTTTTGACACTGATTATCTGGTTGTGGGGGCCGGGGCGACGGGTCTAGCGTTCGTCGATGCGCTGGTGGCCGAGTCGGACGTTGAGGTGACCGTGGTCGACCGCGAACCTGCGCCGGGAGGCCATTGGCTGCACGCGTATCCGTTCGTCCGCTTGCACACACCCTCTGCGTACTACGGGGTGAACTCGCTAGCGCTCGGCGAGGACCGGATCGACGAGGCCGGCGAGAACGCCGGGTATTACGAACGGGCGACAGGCAGCCAGGTCCGCGAGTACTTCGCCGAGGCGGCGACGCGGCTTGTGCAAACAGGGCGGGTCCGGTTGCTCACCGCTCATGAACATCTGGGCGCCGGAAGCAGCGGTGAACAAGTCAGAGACTTGAGCACGGGTGAACTTCATGACGTCGTCGTGCGTCGTAAGGTCGTCGACGCTCGCTATTTGGAGGCATCGATTCCGGCCACCCACACGCTCCCGTTCGATGTGGCACCGGGCGCACGGGTCGTTGCGGTCAACGATCTACCTGCGGCGGCGGGATCGGCGTCTTCCTTTGCGGTGCTCGGGTCTGGCAAGACGGCCGCGGACGCGTGCACGTGGCTTCTGGATAACCATGTGGAGCCGGACCGGATTCGTTGGATCCGCCCCCGCGACGCGTGGTTCTACGATCGCCGCCACTTTCAGCCACTCGAGCAGGTCAGCGGGATCATGGAGGGACTCGCTCTCGATGCTGAGGCCGCCGCCGCTGCTGTCAACCTGGGGAACCTCTTCGAGCGGCTTGAGGCAACGGGGCGGCTCGTGCGCATCGATCCCTCGTGGCCGGCGACCATGTACCGAGGCACGATGCTCAGTGCCGGCGAGCTGGAGGCGCTGCGCCAGATCCGCGACGTCGTCAGGCTCGGCCGAGTATGCCGCATCGAGGTCGGCCGGATCGTGCTCGAGCGCGGAGAGATGGACACGCGCACGGACCTCCTGCATGTGGACTGCACCGCGCTCGGCTTGAACAACGCCCCCGGCACGCCGATCTTCCAGCCGGGCCGGATCATCCTTCAGCAGGTACGGCACCTCTCGCCGTCGTTCAACGCAGCCCTCCTCGGCTTCATCGAGGTCCACCGCGACGACGACGCCGACAAGAATCGGCTCTGCCCTCCTAACCCGCTTCCGAGTGTGATCGAGGACTGGCCAGGGATGATGAGCCGGACCTGGACGACAGAGGGGCGATGGCTGAACGAGCCCGACGTCTCGGCGTGGGTGTCCGCGAGCCGGCTCAACCTGTTGCGGGCACTTCCCGATCACGCGGCCGAGCCGGACGTGCAGGCAGCGGTCAAGCACTACCTGGCGGGTGTCAGCGGGGCGATCGAGCGGCTCGAGCTGCTGGCCGAACCGAGCATCTGAGCGTCGGGAGCTGCTCGCCGCGCACGTCGATCGTCAAGGGCGGTAGGTTTCGCTCCATGAGAGCGCTGGTCACGGGCGGCGGCCGCGGCATCGGGGCGGGCATCGCGCGGGCGCTCGCCGGCGACGGCTGGCAGGTAGTTGTGGGCGCGCGCAGCCGTGAGCAGGTCGAGGCCGTCGCGGACGAGATCGGTTGTGAATGGGTGCAGGTGGACGTGTCTGATCGAAGCTCGGTCGAGGCCGCGGTCGCCGGGGCGGGCGAGCTCGATCTGCTCGTCGCGAACGCGGGCGTCGGCGACTTCGATGAGCGGCGGCCGTCGTGGGCGATTGACCTGGCCGACTGGTGGCACGTCTATGAGGTCAACGTCCTGGGTGTGCACCTCTGTTGCCGCGCGGTGATCCCCGGGATGCTCGAGCGCGGCCGCGGCCGGATCGTGATCACCGCCAGCGGCGCCGCCTACCTTCCGGGCTCCACCCGCACGGCCTACCCGCCGAGTAAGGCCGCTGTCTGCCGCTACGGCGAGAGCCTGGCCAACGAGCTCACCGGCCAGGTCCCCGTCTTCTTCTTCAGCCCCGGCCTCGTGCAGACGGAGATGACCGGAGGCGCGTTCCCGGAGGACGCGCCCTGGACTCCGCCCGAGCTCGCGCCAGAGCTTGTCCGCAAGCTCGCGACCGGCCGTTACGACGCGCTGGCCGGCCGCTACCTCCACGCCGAGCACGATGACGTCGACGAACTGCTCCAACGGATCGACGAGGTGCGCGAGCGCGACCTGAACGCGATCCGGCTCCGTCGGTAGCCGGGCAGACCAAGGCGAACGTGCAGGAGGCTGCACGCGCCCCAGCTAGGTCGCGTCCGCGGCGCCGTGACCCCGGACCCAGCCAGTCGTGTCGCGCCTCGGGGTCTCGCTCGTCAAGCTCCCGAGCAGCCACGCAGCGGTGAGCACACGGATCGCCCAGAACACCAGGTCGATCCCCACGAGCAGGCCGATCGCCCAGGCCGACGAGCTTGGCCAGCTGACCGCGATCAGGACGCCCAGGACGAACGACAGCGCGCCGCTGAACGCGGTAAGGCCGCGTCCCGGCAGGCCGGTTTCACGGACGGCGGCAGCGACCTGCAGGACGCCGCTCGCAAACAGCCACACGGCGAGCGCAAACGTCAGGCTGATCGTCCCGGTGAGCGGGAAGATGACGATGTACGCACCGATCAGCAGCGTCACGATGCCTTCCATCACGCGCAGTGTGACGCGGACGGGCCGTCTCCCGACGGCGTGACTGATCATGACCCCTCCGGCCACGACGAGCAGCCAGCCGACGAAGATCGAGATCGTCACGGACGCGATCGCCGGCGCGGCGACGGCCACGATCCCGGCGATCAGTCCCACGACGCCACCTACGGTGAGCCACCGGCGGGCGCGTTTGAGATTGTCGGCCGACAGCCAACCGACGTCGTTGAGCCACTGCTCAACGAAGCCCAAAGGTGCACCACTCGCCGTGGGGTTGTAGCTCGCCATCGGTCGCCTCCGATCTGTTGTCGTCCACTGACCCGGGTAATAGGCCGCCGTCTGCCATTCACCATGCGTGTCCCCTCAGGCCGGCGCGCTCAGCTTGAGGGCCGCGCGCGATCTGAGCGCTACGGCGTCACGCCGGAGAGTTCCTCGAGCTCGGCCGCTTTCGTGTGCAGGTTCGCGATGGCGGACGTACGTGGTCACCAAGCCGGCAACGACTTCGCTGCCTCCGGAGGAATGTCGCTTGTGAGCGGGCGGCGCGGTGAACAGCAGGACCCGCTCGTTGCACTTCGTGAGGCCACGGGCAAAGAGCCGGCCTGCCCCCCGTTCCCGACGCCCGACCCGAGACGGGCGTCAGGGCGCATCGCGGGGCCGGTAGCCGTAGGCGGCCTCGCGGACGGCAGTATCGCTCTCCAGGGCGGATCCCAGCGCCCCGCCCACCGTCGAGAGCGCGCCGGCCAGCAACGCCAGGCGCACGTAGTCGCCGAAGTTGGAACGGTGCTGGAGCTGAGCGGACATCAGGGACGGCGAGATGGTCAGGGAGGCGGCCGCCAGGCTGACCAGGGAGACCGCGACATACAGCACGATCACGCCGAAGGCGATGGTGATGAGGGTGACGACGTTGAACAGAATGGCCTGCTCGCGAAGCTGCCGATCGGCCGCTCGTTCCCAGAGTCCGTGCTCGACAATGAGCGTCGCCACGCTCGCGCAGATCGTCGCCACGCACACGACGGCGAGCCGCGTCGCGTCGATCTGGGCGGCGATCCGCCAGACATCGGAGCTGACGATGGCGAAGGCGGCCACGCCGATCGCGCCAATCAACGCGCGGGAGAGACTCGTCACGAGCCGCCACGGGTGGTTGGCCCGCACCATTCCGATCAGCAGTCGCACGTTGCCCGTGACGACCCGTCGCAGCAGGGCCGCCCCTACGAGGGCGTCCGAGCCCTCCACCTCGCCGGCCAGCTCGACCAGCCGTCGCCGGACCCGTCCCGGATGACCGATCCGGTTGCGCTCTCGCGGTTGCGCGCCGTCGCCGACGAACACCCCGACCGCATCGGCGATCGTGCCCGCTAGACGGCCGCTCGTCTGCTTGAGCCCGAGTGCCGGCAGCGAGACGACCGCCGCGCCGTGCGTCCGGCTCGAGTGCATCACGACCGGCCGGCGCGCGACCCGCAACGGAAGCTCGGTGACGTGCACGACGAGATCCCAGTTGCGATCGAGCAGCTGTGCGCGAGCCGCGTCGAACACCTCCGGCAGCGCCGTCGGCGCCGTGACCAGCGCGTCTCGCACCGGCGTGATCTTCCAGCGCACGTCCGGGTAGCGGCGGGCGAGTTCGCGTTCGAGATCCTCCCCTAGCCTCTCGACCGTCGGCGCGTCGAGGACGGGCGTGACCAAGAGGCCGAGTTCGATGGTGTGCACGCCCGCCGGCGCGGACGCGTCCCCGGCGGTGATGAGCGCCACACCGCTTCCGAGTAGGCCTCGCCGTCGGCCTTTCAACCGGCGGGCGTGAGCACGGTGACTGGCGTGGCGGTCAGGGTACGACCTTGATCGCTGAGGCGAAACCGGTGTGCCGGGAGCCCTGAATCTCCATGTGCAGCAGTGCGGTTGCCTCTAGCTCGCGCGCCCGTCGCAGAGGCCCGGCATCGATGGGTCGCATACCGCCGCTTGACACCAGCTGGGTCACCTTCGCTTTCGCCTCAGGGTCATCCCCGGCGATGAAGACATCAAGCGGCTCACCGCCCGCCTGTCCCGCGAGCAGCGGACCGGCGAAGTTGGTGTTGAACGCCTTGACGAAGGCCGCGTCGTCCGGAGTCTCTGCGGCGATCAGCTGACCGCCGGACCGAAACGGTTCGATCCAAGCGCCGTCCAGCGGCTCGACGAGACTGAAGTCCACCGGATTGGTCGGGTCTATGACGATCCGGCCACCGAGCTGTTCTGAATATTCGCGCACGACGTTTGGCGCCTCGCTGTAGGGAACCGCGAGCACCACGATGTCCCCATCGACCCCCTCGCTGGCCGACACAGCTCCCTCGCCGATCATCTCATCGGCGAGCTCCTCTGCCTTGCTGAGGTGAGTGCCGATATAGCTCACCTCATGGCCGCCCTCCAGGGCGCGCGATCCGATGGCGCGACCCATGTTGCCGGTGCCGATGATCGTGACTTTCATATCTCTGACCCCTCAACTCTCGGGATGCCGGCGCTCGTGGACGGCGGTGGTTGCCGGCCTGCCTCGGGGAGCTGCCCGCGGTGCTCCCGGAGAGCTTCGCCTACGTGCCAAAGTGCCACCCGTGGCCGCGTGCCGGGCGCGGCGCCCGCAGGAGGGGTCATGCCCTCGCCAGTAGGCCGCGGTCACACGGGGTCAAGCCGCCCCAACCCACCGACCGTTGTCCTCCCGCCGCCCCGGCCTATCCGAAGCGACATGACCATTGGACCCAGCCTGCTCCTGATCGCGGTCGGAGCGATCCTCAAGTACGCGTACGGCAGACGTCAGCTTCATCGATCTCAGGACCACCGGCGTGATCCTGATGGTCGTTGGCGGGCTCGGATTGCTGCTCAGCCTGTTCCTGTGGGCCTCCGCCGGCTCCCGCGACAACCCGCCCGAGCCCGGGCCCCGCGTCTGAACACGGCCGGAACACGGGCGGATCGGGGACCCGGCCGGTCGTCGCCCGAGGCTCGAAGCCGCTACGCCGCGACCCCGGACACGTACGTCTGCGCCAGCCGCACCAGCTGGCGGCGCCCGCCGAGGAACTGGTGCACAAGACGGACCGCAATGGCGCCATCGCCCACCGCGGCGGCGACGCGCTGGGTGGAGCCGCTGCGGACGTCGCCCGCGGCAAACACACCGGGAACGCTGGTCTCGAGCAGCGCCGGCGACCGCCTCACACCGTCGCGTCCGTCATCCGCGACCGCGGAAGTGGCGTCCTGGCCGGTGAGCACGTACCCGCCGTCGTCGAGCGCGACCCGGTCCTTGAGCCACTCGGTGTTCGGTTCGGCGCCAATAAAGACGAACAGTGCTCTGGCGTCGAGCCGACGGCGCTCGCCGGTCTCGGTGTCCTCGATGACCAGCGACTCGAGAGCTTCGTCGCCGATCAGCTCGCGGACCTCGGAATGCAGACAAACCTCGATGGCCGGATTTCGCCTGATCCGATCCGCGAGATACCGGGACATCGACTCGCCGAGCTCGTGCTCGCGGACGACCAGGCTCAACCGCGAGACGTATTGGGACAAGAACAGCGTGGCCTGACCAGCCGAGTTGCCACCGCCAACGGTGACCACCGGATGGTCGCGGCACAGCTGCGCCTCGGACTGCGTGGCCGCGTAGTAGACGCTGGACTGCTCGAGCTCTTCGAGTCGAGCCACCGGTAGCCTCCGATAGCGGACGCCGCTGGCGATCACAACGGCTCGGCCGATGACTGAGCCGCCCTCTCGCAGCGCCACGCGAAACGTCCCGTCAAGCGGCTCCAAGTCGACCGCCCCTTCGGGAAGCATGATCTGGGCGCCGAACTTCTCGGCCTGGATGGTCGCGCGCTCGGCCAATTCAGCGCCCGAAATGCCGGACGGGAAAGCCGAGGTAATTCTCGATCCGCGACGACGTCCCCGCCTGGCCGCCGGTGGCCAAGGCCTCGATGACCACAGTCGACAGGCCCTCTGAAGCCGCATAGACACCCGACGCCAGCCCAGCCGGACCGGCGCCGACGACGATCAGATCACAAGTCGTATCGACGGACCGCGGCGGCCGTAGCCCGAGCTCGCGCGCGAGCTGCGTGTTGCTGGGGTTGCGCAGCACGCGTCCGGGTCCGAGCAACACGATCGGACAGTCGCCGGTTTCCATCCCGAGTCGGCGCAGTAGGGCCTCCGCCCCCGGATCGGACTCGAGATCGATCCAGTGATGCGGGAGGCGATTGCGGATCGCAAAGTCGCGCAGCCGGCGCGTATCGGGCGAGTACCGCGACCCGACGATCCTGAAGCCGACCCCGAGGCCGATGAGGATCGAACGGCGCATGATCAGCGCGCGCAGAATCTGATCGCCGAGGACCGGATCTTGAGTGACGATCTCGCGCAACCGATCCGCAGGGACGACGAGCACCTCGCCGGGCTCGACAACCACCGCCGACACGAGCACCCTCTGACCGGTGATCAGGCCAAGCTCGCCGAGAAAGCGTCGCGGACCGTGGACTCCGATCACCTGCTCGCCGCCTCCGGAGTCCTCGATCACGGCGACCCTGCCCTCGATGATCACGAAGAAGTCGCAGTCCCCTTCACCCTCGCGGTAGAGGACGTCGCCGACCTTGACCTGCCGCGGCACCCCCACGGCGGCGAGCGCGGCGATCTGGTTGTCGGTCAGCCGCGGGTACGCGCCGTAGATGTCGGGCGTCTCGGTGATGGGCGACTCGGCGAGCGCCGAGATCTCGGTCGTCGGGACGCTGTTCGACGAGCCGGTGGACGTGCTGGTGGATGCGGAGGACGAGTTCATCTCGTCGTCGGGGTAGGCCGCCTACGCGGCGTATCAAATCGTCTCTCGCGGTTGGCGAGAGTGAGCGATACGTCTTCTTGTCGTCCGGCACGCCTGACCTATGGCCACTCGCGTGATTGCTGACGCGCTAGTCAGTGGCCCGTTGCACACGCTGACGGTGATTGCGCTGTGCAGCTTGTTGGTCCTCGTCGAGCTGTTCGCCACGGCGCTGATCGTGGCGCCTCGGTGGGTGGCGCGAATGCTCAAGGCCGCGCTGCGAGCGACTGCGCGGCTAGCCAGACAGATTCGGTTCACCGCGGGCCTGCCCCACCCGCCGGCGCATCCGTCCGGGGAGGGCCCATAATGACGCCGAAGGGCACGATCATCACCTGTCCCAACTGCGGTGCCAAGAACCGTGTGCGACCGAGCCGGTCGGGGGTCCCGCGCTGCAGCGTCTGTCACACCCTCCTACCGTGGATCGTCGACGCCTCCCCCGCAACCTTCGACGAGGAGCTCCAGGCCTCGGTGCCCGTGTTCGTCGACTTCTGGGCCCCCTGGTGCGGACCGTGCCGCATGGTGTCGCCGGTCGTGGAACGCATCGGTCGCGAGGATGCCGGCCGACTGAAGGTGATCAAGCTCAACGTCGACGACGCCCCTGAGCTTTCAGAACGCTATGAGATCCGGGGCATTCCGCTCCTAATCCTGTTCCGCGACGGCGCCGAGGTCGACCGGCTGGTCGGAGCCGCCTCTCAGCAACAGCTGCGCCAGTGGCTGAACTCCCATCTGGCGACCCCCGGGCGGGCATAGGTCGATGGCGCTGCTGGTGGCGTCGCGGACCAGCGAGGTTCTGGAGGCGATCTCGGAGCAGGTCGCAGATCGCTGCCCGTGACGCGGGCACGGGGCCTCTGAACCCAGGGCGCCCGGGGCTACGCGGCGCAGACCGCCTCGTGCAGCTGCTCCAGCGCGGTCTGCTCGATCTGTCGCACTCGCTCGGCGCTCACCCCCAGCGTTTCGGCGATCTCGCGCAGCGTCTGTTGAGGCGCGCCGATTCCAAAGCGCGCGCAGACGACGGCTCGCTGACGGTCAGTGAGACCGGAGAGAAGCCGGGGCAGCTCAGCGACCAGAACCCGGTCGGTCGTGCTCTCATAGGGCTCCTCGGCCCCAGGATCGGCGAGGAGCTCGCCTACCGTCGCGCCCTCGCCGGACTGCCCAGCGGCCGGCTCGTCGAGCCCACGGGGTCGGCGTTCTGTGGCCAGCAGACTCTCCACGTGAGCCCGAGGGAGCCCGACCGACGCCGCGAGTTCGCCACAGCTCGGCGCGACATGGTGGCGTTGCTCGAAACCGCGCTGAGCACTCTTGACCCGTGCGAGCTGGCGCAGCGCGCGATCGGACATGACGATCGGCCGCGAACGCTCGGACACCAGCTGCTGCATGGCTTGGCGCACCCACCAGGAGGCATACCCCCAGAACGGAACCTCGAGCTCAGGATTGAAGCGTTCGAGCGCCCGGAGCATGCCGACGACGCCGTCTTGAATCAGCTCACTCCAGTCCACCGAGCTCGACCGGCGATAGATGCGGGCCAGGCCCGCGATCGAGGGCATGAAGGTCTCGATCAGCTGCTCACGTTCCCGGGGGCCGCCCTGCTGGGCGGCCATGACCACCGCGCGCTCCTGCGCCGGGGGGAGCCATCGGCTGTGCGGCAGGCGTCGAGGCGGAAGCCGCAGGTGGGTTTGGCGAGCCCCCGTGGACCGTCCGTGGCCGAGTGGGATGAGTGATGGGGCTGTGGTTTGCATTCATGCAGCGTGTCTGCGCACGCGCGCTGTGTGAATGGAGCACCCACCACACGCGGAACGGGGAAACCCCACACCGGATCGGCGTCGCCTCAAGCCGCCGGAGGGGCGGCCCTACAAAAGGCGTATGGTTCAGCACGCGTTGTCCCGGCACACGCCCCTTCGAGTGGTCGTAGGGGAGGATCAGCCGCTTGTTCGCGAGGGCGTGGTTCACGTCCTGGCTGAGGCTGGTCTCGATGTCGTTGCCGTTGCCGCGGACGCTTCCGAGCTGATCCGTAAGACCCGGGCGCATAAGCCTGACGTGGTCATCACCGACATCCAGATGCCCCCCGACGGCACCGACGACGGGCTCCGCGCCGCGCGTCAGATCCGCGCCACTCAGCCCGGTGTCGCCGTACTCGTGCTGTCGCAGTTCTTGGAGGATCATTACGCGCGCGAGCTTTTTGCCGATCGTCCCGAGGGTGTCGGCTACCTCCTCAAGCATCGTGTCGGCGATGTCACGAGCTTCGTTGACGCGGTCCGGCGCGTGGCCGCGGGCGGGACCGTGCTGGACGCGGAGGTCGTCGCCCGGCTGGTCGGCCGGCGTCGCCTACGAAGCCCAATCGACACTCTCACTCCCCGGGACCGCGAGGTCCTCGCGCTGATGGCCGAGGGGCGCTCCAACCGGGGGATCGCCGACGCGCTTGTCGTCACCGTCCCCGCCGTCGAGCGGCACGTGACGGGCATCTTCGCCAAGCTCGGGTTGCCGGCGGGCGCCGAGAGCCACCGCCGGGTCCTGGCCGTCCTTCAATATCTACGCCGATAACGCAAAAACAGCGGAGGAGTGTTCAGATGGCTGTAGCGTTGGTGAGACAACTACTCCGGGTGCAGACGGACAGCGCCGAGGACTAATCTTTTGAGCGAGCCTCCGGTAGCTCGAGGCGAGGAAGTGGATCGGCAGGCCGCGCGCCGGATTCTCGCCAACGCTGACGGGGCTCGTCAGCGGCTCGCCCGTGATCTCCACGACGGGGCACAGCAGAAGTTCGTCACCGCGGTGATCGAACTTCAGCTCGCCCAGGCTAACTTCACCACCGACCCCCAGCGGGCGCGGGAGCATCTCAACGCCGCGCTTCGCCAGTCGCAGGGGGGGTTGGTCGCGCTCCGCGATTTCATCGCCGGGATGCACCCCGCGATCCTCACCCACGCCGGGCTGAGGGCCGCTGTGACCTCACTGGCTGACGGCTTCCCGATTCCGCTCGAGCTGGACATCATCGACCAACGCCTGTCCCCGGCTCATGAGGAGAGTGTCTACTTCTTCGTCTCCGAGGCGTTGACGAACGTGATCCGGCACGCGCGCGCAACGCTGGCGAGAGTCGGCGTCCGGCGCACCGCGGACATGGTGCTCGTGGTGGAGGTGGTCGACGATGGGGTCGGGGGCGCGGTATTGAGCAGCCGTGGGAGCGGGCTGCTGGGGCTCATCGACCGCGTCGAGGCGCTCGGGGGCGAGTTCGTGCTCTCCAGTCCAGCCGAGGGCGGCACCGTCGTCCGCGGGCTGATCCCGACGCCCACGCGTGAGGTCGGTTAGCGGCTGGAGTCAGCTGCGGCTCTGACCCGCGTGAGCTCACTCACGACAGCAGCCAGCTGGCCTGGCGCCGACTCCTTCTCGAGGTAGCGATCGGCGCCGAGGCCGATTACGGTGTCGCGCATCCCATCCCCGCCGAGTCCTGAGATGGCGATGATCCCAGTCCTCGGCGCCTCTCTGACCAGGGCGGGAATGGCTTCGAACCCGTCCATTCCAGGCATCGAGAGATCGATTACCACGATGTCCGGATCCAGTTGGCCAACCACCTGCACGCAACCCCGCCCGTTGTCGGCCTCGCCGACGATGACGATCGACGGCTCCGGGGCAAGTACGTCATGTAGCGCCGAGCGGACCTCCGCGACGTCATCGCAGAGCACGACGGTGATCGGTCGCCCAGCGCGTGGTTCTGTCACCTGTTGGATCTCATCTCTCCGAATGGCCGTCGCTCCCCCAGCCCTTCGACCTGAGACGAGACTTCCCCGATCCGGAATAGTGCAAAACCCTGTCCAGGCTGAGATTCGCCGGCTGGCGCGGCGCCTCCAGACCCCGCGATGATCCAGCTTCCGACCGCTCACCTGTCTATGCGGCGGCCTCCACCACCGCAGGGGCCGATTCCTCCGGCGCAGCCTCGTTCCAGCGCAGCATCAGCAGCTCCCCGTCGGCGTCGATCGAGATCAAGGCGCCGTCGGCGACCTCGCCGGAGATCAGCGCCCGAGCGATGCGGGTCTCAACCTCGCGCTGGATGTAGCGGCGCAGCGGCCGGGCGCCGTACACCGGGTCATAGCCCTGGCGGGCGATCAGCTCACGCGCGGCCGGCGTCAGCTCGATCGTGATCAGCCGGTCGGCCAGACGGCTGCGCAGCTCATCGAACTGGAGGTCGACGATCCGCTCGATTTCGCTCAGCGCCAGCGGCTTGAACAGCACGATCTCGTCGACGCGATTCAGGAATTCCGGCCGGAACTGAGACCGAAGCTCGCCCATCACCAGCTCTCGGGCCTCGTCGCCGATCTCGCCCCTGTCGTTTATCCCCTCGAGCAGGTACAGCGACCCGATGTTGGAGGTCATGATGATCACCGTGTTGCTGAAGTTGACCGTGCGTCCTTGGGAATCGGTCAAACGTCCGTCATCGAGGATCTGCAACAGGGTGTTGAAAACGTCGGGATGGGCCTTCTCGATCTCGTCGAACAGGACCACCGAGTAGGGCCTGCGGCGCACGGCCTCGGTCAGCTGACCGCCCTCCTCGTAGCCCACATACCCGGGGGGAGCCCCCATCAGGCGGCTCACCGTGTGGCGCTCCTGGTACTCGGACATGTCCAGGCGGACGATGCTGTCCTCCGAATCGAACAACGCCTGGGCCAGCGCGCGCGAGAGCTCGGTCTTTCCGACCCCTGTAGGGCCCAGGAAGATGAACGAGCCCACCGGGCGTCGCGGGTCCTGGATTCCGGCGCGCGCTCGCAGCACGGCGTCGGCGACGAGCCGCACCGCCTCGTCCTGTCCGACCACGCGCTCGTGCAGGACCTCGTCGAGGCGTAGAAGCTTCTCGCGTTCGCCCTCCACGAGTCTGGCGACCGGGATTCCGGTCCAGCGTGCCACGATCTCGGCGATCTCGTCCTCGGTGACCTCCTCGCGGAGCAGACGCGTCCCACCCTGCTTCTCGTTCAGTCGCTCTTCCTCGCCGCGCAGTCGGCGTTCGAGCTCCGGTAGGCGGCCGTGGCGCAGCTCGGCCGCGCGGTTGAGGTCGTAGCGGCGTTCGGCGTCCTCTATTTCCCGGCGCAGCTGCTCCAGCTCTCCGCGCAGCGCTTGTAAGCGGTGGATCGCCTGGCGCTCGGCATCCCATTGCGCGGTCATCGCGTCAGCCTGGGCGCGCAGATCGGCGAGCTCTTTGCGCAGCGCATCGAGCCGCTCCCGACTCGCCTTGTCCTTCTCCTTCTTGAGCGCGGCCTCCTCGATTTCGAGCTGCATCACCCGACGGGTGATGGCATCGAGCTCCTGGGGCATCGAGTCGATCTCGGTGCGAATCACCGCACATGCTTCGTCGACGAGATCAATCGCCTTGTCGGGAAGGAAGCGATCGCTGATGTAGCGATCAGCAAGCGTGGCCGCCGCGACCAGCGCCGCGTCCTGGATTCGGACACCGTGGTGGACCTCGAACCGCTCACGCAGCCCACGGAGGATCGAGATGGTGTCCTCCACGGTGGGCTCGTCGACCGTAACCGGTTGGAAGCGCCGCTCGAGCGCGGCGTCCTTCTCGATGTAGCGCCGGTACTCAGCCAGCGTGGTGGCCCCGATGCAATGCAGCTCACCGCGGGCCAGCATTGGCTTGAGCATGTTCCCGGCATCCATCGCTCCCTCGGCCGCGCCGGTGCCGACGACGGTGTGCAACTCGTCGATGAACATGAGGATCCGACCCTCGCCGGCCTTGACCTCGGCGAGCACGGCCTTGAAGCGCTCCTCAAACTCCCCGCGGTACTTGGCGCCGGCGACCAGCGACCCTAAGTCGAGCGCGAACACGGTCTTGTCCTTCAGTCCCTCGGGGACGTCGCCGCGGACGATCCGCTGCGCCAGCCCCTCGACGATCGCGGTCTTGCCGACGCCGGGGTCGCCGACGAGCACCGGATTGTTCTTGGTTTTACGCGAGAGGATCTGGATCACGCGCCGGATCTCCGCATCGCGGCCGATGACCGGATCGAGCTTTCCGTCCCGCGCGGCAGCGACAAGATCCCGGCCGTACTTCTCGAGCGCCTCATATCCCGATTCCGGCGTCGCGCTGGTGACGCGCTGCGCGCCGCGGATCTCGGTGAGGATCTGCAGGATCCGATCGCGGTCGGCCCCGTGGTCGCGCAGGAGCCGACCCGCTCCCGATTCTGCCGCGAGCATACCGAGGACCACGTGCTCGACCGAGACGTACTCATCCTTGAGCCGCTCGGCCTCTCGCTCCGCCGCATCGAGCACACGGCTGAGTCCGCGCGTCATGGAGGTCTGCCCGCCGTCGGCCCCGGGCCCGGTGACCCTTGGCCGCCGCTCAAGCGCGTGCTCGATGGCGACGCGCAGCGTCCCGGTGTCGACATCGGAGCGGGCGAGGAGTCGGGGCACGAGACCCTCGGGCTGGTCCACCAGCGCGAGCAACAGGTGCTCGGAGTCCACCTCGGTGTGGCCGTAACGAAGCGCCTTGGTCTGCGCGTCGTGAAGCGCCTCTTGCGTCTTGAGCGTCAGCCGGTTCGGATCCATCTGATCACCTCGTGCTTGGCGTGTGTCGGCGGCGCCTGGTCACCCAGCCGCCGTTCGAGCTCGTCGATCCGGGTCAGTAGTTCGGTCGCGAGCACTGCGCCGGCGTAGTTCAGCCCCAGATCGCGCCGCAGCCGCACCGCGCGTCGGAGAGCGAGCGCCGCCGAACGCTGGAACAACGGCGACGCGGCCGTGCCGCCGTCCGGCTCGATCAAGCCGAGCGCGAAAAGCCGCTGCACGAGCGCCGGGTGCAGGCCCGCCTGACGGGACAGCTCATCGATCCGTAGGAGACTCGGCCCGCGCGTGGCCAGCCGGGACCCCGTCCGGGTCGGCGCCTTCGCCGTTAGCGGCATCACCGCCCCCGCCGCGGATCGAACTTCGACGTCGACGCGAGCTGTTCGAAGAGCTCTCGCTCTCGTCGGGTCAGTTTCTTCGGGACGTGGATCATCACGACCGCGTAGAGGTCGCCGGCCGACCCTCCGCCGCCAGGCAGGCCCTGGCCGCGCAGCCGCAGTCGGCGACTGCTCGAGGATCCCGCCGGTACCTTGACCCGGGCGCTGCCGTCAAGCGTCGGAACCGAAACGTCGGCGCCGAGGGCCGCCTCCCATGGCGACACGGCAAGATCGACGTAGAGATCGCGCCCCTGGACGCGGAAGCGGGGATGCGGCTTGAGCCGGACGCGCAGGAACAGGTCGCCGGACTCGCCCCCCCCGGCGCCCGGGCTGCCCTGACCGGACAGCCGGATCCGTTGGCCGTCGCGCGCACCGGGCGGGATCTCAACCTCGAACTCGCGACCGTCTCCGAGCGACAACTGCCGCCTGCCGCCCTTCGCCGCCTCCTCGAGCGTGAGCTCCAGCTCGGCCTCCTGGTCGCCGCCGCGAAACGAGAACCCTTCGAACCCGCCACGGCCGGCACGGCCGGTGCGCCCGCCGAAGAGGTCGTCGAAGATGTCGCCGAAGCCGCCAGAGCCGAAGTCCACGCTCACATCGCGAAAGCCCGCACCGCGGTCAAACCCATTCTCGGCAGTGCCCCCGCCCGGCATTGGTCCAGCTCTCCAGTTTGCTCCTAAGCTGTCGTAGCGGGCTCGTTTTTCGGGATCGCGCAAGATCTCGTACGCCTCGGAGATCGCCTTGAACCGGTCCTCCGCGCCGGGCTCTTTGTTCACATCGGGATGCAGCCGGCGCGCGAGGTTGCGGTAGGCGCGGCGGATGTCGTCCGCGCTGGCATCACGCGGAACTCCCAGAGCCTCGTAGTAGTCCTGGGAGGCGACCGGCATCAGCGAGCGTGCTCGGGCGCGCGCGCAACCACGACCTGCGCCGGACGGATTACGCGGTCGCCGATCGCGTAACCGGATCGCTGCACCGCGACGATCGTGCGATCCGGGACGTCATCGGACGGCTGCACGGCGATCGCTTCGTGGCGCTCGGGATCGAACCGGTCTCCGGACGCCCCGATTCGCTCAACGCCCTCATGGGCGAGGACCACGTCCATCTGCTGAAGCAGCGCTCGCATCCCCTCGGAGCAGGGCGGAGGCTCCAGTCGCACCGCCCGCTCGACGCTGTCGACGACGTGGAGCCATTCCTGTAGCACCGACTCCCGCGCCTGAGCCACCCGGCGTTCGATTTCCCGTTCCGAGCGCTTGCGATAGTTGTCGAGGTCGGCCAGCGCACGTTTGTAGCTGTCCTCCATCCGGGCCAGCTCGGCGGTCAGCTCCTCGTTGTCGCTAGCGGGGCCAGTGGCCGCGGCCTCCGGCTCGGGCTCAGACGTCGTGCCCGCACTTGGCTCACTCTCGGGTGAACTCGGCATCGACCACCTCCTCGTCCTCGGATGCCTGAGCGCCGGCGCCGTTGGTGCCGGCTGCGGCTTCGTTCCCATCGCCGCCCGACGTCGCGGCCGACGCGCTGGCCGGAAGGCTCTGACTCATCTGCTGCAGATCGGCGATCAGCGGCCGCACCCGGTCAATGCCGGCTTGCTCCTCGATCGCCTTGCGGGCATCAGCGACGAGCTGCTCGGCGCGTGCCTTCTCGTTCACGGGCAGGCGGTCCTGCAGTTGCATCAGCAACTGGTCGACACGATAGGCCAGCGAGTCGAGCTCGTTGCGGGCCTCGATCTCCTCCCGCCGCTGCCGGTCCTCGCCGGCATGCGACTGCGCATCAGAGACCATCCGCTCGATCTCGCTCTGGTCGAGGTTCGTACTTTCGGTGATCGTGACCCGCTGCTCCTTGCCGGTCGCCTTGTCTCGCGCTGAGACGTTGAGGATTCCGTTCGCGTCGATGTCGAACGTGACCTCGATCTGCGGCACGCCGCGGGGCGCGGGCTCGATGCCCTCGAGCCGGAAGCGGGCGAGCTGCCGGTTGTCGGACGCGAGCTCACGCTCGCCCTGGAGCACGACGACATCCACGGCCGTCTGGTTGTCCTCGGCGGTTGAGAACGTCTCGGTCCGGCGCGCCGGGATTGTGGTGTTGCGCTCGATCACCTTCGTCATCACGCCGCCGAGCGTCTCCAGTCCGAGCGACAGCGGCGTCACGTCAAGGAGCACCACGTCCTCGACCTCGCCCTTGAGCACGCCGGCCTGGAGCGCGGCCCCGATCGCCACCACCTCGTCCGGATTGACCGTCATGTTCGGATCCTTGCCGCCGGTCAGGCGGCGCACGAGCGTCTGCACGGCCGGAATGCGCGTCGAGCCGCCGACGAGTATCACCTCGTCGATGTCGTCCGCGGTCAATTTGGCGTCGCCCAGGGCCTGCTCTACCGGGCCGCGGGTCCGCTCCACGAGATCCTGCGTGAGCTGGTCGAACTTGGACCGCGTCAGCGACAGGTTCAGGTGCTTGGGACCCGACGCATCGGCGGTGATGAAGGGCAGGTTGATCTGCGTCTGGCTCGTCGTCGAGAGCTCGACCTTGGCCCGCTCGGCCGCCTCGTAGAGCCGCTGCAGGGCCTGCGGGTCTGAGCGAAGGTCGATCCCCTGGTTGGCCCTGAACTCATCGGCGAGCCAGTCGACGACTCGCTTGTCGAAGTCATCGCCGCCCAAGTGCCCGTCGCCACTGGTCGACCGTACCTCGACCACGCCGTCGCCGATCTCCAGCACCGAAACGTCGAACGTGCCGCCGCCGAGATCGAACACCAGCACGGTCTCCTGACCCTTCTTGTCCATGCCGTAGGCCAGGGCGGCCGCCGTGGGCTCGTTGATGATCCGCAACACCTCCAGCCCGGCGATCCGGCCGGCGTCCTTGGTCGCCTGACGCTGGGCGTCATTGAAGTACGCGGGCACCGTGATCACGGCCTCATTCACCTTCTCGCCCAGGAACTTCGCCGCATCCTCGGCCAGCTTGCGCAACACCAGGGCGGAGATCTCCTCGGGCGCGTACTGCTTGCCACGGATCTCGAACCGGACCGCGTCGTTGGGTCCCTTGACCACCTTGTAGGCGACGATCTTCGTCTCTTCGTCGACCTCGTCGAAGCGCCGGCCGATGAACCGCTTGGTCGAGTAGATCGTCGCCTCCGGGTTGAGGATCGCCTGGCGCTTGGCGACCTGTCCGACTAACCGCTCACCGTCGTCGGTGAAGGCGACCAC
Organism: uncultured Solirubrobacterales bacterium; assembly: GCA_963703825.1. GTDB lineage: Bacteria > Actinomycetota > Thermoleophilia > Solirubrobacterales > Solirubrobacteraceae > Palsa-465. The sequence continues at coordinate 215,889 of CAVPFS010000048.1, read as the reverse complement.
CGACGGCGTCACGCGGCCGCCCTCGGAGTTGGGGATCACCTCGACGTGGCCGCCCTCGATTGTCGCGGCGACAACCGAGTTAGTCGTACCAAGATCGATACCGACCGCCTTAGCCATGGCAATTCCTCTCAGTCGTAAGGGGCATTTCCAGATGTCGTAGGGCGCCGACCCCGCGCTTCAAGTCCGGGGCCGAGCCGGAGGCGAGATTCCCTACCGGTGAGCTGGTCACCGTCGGGCGACGACCGGGCGGGGATGCAATCTTCCCCCGACGTGTTCGTCGTGGTCTTCGCACACGACCTCGGCCAGCAGGGTCGTCCAGCCGAGCTGGCTGTAACCGCGCTGCGCTCCTTCGGTGGCGAGCTCCTTCGCGTACACCACATCGGGCCCCGACATGAACGCCGCCACGCTCGCTCGGTCGGCTCCGCCTGGGCCGCGGCGCTCCCAGGCCGTGACGTAGGCGTCGACCCGTGGACGGGTGCGATGGGCCAGCGCCCACGCCTCGTTGGCGGCGTCGGCCAGTCGCTCCACCGGCAACCGCCAGATCGCATGAGCAGCGCGCGCTCGGACCGCGTCAGCCAGCGCGGCGGCGATCGGGTCGTGCAGGACAACAACGTCTCCGGCCTGCACCTCGGATCCGAGCAGCTCATCCCCGTTTTCCGTCACCCACTTCAGCGTCTGTCCCTCCCGCATCCGAATGCCTCGCGACGCCAGTCCCTCGTCCGGGAGCGCCCTCAGACGACGGCGCAGCGCATCGGCGGCTCGCCGGCCGGCACGCACGCTCGAAACGCACCACACCGTTCGCCCGGCCAGCTCCTCGGCCGCTCGGCGACGGGTCAGCTCGAGTCTCCGAATCGCGCGGTCACTATCGGGCGCCGCGAACTGCTCGATCACGAGAGTAGTCACCGGGTCCTCCTCGGGCCTCGGGGTTGGTATCCAGTGGCGTGGTAGGCCGGATCAGCCCGCCGGCAAGTCGAGCTTGTGCCCCTCCGGGACCGGCCTACCGCCAGCGCGGGACATGGCGAGCCCGCAACCCGCCGATCAGGCCGCGCGTCGCGGGCGGCCCATGACATGACCACCGGATTCGGCGCCTGGCCGGCCCGCTGCTCACACCTGTCGCTGATCCGACCCGTCGTTCCCCGGACGCCACAGGGGTGCGAGGAGTGTCTGCGGACGGGCTCGGCCTGGGTCCATCTGCGCCTGTGTCTGACCTGCGGGCACGTGGGCTGCTGTGACTCCTCTCCAGGCAAGCATGCCCGACGGCACGCCCATGCGGCGGGCCATCCGATCGTGCAGTCATTTCAGCCCGGCGAGGACTGGCGCTGGTGCTACGTCGACGAGACCTACGTCTAGTCAGCTCGGCCCACCGTTGCCCGACTGCATTCACCGGGACCGGCGGACGCTCATGCCTGCTTCACGGCCGAGATGTCCAGCGACACGGAGACCTTGTCGCCGACGAGCATGTTGCCCGAGCCAAGGGCCTGATTGAACTTCATGTCGAAGTCCGAACGCTTGAGGGCCCCGAGCGCTTCGAGGCCGACCCGAGTGTTGCCCCACGGGTCTTCCTCGGTGCCCTGGATCACGACTTCCAGCTTTATCTCGCGAGTCACGCCGTGCATGGTCAGCTTGCCGAAGACCTGCGACGAGTCTGCATCGATCGCCTCGATGCGCGTCGACTCGAAGGCTATCTCGGGGTAGGCGTCCGCATCGAAGAAGTCCGGAGAGCGAAGGTGCGCGTCGCGCGTCTCGTCGGCGGTGGTGATCGACGCGACCTTCACCTTGCCGAACACTTTGGAGTCGCTGAGGTCGTCGGCGACCGCCAGGGTGCCCTCGAACTCGGTGAACCTGCCTCGCACGGAGGCGATACCCATGTGCTTGACGGCAAATTCGACGTTGGAGTGAGCCGGGTCGACGACCCATCTCCCCGGCGGGACGATGGGCGTAGTGCGGACACCGGCGGTCTGCGTGGGCATGGCGGCCTCGCTCTCAATCGGACATCGGGTCGGCCGCCGGTAGAGGCTCGGCGCGAGCCATGGGGATCGGCGACCTCGCAGAGAGCAATAGGTCCTCAGGCGTGAAAAACAACGAGACTAAGCGGCGGTAGTGGCACCCAGCGTCGACGGATGACCAGGGTCGAAGCCGGCTTGCCACGATGGCGCCCGGGCCTATCGAGACATTCGATGGAGCGCGCGCCGCAGCTGCTCGTGCTCGGTCCTCCGGGCGCTGGCAAGGGTACGCAGGCCGCGCGGCTCGCCGAGCGGTTTGGTCTCGCGCGGATCGGACCGGGCGAGATCCTACGGGAGAAGGCGCAGACCGACTCGCCATCAGCTCAGCGGATTCGCGCCATCATGGCAGCCGGGGAGCTGGTACCCCACGAGCTCATCGACCAACTCGTGCGAGAGCGTCTCCATGCCCTGAGCCCCGAACAGGGATTCGTCCTCGATGGCTATCCACGCACCGCGTCCGAGGCCGAGACGCTCCACGAGACGCTCTCGCAATTGGGACGCCTCGAGCAGAGCCCACGTGTCGTGTGGCTTGATGTCACTCGTGAAGAGCTCATGCGACGACTGGGTCGCCGACGGCAGGTCGAGGGTCGCGCGGACGATGCCGAGGAGGCCATCGCCCAGCGCCTGGCCACCTACGAAGCCCGTGCGGGAAGCATCCGCGAGGCGCTCGAGGGCTGGGCTGAGGTGATCGTGATCGACGGCGATCAGCAGCCTGACGAGGTCACCCGCGCGATCTTGCACCGCCTCGAGCGGCGCACGCGACCGGCGCAGACGGCGCACGTCGGATGAGGCTCAGCCGCAGCCTTGCGTGCGGGCTGTGAAGGCCTAACGCCGATCAGGCTCGGACGGTGCGCGCCACGTGTTCCTGTTCTTCTCAAACCGCCTCGGCTGTCTCGGATCGATCTTCGTGTCGCTGATCGGGACGCTGATCGTGCTCGCTCTGCTGCGCATGATCTAGCTGAACGTCCTCCGGGTTCGGGTGGACCGCCCCCTTGGCTGTCGCCAGCGGCGGCCTAGGTTCAAGGTTGCTACCAGAGGTCCCCAACATCAAAGGAGCGGATATGGATCTTCCCGTTCGACGCACCACCAACGTTTCGCCCCAGCCCCTGCAGCGCTGGGAGCCGTTTCGCGAGCTCGAGCAGCTGCAGGAGCACATGGACCGGCTGATGCAGGGCGCGTGGTCACCGGCCGGCGGCGGCAACGGCGGAGTGTGGATGCCGGTGACCGACATCGAGGAGACCGACGATGCCTGGGTCATCGAAGCGGAGCTTCCAGGCGTGGATCGCAAGGACGTCAAGGTCGAGATGGTCGAGTCCGAGCTGACCATCTCCGGTGAGATCAAGGAGAAGGAGCGCAAGGGGATCCTTCGCCGCCACACACGCAAGACCGGCGAGTTCGAATACCACGTCACGCTTCCCGGCCACACACACGCCGAGCACATCGAGGCAAACCTGCACGACGGCGTCCTGACCGTGCGCGTGCCCAAGAACGAACAGGCCAAGCCTCGGCGGATCGAGGTCAAGGCGGCGTAGCCGTGGCCACCAGCGCGATCGCTCGGCGCCAGCCCATCGATCCGGGCTGGCGCCGTGTCGGCCTCTCGCTCGTCCGCGAGCTGTCGTTCCGTGACTTCGAGGAAGCGTTCGCGTTCGCAGCCCGGGTTGCGAACGAGGCGGTGGACTACCTCCGCCGGCCCGACATCTGCGTGTTCGACTTCAATCGCGTCCGGCTGACGCTCGCCAACCCCCACCATGCGGGATTGAGCGAGGCCGAGTGGCGACTGGCTCGGAAGGTGGACGCGATCTCGACCGCGAGCCGGCCGGCCAGCGGGCGGCGACCGACAGCCGTGCGTGGACGGTGCCTCCAACGCGCTCGACGCGATCCTCGCGTACGACGTCCGCGAGGAGGGTCGCCCAACCGATCTCCTCGTAGTCCGATCCGGGCGTTTCGCTGCACGAACGTTTCCACGCGCCAAGCCGCTTGACGGCAGGAGACCGCGGCCTACCGCCCGAGATGCAGTGATGTATCCGCAGCTGACCGCAACCAAGGCCCGGCAGGCCCGAGGAGCCTGGGAGAGGGAACGCGCTGGCCATGCGGAGGCGATCCTCGACCGCCATGAGCTCGACGAGCAGGAGCGGTCAGTCTCGAAGGTGATGCAGGCTGTCGCCCGCGGAGGCCTTGCCGTCGCGGGCCTAGAGCCATGCCTGTGGGCCGGGTCGGTGGCCGCGGTGCGAGCGCTGCTGGTCCAAGACGGAGCGGTCGCACCAGGGGTCGTGTGCGACGCGTGCGGATGGTTCGCGACGAGCGACGACGCCTGCCAGCTGTGCGGGCGCCCGACCCGCACGACGCCTGACGTGATCGGCGAGCTGGTCGAGGCGGTGATCGACGAGGGCGGATCGATCGAACACGTGCGGGCGGATACCGAGCTGCGGGCACACCTGACAGCGGCGTGGCTGCGGTTCGCGCTACCGCCGAGAGCATCGTCGACCGACGACGCACGTCTGTGACCCCGGCCACGGCCGTCCGTGCAGGGTCCCTGCGTGGACGGCCCGACAGCCGGCGGACAGGTGGGTTTCGCGACCGCTCGAGCGGCGATCAGCCGCCGAGGTATTGCAATACGGCAAGCACTCGTCGGTGGTCGGCTGGGTTGGATCGCAAGCCAAGCTTGGCGAACATGCTGGTGATGTGGCGCTCAACCGCGGATACCGTCACGACCAGCTCGGTGGCGATGAACCGGTTCGATCGTCCCTCGGCCATCAGCGCGAGCACCTGGCGCTCTCGGTTCGTCAGCTCGTCGACCGGGTCGCGTGTCCGCCGAGCGCCGGCGAGCCGAGCGACGACGACCGGGTCGATCGCGCTGCCACCACGCGCGACCCGGCGCACCGATTCTGTGAAGTCTTCGACGTCCCTGATCCGCGCCTTCACCAGGTATCCGAACCCTGCCGGCTGATCGTCCAGGACCGCCAGCGCGCACCGCTCCTCGGGGAGCTGCGTCAGGATCAGAACCGCCATGCGGGGGTCGATCGAGCGGATGCTCCGCGCGGCCTCGACCCGGTCGTCGTCGCTGAGGATCGGCGGCATGTCGATGTCGACGATCGACCACGTCGGGGTGATACGCCCGAGCCTTGCGGGCCAGATCGTCCGCGTTGCTTGCCGACGCCACGACGTCGACCTCCGCCTGTCCCAACACATGCGCGATCCCGGCCCGATAGAGCGGGTCTTCGGCCCCGAGGACGACGCGGAGGCATGAACTGGCCAGCGCGCGGCGGGTCGGTGCCGGGCGGCTGGTCGAGACGCAATGGCCGCGAGGCAGATGTTCGACTCGCGACGCTCACGGCGCCGCCGCCCGGCGGTCCCGCTGGAGCAGCTCACGCCGGGGCGCTCCGGCCGGGGCCAGCGGCTCGCGTTGCGGGAAGTAGCGAATCGCGGCTGGAGGAACACCGACATCGGGCTCTTATACGCGAGCACGTAGTCCAGCCAGGCCACGAGATGACCCAGCTTCTGGAGGGCCGACCGCTCGAGCCGTATGACGGACTCGGGGGTGATCCCGAGGACCTCGCCGACTTCGGCCGGGGTGCGCAAGGCTCGCCAAGCCTGAGTCGAAGGGCGCTCGTTCGCTGCTGCTCGTCGTGCCGGGTGCCGCCTGGGCGCTCCGAGTCCGCCGGTTCGCACTCGTTCAGGCGTCCGCCCGACGCGATCAGGTGGATGGATCACGATGTCGTCTCCCAGTGGGTCTTGGCCAGGTCGCTTCTTGGCTGTCTGGCTCAGTGTCGATCAGGCCGGCCGCGGTCGCGTCTGCCAGGTGCACAGTGCGAGTGGCCAGCCTGCGGCCAGTCGCGGTCAGGTCAGGGCACAGGCGGGCGGCTCGCTATGCGGCCGTCAGGTCTCTCGGCAGCGCGTGATGGAGCTCGTTTCGCGAGCTGATGTCCAGCTTTGCGAACACCTTATGCAGGTGATACTGGACCGTGCGGGCGCTGATGAACAGCCGCGCGCCGATCTCGGGGTTCGACAGTCCCTCACGGGCTAGCTGCGCGACCTGCGCTTCCCGCGCGGTCAGCTGCTCGCGTGTGTCCGGTGTGCGGGCACGGACGGTCTCGCCGGTGGCGAGCAGCTCGCGGCGGGCGCGGGCCGCGAACGCCTCGGCCTCCATCGAGGAGAACAGCTCGTGCGCGGTTCGCAGCTGCTCGCGCGCGTCGATCCGGCGGTGCTCGCGGCGTAGCCATTCGCCATACAGAAGGTGGCCACGCGCCACCTCCAGCGCCAGCCGCCCGCGACCGAGCCGATCGATCGCCTCGCGGTACAGCGGCTCGGCCAGCGCGCGCTCGCTCACGAGGGCACGGGCCCGCGCCTCGATGCCGAGCGCCAGATCGGTCCCCGCCGCCTGCGTGCGTTCGGAGAGGCGCTCCACGGCGTCGGCGGCGAGCTCGCCCCTCCCACACCGCGCGGCCGCCTCCACGAGCTCCGGCAGCGACCAAACGGAGAGCATCAGCTCGTCCGCTTGCACTTGCGCGCTGGGCGGGCGCGAGCGCCGCCGCGTGCTGGCCGAGGCCATTGTGGAGCAGCGCGCGGGCGTGCTCGCCGAAGGTCAGCACGACCCCTTCACCGCGCGCGGTCGCCGCCGCCTCGCTGGCCTCGATCAGCGCCAAGCCCTCGGTCTCATCGCCCCGGCAACCAGCGAGCAGGACCCTTCCGAAGACGATCGGTTCGTTTCGGGTCGCCTCGGCGATCTCGTCGGCCTCGTCGAGCAGCGCCGCCGCCGCGGCCAGCTGGCCCTCGAAGCAGCGCACCAGCGAGAGCAGGTTGAGGGCTAGCGGAAGCACCGCAAGCGCTCCGGCATCGCGGGCGATCTGCACGTTGCGGGTGGCGAGCGCATGCCACGTGTCGTCGTCGAACAGATCCGGCGCGACGCGACGCGCGATCCACGGCCAGCGCACGTTCTGCCCGGCGCGATCGCCCTCGTCGCGCACCGCCGTCAGCGCCCGCTTGAGCGCCGCCGCGCTCGCGGCATAGCCAGCGGTGAAACGGATCGCCAGACCATCGAGCAGCAGGTCGACGGGACGCGGTGTCTTCAGGCGAGGGGCATTGCGGGCCGCCGTCGCCGCCGCAAACGTGCCGCCGCCCAGCTGGCCAGCGACGCTCGCCGCGCGCAGCGCCTCGAGGTAGGTCTCGCGCGCTTGGCCGGGATCGAGCGACTCGAGCCGCTTGGCTGCGTCGAGGAGCAGCGGCACAGCTTCCCCGGCGCGTCTGAGGTCCAGTGCGATCTGTCCGTTGAGCCGCTGGAGCATGGCGCGGTCGAACTCATCGAGCGGCCCGTCACCCGCCGCCGACAGCAGTGTCAACGCCTCCTGCGGCGCCCCGGCCAGCTGCTTGGCCTCCGCAGCCGCGAGCGCTCGTCGTGCTCGCCGTCCGGAGTCGAGCGTCATCGCGGCAGCCCGCTCGAGGAACGCGGCGGCAGCGGCCAGTCCGCCGCGAGCCTGCGCCCGCGCGGCCGACCGCTCGAGTTCGTCGGCGACCTCCTCGTCGGGCCCGATCGTGGCATGAGCGAGGTGCCAGGCCCGGCGATCGGGGTCGACATCAGCATCGGTGGCGATCGCCAGCGCCCGATGCGCGGCTCGCCGATCATCGCCCGGCGCCGCTTGATAGATCGCGGACCGCAGGAGCGGGTGGCGGAAGGCGATGCGCGCCCCGAGCTCGAGCATGCCTTCCCCGACGGCGGGCGCGGCCGCTTCGGCCGTGATCCCGAGCTCCGCCGCCGATCGCCACAGCAGGGCTGGCTCCCCGGTCGGCTCGGCGGCGGCCAGAAGCAGTAGCCGCTGGGTGTCGGCGGGCAATTGCTGCACGCGGCGCTGGAAGCTGGCCTCGATGCGGCTCTCCAGCGGCAGCTCGCCCGGAAGACCGAAGCCGCCCGCCAGGCTCGCAGGGGACAATTCCCGCGGCAGCTCGAGCAACGCGAGCGGGTTGCCGCGGGCCTCGGCAAGGATCCGCCCTCGCACGCGCTCATCAAGCGGCGCGCCGATGACCGCGGCGAGCAGCTTACGTGCGTGCCTGTCCGACAGGCCCCGGAGATGCAGATCCGGCAGCCGCGCCAACCCGTCGAGCTCGAGCGCTCCGCGCACGGCGAACACGAGCCCGACCGAGTCAGCTCCCAGCCGCCTCGCGACGAACGCAAGCACCAGTGCCGAGGACCGATCCAGCCACTGGGCGTCATCGACGAGACCCAGAAGTGGCAGCTCCTCGGCGGCCTCGGAGAACAGGCTGAGCACCGCGAGACCGATCAGGAAACGATCGGGCTGGGAGCCCGAGCTCAAGCCGAAGGCAGTCGCGAGCGCGTCCCGCTGTGGGGCCGGCAGCCGTTGGAGATGGTTCAGCAGTGGCCCGCACAGCTGATGCAGACCCGCAAACGGGAGCTCCATCTCCGATTCCATCCCGACCGCGCGGACAACCCGAAATCCGTCGGCGCGCTCGGCGGCGTAGTCCAGGAGGGCGGTCTTTCCCGCCCCCGCCGTGCCGTGCAGAACCAGCACCGCACTCTCCTGCGCCATCGCCTCGGAAAGGAGCTGGTCAAGCCGCGCACACTCCTCCTCACGGCCGACTAGCTTGATCCTGGGGTGTCCGGGCGGGGCTCGGGTCATCGTTCGCAGCATCAGCTGCGCCCTTCTCGGGCGCTAACCGCCAGACACCATGGCCACGATCCGTATCTCGCGCGCGCCCGCGAGCGGACAGGTAAGACCGCCGCGCTCGCGAGCGTCCGTCCCGTCGACATACACGTTCAGATGCTGACGCCACTCGCCTCGCTCGTTCAGGAGGAGGTCGGCGACGGGCAGCGCGCGCAACGCCTCCCCGACGGTCTGCGCCTCCACGTCGAAGCTCTTCCGGCCCTCAGCCTGGGCGGCGAGCAAGCTCGGTACCACTATATGGACCACGCGGTGACCTCCACGGACAGGATCGGTGGAAGGTGGCGCACTGCCTCGACCCATTCCTCGCCGTCGGTTAGCGCGAAGAACGAGCCGCTCTGGGTGCCGAAATAGAGCGACTCGGCGTCATAGGCGGAGGCCTCGCGAAGCACGGCCGCCCATGCTCGCTCGGGCAGGCCGTCGGCCATGGGCTCCCACGTCCGCCCGCTGTCCCGGGTGCGGTAGACCGCAAGCCGCCCGCCGGTGCTGTAGTGATACTCGGGGCTCCTCTCCGGGATCACGAAGGCCTTGGCCGGATCCTTGGGGTCGAGCATGATCGGAAACCCGAAGCCGCTCGGCAGCCCGTTCCCGTCGAGCCGCACCCACGAGTCGCCGTGATCGTCGGATAGATACACGCCGAAGTGGTTCTGCTGCCAGAGACGACTCGGTCGCGCGGGGTGGAGCAGCAGTTTGTGCGGGCATGCTCCGACCTCCGACTGGGGGTCCGCTAGGAAGTCCGTCACGACGTTCTTGTTGACCGCGATCCAGGTCTCCCCGCCGTCATCCGAGCGAAACGCGCCCGCGGAGGTGATGGCGACGTACATGCGCCGTGGGTTGCCGGGGTCGAGCTGGATCGAATGGCAGCACATCCCTCCCGCCCCCGGTAACCAGTGCTCCCGGGTCGGGTGCTCCAGGATCCCGCGATTGATCTGCCAGGTCTCCCCGCCGTCGTCCGAGCGAAACAGCACGCCCGGGTCGGCCCCCAGATAGAGCGTGCCTGGTTCCTCGGGGCGACCCGGCTCGACGTGCCAGATGGCGTTCAGCGTCAGCCCCGATTCCTCGGGCAAGCCGATGCGCTTGGACCGCGTCCAGGTCTTGCCGCCGTTCGTCGAGCGTTGGACGGTCGGGCTATAGACGCGGTGGTTCGTCGCGGCGTACAGCGTGCCGTCGCGCGGGTCGAATACCGCGTGGTACACGCCCCAGCCCTCGAGCAGCGGGCCCTCGGCCTCCCACTGGCGGCGATCGTCGTCGCCGCGCAGCAGGAACAGTCCCTTGGTCGTGCCGACTAGTGCCTGGACGCCGATCGCTGGACCTCGATCTTGCGGTGTGAAACCCGCCCATGCGCCGCAGGAGCGGCCGACCACGGGCAGCCGTTGCGGCCGACGAGGCCGCTCAGGGCATTCTCCCAGATGCCGGTGTGGGGTTAACCCCACACCGGCGGCGGAGCTCGGAGGCCATTATGTCTGAGGCCTCGATCCGTCGAATTCCCATGCCGAGGCCGCCGGGCGGCCCGCAGGCCCGACTCGTCCCGGGACGAGCGTCTCGCGGCAGTGACTCGGCCAAATCCACTTTGGCTCAAGCCAACAAAAAAGCCCTCCATTTGGAGGGCTTTTAGGAGTACCGCCGCTACCGCTACCGGCGACCCTCCCATCGTCCCAATGGTTCGGTCGCGTCGGGCGGGAGGGGCCTCCCGCTCTCCCTCGGCCTCAAACGGCCACGATCGGCTCGCACACGCCTGCCGGCAGCAGCATTCCGAACTGCCGCCGGGCGCGGCACCAGCCGCCACGGCGACCCGATCTAGGATCGGGTCGCCGGTGACGAAGTCAGCATCCGCTTCGAGACACGCCTTACGCGTTGACCGTCCACGTGTACGCTGCGCTTCCAGACGCACCGGTGGTATCCGTGACGGTCACGGTCACCGAGGAGGTGCCTGCCGTCGTCGGGGTCCCGGTAATCCGGCCGTTCTTGCTGTTGATCGACAGCCCCGCGGGCAACCCGCTGGCCGAATAGGTCAGCGTCTGCCCCGTAGCTGAGTCGCGGGCGTGGATCTGCAACGTGGCCGCTGTCCCGACCGTGCTCGTCTGGTTGCCGGGATTCTTGACCGTGATCTTGTTGCCGGTCGAAGACTTGATCGTCCAGGTGAACGATGTGCTTCCAGACGCGTTGGTCGTGTCCGTCGCCGTCACAGTCACCGAGGAGGTCGCGGCGGTCGTCGGGGTGCCCGTGATCAGGCCGGTCGAGCTGTTGATCGACAACCCCGCAGGCAGGCCGGTGGCCGAGTATGTGAGCGTCTGGCCCGAGGCTGAGTCGCTCGCCTGGGTCTGCAGGCTGACGGCCGTCCCAACGGTGGTCGTCTGATTGCCCGGGTTCGTCACCGTCACGGTGTTCCCCCCGTTGCTGACAATCGGGTGCGACGTCTCACAGCCGCCGCCGCCGTTGTTGAAGTCGTTCGCCCAGATCGACTGAACTGCAAATGATCCGGTGGTGAGCGACAGGTCCGTCGCCGCGCCCTGACCGGAGGAGATCCACGCGCACAGGTCGCCTACCTCCTCACCGGCGTCCGCTCCGCTCGGGACGGTCCAGCCACCGGCGGGGAACTGATCGGTGATCGTCTCGTTGTACTCATGCCCCTCGACGATCGTGACCCCGTCGAGCGTTCCGGCAGTGCCGGAGTTGACGAAGTTCTCACCGCAGCTGAAGCCGACGTCCGTGACGTAGGGCATGTTCGTGAACGCGATCAACGGGCCGCTGACGGCGCCACCGCCGTCGAGCGTCGTATCCCCGGTGTAGTCGTGCCATGCGCAGAACCCATTGGTCTTGTAGTTGTCTGGATCGGTGCCGGTCGGCGAGACGATCACGTACTCGGTGTTGAGGTTCGAGGTATCGGTCGTGTTGCCGAAATGGGTCGCGGCGTTCTCAGCCTCCTGCCCGATCGCATGGGCGCTGGCGGCCGAGGGCGCCGCCGCGGTGGTGTCTTCCCACGCGCCGGCCAATGCACCGCCCGTCGGGTAGGCAACGTGTTGGGTGTTGGAGGACGGACAGGTCGTCGTGCCGGCGCTGACGCCCTGGCAGTACTGAGTCGACACTCCGGACCACGTTTCGCCTCCGATGCCGAGGCCCTTGAAAAACGCCTGTAGGTCAGGCGCCATGCCCTTCCTGTCGCCGCTGTAGGTGAAGTTGCCGGCCGAGTTGACCGATTGCGTGCCCCATTGCGTGCCCCAGAAGACCAGATAGACCTTCTCGGCGCCGGCGGTGACGCCCACGCCGTCGATGCCGCCACCAAATGCAACGTCATTCGGGCCCGTGGCAATAGTGGTGAACGGAGTCGTGTGCTGAAGGCCAAGGAACGGAACCGCACCGTGCCGGTACGTCGCACCGTTGGCGTACGGGGGGGCATGCGTGCTGGCCGTCGCCGCGGCCGGGATCAGCAGCACGACTGCCAACACCGATAGCACTGCGGCGGGCAGATTCCACGACGGTTCGGCTGGCCTAGGCCGACGGTCCGACCCGCGCCGATAGTTCCATGCTCCCCTCATAAGCCCCTCTCCAGTTGTAACGGATCACGGAACGCCGTGACCCTGGACCCCTAACGCGCGGCACTATACACACGGCACGGCCAGGCGGGCACACGCGAGATCGCGGGCTCGATTGGGTTCCGATCTGCCGTGCTCCGGACGAGCCGACGCAACAGGACGTGGCGCTGGCCGCATCCATCGCGGTCGGCTACGCACTGTAGAGATAAGCTGCCCCGGCACCGGAGTTGGTGCCCTCTGCGCCGACGACGGCGGTGCTCCCGGAGGTCGCACCTGATGCCGGAATCCACGGGCGCGGCGGAACTGCCCGAAGTACCGCTACCGGGATTCGAAGCCGACCTCTGAGGATGAGATTGGCCTGATCTGCCTGCAAATCGGGAGGTTCGGGGTTCGCGGTGGACCGCTCTAAAGGGGCCGATAACCGCTCTCGATCGGGGTCGACTGTGGCGCAACTGTGGCGCACGGCCGCGAAAACGCCCGGTGCGGCGACGCTGCTCCGATGCGACGCGGGCAGGGTTCGCCGGCCCCTCGGGCGTACGCTCTTCTCGTGGTGCGCCGCTCGGTTCAACAGCTCGTTGAAATCGCCGTGCCGGCATGGCCCGAAGTGGTGGACGCCGTTGCGGCAGCGCCTGCGCAGGTTGAGGTGCTCAGCGTGGAGCGCGCCGACGCTGAGCGCGCGCTGCATCGCCCGCAGGTGACTGCAGCATCGTACCTCGGCGCAATCGTGTTGAACTCGGGCGGGTTGCTGATCGATCATGGCTGGCTTCGGATTCTCGGTGGCGGGACCAGTCAACTTCCGGACGTCGCCGAGGCCAGCCCCATGCCACGCGATGAGGACCCGGAGCCCACCCCGCCGCCCTGGCTGATCGTCGCCTACGACGTCCTCGGCGGGCGGTTCGCGATCAACGGTGGCGGCCTCACTAGCGTCCCGCTCGGCGAGGTCGCCTAGTGGGGACCTGACACGTTGGATCGGACGGCAATTGGCGGTGGGCACACCACGTTTGTCCGCTGGGCGCTGAGCGCCGGACCGGCGGACTTCTACGCCGCGTTGCGTTGGCCGGGATGGGAGGACGAGATCGCCGGTATCCAGATTGATGAGGGGTTGTCCGTCTATCCGCCCCTGTTCACTATCGAGGCGCGGGACCGCGCCGCGACAAGTCGACGAGCGGTCCCGTTCATCGAGCTGCTCGAGTTCCACCACGAGATCGCTGATCAGGTCGCCGCGCTGCCGAGGGTCAGGCGTTCCGCATCGCCCCTGACCAATGAACGGCATCGACCGTCGGCGCGGAGTAGCCACCGAATCTGACGAGCCGCGAGAGCAAGAGCGAATGCCCGGGCCTCCACCGCGCAGCGATACCGTGAGCGCGTGACCCGCCGCGACGGCTACCGATGCACCCGATGCGGCCAATGGCACGACGAGCTGCCGTTTGCCTCGGCTGGAACGCGCCCAATACTGGAACCCGGCCGCTGATCACGATGACCTGAGCGAGCTTGGGGAGGAGCAGTGCATCCTGCGTGGCGAGCACTTCTTCAACGCGCGGACGTATCGTCCTGCCGGTTCTCGATCACGATGATGAATTCGAGTGGGGCGCCTGGGTTCCCTTCAGCAAAGACAACTTCAAGCGCGTGCATGAGCTCTGGGTCTGCAAGAGACAAGGACCGCCGTACTTCGGCTGGCTCTCGACGGTGATTCCGATCTACGTCCCAACGACGCTCAACCTCAAGGCGCGCGTATCGCAGCCGGTAGGCGTCCGGCCACTGATTGAACTCGAAGGGACCGATCATCCCCTTGCCCGACAGCAACGGAGCGGGATTTCTTCGACCAGGTCCGCGAAATCGCCGAACTGCTGCTCCACCCCGAGTAGCCTGCCGACTCGCGATTACGGGCGCCCTTCGAGGCGACTTCACCGAGGCTCAAACAGCATTAATGCCGCGTCTTCGGTCACAGCGAAACAGCAGACCACCTCTGCCAACGTGGGCGCAACGATTCGCGGGATTGAACGCTAACCCGCTTGAGGGTCAACGGGTCAGGGCCGGAAAGTGCCAGTCTTGGGTACGGGGGCCCGGCTGGACTGGCCGACGGTGTCCGGCATCGCGATGGGAAAGCCGTTTCTCCAAGACGTCCGGAAGATCCGATGATCGTCGTGCAACTGGGGACACCGCGCCCGCAGATCGTCAAGCCGCCTCTCCGGAAAGCTTGCTCCACAGAAGACTCCTGTGAGCGCCCGACTGATGTCCACGTACTCGTTCTCGGCCGCGTCTCCATGGAGGAGGAACCGGTATTCGGACTCGGTGCTCCAATCCCACGCTTTCGAGAAGTACAGACCGGCGACGACGCCTGGGAATACCTCCTCGATGAGGGGCGGCAGGTCATGCACCGCGCGCTCGATGGGCAATTCGATGAGGATCGATCGCTCGTCTTGCGCCAGGTAGCGAATCGGCGCCTCGTACAGCTTCAGCCCCTTTGTTTCGGCCGTCGCTCGAATCGCCTCGCGTAGTCGATCTTGATCAAACGCTAGACAGACACCACGATGGCCGTCGGCGTACTGTGTCCACATCCGGGCACGGGTGTAGCCGTCTCCGTAGCCGATCAGTGACGACCATTCATTCGGTCCGGATAGCGCCAAGCACGTCAGCCTGCAGCGCTCTCTCAGGAGTTGGCTTGCATCCTGGATCACGTGCATGACGTCAGGCCTCTCGTCACCGAGGTCGCCCCGGAGATTGACCAGATGCGGATCCGATTCGAAGGGGTCGTTCATCCGACTCGGTGGGCTCAGTCGTAAGGTCGCGTCTCGCAGGACGTAGTCAAGTGCGGTGGCAGCGCTGGTGTAGTGAAAGAGCGGGCGAGATCGGGCCTCGATCGAGAATCGTTTGGCCTTGAGGCTGCCGACCACGAACGCCATTTGTTCGCTCATCGACCAGGACTGAGGACCGAACGCAAGACACGGGACAGGAGCATCCTCGGGTCTTACAAGAGGCGCGGCCATGTGCTCGACCTCTGCGCGGCGGAAGAAAGACTCGCCGTCTGGCCCTTTCGTCCCGCGCAGGGTGCGGAGGTCCATCCACGAGCGGGCCTTTGCTTCATCAATTCCGAGGATCGCCGCCGCGTCGGCGAGGCCGACCAACTCCGAAGGTATGTCAGGCATCGAGGTTCTCGAGCCTGCCTGACAGTGGGTCCCCAGTCTTCCAGTCCCGTGCGAAGACTCGTCCGTCGCTCAGCACAGCGACATCGAGCGGCTGCCGACCGAGGGCAGCTCGGTGAGTGATCTCGAACGAATCACATGCCAACCCGATCACGTCGCCGGCGAATGGGCGGCCGACAACACAGATGGAGCGGTCGCGATTGAACGTCCACCCGCCGATGAAGCCGCCGGTCTGGTCCGTGGAGCCCCCGAGATTGTGTTCATCGCGCACTGCCCAATCGCTCGGATCTACGCGCAGCAACGTGTCGTAGTCGTCGGCCCACAGCTCGTTTTCGCTTCTGAAGCGCAGAGTCGGATTTCCGAGCCTCTTCGCCCAGCGCGAGGTGGCCGGCCACCTCGCGGTTGTCCCAGTCGTAGATGACGGGTCGCGAGCTGCGCTGAACCGGGACCAGCACAGTTAGCCCGGCAGGCAGGCCGCGCGGGGTCATCATCTGCTGATACCCGAGATCGTAAGTCGGTCCAGTCAGCCACTCCATGCGCTGGACCTCGCAGTGGCGCGACACCGCATCGATTCGCACCACCGAATAAGGGAACCGTCCGCCATCCGGGCCGCTCGGATCCCACCCGCCATAGAACTGGGGCAGCCGGCCCCAGACCTCAAGGTCCCCTTCGATCTCGGCCTGATCGTTCCGGATCGTCAGACGGGCGATTTCATCGGTGACCTCGCTCAGGTGCCGCGCGCTCACCGAATAACCACCTGCCTGCCCGTGGTGCACGACTGCGAAGTAGTCGTCCACGCCCGGCAGAAGGTCCAAGTACGGACTGTCGTCGACTTCGACGGTTTGTGTGATGCCCGATTCGGGGTCCCAGGCGAGGAAACCGCCGTGGTCCACCCAGCCGACGGTGGACAGCACGGCCGTCTCGTCACTGCTAACGAGCACGCCCGAATCCTATGTGGCGATCCCCCACATCACCCCGCGGCTAGCGGATGCGACCTGCCGTCGGTCGAACGTGGTCACGCAGCCCTCGCTGAGACGATTAGCGCACCAAGGTCCATACTGAACCCGCCGGTGAGGTCCTCGGTCTGAGCGCGCTTGGTCATATTGCGAGCAGCAGAACCGGCCGGCCGGACGTCGATTGTGAACTCGATGCCGAGCTTGGAAGCGACGCGGAGGAGCGTGTCGATGCTCGGGTTGACCTCGCCGAGCTCCAAGCGTGCAACTTGGGGCTGCTTCATGCCGAGGCGCTCGGCCAGCTCGCGCTGCGAAAGGTCGTGCTCCGCGCGGTAGCGGACGATCGCGAGAGCAACCGCACGTGCCACCGCAGTCCGCTCCCATTCGGCTCGGAACTCCGGATCGGTGCGCAGCTGCTCCGCGATCAGCTCGTCGTTCGTCCTGATCTCGCTCAACTTCATGTCGTACACGATAACACTGCTGTTATCTGCGACCCAGCAGGACCTGATGCTTGCGCGGCCTCGTCCGTAGCATTGAGGTTACGGTCCGCGTATCACCTGTGTTACGCTATGCAGCGCTATGAAGGAGACAGAGAGGTCCCCCGCTCCGAGCTACCACGACCGTCGCCTGGCCAGCGGTCTCGAGGATCCCGAGTTCCGGGCTGAGTTCGAGAAGGCGAGCCGCGAGATCAAGGCGATCGATGCGATCGTGAACGAGCTCGATGGGCTCCGCGAGGCGCACGGGATGACGAAAGCGGAGCTCGCTCGCGAGATCCACAAGAACCCGGCGAGCGTGCGGCGCTTGTTCACCGCTCCGGCGAACCCGGAGCTGCGGACGATCGTCGCGATGGCCGACGCCCTGGACGCCGATGTCGTGATCGTGCCCCGTGTCCGGCGCGGCCGCCGCAAGACCTCGACCGCCGCCTGACGCCCCTGCCGGGCACCGTCACCTGCTCGGGCTAACCTCGCGCCGGTGCAATGGGGAGTCGCCTACTACAAGGCACCGGACGGGACGATCCCGGCCGCCGACTTCCTCGACTCGTGCCCGACAAAGGTCGACGCGAACTTCGCAGCGGTGCTGGAGGCTGTTCGCGCAGCCCCGCCGCCCGCGTTCAGCGGCGGCGGGAAGTGGGAGGCGATGCACGGGACGATGGCCGGCTACTACGAGATTCGCGGAACCGGGCCCGGTCGGCTGCACTACCGACTGTTCTGCCGCCTGGAGAACGGAACGCCCGACGAACTGAAAGCCCTTGGCTTCGACCGTCCGCACATCGTCGTTATCAACGGCATGGTCAAGAAGAACGCCTCCCTCTTCACCGATCGGGAATACAAGAAGCACGTCCGGGATCTTGGTGACGACTACCTCAGCCACTCACCACGCCCCGTTGCTCAGTAGACACGTTTCTCAGTCCTCGTTGCCGGCAACTGCCGCCTCCGCCCCCGCCGCCCTCCAACTCGAGCGAAGCGCGCCCGACTACCCGAACCCCACCTTGATGGTCTACGTGGGGGGCGGGTGGTCGGGCGCGCCGAGAACACCCAATCCCCAATGGCAGCGAGGGCGGAGGCGACCCCGACTACAGAACCCAGCTCTGTAGTTCGCTCTGTAGTTCAGTCCGTAGCACGGAGCTCTGAGGTGCCTCCTCGAAGAGTCGTGTCACCGACTCCGATTGCAGCGGACAAATCAGAGCCTCGGCGATGACTAACTCAGTCGTCGCCCTCGGCCGGTCGGCCCCCTGATTCGCCCCCGCCACTGCTAAATCGGTGCTACTGGCCTTCGCACAACTGCCCTCCTCATCCAGCGCCCGCGCCGCCTTCGCCCCGCCGCCTTGATCCAAGCGAAAAGCGCCAGACTACCCGTACCCCACCCTCTCAATTCGTACGTCGGGGGCGGGTAGTCTGGCGCGCCGGAGCGGGAATCCCCAATGGCGGCGGGGCGGAGGCGACCGCAAGTGTGTAATCCAATTACACACTTCATTACACACTTCCCTACACACCTGATCGATCAGACGACGCCGCCCCCGACCTCGGATCCGGAAGCCCGGAGGAGCGCGGCTCTCAAGGCTGTTCGCCAGGTCGCGCATCGCGCTCGACAGGTCCTCCAGCGCCCCGGCCACCGCGCTCGCGGACGATCCCTCCATCGCCCCGCCGAGCCGGGCGACGATCCGGTCGAAGCGGTCCCAGGCGTCCTTCGGGCCGGGCCGATTGCCGCTCGGTCGCAGCTCGTAGGAGAGCGTCATCCCCGCCGCCCCAGCGATCGGCCTCCACTCGAACCCCGGCTCGTCGATGCAGTCCTTGATCGTGATCGCTCGCACCGACGCGGCCTCGGCGATGTGACGGATGCGGCTCGCAAACCGCGCGTCCGGCGGAGCCATCCGGCTCTGCTCCAGCGCGATCTCCCACTCGTAGGCGGCCACCGAAACGTCAGTCGCCAATCGCTCCCGCCGCCGCTCAACCCATGCCTCGTACGCGAGGTCATCCGACTCCGATGGTGGCGTCGCGTCCGATTGCCAGCCATCCTCCAAGGCGGTCACGGGCGGCGGGGGGACGAAGGGCGCATCGCCGACCTCCAGCATCCGGGTCAGCTCGGAACGGCGCACGAGCCACTTCCGCTGCCCCGCCCGTGTTGCCTTCAGCTGCCCCTTCGTGATCCACGACCGCACCGTCACCGGTCGCACCCGCATCGCGTCGGCGAACTCGGCGACGGTCATCCAGGGATCGTCTGACGAGCCGGGCACGGCGTCGGGTACCGGCTCAGCCACGAGACATCAGAGGCCAGTTGAGGTCAGAAGAGGTCAATTTCCCCAATATTAGCGCTATCGGAGCGATCAGCGCTAAGCTTTCGCGCTATGAGCGCCTCGCCGACGAATGTCCCAAGGGTTGCGTTGAGCCGCCAGGAAGCTGCGCTCTCGCTCGGAATGTCGCTGGACTCGTTCGAGCGCCACGTTCAGCCCGAGCTGCGGCTGATCCGGCGGGGCAAGCTCCGCCTCGTCCCGCGTCGCAGAGCTCGAGCGGTGGGCGAATGAGAGCGCCGAGTCGGTGTTTAGACGTCCGCGCCGGGCCTAGCATCAGCGGTCCTCATGGCTACCGGGATCCGCGTCCGTCACTCTCGCAATTGCACTTCGCGCGAGGGTGGACGCTGCACCTGCAAGCCGACCTACCAGGCCCAGGCGTACGACACCCGGACAGGCCGGCAGGTGTGGCGGACCTTCCCCACCCTCAGCGCCGCCAAGCTGTGGCGCCAGGACGCCCAGGTCGCGCTGCGCCGCGGGACGATGCGGCCGCCGACAGCGAAGACGATCGCCGAGGCGGCCGAGGTCCTGATCAAAGGCGCCCACGACGGGACGATCCTCGACCGCGCCGGGAAGCCGTACAAGCCGTCGACGGCCCGCGGCTATGAGCAACTCCTCCACGCCTACGTCATCCCCGCCCTCGGCGGCTGGAAGCTGTCCGAGCTGCAGCGCCGCGACGTTCAGGACTTCGTCGACGGCCTGCGCAGCCAGGGCCTCTCCCCCTCCACCATCGCCAACATCCTCGATCCGCTGCGGGTCATCTTCCGCCGGGCGATCCGCCGCGACGAGGTCGCCGTCGACCCGACCGAGAACCTCGACCTGCCCGCGATCCGCGGCCGCCGCGACCGGATCGAACCGCCCGAGGTGGCGCACGAGCTGCTCGCGGCGCTCCCCGACACCGAGAAGGCCTTCTGGGCCGTCGCGCTGTTCTGCGGTCTCCGACGCGGCGAGCTCCGCGGCCTCCAGTGGACCAACGTCGACTTCGACAACGGCGTGATCCGCGTCGAGCGCTCATGGGACCCGGTCAAGGGTCCGGTCGACGTCAAGACCGGCGCCGGCCGCCGTGCCGTCCCGATGGCCTTCGTCGTCCGCCGCGAACTGATGACCCACAAGCAACGCACGCAACGCGACGGCCCGGACCTCGTCTTCGGCCGCACCAAGACCGAGGCGTTCTTCGCCTCCACGATCCGCGCCCGCGCCAACAAGGCCTGGACCCAAGCCGGCCTCGAACCGATCACGCCGCACGAGGCGCGCCACTGCGCGATCTCCTACTTCATCGCGGCCGGACTCGACTGGAAGCAGATCTCAACCTGGGCCGGCCACGGCGATGTCCGCCAGACCTGGAACCGCTACGGGCACCTCGTCCCCGGCGGCGAAGAGCAAGCCAGAGAGCGCCTGGACGCCTACCTAAACCCTCCTAAGCCGATCCCGACTGTGGCGCAGACTGTGGCGCACGACCCCCAGAACGACGAAACCCCCGTCAACACGGGGGTTCTGAAGTACCGCTACCGGGATTCGAACCCGGGTTTCCGCCGTGAGAGGGCGGCGTCCTAGTCCCCTAGACGATAGCGGCGGGGGTTGCCGATCCGGGCGGCCCCAGAGGGACCGGTCGGCGGCAATCAGGTTAGCGTGGACTCGCGCGCCCGCGCTAATGGGTGGCTCACGATTTGCGCGGGCGCTCTGGGGAGTCCGGGAGCCAGCGGGCCTCCCGCTCGGCGCTGCGCACTTGCTAAGTTGCTCTCCTTCCCGCGGCTGTGGTGAAATTGGTATACACGCGGCGTTCAGGTCGCCGTGCCCTTACGGGCGTGGAGGTTCGAGTCCTCTCAGCCGCACTTGGCCCCGGGTCGACACTGAGCCAGCGCTCAGAGCCAGCCGCGCTCCTCAGCCATCCGCACGGCCTCGGCCCGGTTGCGCGCGTCGAGCTTCTGCATCACGGACGACAGGTGGTTGCGAACCGTGCCTGGCGACAGATACAGAGCGCCCGCCAGTTCGGCGACGGTCGCGTGCTCGCGTGAGGCGGCCAGCACCTCGTGCTCGCGCGGGGTCAGCGGCGACTCGCCCTGCGACAGCGCCGCGGCCGCCAGGCCCGGGTCGACGACCCGCTCGCCCGCGACCGCGCGCCGGATCGCCGCCGCGAGCTCGCTGGCCGGCGCATCCTTGAGCAGGAAGCCGGCGGCGCCGCCCTCCATCGCGCGGCGCAGATAGCCGGGGCGGCCGAACGTCGTCAGGATCAGCACCCGGCAGCCCGGGACCTCGGTGCGCAGCCGCTCGGCCGCCTCGAGGCCGGTGGCGCCCGGCATCTCGATGTCGAGCAGCGCCACGTCGGGCGACGCCGTGAGCGCCGCCGCGACGACCTCGTCACCGCGCGGCACCTGCGACACGACCTCGATGTCGGGCTCGAGCGACAGCAGGCTTGCGAGCGCGCCCCGGACCATGCCCTGGTCCTCGGCGATCAGGACCCGGATCATCCGATCGCGGGTGATGCAGGCGACGCAGACGACGCAGGCGAAGCCGACGGGGTCGCCGGCGCGGAAGCCCGACCGGAAGCCCGCACCGGGACCGTCACCGCCAGCCGGAACCCGCCGCCACTCACGAGCGGGCCCGCCTCGACCCGTCCGCCGAGCGCATCGGCGCGCTCGCGCAGGCCCTCGAGCCCGTGTCCCCCATCCGCCCTCTCCGGATCCGGCAGCTCGCCAGCCCGATAGCCGTCGTCGACCACCTCCACCATCGCCGCCGTGAGCCCGGCCTCGATCCGCAGGGTGCAGCGCCGGGCGCCGCTGTGGCGGATCACGTTGGTCGCGCCCTCTCGCACCGCCCACGCCAACACCGCTTCCACGTCGGGATCCAACGTCGCCGAGCTGCGCACCACAGAGGGCTCGACGCCGGCCGCCGAAAGCGCCATCCGCGCGCCCGCGAGCTCGCCGTCGAGCGTCGGCTGCCGGTAGCCGCTCACCGCCTGGCGGACTTCGTTCAGTGCCTGGCGCGCGACCTGCTCGACCTCGGAAACCTCAGTCGCCGCCTGAGCGGGAGAAGCCGGCAGCAGCCGGCCCGCGAGCTCGGCCTTGAGTGCGATCACGGACAGCGACTGCCCGAGCAGGTCGTGGAGGTCGCGGGCGAAGCGCTCGCGCTCTTGGGCGACCGCGGTGCGGGCGAGCTCGGCGCGGGCCGCGAACAGCTCGACGTTTCGCTCCCGCAGGTCGCGCATCAGCACCATTAGGAGCCCGATCCCTAACGCTGTGACGCTGAAGTTCAACGCCAGGCTCGCGGAGCCGCCGCCCAACAAGACGCAACCCGCGGCGAGTGCCGCGCAGCCGAGCACGCCGGTCCACCCCACCCTGCTCGAGGAGAACAGCGCCGCGACCGCCGCGGAGTAGATGAACAGGAACCCCCACGTGGGCTGGTCGGCGATCGTCAGCGCCGCCGCCGTCCCGATCAGTACCGCGAACAGGGCGGTCGGGAGCGGGCGCCAACTCGGCAGGCGCCAGGTCAGGATCAGACCGACGTACGCCGCAACGAATGCGGCCGCGGCCGCGATCGTCAGCGCGTGCGCGAGCAGCGGTTCGCTGCGCTCGATCGCGTTGACCAGCGGGAAGAGGATGAACCCGAGCCAGATCAGCGCCGGCAGCGCCCCGCTGCGCCCGCCGGGCCTGCCGCGAAACCACGCGCGCATGGCACCGAGCATGTCCGTACCGCCCCCGCCATCTCTGTTGCCGTCGATGCTCACACCACCTCACCCTGGGGCTGGCGCAGGAACGTCACCATCAGGTAGATCCCGATCACCGTCCAGATCGCGAGCGTCCACAAGCTCGAGGCGTCGAACAGGCTTCCGTGGTGAAGCGGATCGAACACGTACTGGAGCCCGCTCGCGAGCGCCCTGATCGGGAACAGGCCGGCGATCGTCTTCAGCACGGTGGGCAGCGAATTGGTCGGAAACCAGATGTTGGAGATGAACGACAGTGGCCAGATCACGAGGTTGACCAGCACCGGCCCGGCCTCGGCGTTGGGGATGAAGCGGGTGATCCCGATCCCCAGTGAGTGAACGCGGCTGTGCCGAGCAGCAGCGTGACGATCAGGGCCGGCAGCTGCGAGGCGTGGAAGTCCAGTCCATAGACGCTCGTCCCGAGGCCGAGCACGATCACCGTCATCGCGAGCGTGATCACTGACGTGGATGCGATCCGCGCCGTGACGTAGGCCCACCTCGGCAGCGGCGTGCCCTGCATGCGCTTGAGCACGCCCTCGTCGCGCAGGATCGCCGTGCCGATCGAGAGGTTGACGAAGGTCGTCGCGATCACGCCATAGGCGAGGATGCCGGGAACGAAGAAGTCGTCGTACGGGATCCCGCCGAGGCTCGAAGGCGCGCCCCCTTGTCGAGGCTGGCGAAGATCACCAGCAGCATGACCGGGAACACGAACGTGAACACGCCGCGCCCGCGATTGCGCCAATAGGCGCGCTGCTCGTAGCGGATCTGCCAGCCGACGAGGCCGAAATCGCGCCGCAGGCTCGACTCCCTGACCGGCCCGATTGAGTGTGAAGCGGTGCTCATACGGTCGTCTCCTGGGTCTCTGAATTGTGCTCGGTCGCGCCCGTCAGCTCCAGGTAGATGTCCTCGAGCGTCGGCTGCGAGACCGAGAAATGGCCGAGATCGACGTCGCGCTCCAGCGCCCAGTCGGTGAGGATGTTGACCGCCCTGACCGGCTCACGCGTGGTCACGAGGACCCGCGCGTCCTCGACCGAGCGGACCTCCGAGGGCAGCTCTGGCACGTCTCCGAGTGACCAGTCGGGCGGCAGCGTGAAGCGGATCTCAGCCGGGCGCACGTCCCGCCCGCCGAGCTCCTCGGGCTGGCCGGCGGCGATGATCTCGCCGGCGTTCATGACCGCGACGCTATCGGCGAGGTGCTGGGCCTCGTCCATGAAGTGGGTGGTCAAGAACACGGTCTTGCCCAGCTCGCAGAGCGAGCGGATCGTCGACCACGCCTGACGGCGCGCCGCCGGATCGAAGCCCGTCGTTGGCTCGTCGAGGAAGATCAGGTCTGGATCGCCCACCAGTGCGATCGCAAGGTCCAGCCGCCGTCGCTGGCCGCCGGACAGCTTGTGGAACCGCGTGTCGCGCTTGTCAGTCAGCTCGACGAGCTCGATCACCTCGTCGACCGGGCGCCGCTTGACGTGGTAGCGGCCGTACATCTCCACCAGCTCGGCCACTGACAGGTCGATTTTGGACGCCGCACTGCTGCAGCACGATCCCAACCCGCTCGCGCAGCTCGCGCGAGCCGGTGGCAGGATCGATGCCGAGCACGCGGACGTCGCCCGAAGTGCGGGTGCGATAGCCCTCGAGGATCTCGACGATCGTCGTCTTGCCGGCGCCGTTGGGGCCCAGCAGGCAGAAGACCTCGCCCCGAGCGACCTCGAAGCTGACGCCTCGAACGGCCTCGATCTGGCCGTAGGACCTGTGCAGACTGGACACCTCGATCGCAGGCGAACCGGCTTCTGTATGCGAAGTGTTCATGCCACGCAGGCTAAGCCCGGAGAAGGCGGCGCGTAAGTGGCGAGCGACCGAAATCCGCCATGACATCTGTCACCCATGCAGCCGTGCGCAACCGCGTGGCTGCGGCGCTCGCTGGTGCAACCGCGCACCCGGGTGCAACCCCGAAAACGCTGCGGACGCGGCGCGGACCTACCCGCTGCCCACGTTCCAGCGCTCGATCACCTCTGTGTCGCGCTCATACCCGAGCGCCGAGAGCGAGCCGGCGCCCAAGGTGAACCGCGCGCCTGCGGCGGGATCCATCGCCACCCACCGGGCCGCCAGCACGCGCAGGATGTGGCCGTGGGCGAACGCGAGCGCGTCGCCATCCGCGGTCCGCAGCCGCTCGAGCGCGCGGTCGGCGCGCGCCCCGACCTGATCGGGCAGCTCGCCGCCGGGACAGCCGTCGCGCCACAGCCTCCAGTCGGGATCGATCTCCCAGATCTGCGGGGTCGTCAGCCCCTCGTAATCGCCGTAGTCCCACTCGCGCAGATCGTCTGTGAGCTGCGCCGCGTCGCCGAACCCGGCCAGCTCGCACGTCTCGCGCGCGCGCCGCAGCGGGCTGCAGAGCACGAGCGCGAACTCCTGCCCGGCGAGCTCGGCGCCGAGATGCTGCGCCCGCTCGCGGCCGGCGGCGGTCAGCGGCAAATCGGTGCGACTCGTGTGTTGACCGCTGAGGCTCCACTCTGTCTCGCCGTGGCGGACGATCACGATCCGGTTGTGCATGCGGTCCGCTCCTAGAGGTCAGTGACGTGGCCGTGGGTGCGTTCGATCTCCTGCACCTTGCCGCGCCGGCGCACATGGCGCTCCTCGTCGGAGACCTCGGCACGCAGGAACGCGGTGACGATCTCGGCCGCCACCTCGAGCCCGATCACGCGGCCGCCCATGCAGAGGACGTTGACGCCGTCGTGCTCGACTCCCTGGTGGGCCGTGTACGTGTCGTGGACGGTCGAGGCCCTGACGCCGTCGATCTTGCAGGCCGCGACCGAGACGCCCGCGCCCGAGCCGCAAACCAGATCCCCCGGTCGGCCTGGCCGGAGGCGACCGCGCGGCCGACCTCGAGCGCCTTGTCGGGATAGTCGATTGGTGTCGCTGAATCGGTGCCGAGGTCGAGCACCTGATGGCCCGTCGGCCTCGATCAGCGGCAGTAGCCGCCCGCGCATCAGGAATCCGGCTGGTCAAATCCGCAGGCGACGATCATGCTGGAAACCTCCCGTGGGTGATGGCGCCGCGTGCGCCGGCTCAGCTCGTGGCTCGGCGAGCAGCGCCGCGCCGAGCACGCCCGCGCGGACGCCGTGGCGGGCGAGGCGGATCGTCGTCCGGCTACCGAGCCCGGGCACCACGTAGCCCTGCGCGATCCGCCGCGCCGGCTCGAGCAGCAGATCCCCCGCGCGGGCGGCCCCGCCGCCGATCACGACCTCTTCGGGGTCGAAAGTGTTGATCGCGTTGGCGATCCCGATCCCGAGCCGCTCGCCCCACAGATCTCGACGATTGCGACTGCTGCCTCGTCGCCGTCTTGCGCCGCCTCGACGGCCTCGGCGCCGATGACCGGCTTGCCCTCGGCGCGCAGCCGGCCGAGCGCCGAGTCCGGGTGCACGTCGCGGCCTGGCCGGCCAGCCGGTCGAGGGCGTGCCGGCGGCCACGAACTCGAGCGAGCCGGGCTGCGGGAACTTGTCGGCGCCGGCATCGGGCCGCCAGATCCAGCGCCGATCAGCGTGTGGCCGAGCTCGCCGGCGCCGCCGGTGGCGCCCCGGTAGATCCGGCCGCCGAGCACCATGCCGCCGCCGACGCCGGTGCCGACCGTGATCATCACCAGGTCGCGCGCGACCATCCGCAGCTCCTCGTCGTGGGCTTCGGCGAGCGCCGCGACCGTGGCGTCGTTGTCGACGAACACCGGGACCCCGAGCCGCTCTCCGAGGACCTCGCGCAGCGGCACGTCGGCGAGCGGGATGTTGACCGACGAGACGACCCGGCCGGTGTCGAACTCGACGACCGAGGGCACGCCGATCCCGACCGCCTTGAGATCGTCGCCGCGCACCTGCCCGATCATCGTCGACGAGCTGCTCGATCAGCGCGTCGGCTGCCGACAGCTCGGTCGGCTCGATCACCGACTCGCCGAGCTCGCCCCCGCGCAGAGCAGGCGACGCGACCTTGGTGCCGCCGAGATCGACGCCGATGACCGAGCGCTCACGCGGTGTTCCGCCAGCTGCTGCGCCGCGGCCGGATCGACCAGGACGACGACCTCGTCGGCCAGCGGCGCCACCAGTGAGGACGGCACGTGCGGATCGGGCTGGGCGTCCGGGCCGAACGCGCTCGCCACCGCCTCCGCCTTCGATTCGCCGGCGGCCAGGAACACGATCTGCCTGGCCCGGCGATCGCGGGAGCGTGAGCTGACCCGGGGCACGAACGGCTCGAGGCCCGCCTCGTCGACCCCGATGACCAGCCGGGAGCGCTCCGACAGGGTCGGCTGGTCGGGGAACAGCGAAGCGCTATGGCCGTCGGGGCCGATCCCGAGCAGGACGATGTCGAATCGGGCGGCCCGGCCGCACGCAGTTGTCGCTCGTATTCCTCGGCGCCGTCGTCAGGCCGAGCTCGCCCTTCATCCGGTGCACCGTCGGGCGGGCCGTCGCCCAGCGGATCGAGCAGCGACTCCTTGACCATCGCGTAGTTGGAGCGCTCGTCGTCGGGCGCGACGCAGCGCTCATCGCCGAACCAGAAGGTGGTGTCGATGACTCGATGCCGACCGCGCGACGGCCTCGACGAACTCCTCGTAGGCCGCCTTTGGCGTCGAGCCACCGGCGAGCACGATGTGGCCGCCGCCGAGCGCGGCGCCACCAGCATCGCCGCACAGGCCCGCGCCGGGATCCTCGACGACCTCGATGTCACGCTCACGCCGGGCAGAACTCCCGCGCCGCTGTCGAGCGCCGGCGCCGTAGGTCGGGTCGCGGAGCAGCGCCTGGCGCACGCCCTCTCCGAGGATCCCGCCCTCGCCGCGCGAGGCACCCATGATCTGCCACCGCGCTCGACGCCGTCGTCATGGCGCTCGCGTGCGCACAGGCCACCTGTCGCGCGGTCGAGCGAGAGCGAGTAGCCGCTCGCCGCAGCGACACGGTCACCCCGGCCAGCCCGGAGCCTCCTGCTCGGTGGACTCGCAGCGTAGATCGCCACCTGCTCGTCCCGCCGCGACGCCGCGCCGTCCACCCGAGCCGTTCGTGGCTGCAGCGGCTCGCGCTCCCAGCGCAGCCGCGAGGCGAGCCATCCGGCGAGCAGCGAGCGCGCTGGCGGTCGAGCTCTCCTGGTGGCGGACCGACGCCCTCGCAGCTGGCGCAGCGCGGGCAGCCGCTCGGGCGGGTCGAAGCTCGCGGCCAGCCGCTCACGCCACGGCGTCGTCCGCAGCCAGGCCAGGTCGACGACGTAGGCCGATGTCGCAGCAGCTCGGCGGCGCGCGCGAACGCATCGCCGGTGTCGGGCATGATCGTCGGAATCGAGCAGGATCACGTCGATCATCGGCACAGCGCCTCACCGCCTCGTCGTGGCCGTGCGGGCGACCAGACGATCGTCGGCATCCCGGCGACGAGCACCGGGTCGACGATCGTCCCCAGCCGCTCCAGATGCTCGGGCCCGAGGTCGATCTCCACCTGCTCGCGGATCGACGCTGAGGCTCCGCCGCGCTGGGCTCCTCGTAGCTCGACCGTCGCGACGCGTCGAGGGTCGTGCGCCCGTCCTCGACCGCGCACAGGATGGTCCGCGAGGCGTGGTAGCGGCCCACCCGCTCGAGCCGGTTGGCGATCTCCCCCTTCCATTCGCGATCGACGACCACGACGAGGTTCAGGACCCGCGCCGGCACGAGCGCCTTGGTTGCGGCGTGGCGCCGGCGCAGCAGCTCGCGCAGCGCCGCCTCGATCGCGTCGGGCTTGGTGTCCTGCTCGGACCAGATGTCCTCGCTCATCTGCAGACCGCCGCCAGCCGTGCGCCCGTCCGTCGAGCAGCGCGTCGGCCTCCGTCAGGCCCGGCCGATCCGGCCTCGTACTGGGGGATCGGCGACGCGCGTGTCCTTGTGCCAGGCGGTGAGTATCGGGTCGATGATCCCCCACAGCGCCTCGATCTCGTCGTTGCGCGTGAACAGCGTCGCGTCGCCGCGCATCGCGTCGAGGATCAGCCGCTCGTAGGCCTCAGGCGACTGGACAGGAACGAGGTGCCGTAGCGGAACTCCATGTTGACCGGCCGGATCCGCATCCGCGGCCCGGGAATCTTGGCGCCGATCGACACCGACACGCCCTCGTCCGGCTGCAGCGTGAACACGATCTGGTTGGCCTGGATGCCAACCGAGCCGGAGCTCTGGAAGGCGATGTGCGGTACCGGCTTGAGGATCACGGCGATCTCGGTCAGCTTGCGCGCCAGGCGCTTGCCCGTCCGCAGGTAGAACGGCACCCCCGCCCAGCGCCAGTTGGAGACGTACAGCCGAAGTGCCGCGTAGGTCTCGGTCCGCGAGTCCGGCGCCACGCCCGGCTCCTCGCGGTAGCCGGGGACGCGGCTCCCCGCCGACGACGCCGGGGCCGTACTGGGCGCGCACCGCCATCTCGGCGACCTCGCTCGATCGTCGGGGGCACGATCGCCTCGAGCACCTTGAGCTTCTCGTCGCGCAGGCGATCGGCGTCGAACGCCGTCGGTGGCTCCATCGCCAGCAGCGCGAGCAGTTGCAGCATGTGGTTCTGGACGAGGTCGCGGAGCGCACCCGCACGCTCGTAGTAGCCGGCGCGCCCCTCGATCCCGATGTCCTCGGCGGCGGTGATCTGGACGTGATCGATGTAGTTGCGGTTCCAGACCGGCTCGAACAGGGCGTTGGCGAACCGCAGCGCCATCAGGTTCTGGACGGTCTCCTTGCCGAGGTAGTGATCGATCCGGAAGATCTGCGGCTCGTCGAAGCACCTCGAGCAGTTGCGCGTTGAGCTTGCGCGCCGAGGCCAGGTCGTAGCCGAACGGCTTCTCGATCACGATCCTCGACCTCGGCGTCGCTCGGCGCTGGTCGAGTCCGGCGGCGCCGAGCTTGCCGGCGATCACCGGGAAGAACTCGGGCGCGGTCGACAGGTAGAAGACCCGGTCGAGCGGCTGGCCCGCCTGCTCGTCGAACTCGGCCAGCGTCCGCTCCAGCTCCTGGTAGACCCCGTCATCGTCGAACGACCCTGCACGTAGCGCATGTCGTCGAGCAGACCCTCGAGGACGCTCGGATCTGGCTTACGCCGGGAGTAGCGCTCGATCGATGCCCGAACGGCGTCGCGGAAGTCGTCGTGCTCCTGGTCGCGGCGTCCGACGCCGATCATCTCGAAGCGCTCGGGCAGCGCCCCTCGTGGGCGAGGTTGTAAAGCGCCGGCAGCAGCTTGCGGTGCGCAAGATCGCCGGTGGCGCCGAAGATCACCAGCGACGTCGGGTGGACCGGGAGCCGCTCGAGTCCCTCGACGAGCGGGTTGTCGTCTGACAGCGTGTCCAGATCCTGAGCCGCGCTCACGAGCCCGATCGCCGGGTTCGCTCGACGGCCTCGCGGCCGAGCGCTGCCAGGTGCTCGGCGGTGATGCCGAAGTGCTCGTAGACGTCCTTCGCCGGACCGGACTCGCCGAATGTCGTCATCCCGAGAAACGACCCCTCGGGGCCGATCCACTTGTCCCATCCGAGCGGGCTCGCGGCCTCGACCGCCACCCTCGCCGGGCACGACGCGGGCAGCACCTGCTCGCGGTAGGCGTCGTCGGCGAGCGTGAACGTGTCCATGCACGGCATGCTCACGACCCGTACGCGGAGGCCGTCGAGCGCGTCGGCGGCCTCAAGGCAGAGCGAGACCTCCGAGCCGGTCCCGATCAGGATCAGCTCGGGATCGCCCCCGTCGGCGTCGCGCAGCACGTAGGCGCCGCGCTCGATCGCATCGTCGGGAATCGAGTCGGGGTCGAGGATCGGCAGGGTCTGGCGCGAGAGCGCGAACGCGGTCGGCGCCTCGCTGTTGCGCAACGCGAAGCGCCAGCCGAGCGCGGTCTCGTTCGCGTCGGCCGGGCGGATCACATTGAGGCGGGGAATCGCCCGCAGCCCCGCCAGATGCTCGACCGGCTGGTGGGTCGGGCCGTCCTCGCCGAGACCGATCGAGTCGTGCGTGTAGACCCAGATCGACGGCAGTTTCATCAGCGCCGACAGGCGTACGGCGCCACGCATGTAGTCCGAGAAGGTCAAAAACGTGCCACCGAACGCGCGGAAGCCGTGCAGTCCGAGCCCGTTGACGATCGCGCCCATCGCGTGCTCGCGGACGCCGAAGCGGAGGTTGCGCCCGCCGTAGGAACCCTTCTCGACGTCGCCGGCGTCCTCGATATCAGTGTTGTTGGACGTCGACAGGTCGGCCGAGCCGCCGACCAGGTGCGGGATCGTCTTCGCGGCCCACTGGATCGTCTCGCCGGATGCCTTGCGAGTCGCGATTGGGTCGTCGTCGGGCGAGAAGCGCGGGAGATCGGCGTCCCAGCCCTCGGGGAGCGCGCCGGCGTCGATCGTCTGGAGCTGCTTGGCCTGCGCTGGGAAGGCCTCGCGGTAGGCGGTGAAGCGCTGATCCCACTCGGACTCGAGCTCGCGCCCGCGCTCGCAGCAGCGGCGGAAGTGCGCCAGCGCCTCCTCGGGAACGTAGAAATGCTTGTCGGGGTCCCAGCCGTAGGCCTCCTTGGTCAGCCGGACCTCGTCCTCGCCGAGCGGCGAGCCGTGCGCGGCGGAGGTGTCCTGCTTGTGAGGGCTGCCGTAGCCAATGTGCGAGCGCACGAGCACCAGCGACGGGCGGTCCATCACCTCCATCGAGGTGCGCGCCGCCTGCTCGAGGCGATCGAGCGACAGGTCGTCGCCGACGTTCTCAACATGCCATCCGTACGCGTCGTAGCGCTCGGCGACGTCTTCGGTGAACGATTGCGCGGTCGGGCCGGCGAGCTGGATCTTGTTGTCGTCGTAGAAGACGATCAGGCGGCCGAGGCCGAGGTGGCCGGCGAGCGACGACGCCTCAGAAGCGACCCCCTCCTGCATGTCGCCGTCGGAAGCGATCACGAACGTGTAGTGATCCATGATCTTGTGGCCGTCGCGGTTGAAGCGAGCGGCCAGCATGTGCTCGGCGAGCGCGATTCCGACCGACATCGAGATCCCCTGCCCGAGCGGCCCGGTCGTCGCCTCGATCCCGGGGCTGTACTTGCGCTCCGGATGGCCCGCCGTCGGCCAGCCGACCTGACGGAAATGCTCGATGTCGTCGAGCGTCATCGGGTAGCCGGTCAGGTAGAGCATCGAATACAGCAGCATCGAGGCGTGGCCGGCCGAGAGGATGAAGCGGTCGCGGTCCAGCCAGTCGGGGTTCGAGGGGTTGTGTCGCATCACCCGCGTGTAGAGCACGTAGGCGAGCGGCGCCAGCCCCATTGGAGCTCCCGGATGGCCCGAGTTCGCCTTCTGGACGGCGTCCATCGACAGCGTGCGGATCGTGTTCACACACAGCTGGTCGAGATCCGTCGCGGCGGACGTCGATGTCACGGCGTCGCTTGAGCTGTTGCAACCGGGATCGCCACTAAGCGCAGCATAGTCAGAATGGCCTGATCCCAAACAGGCCATCGCGTGAACGCGGCCGTCGACCGAACTGCGAGCCGGAGTCCGGTGGTCATCCGAACAGCACCCCGTAGCGCTCGTACTCGTCCACCGGCACGCGCCGCACCTCGGCGACCGCGTCGGCGAGCGAGACGAGCTCGATCTCAGTCGCGCGCAGCGCCGTCATCGAGCCCCAACGACCGGCGTGGGCGGCGCCGATCGCCGCCAGCCCGAGGCGGGTCGCGAGCACCCGGTCAAACGCGGTCGGCGTGCCGCCGCGCTGCACGTGGCCGAGAACGGTGGCGCGAGTCTCAAATCCGGTTCGCTGCTCGATCTCGCGCTCGAGACGCTGGCCGATGCCACCGAGCCGCGGGTGGCCGAACTCGTCGAGCTCGCCGGTCGAGACGCTCATCGTCCCCTCCTTGGGCTGGGCGCCTTCGGCGACGACGACGATCGCGAAGTAACGCCCACGCGCATGGCGACGCTCGATCAGGCGGCACACCTCGTTGATGTCAAACGGGATCTCGGGGATCAGGATCACGTCGGCGCCACCGGCGATCCCGGAGTGGAGCGCGATCCAGCCGGCGTTTCGCCCCATCACCTCGACGACGAGGTTGCGGTGGTGGCTCTCGGCGGTCGTATGCAGGCGGTCGATCGCCTCGGTGGCGACGTGCAGCGCGGTATCGAAGCCGAAGGTCACGTCGGTCGCGCCGAGGTCGTTGTCAATCGTCTTCGGGACGCCGATCACATTGATCCCGGACTCGCTGAGCCGGTTGGCGGCGCCGAGCGTGTCCTCGCCGCCGATCGTGATCAGACCGTCGAGCCGGTGGCGAGCGAGCGTCTCGCGGACGAGCGCGGTCCCCCCTTCGCGCTTGTCCGGATTGGTCCGCGAGCTGCCGAGGATCGTTCCGCCACGGGGCAGGATCCCGCGCGTGGATTCGATCGTCAGCTGCACCGAGACGTCATCGAGCACCCCCCGCCAGCCGTCCCGAAAGCCGAGCAGCTCGTCGTCGTATGCGTCGATTCCCTTGCGCACGACGGCGCGTATGACCGCGTTGAGTCCAGGGCAATCCCCGCCTCCCGTGAGCAGTCCGAGCCGCACGGCCGAAATCCTACGGACAGCGGCATCGTGACAACGACCCGGACCGGGCATGTACGGTTCGATGGCGGTGACAGCCGGCGACCGCAGACAGCGCAACCGCAGACAGCTGACCGCCCGGGCGCTGGCGCTATCGGCCGCCGCGGTCGGCATCGGCGCCGGCATCGGACTGCAGCGCCATCACGCGCGCTCGATCGCACGCGATCCCGATTTCCAGCGGCTGACCGTCCCTCTGCGCGGCCAGCGCCAGACAATCCACTCGGCCGATGGAACCGCGCTGCACGCCGAGCTGTTCGGCGCCCAGGACGGCGAGACCGTGGTGTTCGCGCACGGCTGGACTGAGCAGCTGAGCTTCTGGGGACCGGTGATCGAAGTCCTGCGCGAGCGGGGGCTGAGGCTTGTCGCTTATGACCTGCGGGGACACGGCGCGAGCGGGCCGGCGGCGGAGGGCGATTACTCGCTCGAGCGCTTCGGCGACGACGTCGAGGCGGTGTTGGCTGCCACCACGCCCGCCGGCAAGCGGGCGACGGTCGTCGGCCACTCGCTTGGCGCGATGTCGATCGCCGCCTGGGCCGAGCGCCACGAAGTCCACCAGCGCGCACGGGCGGCGGCGCTGATCAACACCGGCCTCGGGGATCTCGTCACCGGGCAGCTGCTGCTCGGGGGTCTAATGGCCCGCGCGAGCAGCTCGGTAGTCGGCCGGATCGCGATGGGCTCGCGCGCGCCCGTCCCAAGCCGGTCGTCGCCGCTGCAGCACGCTGTGATCCGTTACGCGGCGTTCGGACCCGAGGCGACGCTCGGCCAGGTGGCGTTCTACGAGCGGATGCTGATCGACACGCCGCCGGGAGTTCGAGCCGCGACCGGGCTCGCGCTCTCGGATATGGACCTGTGGCACGCAGTTGCCCGGATCACCGTGCCGACGATCGTGATCGCCGGCACCGACGACCGGCTGACGCCGCCGGACCATGCCCGCCGGATCGCGCGCACGCTCCCGCAGCCGGCGGGACTGATCGAGCTGCAGCGGACCGGCCACATGGGCCCGCTCGAGCGGCCGGCCGAGATCGCCGTCGCGCTCGAGAAGCTTGTCCGCGACACCGCCCCGGTCCCGGAGTCGGCGGCCGGGCGCTGATCTGGCTACGCTGCGGCCGCAGCTTCTCCGCCCATGCACATCGACCCCTACATCGTCCTTGGGAGCGCGATCATCGGGCTGCTGGTCGGCATGACCGGCGCCGGTGGCGGCGCGCTGATGACCCCGATGCTGATCCTGCTGTTCGGCGTCACTCCGTCGACCGCGATATCCAGCGATCTCGTCGCGGCGGTGGTGATGCGCCCGATCGGCGCCGCCGTGCACATCCGCGCGCGGGACCGTCAACTTCAAGCTCGTGCGCTGGATGGTGCTCGGCTCGGTGCCGGCCGCGTTCCTCGGCGCCTACCTGCTGCACCTGCTGGGCAACGGCAAATCGGCCGAGAACACGATCGAGGTGTTCCTCGGCGCGGCGCTGCTCGTCGGCGCCAGCGCGATGGCGCTGCGGTTCGTGCTCGACCGCCGCGCCGGCAACGGCCGGCGGGCGTTCGTGACTGACGTGCGCATACGCCCGCTGCCGACGCTCGCGATCGGGATGGTTGGTGGGCTGATCGTCGGGATGACGTCCGTCGGGTCGGGGTCACTGATGATCGTCGGGCTGCTGTTCATCTATCCGATGCTCGGCGCCAACCAGCTAGTCGGCACCGATCTCACGCAGGCCGTGCCGCTGACCTTCGCGGCGGCGCTCGGCGCGCTCGCGTTCGGGCACGTTGAGCTTTCGGTCACGGGCTCGCTGATCATCGGCAGCGTCCCGGGCGTGCTGGTGGGTTCACTGCTCTCATCGCGCGCACCAGACCGCTACGTGCGCCCGGCGATCGCATTCGTGATCTTCGCCTCGGGCCTGAAGTACGTCGGCGTCGGGACCGAGGCGCTCGGCTGGATCCTATGCGTGGTCCTGCTCGGCGGCGCCACCGCGTGGCTCGTGTTCGCCCGCCCGTGGTCCGTCGCGGCGGCGACGCCCGAGCAGCCGGAGCCGCCCGAGCCCGGTGACGCGCAGGAGCAAGAGCTGGTCCGTGACTGACAAGCGCGTCGACGTCCCCGTGCCGGGCGGACGCCTGGCGACCTTCCGGCTCGGCAGCGACCGCGAAGACGCTCCGCTCGCGCTCGCGATCCACGGGATCACCTCGACCAGCCGGTCGTGGCTGGCGACCGCTGAGGCGCTCGGGGACCAGGCGGCGCTGATCGCGGTCGACCTCCGCGGACGCGGACGCAGCAACGAGCTCCCGGGGCCGTTCGGAATCGCCGCGCACGTGCGCGACATGCTCGCGGTGCTCGATCACTTCGGCATGCAGCGCGCGGTGATCGCGGGCCACTCGCTCGGCGCCTACATCGCCGCGGCTCTGGCGGCAGCGCACCCGGACCGGGTCGGAGCGCTGGTGCTCGTCGACGGCGGGCTGACGATTCCCGAGAGCGAGGGGGTCGAACCCGAGCAGTTCATGCGTGAGTTCCTTGGACCGACACTCGCGCGCCTCGAGACGACGTTCGCCGACCGCGATGCGTACCGGGCCTGGTGGGCGCAGCACCCGGCGTTCGCCAACTCGGACGTCGATCACGACCAGCTGGCGCAGTACGCCGACCACGATCTCGTTGGCGAGCCGCCTCGGCTGCGCTCGTCCGTCAACCCGCAGGTCGTCGCCGACGACGGGACGGACCTGTTCGAGAGCGCCAGCGACGCGCACTCGCTCGAGGTGCCCACGGTGCTGCTGTGCGCTCCGCGGGGGATGGTCAACGACCCGCACCCGATGCAGCCCCTGGAGATCGTGCAGGAATGGGCGGCCGCCGATCCCGACCGCCGGCGGGCGGTCCAGGTCCCCGACGTCAACCACTATACGATCGCCCTTGGACGTCGCGGCGCTCGCGCGGTCGCCGCCGAGATCGTCGCGGCGCTCGCACTGACCAGCTGACCGGAGGAGTCTCGATGAGCGGCATTGACACGACGACGACCCCGCTTCGAGACCGGGCGGCGTGGAAGGCGCTCAAGCAGCACCACTCCGAGATCGAGGGGCTGCACCTCCGAGAGTTGTTCGCCGGTGACCCCAGCCGCGCCGAGAAGCTGACCGTCGAGGCAGCCGGCCTGTCGCTGGATTACTCCAAGAACCGCATCACTGACCAGACCGTCGCGCTGCTGCTCGAGCTCGCCGAGGAGTCGGGGCTGCGCGAGCGGATCGAAGCGATGTTCGCCGGCGAGAAGATCAACGTGACCGAGAACCGCTCGGTCCTGCACGTGGCTCTGCGGATGCCCTCCGACGAGCGGCTGGTGGTTGACGGCGTCGACGTCGTCGCCGAGGTGCACGAGGTCCTGAAGCGGATGTCCACGTTCTCGGACCGGATCCGATCGGGCGACTGGAAGGGCCACACGGGCAAGCCGATCCGCAACGTCGTCAACATCGGCATCGGCGGCTCGGACCTCGGGCCGGTGATGGCCTACGAGGCGTTGCGCCACTACAGCGACCGTGGCAAGCGATTCCGCTTCGTCTCGAACGTCGACGCGACTGACTTCGTCGAGGCGACCCGCGATCTCAACCCCGAGGAGACGCTGTTCATCGTCTCCTCGAAGACGTTCACGACGCTCGAGACGATGACCAACGCGCACACCGCTCGCGACTGGATACTGGCCACGCTCAGCGAGGAGGCGGCGGTCGCCAAGCACTTCGTCGCGGTCTCCACCAACGCGGAGGAGGTGTCGAAGTTCGGGATCGACACCGCCAACATGTTCGGCTTCTGGGACTGGGTCGGCGGCCGCTACTCGATGGACTCGGCGATCGGGCTCTCGACGATGCTCGCGATCGGGCCGCCAGCGTTCTACGAGCTGCTGGCGGGCTTTCACGAGATGGACGTCCACTTCCGGACCGCTCCGTTCGCGCAGAACCTGCCGGTCCTGATGGGACTGCTGGCCGTCTGGTACGGGGACTTCTTCCTCTCCCAGACCGTCGGCGTGATGCCCTACAGCCAGTACCTGAAGCGCTTTCCGGCCTACCTGCAGCAGCTGACGATGGAGTCGAACGGCAAATACGTCAGGCTCGACGGCAGCAAGGTCAACTACCAGACCGGAGCCGTCTACTGGGGCGAGCCGGGCACCAACGGCCAGCACAGCTTCTACCAGCTGATCCATCAAGGGACGAAGCTGATCCCGGTCGACCTGATCGGCTTCGGTAAGACGCTGAACCCGATCGGCGACCACCAGGATCTGCTGATGTCCAATGTATTCGCGCAGGCCGAGGCGCTCGCGTTCGGCAAGACCGAGGCCGAGGTCCGCGCCGAGGGGACGCCCGAGGCGGTGGTGCCCCACCGCGTGTTCGAGGGCAACCGCCCGACGAACGTGATCCTCGCCGAGCAGCTGACGCCGCGGACGCTCGGCACGCTCGTCGCCCTCTACGAGCACAGCGTCTTCACCCAGGGAACGATCTGGGACATCAACTCGTTCGACCAGTGGGGCGTCGAGCTCGGCAAGGTGCTCGCGAAGCGGATCATTCCCGAGCTCGAATCAACCAGGACCCGAACCTGCAGCACGACAGTTCGACAAACGCGCTGATACGGCGTTACCGCCGGCTGCGAGATCGATGACAAGGAGCTGACAGTGGCCACGCAGACGCCGATGCAACTCGGAATGGTGGGCCTCGGGCGGATGGGCGCCGGACTTGTCCGCCGGCTGATGGCCGACGGGCACCGATGTGTCGCCTACGACGTCTCCGCCGACGCCGTCAAGGCGGTCGAGGCGAACGGCGCCGTCGGCGCCAACTCGATGAAGGACTTCGCCGCCAAGCTCGAGAAGCCGCGCGCGGCGTGGGTGATGGTGCCGGCCGGCGAGATCACCGACAAGACGATCGCCTCGCTCGCCGACGTGCTCGAGCCCGGCGACACGATCATCGACGGCGGCAATACCTACTACCACGACGACCTGCGCCACGCCGCGGCCCTGAAGGAGAAGGGGATCCACCACATCGACGTCGGTACGAGCGGCGGGATCTGGGGGTTCGAGCGCGGGTTCTGCTTGATGATCGGGGGCGAGGACAAGCCGGTCACGAGGCTGGATCCGATCTTCGCTTCGATCGCCCCGGGCGTCGACGCGGCGCCGCGCACGCCCGGCCGCGAGGGCGACCCGAGCCCGGCCGAGCACGGCTACTACCACTGCGGCCCCAACGGCGCCGGCCACTTCGTGAAGATGGTCCACAACGGGATCGAGTACGGCCTGATGGCGGCCTACGCCGAGGGCATGAACATCATCAAGAACGCCGACGTCGGCAAGCGCCAACAGCAGATGGACGCCGAGACCGCGCCGCTGGAGGCGCCCGAGCTCTACCAGTACACGATTGACACGACCGAGGTCGCCGAGGTCTGGCGGCGCGGCAGCGTCGTCTCCTCCTGGCTGCTGGACCTCACCGCCGAGGCGCTCTACGCCTCGCCAACGCTCGACGGCTTCGCGGGCCGCGTCTCGGACTCGGGCGAGGGCCGGTGGACGTCGATCGCGGCGATCGACGTCGGCGTGCCAACACCGGTGCTGACGACCGCGCTGTACTCGCGCTTCGCGTCGCGCGGGCTCGACGAGTTCGCCGACAAGCTGCTGTCGGCGATGCGCAAGGGCTTCGGCGGCCACGACGAAAAGGGCGCCTGATCTCCGCGCTCGGGCCTACGCAGAGCATGCGTTCCGCGACAAAGCCGCACCGCCCCGGCGGATTTGTCGCCAGCTGCACGCTGAGCATCGAGAACGCGCCAAATCCAAAACGCGCGTGCGAATTTGGCGCCAACTGCATGCTCGGCCGGGGCCGCGAGGGTTTCGCCGGGACGCCAGCGCCGCCGGCGTAGACCTCACAGCGCGCGCAACGCCGGCAGTAGCTCGCGCTGCGCCCAGGCGATGAATTGCTCCTGCTGATCGGCGCCGATCTGGACGAGCGCCACGTCCGTGTAGCCGGCGTCGAGGAACTGCCGGATCTTGTCGACGTGCTCGTCGACGTCAGGCCCGCAGGCGATCGCATCCGCCACCTGCTCGGCGGTCACGAACTGGGTGGCGCCGGCGAACGACTCGGGGTTGGGCAGATCGGCGTTGACCTTCCAGCCGAGACCGAACCAGCGAAACTGCTCGTGCGCGCGGCGCACGGCAGCGCTGCGGTCGGAGTCATAGCTGACCGCGAGCTGGCCGATCCGCGGCTTGCCGGCGCCACCGGCGCGGTCGAACATCTCCCCCAGCTCCGCCTTCGGCTCGACCGCGATCATCAGATCGCCCTTGCCCCCGGCGAGCTCGCACGAGTCCGGACCGGAGACTGCGACCCCGATCGGGACGCGCTGATCGGGGAGGTCCCAGAGCCTGGCCTGCTCGACGTCGAAGTGGCGGCCGCGGTAGTTGACCGTCCCGTCGCCGTCGAACAGCGCCGAGATTATGTCGATCGCCTCGCTCAGCATCTCGTGCCGCGCGCCCACCGCCGGCCAGCGCTTGCCGACCACGTGCTCGTTGAGATTCTCGCCGGCGCCGAGCCCGAGGCGGAACCGGTTTGCCGACAGGATCTGCATCGTCGCGGCCTTCTGCGCCACGATCGCTGGGTGGTAGCGCAGGATCGGGCAGGTCACGTAGGTCATCAGCCCGATCGTGTCCGTCGCCTGAGCCGCGGCGCCGAGGATCGACCACGCATAGCCCGCGTGGCCCTGCTCGTCGAGCCACGGCTGAAAGTGGTCACTCGTGACCGAGAAGTCGAAGCCCGCCTCCTCGGCCATCTTCACGTCGCGCACCAGCTGATCCGGTCGCGACTGCTCCGTCATCATCGTGTAGCCGAAATTGGTCATCTGATGGCACTACCCCCTGACGCCCGATCCAAGCGGCGACCCCATCCGTCCGCGTAGGATGCGCGCTCGTGGCCAGTGCGCAGAACTCCCAGCGGACCTTCGTCTGCGTCGTCGAGATTCCGAAGGGCAGCCGAAACAAGTACGAGTACGACCCCGAGCTGGGCGGGATCAAGTTCGACCGCCTGCTGATGAGCGCCGCCACGTATCCGACCGACTACGGATATCTGCGCGACACCCTGGCCGAGGACGGCGACCCGCTCGACGCGCTCGTCTGCCTGACCGAGCCCACGTTTCCTGGCTGCCTGATTCCGGTCAAGCCGATCGGGATGTTCGCGATGGCTGACGAGAAGGGGCCCGACGACAAGATCCTGTGCGTGCCGTGCGCCGACCCGTACTGGAACGGCTACGAGCGCGTCGAGGAGCTGCCGGAGCTGCTGCGCGCCGAGATCGAGCAGTTCTTCTCGGTCTACAAGCTGCTCGAGCCACGCAAGTTCGTCGAGGTGGGCGGCTGGCGCCCGCGCGAGGACGCTCTGGCGGAGATCGCCGAGTCCGAGCAGCGCCGGCGCGAGCGCCCCTGAACCGCCTGCGACCGCTAGGCGGCGGTCGCGCCGGCGGCGGCGACCTCGTGCCTGCCCTCGGCGAACTCCTCGACGATCTTGGCGCAGAACGCCGGCAGGTCGTCCGGGTTGCGAGACGACACCAGCCCGCTGTCGACGACTACCTCCTCGTCGACGGCCTCGCCACCCGCGTTGCGGATGTCAGTGCGAACGCTCGGATACGACGTCAGCGTGCGGCCGCGAACGAGATCGGCCTCGACCAGCGTCCAGGGGCCGTGGCAGATCACGCCGACCGGCTTGCCGGACCGGAAGTAGTCCTTGATGAACGACAGCACGTCGGAGTCGATCCTCAGCTTGTCGGCGTTCACGGTGCCTCCGGGCAGGATCAGGCCGTCGTAGTCAGCGGCCGAAGCGTCGGCGACCAGCTTGTCGACGGTGAACTTGTCGGCCGGTTCGAGGTCGTGGTTCATCGCCTGGATGTCGCCGTCCTGGACGGACAGCAGCTCGGTCTCGGCGCCCGCCTGCTCAACCGCTTCGCGCGGCTTGACCAGCTCCACCTGCTCGACGCCGTCAGTGGCGATGATCGCGATCCTCTTGCCCTTCAGTGACTCTGGCATCTGGTTCCAATCGTGTTCGGTTGCATCCGGCCCCATGTAGTGGCTACCCGGGCCGAGCCGGCTCAAGCAGAGCCGGTCAGCGCAGCGCGGTCTCGTCGAGACGTTCGCAAAGCTCCGCCACCGATTCGAACACCGCGACGGCGCCCGCGTCGCGCAACTCCTGCTCGCTGAAGCCGCCGGTCATCACGGCCAGCGTCTGCACGCCCGCGGCGCCCGCCGCCTTCACGTCCCATGGGGTGTCGCCGACCATCACCGCGTCTGACGCCTGGCCGCCGACGCGCTCGAGCGCCGCGTGCACGAGATCAGGCGCCGGTTTGGTCTTCTCCACATCGGCCGACGTCGTCCAGGCATCGACGACCTCGCGTGCGCCGAGCAGGCCGAGG
Organism: uncultured Solirubrobacterales bacterium; assembly: GCA_963703825.1. GTDB lineage: Bacteria > Actinomycetota > Thermoleophilia > Solirubrobacterales > Solirubrobacteraceae > Palsa-465. The sequence continues at coordinate 174,184 of CAVPFS010000048.1, read as the reverse complement.
TAGTGCTCGACCTCGTCGCTCTTCGCCGAGCTCGCGAGCACGACGCGATGGCCCCGCTCTTTGAGCGCCGCGATCAGCTCGCGCGACCGGGACATCGTCTCCACTTCGCCGATCAGGGCGGCGTATTGCTCGCCTTCGGCCGAGCGGATCGCGTCGCCCCGCTCGCGCTCGACGTCGTCGCCGCACACCGCCGCGACGAGTTGGTCGCCGCCCATCCCGAGATGGCGGTGGATCCTCCAGATCGGTAGCACGAGCTCAAAGCTCCGCAGCGCCCGGAACCACGCCAGCGCGTGGTGGTAGTTGGTGTCGACGAGTGTGCCGTCGATGTCGAGGATCGCGATCGCCATGATCTGCCGCCGATCGTAGAGCCCGATGGGTGAGGAAGCGTCGTCGGCGGGTATTCCAATGATGTGAGGGCGATAGCACTGACCTTCGACGATGGCCCCGATGGCCGCTACACGCCGCAGCTGCTCGATCTGCTCGGGCGGGCCGGCGCGACCGCGACCTTCTTCGTGATCGCCCCCCGCGCGGCGGCACATCCGGAGCTGATCGAGCGGATGCGACGCGAAGGCCATGCGATCGGAATGCACTGCGACCAGCATGTTCGCCACAGCAGCCGCGATCGGGCGTGGTGCGCCCGCGACGCCGACCGAGCCCTGGAGCGCCTACGGGCGCTCCACGTCGAGCCACTCCGGTGGAGAACGCCGTGGGGCGATATAGCGCCGTGGACTGCCGGCATCGCCCGCGAGCGGGGACTGCGGCTGACCAGCTGGAGCATCGACACTCACGACTGGCAGGGGGACTGCGCTGACGAGATGTACGCCCGAACCCACGCGGGGCTGGAGCCGGGCGCGGTGGTGCTCGCCCATGACGGGATCGGGCCGGGAGCGCGCCGCGAGAGCAGCGAGGAAACGATCGCGTACGTCGAGATGGTGCTCGCGCACGCGAAGTGGCACGGCTTCGAGCTGCGGTCGCTGGCATGAATCCGTACGCCCCAGCCACCGCGGCGAAGGCCGCGGAGTTCGACGGCGCTCTGAGCCGGATCGCAGAGGGTGCGTACGACCGCGACCGAGAGGCGGTCCCGGAGTTCCCGGAAGCTGCGATTGTCGAGCTGGAAGGATGCGGTGCGCTGGCCTTCAACGCTGTCGTGGGCGACCGACGACCGCCGGCCGCCGATGAGCTGGCGCTGGTCCGAGCTGTCGCCGCCGCCGACGGATCGGTCGGCCGGATCTTCGATGGCCATCTCAACGCGGTCGAGCGGCTCGCCGTTCAGGGCCCGCCCGAACTTCGCGACCGCGAGCTGCGGGCGATCCGTCTCGGTGAACTGCGGGCCGGGGTCTGGGGCGGTGACCCGGTTCCCGATGAGGGCGTGCCGGCGACCGTGGTCGCGCGGCGCCCGGGCGAGGTTCTGCGGGGGGTGAAGACCTTCTGCTCCGGCGCCGGGGGCCTCGATCGCGCGCTGGTGCTGGGCCGGGCCGCCGACGGGGGCCCGCCGATCCCCGTCTGGATCGACCTGACGCGCACAGATTCGGTCTCGATAGACCGATCTTGGTTTCGCTCCCACGGGCTTCGAGCCTCGGTCTCACACCGAGTCGTGTTCGATGACGCACCGGTGCTGGCTCGCCTCGGACCGCCCGGGGCGATCTCGGTCCAACCCTGGTTCGGGCGCGACGCGCTGCGCACCGCCGCCTCGTGGGCGGGGATGGCCGACGCCGCCGCCCAGGCCGCGCTCTCCGAGCTCGCTCGGCGACCCAGTCGCGGACCGCTCGAGGGGCTCGCAGCCGGACGGATTCTGACCGCCCAGGGGACGATCTCAGCCTGGATCGAAGCTGGCGCTCGAGCGATGGACGCGCCGGAGAAGGCGGACCTGCCCGCCGTCGCGATCCACGGCCGGGCGGCGATCGCCGACGCCTGCCACGCGCTGCTCGACGAGGCCGCGCGCGGATGCGGATCGAGACCGTTCGCCCGCGCCGGCCGGCTCGATCGCGCTCGGCGCGACCTCGAAGTGTTCCTGCTCCAGCACCGGCTCGATCCGCTGCTGGCGCGGGCGGGAGAAGCCGCGCTCGACGAGGTGGCCGGGAAGTGACGCACATGTCCGCCGCCAACTTCGAGGCGCGCTACCGCGAAGATCCCGATCCGTGGTGCTACGCAAGCTCGGAGTACGAACGCGAGAAGTACGCCGCGACCCTATCCGCGTGCCGCCCGGGTCCGTTTCAGAACGCGCTCGAGCTCGGGGCTTCGATCGGCGTCTTCAGCCAGCAGCTCGCGGCTCTGTGTGAGTCACTGACGACGATCGACGCGGCGCCGACCGCGGTCGCGGCGGCGCGGGAGCGGTTGCGCGGCGTTTCGACGGTAGATGTCGTGCTGGGCACGATCCCGGCTGATATTCCCCGAGCCCACTATCAGCTCGTGGTCGCCTCGGAGGTTCTCTACTACCTGTCTGCGCCGCAGCTGGCGCAGACGCTTGCGGCGCTGGAGCAGATGCTCGTGCCGCGCGGGAGGCTGGTCGCGGTCCACTGGCGTCCTCCGGGCCCCGAGCGTCCGTTCACCGCCGCGCAGGTCCACGCCAGACTTCGCGGCCAGCAGTGGCTGATCGCGCGCCACTCGGCGCACACCGCCGACTACCTGCTCGACGTGCTGGAGCGGCGTTGAGAGGCGAATATGCACTGCTGGCGATCGGAGGTGGCCCCGCAGGCCTTTCCGCCGTTCGCTCATTTCGCGAGGCCGGGGGCGAAGGACCCGTGGCGCTGGTGACCGACGAGCGGCGGATTCCCTACAACCGGCCTCCGCTGAGCAAGGAGCTCCTGCGCGGGGAGACCGGCGAGCAGGAGATCGCGCTCGAGGACGAGACCTGGTTCGCCGAGCACGCGGTTGGGCTGGTCGGTGGGCTGGCAGTCGAGATCGACGTCGCCGAGCGAGCGGTCACGCTCTCGGGAGGCCGGCGGCTGCGCTACGCGCACTGCCTGCTCGCGACCGGCGCCGAGCCGACCCGGCTCGACGTGCCCGGCTGTGATGACCCCGGCGTCCGAGTCCTGCGTTCGCTCGACGATCTGCGCGATCTGCGTCGACGGCTCGACCGTCAGCTGCGGCTGGTCGTGATCGGCTCGGGGTTCATCGGCTGCGAGATCGCTGCGTCGTTGCGCACGCTCGGCCACGCTGTCGTGCTCACCTCCGACGAGCCGGCGCCCAACCAGCGCCGCCTTGGACCACAGGCTGCGAGCGAGATCGCAGGTTGGCTGCAACAGCTCGGCGTTGAGCTCGTGTTGGGTGCGGAGCTGACCGGGATCGAGCGACTCGGCAACTCTCTGGAGGCGCACGTCGGCGACCGCCGCCTGACGGGCGAGCTGATCGTGATGGCAACCGGGGTGCGCCCGCGATCAGAGCTCGCCGCGAGCGCCGGTCTCGAGCTCGACGCGGGCGCGATCCCGGTCGACGCGGCGATGCGCACCGACGCGCCGGGGCTGCTGGCGGCAGGTGACGTTTGCGCAGCAGACAATCGCGCGGCCGGACGCCGGCTGCGCGTCGAGCACTGGGGCGATGCGCTTAGCCAGGGAGCGATCGCCGGGCGCACCGCGGCCGGTGCAGATGGTGTCTGGAATGACGTTCCTGGGTTCTGGTCCACGATCGGCGGGCGGACGCTGAAGTACGCCGCGTGGGGGGATGGCTACGACGAGCTGCGCTTCGCGCCAGGCGACGACGGCGCGTTCGCCGTCGACTACGGGCGCGACGGTCAGCTCGTGGGCGTCCTGAGCCACAAACGCGACGACGCCTATGAGCGGGGACGCGACCTGATCGCCGAGGGTGCGCGGTGGAACTGACGAGCGTGGTCGTGATCCCGGCGCGCGACGAGCAGCAGACGATCGGAAGCTGCCTGTCGGCGCTCGCGGCGCAGACGATCGGTACCGCGGCGTTTGAGACGATCGTGGTGCTCGACGCCTGCGAAGACGCGACCGAGATGGTCGTGCGCGAGTTCGAGGCGCGCAGCGGGCTGCGGATCACGACGCTGCGCGGGCCAGGTCAAGGTGCGGGAATGGCGAGGCGCCTGGGGATGGACGCTGCGGCCGAGCGCCTGCTTCGGGCGCGGCCCGACGGGCTTATCGCCTGCACCGACGCAGACACCAAACCCGCCCCGGACTGGCTCGAGCGCCAGCTCGCGCACGCGAGTTGCGGCGCGCAGGTGATTGCCGGGATGGTCGAGCTTGACCGATCCGAGCAAATCGCGCTGCCGCCGGCGGTGCTGGCGCGCCGCGAACGAGATGCCGCCGGGCGGCTGGCCGATGTGCGGCGGCTCGATCCCGCCGCCGAACACCACCATTTCGCCGGCGCCTCGATTGCGATCACCGCGGCGACCTATCGGGCGGTGGGTGGCCTCGAGCCGCTCCCGGCACTCGAGGACGCGGCGTTCGCAGCCCGGCTGGAGCTGCATCGCGTTGCGGTCACGCGCCCAGGTGACGTTCGCGTCGAGACTTCGGCGCGTTCTCAGGGCCGAGTCGAGCAGGGTCTGTCCGTCGACCTCGCGCTCTCGACCTGGTCCGAGCGCCGGCGCTACCGGGCGCGCGACTTCGATCCCGAGCGGTTGGCCGCCAACAAGGGTGTGACGACCGTCAGCGTCCTGATCCCCACCAGGGAGTGCGCCGACACGATCGGCGACGTCGTGCGGCGAACGGTCGCCCCACTCGCGCGGCTCGGTCTCGTGGATGAACTGCTCGTCATCGACGCCGGCTCGGTCGATGACACGGCGCGGATTGCCCGCGCCGCGGGCGCGCGAACTATTGACCAGGACGAGGTCCTCGCCGACTGGGGGCCGGCGCTCGGCAAGGGCGACGCGATGTGGCGCGGCCTGAGCGTCACGTCGGGCGACGTGGTCTGCTTTCTCGACGGCGACACGCAAGACCCTGACCCGAGCCACCTGCTCGGGCTACTCGGGCCGATCCTGACCGATAGCTCGCTGCAGCTCGTGAAGGGCGCGTTCGAGCGCCCACTGCAGGTGGGCATCGAGCGCCTCCCCAACGAGGGTGGCCGGGTGACCGAGCTGATGGCGCGCCCATTGCTGAACCTCTACGAGCCGCGCCTGGCGGGCTTCGCCCAGCCACTGGCGGGCGAGCTGTCAGCGCGCCGCGCGCTGCTCGAGGCGATCCCGTTTCCGACCGGCTACGGAGTCGAGATCGCGGTCTTGATCGACGCGTTGCGCCACGAGGGACTCGACGCGCTCGCCGAGTGCGACCTCGGTAGCCGCCAGAATCGCCACCAGCCGCTGCGCGCGCTGGGCGAGATGGCCTACGCGGTGCTCGCCGCCGTCGAGCGCCGCCAACGCGAGCCCGCGGTGATCGCGGGCAGGTATCTGCGTCCGTGGGAGGACTGCGCGGCGGTGGCGATTCCGGTAAATGAGCGGCCGCCGCTGACTTCGCTGGAACGCGAGCCGCGGGCAGTGGCGTGAACGCGGAGCCGCGCGCGGCGGCCCTAGGGCGACGCTAGGCCGCCGTGTCCGGCGCCGGCTGGGGTTCGGGCGGCGGATCGCTGTCGGGATCGATCGGCGTCGGCGGCTCCTGCGGGTCGGGAACCGTCAGCGGCTCCGCAGGATCGGCCGGCGTCCCGGGGTCCGGGTCAATCGGCGTCGGAGGCGTCGGCGGCACGACCGGCGTCGGCGTTTCGGCCGGCTGGGGCACTTCGAGCCTCGTGAACAGGTCGATGACCGTCATCGCTTCAGTGCTACCCGCTGAGACGGCGATCCACTCCGCGGCTTGCGTAGGCTCCCGCGGGGCGAGTGATGTCGACCAGCTCTCAGACGACGACCACGCCGGCGCGATGGGCGAACGCATCGGTCCGCCTGGCGATCGCGCTCGCTTTCGCCGACGCCTCGGTCGTCGTGCTCGCGCTGCCCCAGATCGTGGTGCAACTGCACACGTCGATCTCGCACGTGACCTGGGTGATCACGGCCTACAACCTGTCGCTGATCGCCTGCACGCTCGTGATCGTTCCGTTCGCGCGGCGGCTCGCCACGCGCCAGGCGCTCGTCGTCGGCCTGGCCATTTTCGGACTCGCCTCGCTCGGGTCGGGAGCCGCCGGCGACCTGACGACGCTGATCATCTTCCGCTGCATCCAGGGCGCCGGCGCGGCGCTGCTGGTGTGCGCTTCGCTGCCGCTGTTCGCGCGCCCCGGTGGCTCGGGCTCATCGACGCTTCACAGCTGGGCGACAACCGCCGCGCTCGGCGCCGCGGTCGGCCCGACCGTCGGCGGGGTCCTGACTCAGCTGTTCGACTGGCGGGCGATCTTCTTCGCCCAGGCCCCGGTCGCCGCCGCGGCCGCCGCGTTGGCGGTCGTCGGCCGGCTCGAACCGCATCAGGACACAGCGAACGAGCAGCACGAAGCCCGGACGAGTGACGGCCGCGGGCTCTCCCCCACGCTCGCGAACGTCTCGCTGGCGCTGGTCTCGGCCGGGCTGATCGGCGCACTGTTTTTGGCGACCGTGCTGCTGATCAACGTCTGGCAGCTGAGCCCGCTCGGGGCGGCCGCGGTGCTGGCTGTGATCCCGGTCGCGACCGCGGTCACCGGCCGCCTGGCGACGCCGCTCTCGGCTCGGGTGAGCGCCGCCGCCGGCGCGATCGTGCTCGCCGCAGGCCTCGGCGGCTTTGCCCTGATCTCGCACCGGGAGCTGCTGCCGGCGCTGCTGGCGCTTGCGTTCTGCGGAGCCGGGCTCGGGCTCGCGTTCCCGGCCCTGACAACGGCCGCGCTCGAGACCCGGGGACCGCTAGTCGCGCGTGCGGCCAGGACGGTCGCGGCGCGCGAGGGAGGGCTCGTCGTCGGGCTCGTGCTGCTGACGCCGGTGCTCGTCAACCAGCTCGAAGCGGCGCCGAACCGCGCGATCCCGCAGATCGCTGGGTCGATCATCGGGGCACCGGTGTCGCTCGGGACCAAGTTCCAGCTCGGCGAGGGGCTCGAGAAGGCTGACGCCGACGCCCCCCAAAGTCAGCTGCCCGACCTCGGGCCGCCGTTCTCCCGCGCCGCGGCGGGCGCCAGCCCGTCGACGCGCGCCGCGCTCGCCTCGCTCCAGGTTCAGTTGCAGGCGCTAGTCGTGCGCGCTGTCACGCGCAGTTTCCGCGAGCCGCTGCTGCTTTGCGCGCTGCTCAGCTTGCTCGCGCTGATCCCGCTCGGCTACGACGCTGCACGCGGCCGGGCTCCTCCCGCCCCCGCCACCTGACAGGCTCGGCTGCGGCGGGAGAGCCCAGACGCGAGCACCGCCAGCGAGGTCGGCCGCGCTCGTGATAATCGTCACCTGGCTCAGGTTCGCCGTCCGTGATGCCGATATGTGGGACATGATCGTTCGGCGGTGGAGCGAGTGGAAAGCCGCAGGTCTGATCCCCTTCGCCGGCGCGGCACTCGTGGCCTGGATGGCGGTCCCCGTCGGGACCGCAATCGACTGGCGGCAGTACGTGGCCTCGTGGTTGCTTTTGGCGGTTGCGGGCGCACTGGCAGTGGCCCGGGCCCAGGGCCGGCACACCACCGGTTTCGGCATCGTTCCCAACTCGTTCGTGTTCCTGCTCGCGGTCGCGCTGCTGCGCAACTCAGGCGGCGGCATCAGCTCCTCCGCCGGCGGCCTGTCACTGATCCCGGTCTTCTACACCGCGCTTTACAGCCGCTCACGGCGACAGCTGTGGCTGGTGATGGCGGGGGTCGCAGTCTTCTACCTAACGCCGATCTTGATCGTCGGCTCGCCTCAGTACCCGGACAGCCAGTACCGCGGCGCGCTGCTGTCAGTGCTGGTCAGCGCGATCATCGGTCTGACGACCCAGCGACTGGTCGCCGACGCGCGCCACCAGGCAGGCGAGGCGCGCAGCCGCGGGCAGATGCTCGAGCAGGTCAGCGAGGTCGTACGCGGGCTGCTCTACAGCTCCGACGTCCGGTCTGACGTCTGCGAGGCGGCGCGCACGATCGGCGGCGCTTCAGTCGCGGTGCTGTACGAGCCCGTGCCCGGCACCGGTGGATTGCGCTCGAGCGCGATGGCGGGTCTTGATCTGCCCCCGATCGATGTCCCCGCCGACCGCGCGAGCGCACTCAACGACGCGATGATCAGCGGCCGGCCATATCTGTTGAGCGCGCCCGACGAGGACCGGCTGGCGAGCCCCGAAACCTGGGCGGCGTCGGGCCGTCCGCAGTCGCTTCTGTATCAGCCGCTGTTGCGCGGCTCGACCCCGCTCGGCGTACTGGTCGTCGGGTGGACAGGCGCGATTGAAGTCGGCGGTCCCCGGACGACCGTGGTCGCGCTGCTCGCCCACGAGGCGGCAACCGTGATCGACCGCACTGACGCGATCAACATCCTCGCCGGGCAGGCCCAGACCGATGCGCTCACCGGCCTGCCCAACCGTCGCACCTGGGACGAGCAGATCCGCACCGCGGTCGCCGAGCAGCGCGAGTTCACGATCGCGATGCTCGACTTCGACCACTTCAAGGAGTTCAACGACACTTACGGTCATCCCGCCGGCGATCGGCTGCTGAAGGAGACCGGCGCCGCGTGGCGCGACCAGATGCGCGCCGGCGACCTGCTCGCGCGCCTCGGCGGCGAGGAGTTCGGCCTGCTGCTGCACACCGCAGACGGGCAGACCGCTTCGACCGTGATCGAGCGGCTGCGCGCCTGCGTGCCGCATGAGCGCACGTGCTCGGCGGGGATCGCCATCCGGCGGGCGCAGGAGCCCGCCGAATCGGCGATCGCGCGCGCCGACCGGGCGCTCTACGAGGCCAAGCGCGCCGGCCGCGATCGCGCCTCGGTCAGCGCCTAACTCGGTCACGCCCAGCGTCGGTTAGCGCCCAGCCCCGTTCAGTCACGCGGCGGGACCTGCTGCACAGACCATTTGTTGCCGTCCGGATCGCTGAAGAACACGAACCGCCCCCAGGGGAACTCGCTCACCTCGGAGACCTCGATCCCGCGCTGCTCGAGGTCGGCGCGCGCCGCGTCGGCGTCGGGGACCACCAGCTGCATCCCGGCCACGGATCCCGGCGCGGCGTCGGTCAGGCCCTTGCCGATCGCGATCGAGCACGCCGAACCGGGCGGCGTCAGCTGCACGAATCGGACGTCCTCGCTGACGACGAAGTCGCCGTCGGCGTTGAACCCGACCCGCTCGTAAAAGGTCTTGGCGCGGTCGACATCGGCCACCGGCAGCACCACCAGCTCAAGCTTGTAATCCATCTGCTGCTCCCTTTAGTCGGTTGACTTCGAGTACGCCTGAAACGGTACGGACAATTGAGGACCATTTCGGTCCTGGATCTGTGAGATCTTGTGCCCGTGCTCGAGACCTCGACCCGGCTGCTGAAGCTGCTCGGTCTGCTCCAGGCGCGGCGCGACTGGTCCGGCGGCGAGCTCGCCGAGCGCCTCGAGGTCACCCAGCGGACGGTCAGGCGAGACATCGAGCGCCTGCGCCGGCTCGGCTACCCGGTCGCCGGCAGGCCGGGCGTCGCCGGCGGTTACCGGCTGCGCGCGGGCGCTTCTGTGCCGCCGCTGCTGCTCGATGACGAGGAGGCGGTCGCGATCGCGGTCGGGTTGCGCACCGCGGTCGGCGGCGGCGTCGCCGGGATCGGCGAGACCTCAGTCCGCGCGCTGTCCAAGCTCGAGGCGCTGCTGCCCGAGCGGGTTCGGCGCCGCGTGCACGCGGTCGGCGCCGCCACCGTCCCCTACCCGAGCGCCGGCCCCGCCGCCGACCCCGAGACCCTGCTGGCGATCGCGACCGCGTGCCGCGACCATGAGCGGCTGCGCTTTCAGTACCGCAGCCACGACGGCGACGCCAGCCGCCGGGTGGTCGAGCCGCAGGGCCTCGTTCACACCGGACGCCGCTGGTATCTGGTCGCGTGGGACACGGCTCGCGCCGATTGGCGGACCTTCCGCGTCGACCGGATCGCCGCCAGACCGCGCGCCGACCGCCGCTTCGAACCGCGCGATCCTCCGCAGCCCGACCTCGCGACGTGGGTCGCGCGCGGCGTCTCGAGTGCCCGCGACAGCTTCCAGGCGCGGGTGATCCTGCACGCGGCCGCCGATTCGGTCGCCGCGCGCGTGCCGCACCAGTGGGGCACGGTGCAGCCGATCTCCGAGCACCGCTGCATGCTGTCGACCGGCTCGGACTGGCTCGACGGGATCGCGATCTATATCGCAAACATCGGGGTCGAGTTCGAGGTCGTCGAGCCGCCGGAGCTGGCCGACCGGATCCGCGAACTGGCGGTCAGATTCGAGCGCGCGGCCGAGCGCCGCGACGTCCGATCGCCGGCGTCATAGCCGGGTTCGCGGCTATCGCTTGCTCAAGCGTCCGATCAGGAAACCCGCAGCGAAGGCGCCAAGCGCGGCAATCGGAAGCGGGTTCTCGCGAGCTTTCTCGGTCGCCTGCCCGGCCAGTTGTCCGGCGCCGTCTCCGGACGCCTCTTTGGCCTTGCCGAGCAGTCCATCGGTCTTGTCGGCGACCGACGCTTTCGTCTCCTTGACCTTGCGCTTGGCCTGCCCTTTGACGTCGGCCTTCTGCGCCAGCGCTTCCACTGTGTCGCCCAGCTCAGCCCGCGTCTTTTCGATCTCCTCTTGAATCTGGTCAGGATCGCGACCCGTGCTCATTGCCTGCCCTCCTGTGCTCGAGTCTTCACGACCTCGACGTCTTCCTTGACGCTCTCGGTTGCCTGCTCCGGCAATGGCGGTGTCGCCTCCTTGACCTCCTTGCGTCCCTGCAGTGCGAGCACGCCCGCGATCACACCGAGGACTGCCGCGACGATCAGCGCCGCCACCCATGCGGTCACCGCCGTCGCGAGCGCCAGGATCGCGGTCGCGACCAATGCCCCGAGCGCGTAGAAGCCAAGGACACCGGCGCCGCCGAACATTCCGGCGCCGATTCCGGCCCGCTTGCCCTTGGCCGCCAGCTCCGCCTTGGCCAACTCGACCTCCTGGTGTGCGAGGCGACTCGTCTGCTCTGACAGTTGCTGCACGAGCTCGGCCAGCGACGGCTGAGAGACCCGCTGGTCCTGGGGCTGAGTCGCGTCGACCATGACTCCTGGCTTCCCGTCAAGCGAACCTCTAAACCGGCTATCTGGGAGCCGTCGCCGCGGCCAGGGCTTTGGCTGCCACGCGAAGCCGGCACGACCGCAGCATCGAGATCCCGTCGTGCACGATCTCGCCGACCGTATCTCCCTGGTAGATCCAGGACGGATTCTGGGCATAGACCGACGCGAGCTTGCGCGCTGCCGCGGTTGCAGTCACTTCGAGTGTCAGCAGATCTCGCCGGTCCCCGACGGCGAACGCACGCAGCTGATAACTCTCGCCGCAGGCGCTGGAGATCGCCCCGGTCGAGGCGTCCAGCTTCTTGGCGTCGAGCAGCGGCGCCTGGGGCGGCGGCGGACCGCAACCGCCGACCACCACGACCACGACCACGACCGTGAGCAGCGGCCGCGGCCTCATGTCAGCAGCAGCATCGAGGCGCCGCCGAGCAACGCGACGCCGGCCGTCCACCACGCGATGTAGTCGCCGATGTGGCCGCTGTGGAGCTCGCGCATGCCACCGATCCCACGCCCCACCGGATGCGTGATGAACGTTGGAACCCGGTCGCGCAGCGGTCTGCCGATCAGTGCCAACGCCGCCACGGCGACGGCTCCGGCGCTCGCTGCGATCGCATAGGCGTAGTCGTAAGCCGCGATGTGGCTGGTCGCCTCCGGACCGAAATGCAGGCGGCCGCCTGCCAGCACCCAGCGGATGTAGGCACCGTGATCGCGAAACTGGTCGGCCGCGCGCTCGATCGCAGGGACGGTGCCGGGAATCACGCCGACCACGATCGCCGCGATCAGCAGCACGGCCGGCACCACCACCATCAGCGGCGGCGTCCGCCCCGCGGCGCCGCGCTCCTCGTCGTCAAGCCTCGCGGCACGCTGCTGCCGTCCCTCGTCGCGCCCGACCGCCGGTCCCCAGCCCAGGAACACGCGACCGGCGACACGCAGCACCGCGCCGCCGGTGAACATCGATGAGATCACGAATACGGCCGGCAGCCACCAGTAATGGGCGTCAATCGCGGCGCCATCGAGCAGGGACTTACCGAAGAACTCGGTCACGACCGGGAGCGCCGCAAGCATCAGGCCGCCGAGCGCGAACAGCACGCCGACGACCCGCAGCTCGCGGCCCCTGCCGTGCAGGTCAAACTCGTCGACCGTTCCGAAACGGTGCAGCAAGACCCCGGTGAGCATGAACAAGGCGGCCTTGGTGAAACTATGGCCGATCACGTACGTGGCGACTCCAGCGAGCCCCTTGGCGCTCAATAGTCCAAGGCCACAGACGAACATCCCGACGTGACTGATCGTCGAGAACGCAAGCAGCCGTTTGATGTGGCGCTGGGAAAAGCACATCACCGCACCCCACAGCGCGGTGACCGTCCCAAACGTGACCAGGATCGCGCGCAACTGGATCTCGCGCGGGCTCAGGGCGCCGGCGAAGATCGCCCAGTAGACACGGGCGATCGCGTAGATCCCGAGCTCGACCATGACGCCGGAGAACAGGACGCAGACGGGCGTCGGGGCGACGGCATGCGCGTCGGCGAGCCAGAAATGCAGCGGCACGACGGCTGCCTTGGTCAAAAAGCCCGCCAACAGCAGCGTCAGCGCGAGCACGACGAGTGGGTCAGCCGGATGCCCATCGAGCGTCTTGCCGATCTGAGCCATGTTCAGCGCTCCCGTCCGCGCGTACAGGAGGCCGACGCCGATGAAGATCGCGTAGGCGCCGATGCTGTTGGAGATCGCGAAGTTGATCGCGCCCTGAATCGGCCCCCGTTCCTCGATCTTGTAAGCGGTCAGCGCGTAGGCGACCGCACCCATGAGCTCGAAGAAAACCACCAGATTGAAGAGATCGCCGGTCAGCGAGAAGCCGACGACCGCGGCGAGGAAGACAAGCATCAAGGCGTGGAACAGGCCGTCTGCGGAATCGAAGTAGCGCCACGAGTAGATCAGCGCTGCGCTCACCAACAGCGCCGAGAAGGTCGCCATCCCGGCGCCGACCGAGTCAATGCTGAACGAGATCCCGATCGTCACCGAGTGACTGGGGCGCCAGCCGCCCATCCAATAGGCGAACGGATCGTGGCCGGCATGGATCGTCAGGATCGCGCACAGCACAACGACGGTCAGCGCCACCCCGGTCGCGGCGACGTCGTTTACCCAGCGGGGCGTCCAGTGCCTGACCGCCACCAGCGTCGCCGCGGCGATCATCGGAATCACCACAGGGAGCGCGGTGATCTGCATCTGCTAGTCGCGCAGCGCGCGCAGGTCGTTCGGGTCGAGGCTGCCGAAGCGCTTGTGCGCCTGGATCGCGAGCGCCAGAAGCAGTCCTGTCACCGTCGCCTCGATCACGATGTCGGTCAGCACCAGCACCTGGACCACTGGGTCGACCGCTTCGCTGACGGCCGGGATGTCGGCGAAGATCGGCGCCTGCCCACCTGTGCGGTAGCCGATGCCCAGCAGCAGCAGATAGGTCGCCGACTGGACGACCGTCAGCGACAGGATCGTCCGGATCAGGTTGTGACTCGACACGATCCCGTACAGCCCGGCGACGAACAGCCAAGCGGCGACGGCGAACGGCGCAAAACTCACGCCTCCTCTCCCTCCTCGACGAGGATCGCCTGATCGAGGAACTCGCTCCACGCGACCAGGAACGCTCCGCTCACCTCGAGCCCGACGGCGGTGCTGGCGATGTCCATTTGCCCGGCCGACAGCAGATGCCCAGGGATCCCGAACGGCAGGAAGTTCTTGAAGAAAACGCCGACGAACACCAGCCCGGCGAGCCCGACCAGCGCGTAGCCGACGGCGCCGATCGCATCACCGAGCTCGACCAGCAGGTGGGGCGCGACGAACCGCATGCGGATATAGCGACCGCCGACGAACACGGCGAGCGGGGCAGTGGCGAGGATCAAACCGCCTTGGAAGCCGCCACCCGGGGTCAGCTGCCCGTGCACCACCACGTAGACCCCGAGCGCGATCAGCGCCGCCACCAGCCCCAGCGATAGTGCGCGGAGTGCCTCGCTCGCGCCATCAAACCGGTGCTCCTCGGCGGCGCGCCGGTTCGGAGGCCCGCTCTCCTCGCGCATATCCCGCAGGATCAGGATCACGCCGAGCACCGACCCGAACAGGATGAACTCCTCGCCGAGCGTGTCGAAGCCGCGGAAGTCGAAGTTGAGCCCGGTGACGAGATCGGTGGCATGACGCAGGCCGACCCCGGCACCGTCGAGCACCTCTCCGTAGACGCCGTGGTAGTCCCCGAACGCCGGCAGCTTCGCAAAGCCGATCACAAGGATCGCTGCGAGCGCCGTGCTGGCGACCGCGAACAAGGTCAGACGGGCGTGCCGGCTCATGTTCGTCGCGCTCGTCCTGGCCGTTGCGCTCCTGCTCGTGCACCTTGCGAAGCGCGAGCAGAACCATGGCCGGCAGGCCGACGCTCGATACGACAATCTCTGACAGCGCGACATCCGGCGCCTGAAAGACGAAGAACAGCATCGTCAGCGCCATCCCGTAGATCGAGAGCACCAGCGTCTGGCGCAGCGGATCGCGCGCTATGACCACCGCGGTACCACCGACCGCAACCGCCGTCAGCGCCGCGATCTGAAGCGGGGTCATCGTCCGTCCTCTGGTTCGGAGTCGGCGAGCGGCGCTCGCCAGTCGCCGCGCTCGCGGATCAGGAAGCTCCGCATGGTCGTCTGGACGAGGATCGGACCGGTCACGATCAGCACCACCCCCACCAGCAGCGCCTTGTCGCCGATCAGCGAGAACGACTCGCGAAAGACGATCGCAGCCGCGATCAGAAAGGCGCCGAAGCCGGCCAGTCCGATGTAGTGCAGGCGGTCATAGACATTTCTCATCGCGCACATGCCCACGACCGCGAGCAGCTGCAGCGCCCCACCTGCGACCAGCAACAGCGGCGCCACGATCTCGCGCCAGCTCATAGCTGGCGCTCCATGAGCCGCGCGAACATCAGCGAGCCGACAAGTGACATAGGAGCGAACACGACCGCCAGATCGATGAACGGCTGGCGATGGAATCCTTCTGACAGCAGCATCAGGATCGTGCTCAACAGCACCGCGGCCAGCTCGGCGGCCGCGAGGCCATGCGTTGGCTCGGCGAGCAGTGCGATGCCGACGCAGGGGAGGAATGCGACGCCCAGCACGGCGGCTGCGATCTGCCACTCGTTCATCCGAGTTCCAGCACGTCGATCGCCTCGGCTCGGCCGGAGCGGCGAAGCTGATGGCCGAGGATCAGCTCGCGTTCGGCGTCCACCCCGACGATGATCGTGTTCGGGGCGAACGATCCGAATGACTCGGCCAGCGCCCGTTTGCCGGTCTCGAGCCGCTCGTCGTCGCGACAGCGGAAGCGGACGGCGCGAAACTCGCCGTTGACCGCCCTCGGATGTCGCAGCTGGCGCACGGCGGCGACCGAGACCGCAACGATGTCTGACGGAACCTTCAGCATCGGTCTGTACAGCCGTCTGCACCACCGCCGTCTCGTGCGCAGATCCGCGATCTGGCGTTCTCGCGTCAACTCGAAACCGGCGGCGGCCAGCGACGCAGCGCCTGCGCCAACGATCAGCTCGGGCACATCGCTGACGTCGATCAGCAGGAGGTACAGGGCGGCGGCAAGCAGCCAGCAGACAGAAACCGCGATCGCGCGCCTTGCCACGCCAGGGAGCTACCCGCGCCCCCCGGGCAGCTAACGCGGTGCCTGTCCTCAGCCGAGGGCAAGCGCCGCGGCTCCCGCTGCGATCAGGGCGCTGGCGAAGATCCTCCGCGACGGCATCCGCTCGCGAAACACAAGTGCCCCGATCAGGGCCGCAAACACGACGCTCGTCTCGCGCAGCGCCGCGACGACCGCGAGCGCGCCCCGCGTCTGGGCCCAGAGCACCAGCCCGTAGGCGACCAGCGACAGCAAGCCGGCGATCAGCCCGCGCGTGAGCAGCTCTCTGTCGAACGTCGCGTGCCGGGCCCGCACCCGGACGTCGACGACCAGCGCCCCAGCCATCATCAGCCCCTCCGCCGTGAACAGCCAGCTCGTGTACCCGAGCACCGAGTGCGAGCGGCGCACGCCGACTCCGTCGACAACCGTGTAGGTGGCGATCAGCAGCCCGGTCAGGACGGCGAACGCGAGTGCACGCTTGGGCTCGTGGCGGCTGCCGTGCGCGAGTACCAGTAGCCCGCCGCTGACGATCAGCACTCCGCCCGTCTGCAGCGCGCTCAACGTCTCACCGACGACCACCACCGAGGCGACCGCCACCGTCGGCGGCGCGATTCCGCGCGCGATCGGATAGACCTGGTTGTAGTCGCCGTGACGGTAGGTCTCGATCAGTAGCAGGTTGTAGACCACGTGCAGGAGCGCCGAGCAGGCGATCTCGGGCAGCGCCGCCGATCGCGGCGCGGTCACCAGCAGCGCCATCGGTATGCAGACCGCCACCGTCGACAGGCCCATCACGGCCATCAGTGCCAGCCGGTCGGTGACTGACTTGACGACCGCGTTCCAGGTCGCGTGCAGCGCCGCGGCGAACAGGACTACTGGTGCGATCGGCAACGGGACCTCCGGGCAGGGAGCGAGGAGCCTCTCATGAGCGGCTTGTAATCCAGAGCACCTTGCAATTACGTCCTGGTCGGGTTAGCTTCGAGGCCGGGTCCGCCAGCCGCGCTCGAGGGAGAGCAAGTGTCGGTCGTGTCAGCCGTGAGCCGGACGAGATCGAGCCTCAGCGTTTTCTGGGGTCGCTCGACACGGGCCAGCGCCGGACGCTGCTGCTGATGACGCTGTCGTCGTGATGCTGCACGTCGTCGGCTTCGCGGTGCTGATCGCGGTCGTCGCCCCGAGCCACTACCGCCTCGGTACCGCGGGGCCTTCACGGTCGGGATCGGGGTCACCGCATACACGCTCGGGCTGCGCCACGCGTTCGACGCCGACCACATCTCGGCGATCGACAACACGACCCGGAAGCTGATGGCCGAGGGCCGCCGGCCGCTGAGCGTCGGTTTCTGGTTCTCGCTCGGGCACTCGACAATCGTGTTCGCGCTCGCGCTGCTGATCTCGGTCGGCGTCCGGGCACTCGATGGCCCGGTCAGGAACGGTGCCTCGCGCTGCACCAGGCCACCAACTACATCGGTACCGGTGTCTCGGGTGGCTTTCTCTACCTGATCGCCGCGATCAACATCGTGATCCTGCTCGGGATCATCAGCGTCTTCCGCGAGATGAGAACCGGCATCTACGACGAGGCTGCGCTCGAGCACCAACTCGACAGCCGCGGGCTGATGAACCGTTTCTTCGGCCGCCTCACGAAGACCGTCACCAAACCCCAGCAGATGTACCCGATCGGGATCCTGTTCGGGCTCGGGTTCGATACCGCGAGCGAGGTCGCGCTGCTCGTGATCGCGGGCAGCGCCGGCGCGGCGGGCCTGCCCTGGTACGCGATCCTCTCCCTCCCGGTCCTGTTCGCCGCCGGGATGTCGCTGATGGACTCGATCGACGGCTCGTTCATGAACTTCGCCTACGGCTGGGCGTTCTCGAAGCCGGTCCGCAAGGTCTTCTACAACATCACGATCACGGGCCTGTCAGTCGCTGTCGCGCTGGTGATCGGGACGATCGAGGTCGGCGGGCTGTTTGCCTCAGAGCTCAACCTGTCGGGCTCGTTCTGGCGGTGGTTCGAGAACATCGACATCAACTTCCTCGGGTTCGTGATCGTCGGTATGTTCGTCGCCACCTGGGCGATCGCGGTCTCGATCTGGCGCCTGGGCCGGATCGAGGAGCGCTGGAGCGCCCACCTGCAGCAGCCAGGACCGCAGTGACCGTCGCGCCTGACGTACCCCGCCTGGCGGTCTCGAGCCCAGAGCAGGCAGTAGAGGCGCTGCGCGGTGCGGGCCTGCGCCTGTCGACCGCGCGCCGGCTGGTGATCGAGGCGCTGTTCGCCGCCGACGGCCCGGTCTCCGCACCGAAGCTCGCGCGCTCGCTGTCGCTCGAGGAGTCCTCGGTCTACCGCAACCTCGAGGTGCTCGAGCGCCATGGCCTGATCCGACATGTCCACCTCGGTCACGGGCCCGGCCTTTACGCGCTCGTCGGTCGCGACGACGGCGAGTACCTCTACTGCGAGCGCTGCGGCAAGGTCACGGTGCTCGCGCCTGACGAGCTGGCGGCAGTCCGCGAGCAGATCAGGCAGAGCTTCGGCCACACGGCCCGATTCACGCACTTCGCCATCGTCGGCCTGTGCGAGGCTTGCGCGGACTGAGTCCGTAGATCGCGTACGCGACGCCCAGGATCGTCTGCACGGTCACGTCACAGCCGGTCGGCCGCCAGCAGGCGCGCGAGAAAGCGCTGCGTGTCGGGCTCGGTCGGCGAGACGAAGATCCGCTCCGGCGTCCCGCGCTCGACGATCCGGCCGTCCTGCAGGTAGCAGACCTCGTTGGCGACCTCGCGCGCGAAGCCCATCTCGTGGGTCGCGATCAGCATCGTCATACCCTCGGACTTGAGCTCGCGGATCACCTCGAGCACCTCACCCACGAGCTCGGGGTCCAGCGCGCTCGTGACCTCATCGAGCAGCAGCGCCCGCGGCCGGGTCATCAGCGCCCTGGCGATCGCGACCCGCTGCTGCTGACCGCCTGACAGCCGATCGGGGTAGTCGTCGCAGCGGTCGGCGAGGCCGAAGCGCCCGAGCAGCGTCCGCCCGGCCTCGCGCGCCTGCGCCGGGGGACGCGCTGCGCCTTGACCGCGCCGAGAATCACGTTCTCGATCACGCTGCGGTGCGGGAACAGGTTGTAGGCCTGGAACACCAGCCCGAGCCGGCGGCGCACCGGTACCGGGTTCAGCCCCGGCAGCGTGATCGGCTCGCCGTCGAGCAGGATGTCGCCGTCATCGATCTCCTCGAGCAGGTCAATGCAGCGCAGCAGCGTCGACTTCCCCGAGCCGGAAGCTCCGATCAGCGCCACCGCCTGGTGCTCCGCGACCTCGAGGTCGATCCCACGAAGGACCTCGTGATCGCCGTAGGACTTGGTGACCCCACGCAGCTCGAGGACCGCGGTCATCGCGGACCGAGCGCGAGCGCCGCGCCACGCTCACGCACGCTGCGGGCCTGGAGCCGATCGACGACCCTCGTCAGCGGGATCGTGACGCACAGGTACAGCGCCGCGGCGGCGATCAGCGGCGTGTAGTTGAATTGCGAGGCGGCGAAGATCTGCGCCACGCGAAACGCCTCCTGGGGACCGAGGATCGAGATCAGCGCAACGTCCTTCTGCAGCGCGATGAAGTCGTTGAGCAGCGGCGGCACCACCCGCCGAACGGCCTGCGGGCAGCACGACATGGCGCAGCGTCTGCGCGGGTGTCAGCCCAAGCGCGAGCGCCGCCCCCGCCTGGCTGGGGTGGATCGACTCGATCCCAGCCCGGTAGACCTCGGAGACGTATGCCGAGTAGCAGAGCGCGAGCGCGAATCCCCCGAGCACGACCGGCCGAGTCGGCAGGCCGCTGAGCTCGAGTGCGGGCACGCCGAAGCCGACCAGGTAGACGACCAGGATCGTCGGTACGCCACGGAAGACGTCGACATAGACAATTGACAGCAGCCGCAGCGGAAACAGCGCCGCGAGCTGCACGGTCCGGCACAGCGCGATCACCAGCCCGACGATCAGGACCACCACCTCGACGACCAGGAACAGGCGAACGTCGAGCCAGAAGCCGGCCAGCACCGAGCCGAACGAGCTCTTGAAGACACTCCACGAGAAGAACGTCTCGCGGACCGTCGGCCAGCCCGGGCTGGTCAACAGCAGCACCAGCAGGCCGCCGATCACGATCACCGTCGAGACGGTCGAGATCGCGATCGAACGGCGCGCTCGCCGCCGGCGGGCGGCGGCGCGGTCTTCGCGCGAAGTGAATGGCGGCGCTGAGCTCACCCGGCCGGTGCCCGGATCGGCACTCCAACCACTCAGTGCAGGACGGGCACGCTCGCGGCCGACGCGATCCAGCGGTGGCTCAAAGCGGCGAGGGTCCCGTTCGCCGACAGCGCCCGCACAGCGCGGTCGACGCACGGCGTCAGGCCCGATCCCCTGCCGAGCAGCAGGCCCCAGTGGTCGCCGCCGCCGGGGGCGCTGAACTGCCCTGCGATCGTCGTGTGCGGGAGCACGGTCGAGGTCAGATCGAAGGCCGTCGCAAGATCGACGACGATCGCGTTCACGCGGTGGATCTTGAAGGCGCTGACGACGTCGTTGGAGGTGTTGAAGACGTCTGGCTGGTTGCTGGGGTTGATCTCGCTGGTGACGGCCGCGAGGCTCGTGGTGCCGATCTGGACCCCGAACTTCGCCCCTTTGAGAGCCGACAGGCTGCTGGCGTGAGCGTAAGGAGACGATGAGGCGACGATGATCCCCTGTGGGTTGTCGTAGTAGGGGGTCGAGAAGTCGACTTCCTTGGCTCGCGCCGGGGTGATCGAGATCTCGTTGATGTCGAAGTCAAACGATTTCGGGCCTGGTGCATAGGACGAGTCAAACGGCTCGACCGTCCACTTGACCTCGGCGGGCGTGAAGCCGAGCTTGGCGGCGACTGCGTAGGCGACCGCGCTCTCGAACCCCTTGCCGTTGGCCGGCTTGTTGTTTTCGAAGTACGGCGGGTAGGCGGGCGAGTCAGTCGCGACGGTCAGCACGCCCTTGGTGTGCAACGGGAGCGCCGATTTCGCGCATGCGCTCGCCGAGGCGCTGGTGCTCGAGTCCGTCTTGGCCGTGCTCGAGCAGCCGCTCGCGATCAGCCCCGCGAGCACCGCGGCGCACAGCAATGGGGTCGGCGCCCGGCGATGCACGCGCACAATCTACATGCGCCCGCGGGGTCAGAGAGTGGTCTGCTCAGCGAGCGTCTCCCGGCGGCCGTCACTTCTCTAACAGCCGGTCGCGCATCCGGGCGGTCGCGCCAGCCCGGGCGGCGCGAGCTGCGCGCCGCTCGTCGAGCGTCACGCCTCGCTGCGCGGCGAGATCGAGCAACGCCTGGCGATCCTCATCCTGGCGCAGCACCCGCGCCAACAGCCAGACCAGCAAGATCGTTGTCAGCAGCACCTGCTCGACCATCATCACGCCGCCAGCGAGGTTCTGATCAGACAGCGGGCTCAGCCCGCGGGAGGCGTCGCTGGACCGGTAGACGGGATAGAAGACCGTCTGTGCCCAAATCAGCGCGTTGGCGAGCACGGCGCCGATCACCCTGACCACGATCACGTAACCCAGACCCCACCAGCCCTGAAACCAGGCCGGCTTCGGCAGCGGCCCGATCAGCGCCAGCCACAGCAGGCAGCCGAACCACAGCAGGCAGGCGTGCTCGAGCGCATGCACCAGATCGTGCTCGATCGCCAGCTGGTAGAGCAGTGGCAGGTGCCAGACGTATAGATCGATCGCCCAGAGTGCGAGCGCGACGAGGGGGTGTGCCAGCCGGCGTGCCGCGCGCGAGGCTCGTGTCCGCAGCAAAGGCGCGAGCATCGGCCCCGTCAGGCCGAGCACGATCAGCAGCGACGCGAGGTCGCCGATCACGATGTGCTGGATCATGTGGGCGACCAGCAGGGTGTCGGCGAGCCCGTCGAGCGGTGGCAGCTGCACGAGCGTGACCAGCAGGACCCCGGACACGAACGAGGCCGTGCGCCAGCGCGCCACCGGCCGCCGTTCGCGGGCGAGCGTCGCAGCCCGCCGGCGGTAGAGGATCAGATATACGAACGTCGCGCCGAGCGGCGGAATGAACTCTGCCAGGTGGTCGATCACGAACGAGCCGCCAGTGAACGCTCACGCTCCTCGCCCTCCGCCTCCGCCGCTCTGCGGACCGCGTCGACCGCGTCGGCCGCGACAAGCTCGCGACAGATCCGCCGGCTGAGGAAGAACAACGCCAGCGGCACCACCCAGATCCCGATCCGGAACACGTACAGCTGCGTGTCGTAGCTGAGCCCGAACAGCACGAACAGGCGATCAGCGGCCCCGAACACGAACACCAGGAACACCCAGCTCAGAAAAGCGACCCCG
This sequence comes from uncultured Solirubrobacterales bacterium, assembly GCA_963703825.1. Taxonomy (GTDB): domain Bacteria; phylum Actinomycetota; class Thermoleophilia; order Solirubrobacterales; family Solirubrobacteraceae; genus Palsa-465. The sequence goes on along the minus strand of CAVPFS010000048.1, from coordinate 152,207 downwards.
AACGCGGTGCGCGTCGGCGCATCGCGCGGACGGTCGGCGATGTTGTGGACCGCGTGATCATGCGTGAACCGGCGCTCGACCCACGGAAAGCTCGCCAGCACGGCGAGCACGAACAGCGGGAACAGCGCGCCGCCCCAGAACGGGTTCGGAACCAGCGTGAAGTGGCCGATCGTGACGTCGAAGCTCGGCATCAGCCGCAGCGCGCCGATCAGCCAGCCCAGGTACCAGTCGGGCTGAGCTCCGTTGGTCCCGAGCCAGGTGTGGAACGGCCCCCACTGCCAGATCGGGTTGATCTGCACCAAGCCGCCGAACAGGAACAGGATTCCCGCCGTGAAGAACATCAGCGCCAGCGAGCGCGGCGCCTGCCCCGGGAACAGCGGGACGCCCACGATCCGCCGGTCAGTGGTGCGCTCGCTCTCGCGAAACTGAGTGTGGTGGCGAGCCATGATCAGCGCCAGGTGAATGCCGATCAGGGTCGCGAGCAGGACCGGGATCAGGAACACGTGCGCGATGTACATGCGCGAGAAGAAGGCCGGCTTGCCGGGAAACGGAGCCCCGAAGATCGCGAGCGTCATCGGGCCGCCGACGATCGGGATCGAGAGACCGACTCCGTAGCCGATCGCGAGCCCCATCCCCGACAGCAGATCGTCGACCAGCGAGTAGCCGAGAAAGCCCTCCAGCAGCCCGGTGAACAGCAGCAGCAGGCCGACGATCCAGGTCAGCTCCCGGGGCTTGCGAAACGCCCCCGTGAAGAACACGCGCATCAGATGCATGACGATCGAGACCATGAACACGTCGGCGGCCCAGTGGTGGGTCTGGCGCATCAGCAGCCCGGCCTTCTGGCTCAGTGACATGTCCAGCACCGACATGTAGGCCTGGCTCATCATCTGACCGTCGAGAGGCGCGTAGGGGCCGTGGTAGACGGTCTGCGCCGTGCTCGGGTCGTAGAACAGCGCCAGGTAGATCCCGGTCGCGATCAGGACCAGGAATGCGTACAGCGCCACCTCGCCGAGCAAAAATGACCAGTGATCGGGGAACAGATAGCGCATCAGCTTGCGCATCTGCGGTGCCGCGGCCGTCCGCTCGTCGATGAAGCGGACCGGATCGGCGATCGGATCCGAGGCCCCGCCGCTCACTCCGGCCGCTCCCTGACCGCCCACCAGCTCGGACCCACACGGCCCGAGAAGTTCCCCCCGCCCGCAGGTTCCCGTCCCCGTCGATCATCAACGGAAGCTGCGGCAGCGGTCGGCCCGCGGGGCCATAGATCACGGTGCCGCCGGAGTAGGGGTCGAAGGTCGAGTAGTGGCACGGGCAGACGAGCGCGTTGTTGGGCTCGAGCACCGGGAAGGTCGGCTTGCGATACAACGCGACCGCGCAGCCGGCGTGCGTGCAGATCTTCGAATAGGCGAGGATCCCCTCCGGCGCCCAGTCGGTCCGACCCGCCGGAAGCGTCGAGCTTGCTCGGGTCCAGCCGGACGATCACCAGCGGGGCGGCGATCTGGTCGAAGTCCGCGCCTTCGGGAAACCCGGTGTAGAACGTCCGCTGCTCGATGCTCGCAGCGGGGATCGGGTTGCTGTCGACGTCGACCACGCGAACGCCCCGGTGCCAGGGCGTCCGATCGAGCGGCGCCGTGTCCCACACCGGGCCCAGCGACAGCACCGGCGACAACGCGGCGAGCCCGAGCGCGCCGCCGGTCGCCGCACCGGCGCCCAGCAGCAGCCGCTTGCGGGTGATCCGGCTGCCGCTCTGGTGGATTATCTCGGCGATCTCGCGCTGCTGCTCAGGGTTCTCCTGCGGGTAGTCGTCCTCCAGCTCCTCGGTGACGACCAGCCGCTTGGCGGCGATGGTCAGCGCCGCGCCGATGAACACGAGCGCGAGCCCCATGCACAGCCCGAGCAGCTCGTTCGGCACCGCGGTCGGGCTGAACTCGGCGTACACGAGGATGAACCCGAGCGCGAACAGAGCCGCGATCCCGAGCAGCGCGAGCACCACGTTCTCCGCCCGGCGCTCCGGGGTGCCGGCGGGAACGATCGGCTCGTCCGCGTCGCCCGAACCTACGCTGTCGCCATCGGATCGACGGCGACGGGTCCGCGCGAGCAGCCACGCGAACGCGGCGACCAGCCATTGCCAGAATCTCATCTCCGCCTCCTCCTTCTTCCCACCATTCGACACGAAAGAACCAGCAGTGGGGCGCCGATCCACCACGCCACGAGGCCCTCTGGGATCGGACCGAGGTTCCCATCCCCCAGCCGCCGGCGTTGTCCTCGTGGTTTGTGCTGAGCACGTACTTGACAATCGAGTTCAGCTGCGCGTCGGAGATCGCCTCGGTCGAGAAGCGCGGCATCAGGTAGGGCCCGATCCGCACCGCCTCAGCGATCTGCGTCGCCGGCAGCCCCTGCAGCGGAGGCACCCGGGCACCCGTGACAAAGCCACCGCGGGCGTCGATCTGATGGCAGCCAGCGCAGTGCAGGCTGAACAGCTGCTGGCCTGTGGAGATGCTGCCGGCCGACGGGTCCGGGTGCGGGATCGCCGGACCCCTGCCAAGCGACGCGACGTAGTGGACCAGCGAGCGGATCTCCTTGTCGGAGAACAGGACCCTCTCGGCCCTCGGGCTGGTCGTGGATGCTCGACAGCGGCATGTAGCCGCGGCGCAGGTAGAAGTCCGCCGCCAGCGCGCCGACGTGGCGCAGCGGCGGACCGGCCCCGAGGATGTCGCCGGCCCCCGGTCGCGGAGCTTTTATCCCCGAGCCGGCGATGCCGTGGCAGCTGGCGCAGTTGCCCGCGACAGCTCGGCGCCGAGCGCCACACTCGGCGTGGCCGGCTCGAACGTCGGCCGGACGATTCCCGACTGCGGCTGGGCTTGCGCAATCGGAACTGACCCAAGCACGAGCACCGCCAGCACCACCGTTGCGGTGCGAGCGCGACTCATGATTGCTGGCAGATCGGCAGTAGCGGCGCGCCGATCCCGGTCATCACGATGATCGCAAGCGCCAGGAAGTTGACCAGCAGCCCGATCATCGCCAGAAAGTGGACGCGGCCGAGCGGCGGGCGCGTCCCTCTGCCCTGCCGTTCCTTGGCCGAGACGTGATCTACGCGCGCCGTACGCAGGAAGATTGTCAGCGACACAGCGGCCGCGCTCAGCCCGATACCGAGCGCGACCACCGACAGGGCGATCTCCCAGCTGTGAACCGGCAACGCCCACCGCTGGGTCGGCTGATCGCACTCGGCGAAGGTGAAGAACAGGTTGGCGAGAAACTGGAGCGCCCACGCGACCGCGCCGCCCAGCACGCCAAACCACAGCAGCGAGTTCGACGGCAGCCTCCGGCTCACAGTGACGGACTCAGCTGCGTGAGGACGACGAACACGGCCAGCACGCTGACGACGTACCAGTAGAGAGCGACCGTGCGGACGCCGATCAGCCAGTAGTTGGTCAGCCCCTTGCGGACCACCTGCCATAGCACCGCCAGCTCGAGCAGGATCCCGAGCAGCACGTGAGCATGGTGGGCCGCGAGCATCGTGAAGTAGATCGAGCCGTATGCGCTCGCTTTGGGCGAGAACTGCCGCAGGTCGTGAGCGAACAGCAGGACCTGGCCGGCGAGATAGAGCGCCTGTATGACGACGGCGAGCACGATCAGCCAAACGACGCGCCATCGATCCCCGGCGCGCGACGCGCGGACCGCCAGCAGGAGCGGGACCGTGGTCGTCAGCAGCACCGCGGTCGCAAGCAGCGGCAGCGTCACGCTCGGTGGCTTGATCCCGTCCGGTGGCCAGGAGCGCGCGTCGAAGTCGAGGTAGAAGTAGGTCGAGATCAGGATTCCGAACAGCGACGCCTCGGCGCAGAGAAACAGCGCCATCCCCCACCAACCGCTTGGCTGCGCGATTCTCGAGCGCGCGATCGCGGCCGCCGTCTGGCTGCGCTCGCTGACTGCGCGCCGGGGGGATGCCTCCATCAGACCGCCACCCCGTTGCGGTGCCAGGCCAGCAGCGCCATGCCGCCGGCGGCGCCGAAACCGACGGCGATCCAGTAGTGGTGCATCAGGAGCATCGCGAACACGCCTGCGAGCATCAGCGCCGTCACCGGCGGCCAGGCGGAGTAGGGCGGCATCTCGAGGATCTCGTCGAGCTGGGCGTCCTGGACGGTCGTCGCGGGCGTCTGGTGGCCGCGCTCAAGCAGCCCCTCGCCGCGGTCAAGTCGCCGGCTGTCGGCCTTGCGATCGTCCTCGTCCCACATCGGATAGGCGCTCGAGACGGTCGGAATGACCGCGTAGTTATAGGCCGGCGGCGGCGAGCTGACCGACCATTCGAGCGTGTCGCCGCCGAACGGATCGTTGCCCGCCAGCGGTCCACGGAAGCGGCTCACGAATAGATTGACGACGATCAGGACGAGCCCGGCGGCGAGCACGTAGGCGCCGATCGACTCGATGAAGTTCAGCAATGTCCAGCCGAGTCCGGCCGGGTAGGTGTAGACCCGCCGCGGCATGCCGAGGATGCCGACGATGTGCATCGGGAAGAAGGTCACGAAGGTGCCGGCGAACGTGAGCCAGAAGCTGAGCTTGCCGACCCCCTCGTGGTACATCCGGCCGGTGAGCTTCGGAAACCAGAAATACATCCCGCCGAGGATCGGAAATACCGCCGCGCCAAAGATCACGAAGTGGAAGTGGGCGACGATGTAATAGCTGTCGTGTACCTGCTGGTCGAATGGGATCGCCGCCACCGTGATCCCCGAGAGGCCGCCGACGATGAAGTAGACGATGAAGCCGACGATGAACAGCAGCGGCGTCTTGAACTCCGGCGTGCCGGTGAGGATCGTCGTGATCCACGCGAACAGCTGGATCGCCGACGGGATCACGATGATCAGGCTGGCGGCGGCGAAGTAGACGGTCGTCAGGCTCGAGAAGCCGACCGTGAACATGTGGTGCAGCCAGACGCCGAAGCCCAGGAACGCGACCAGGATCTCCGACAGCGCCACCAGCGGGAAGAACACCATCCGCCGGTGCACGAACGCGGGGATGATCGAGGTCGCGATCCCGAACGCCGGCAGGATGATGATGTAGACCTCGGGATGCCCGAAGATCCAGAACAGGTTCTGCCACAGCAGCGGGTCGCCACCGTGCGATGCGTCGTAGAAGTGAAAGCCGAGCTGGCGGTCGAGCTCGAGGAACAGCGCCGCGACGCTGAGCGACGGGAGCGCGAACAGGAGCGCGAACGCGACCGCGAGGAACGCGAAGCAGAACAGCGGCATCCGGTTGATCGACATTCCCGGCGCCCGCAGCTTGAAGATCGTGACGATGAAGTTGATCGCCGCGGCGGTGCTGGAGATGCCGTTGAAGATCAGGCCGTAGCCGTAGAAGTCGATGTTGTTGCCGGGGTCGAATTGCTTTGACGCGAGCGGCACGTAGTCAAACCAGCCCGCGTTCGGCGCGTGGCCCTGGGCAAGCGCGACGTACATGAAGATCCCGGAGGCGAGGTAGATCCAGTACGAGAGCGCGTTCAGGCGTGGGAAGGCCATGTCCCGCGCCCCGATCATCAGGGGAATCAGATAGTTCCCGAACGCGCCCGTGGTCATCGGGATCACGAACAGGAAGATCATCGTGATCCCGTGCATCGTGAACACCTCGTCGTAGGCCTGAGGTGACAGCAGGTGCCCGTTTGGTCCGATCAGCTGAGTCCTGATCAGCAGCGCCTCGACGCCGCCGGCGCCGAAGAACGCCAGTGCGGTGAAGAAGTAGAGGATCCCGATCCGCTTGTGATCGGTCGTCGTCAGCCAGCCGATCAGGCCGCGGCGCTCAGCCCAGATCCGATCCAGGCGTTCGATGTGCCGCTGGCCGGCCGGGGAGACCGTGGTCGCCATTACCTCAGCGTCTCCAGGTAGGCGACCAGCGACGAGACCTGGCTTGCCGACAGCCCAAGGTCGGGCATCCGGTCACCGGGCTTGATCGCCTGGGGGTTTCGAATCCAGGCGGCGAGCCACTTCGGCGTGTTGGCGATCGTCAGCGCCGCCAGCGTCGTGCGGCTCGCGACGTGCGTCAGGTCGGGGCCGATGTCACCCTGTGCCGGCGTGCCAGCGATCCGGTGGCAGCTTGCGCACTGGCTGCTCATGAACAGCTGCTGACCGGCCCGTGCGGCACTCGTCACCGGCGGGCGCGCCGCCGCCTCCATGTTCGCCAACCAGGCTCGGTAGCGAGCGGGCCGCTGAGCGAACACGTACAGCGCCATGTGTGCGTGCTGGACGCCGCAGAACTGAGAGCACTGCCCGCGGTAGACGCCTGGATTGGCCGCGTCGAGCAGAATCCGGTTCCGCCGCCCGGGGATCATGTCGATCTTCCGGTTCAGCGCCGGGACCCAGAAGCTGTGGATCACGTCGGCGGTCGTCGCGACGACGTTCACGCGCGTATCAACCGGGATATGGATCTCGTTCGCGGTCACCGCTGCGGTTCCCGGATAACGGACTTCCCACCACCACTGATGACCGATCACGTCGATCGTCATCGCGGTGCTGGACGGCGACGGCGGCGACGTCTGCTGGATTAGGTAGACGTTCGCGGCCCCGAACAGCGCCACCAGCACGACGGCCGGGATCGCCAGCCCGAACACCAGCACCATCCCTTCCGAGATCCCCTCGCGCTCGCCAAAGATCGGCAGCCCCGGCGTCCGGCGGCGAATGTAGGCGAGCACGAGCAGCGTTACCGCGCCGGCGAAGACGATCACGGCCGCACCGAGCATCCACCACCACAGCACCATGATGTTGTGAGCCTGCGGGCTGTGGGTCGAAAGGATCGACTGCTTGCCACAGCCGGCGACCAGGGTGCCGGCGCCCACCGTCGCGCCGACGGCGGCCAGTCGCCGGCTCGAGGGGCGGTGGCGGTGACGGGAGCAGAATGACACGCGGGCGAACCGAGAGGGAAGCGAGGTGATCCCTACCCCCGGGTGACGCCCCGATAACTAAAAGCGTCTGTCGACTGACAACTATCGGCTTCGCCGCGCCGCGGCTAGCGACGCGACCGCCAGCGCGGTCGCGGTGGCGCCGCTTTGAAGCGCCACGGTCCGCCGGCTGTGATCGAGCGCCGCGAGCGCAAACATCGTCGCGGCATGGAGTCCATCTACACCGGCGCTTGCCAGCTGAGCATTGCGGCTCGGATGACGAGCCACGAGCGCCGCCTGCAGCAGCTCACGGGCGCCAAGCACTCGTGCGACGAGCGCGGTCCGGCGATCAATCGGCGCGCGGCTCAGCTTCGACAGCGACGACGGCGGCGCGGCGATCAGCGTCACACCGTACGCGCAGCGCAGCGCCGACAGCCACCCGCTCACGCCGACCCATCTCCGTGCAAGGTGACCGCGCACTGCAGCAGCGCGGCATGGACGAACGCCTGCGGGATGTTGCCGCGAAGCTGGCGCTGGACGACATCGAACTCCTCGGAGATCAGCCCCGCCGGTCCGCAGGCCGCGCGGTTGCGTTCGAACAAGCGCCCGGCGCGCACCGCATCGCCCTGCTGATCCCAGGCCAGCGCGAGCAGGAAACCGCACAGTATGAAGGCACCCTCGGCTTCGCCCAGGGGCCGAGCGTCAGGCCGGAAGCGATAGCAGTAGCCGTCATCGGCGAGTTCTCGCTCGACCGCGCGCAGCGTCGCCAGCGAGCGAGGATCGTCGGGCGCGACGGCGCCGTTGATCGCGGGCAGCAGCAGCGCTGCGTCGATCCGGTCGTCGGCCGGCGACCGCTGCCAGCGGCCATCGCGGTGCACAGCGGTGGCGGACGTCTCGGCGACGATCGCGTCGGCGAGCGCCAGCCATGAGGCCGACTGCTCGGAAGCCTGGTGCGAGGCGATCGCGCGCAGGCCGGCAGCGCAGATCAGGCGGCTGTGAGTCCAGTTGTCTGGCTCAAGCTCCCAGATCCCGGCGTCCGGCTCGCGCCACCGTTTCTCGATCGCGGCGATCGCGGCTTCAACCGCGCGCCATCCATCGGCGTCGAGACGATCGAGCCCGGCGGCGGCCGCGAACAGGAGCAGTGACTCGCCAAACGCATCCAGCTGAAACTGCCGGTTGACCCAGTTTCCGACGACGTCGGTCCCGCCCGGATAGCCCGGCAGACCGAGGCTGCGCTGATCGGGCACGGCACCACCCTCGGTGGTGTAGGCCGGCACCAGCTGTGGGCCGTCCTCGAGCAGCCGCTCGGACACGAACCTGACGGCGTCGTCGAGCAGTGGGTGGGCACCGGCCCTGGCGACTGCCTGACCGGACAGACACTGGTCGCGAATCCACACGTAGCGGTAGTCGTAGTTGCGGCCTTCGCGGGCGCGTTCGGGGAGCGACATCGTCGCCGCGGCGACCATTCCCCCGCCGGAGCTCGTCAAGCCCTTGAGCACGGCATACGAGTGCCGTGCGTCGCGCTCCCCGACCGCGCATTCGAGAGGTGGGACGCAATCACGCCAGCCGGCCTCGGTCGCCGACCACGCCCGGGCCGCCTCCGGCGGCGGCTGGGGCGCTGAGCTGGTGTCGAGCACCAGCACCAGGTCGCGGCGCGCCCCCTGTTCGAGTTCGAGCGTCATCGCAAGCGGGCGGCCACCGTCACCTTCGTCCAGCGGTTTCGCTTCAGAGGCGCCGGTCCAGCTGACGTGAGCTCCCGCCAGGCGGCCATGCCAGACCCCATCGTCGTCGAGGCGCAGATGCGTGATCCGCTTGGCGCCGAACTCGGCCCGCAGGTCGAGCACCACGTCAACTCGCGCACCACCGGTCCGCGCGTGGATCTGACGAAGCACGACGGCCCGCTGCGGGTCTCCGGGAAGCGCGAGCGCCTCGCGGCACTCGACCAGGCCGTCGTCGGTTACCCACCTGCTGCACCAGATCAACCCGTGCTCGTAATAGCCGCCCCAGACGAACCGCGCCGCGGGCGTCACCGCGTAGCTGCCGCCGCCGCCGATCAGAGTCGCAAAGCATGCGTCGGAATCCCAGCGCGGAAAGCACATCCAACTGTAGTCGCCATGCGGTCCGACCAGCGCGCCGCGCTCGCCGTCGGCGATCAGCGCATATTCACGCAGGATGTGCGGCGCGCTGACGGCGGCCGCCCGGCCGCGATCGCTCATCGATCCCGCGCGGCGATGCCGGCCACACCGGCGGCGGCCGCCGCAGCGACCGCGGCGCCGAGCGCCCCGCGGTGCTTGTTGGCCCACAACTGGGGACTGCGTCGCTTCGCGCGGTCATCGAACATCCCGTGCGTGGCCGCGAGCTGCGGCACCGGCGAGAACAGGTTGTTGGGGCGGTCGGCCGGGACGGGCATGTCCTTGACCTGCTGTCCCTCGAATGCCTTGCGAGCGAGGTAGTGGTCGGCGAACCCCGGCGCGAGCTTGCTGCCGATGATCGCCTCGACGGCGCTGTAACCGACCCAGAGCTCGCGCCGGCGGTGGTGAGCTGCAAAGTAGACAGCCTCGGCCGGGATCTCGGGTTGATATATCGGCGGCACCGGCTGCGGATGGTTGGGCAGCTTCGAGCGGCACCAGTTGAACTGGGTCGTGTTGACACCCGGCAGCTGCACCATCGTGATGCGGACGCTGCTGCGGTCGTGCAGCAGCTCGGAGCGAATCGAATCGGTGAAACCACGGATCGCGAACTTCGCCCCGCAGTAGGCGGCCTGCAGCGGGATCGCGCGATAGGACAGCGCCGACCCCACCTGCACGATCGTTCCGCTGTCACGCGCCGTCATCCGCTTCAGCGCCGCCATCGTGCCGTACACGGTGCCGAGATAGGTGACCTCAGTCGCACGTTTGAACTCCTCCGCGGTCGTGTCGACGACGCGGGCGAAGACGGTGGCCATCGCGTCGTTGACCCACGTGTCGATCGGGCCGAAATGGGCCTCCACCGCCTCCGCGGCGGCCTCGACCTGATCGGCGACCGCCACATCGGTCGTGACCACGAGCGCCTGCCCACCAAGTTCCTCGACCTCGCGCCGCGCGTCCTCGAGTCCTCGCTCGCCACGGGCGAGCAGCCCGACGTGGGCTCCGCGCTTGGCAAACGCGTGCGCGATCGCCCGTCCGACGCCACCGGAAGCTCCGGTGACGACGACGACCTCCGCCTTCTCGCCGTTGCTCACAAGTCAGTCCTCCTGTCGTTTGCGATCGCCGGGAGCCGAGCACTGCTCGGCGGACGCGCAGCCTCGGGTTCCTACCCACCAACCTCCCGCTTGTCACCAGCGGTTGGGTGCAGGACGATCGGCCTCGACCAGAGCGCTACCCGGTCATCAGCTCATGCACACCCGATCGCCAGTGGCCAACCCGACCCCAGGGGATCGCCAGTGGCCGGCCGGATGGCCCCCGAGAGTTAGGCGGCCACGAGCTGCTCGCGCTTGGAGGCGACCCCGTCGAGCAGCTCCTTGAACGACGCGGCGAACTTCTCGACCCCTTCGCGCTCGAGCACGGCCACGACGTCGTCATAGTCGATACCAGCCTCGGCGAAGCGCTCCAGCGTCCGCCGCGCCTCGTCGACGTCGCGGTCCAGGGTCCGCTCGATCCGGCCATGGTCCTGGACGGCTTCGATCGTTTCGCGCGGCATCGTGTTGACGGTCGCGGGCCCGATCAGTTCCTCGACGTAGAGCACGTCCCGGTAAGCGGGGTTCTTGGTCGAGGTCGACGCCCACAGGCATCGCTGCGCGGATGCACCGGCGGCCTGGAGGTCCTCCCAGTCGCCGCCGCTGAACACCTCCAGGTAGGTCTGGTAGGCGAGCTTGGCGTTGGCGATCGCGAGGGTCCCCTTGAGGTCATCGTGGCCACCGATCTGATCGAGGCGCTTGTCGGCCTCCGTGTCCACACGCGAGACGAAGAACGAGGCCACCGACGCGACCGTCGACAGATCGCCGCCGGCATCCCGCAGCCGGCGCAACCCGTGCAGATACGCGTCGGCGGCGGCGCGGTGGCGCTCGAGCGAGAACAGCAGCGTCACATTGACCGGAATGCCGGCGGCGATCGTCTCCTCGATCGCCTCCAATCCCTCCAGCGTGCCGGGGATCTTCACGAACAGGTTGCGCCGCTCCACCATCTCGTGCAGCCGCTGTGCTTCCTTGGCCGTCTCTGCCGCGTCGTGCGCGAGGTTGGGATCGACCTCGAGTGATACCCAGCCGTCACGAGTCTCGTCGCCGCGGTCGAATACAGGCGCCAACAGGTCGCAGGCGCCGCGGATGTCCTCGCGGGCGAGCGCGAGAAACACCTCTTTGGGATCGCTCTCGTGCGCCAGCACCTCGCGCATCTGGTCGTCGTACGCGTCCCCGTCCGCGATTGCGCCCTGGAAGATCGTCGGGTTGGAGGTCACGCCGACGATCCCGTCGTCGATCAGCCCGGCGAAGTCGCCGTCACGGACGAACGGTCGTGAGAGATAGTCGATCCACGGGCTCTGACCGTGCTCGCGAAGGGCTTTGAGGGGACTCGTCATCTGGATGACCTCCAGGCTCGATTTCGTTGGAGTTTCTATTACCCGGTGACAGGCGGCTACCGACCTCCGCTGACCGAGTCTACGCCGCCGGTGCGGCCCGACAAGCGGCGTTCCTCGGCGATCCGGCGGAGCGGTATGCCGAACCACAGGGCCACGATCGCCAACCCCGACAGCCCACCGACGATCCACGGAGCCGCCCCACCGACGACGACATCACTGATCAGGATCAGAATGCCGGTCAGGCCCGCGGCGAGGAAGACCATCGCGATGATCGCGATCCGGTTCGCGGTCGTCACCAGGTAGCGCTTTTCCCCGTGGCGGAACAGGACCCGGTGCTGGATCGAGGGTGCGATCAGCAGTACGGCCGCGGTCGCGACACAGAGGAGCGCCGCGAAGTAGACCGTCTGACCGAACGCAGAGACATGGCGCCACCCAGTATTGAACGGTACGACCAGCAGAAACGCGAACAGCACCTGGATCCCGGTCCCCGCGACGCGCAACTCGTTGAGCAGCTCCATCGTGTTGCGATCGAGTCGCTCGGCAGCGGTCTCGTCGCGCGGATCGTCCTCGCCGGCACTTGCCTGAGATGTCACTGATCGGGCATACCCTGGGGCAACTGGCGGCAAGCACCTGTTAGCCGCGGGCACGAACGGGCATCTTGAGTCCATGAGGCTCGGTTATTTTCTCTCCAGCGAGGAATGGGGTCCCAAACACCTCGTCGCGCAGGCGCTCAAGGCAGAGCGGGCCGGCTTTGACCGTCTCTGGATCTCGGACCACTTCCATCCCTGGAACGACGCTCAGGGTCACAGCCCGTTCGTCTGGTCGACGATCGGTGCGATCGCCTCGGCGACCGACTCAATTACCGTGACAACGGCCGTCACGTGCCCGACGATCCGGATCCACCCCGCGATCGTCGCCCAGGCGGCCGCCACGTCCGCAGTTCTCCTCGACGGTCGCTTCAACCTCGGCGTCGGGAGCGGCGAGGCGCTCAACGAGCACATCCTCGGGGACCGCTGGCCGGCCGCCGCCGAACGGCTGGAGATGTTGGAGGAAGCGATCGAGGTGATACGTCTGCTCTGGCAGGGAGGCGTCCAGGAACACCGTGGCCGCCACTACAGGGTCGAGCACTGTCGCGTCTACGATCTGCCAGCGGCGCCCCCGAAGGTGATCATCTCCGGCTTCGGCGAGCGCGCGGTAGACCTCGCGGCTCGCGTCGGCGACGGTTATTGCACGGTCGGGCCCGACGAGGAGTCGGTGAGCCGCTTCCGCGCTGGCGGCGGCGGCGGCAAGCTCGTTCAGGGCGGTCTGAAGGTGTGCTGGGGTGACGACGAGGATCGGGCCCGAGCGCTCGTGCACCGGTTATGGGCCAACGAGGGACTCCCCGGCGAACTGGCGCAGATCCTGCCGACCCCGGCGCATTTTGAGCAGGCAGCCGAGCTCGTGAGCACCGAGCTCGCGTCCGAAGACGTACCGTGCGGACCCGACGTCGACCTTCATCTGGAAGCGATCCGCGGGTACGAGGACGCAGGGTTCGATGAGCTCTACGTCAACCAGATTGGGCCTGACCAGGACGCGTTTTTCGCGGCCTACGCCGAGCACATACTGCCGCGCTTTCACGCGATCGACCGCTAGCTGCCGACGCGCGGTCAGGGCCTGCCTCGCCGTTCTGGAGTCGAGGTCAGGGCGTGGACTGCGGGCAGGCGGGCTCTCTTGCGGCGGTCTCCGCGCGCCTCACCCACCCGCGTCCACGCCCACGAGAGGGAGGTTGAGCCAACCGGGTCCGTTAGCCGTGTCAGCCGTGAACGCTCCACACATCACTACTGGTGCTGCCGGGCGTCGACGAGATCGTCGGGTGTAGTGGGGGCTGGTGCCGTGTTCGCGTGGTCGGAGTGCGGCAGCGGAGCTCCGTCCTCGGTCTTCGGATTCACGGCCGGGTCGGCGCCCGCGCCCCGCGCGATGATCGAATACGCCGCGACCGACACCGCAGCCACAAGTGCCAGTGGAACAAGGACAAGCGTGAAGACGCCGCCGAGCAGGACGCCACCCACCAGCACGAACACCAGCCCGAGGACAAATAAGAACGTCAGCCACATGAACCTTGCCGCTACCCACCGGCGGAGGTGGTAAACCGCGGCCGTCGAGGCTCGCGTGCGGCAGCCGCCGTTTCAGTCACCTCGCGCCGCGACCGCGCGCTTGAGCTCGTCCTTGCCCATCTTCGAACGTCCAGCGATGTCGAGCTCGCGCGCGCGGCGCTCCAGCTCCTTGCGCGTGGGCGAGTCGCCGCGGCGCACCGCCGCGGCCTCCTTGCCCAGCGCGCTGCGCGTGCTGGCGGGCAGGTTCTTGAGCGTCTGCTTTCGTTGCGCTCCCGCCTGCGCGGACTTGACGTTCCTGCGCGCTGCCCGCCGCTGCTTCTCCGATGCCATACGTTTCCCATACCCAGTGCCGTGGCAGAATCACCGCTCAGCCGAGCTTTCGAGTTTGGGCGCTCCACGCACGGGTAGCGGACCGGTATGCACGATCAACCCGAGCGTGAACGCCGATCCGAGCGCCCCCAACCTGCACCCGAGGATCGACCTGGTGAGCCGGGCGCCGAGGGAGGTTCGCAGAGCCCCGCTGCTGACAGGCCGCCAGGCGCGCCGTCCGACGATGATTCGCCGTTCGGCGATACCGACCAGCACTCGTCTGGCTGACGAGAGGGGGTTTACGATCCGGCGCGAATCCGCCGCACGGGCTAGCGCTAGCTGCCCTCCATCAGCTCGCGGACGTGCGCGGCAGCACGCCGCAAGAGGCGCGAAACCTGCATTTGAGAGCAACCCAGTCGCTCGGCGATCTCGATCTGTTTCAGGTCGCCGGTCAGCCTCAGCGTGAGCGCCTCGCACTCGATCGGCGGAAGCTGCTCGAGCGCCGCACCGAGCGAGACCATCGTCTCGACCAGACCAAAGCCCTGGTCTTCGCGCCCGAGCCCGTCCAGGAATGAATCGGCTTCCGACCGACCGTCCGATTGCCTGGATGGAGCATCGAGCGACAGCGAGAAGTGAGCCTGGCTCGCATCGAGTCCCGTCAGCACATCTTCCGTGCTGAGCTCGAGGTAGTGCGCGAGATCCGTCACCCCTGGCGCTTCGCCCGTCCTCGCCGAGATTTCGCGAACCGCTTTGTCGACCTTCAGCGCGAACTCCTGGGCCCGCCGGGGTACATGCGCCGACCAGCCTGTCCCGCGAAAGTAGCGCTTCAGCTCCCCGAGGATCGTCGGGACCGCGAATGACTGAAACTCCACCCCCCGGCCCGGATCAAAGCGGTCGATCGCCCCCAGCAACCCGACGCTGGCGACCTGGACCAGATCCTCGAACGGCTCGCAAGGGTTCGTGTAACGACCCGCCAGCTTGCGGGCGAGCGGCAGGAACCGCCTGACCAGCTCCTCGCGTGCCTGCGGATCCCCGCTCTCGTGAAAGCGTTGGAACAGCTCAGCCGATTCCGTTCGGTACAGACCATCGCCGCGAGCCTCCGCCTCCCGTGCAGCAATTTTGGGGTTCATCGTCAGTCCTCTCATGGCTGACCACGCAGGGGCCCGCCTGTCCGGCCTTGCGAAAGCAACTCGTTGCTCGCCTCCCACGACATGCGAGCTACCACTTTTAATAACCAGCGAGCGCCCGCGACCAACCCGCGCCAATTGCGGACGCGGCGACCGAGTCGGAATTCTGACAGCGATTGCGTGAGAGTCCGCTGAACGCGCGATCTATCCGCGGGCCTTTCCCTTCGTCAAATCGAGCTGATCGGCCAGGATCGTCTCTGCCCGAACGGACGCGCCGGAGTGAACCAGCGGGCTACTGTCGCATCGTGTCGTCGCCCGGCCACGAGCAGCAAGCTGAAGAGCCCGCCGCTCTGACCGTCGCGGTCCGCCAAGCGGCCCGCTTCGATCGCTCGATGGTGTCGGCGCCGGCGGGTCTGCTGGCGGCGATCCCGGTGGTGGTCGTCGTCGCCGTCGGGATCGCGATCGGCCAGCCCGTCTGGGGTGTGACGATGGGCGCCGGCGCAATGCTCGTCGGGATCGCGTGGCGGGTCAGGGGCGGGCGGCCACCGCTCGCGGTGATGGCGACCGACGCCACGCTGATGGCGATCTCGACATTCGTCGGCAGCGTGACCGGAGTCCACGCCTCGCTTCACCTTGCCCTGCTGTTCGTCTGGTGTTTGACCGGCGGGCTGCTGGTGGTGGTCGGTAACCGCGGCGGCGTGGTCGGCACCCAGGCGATCATCGCGTTTGTCGTCTTCGGGCGTTTCAGTGAGCCGGCGCCGGCCGCGGCGGGTCTCGCTGCGCTCGTCTTCGCGGGCGGGATCGCACAGGTGGTGCTTCAGAGCCTCGTGCGATGGCCGACCCCGCTGCGAGCCCAGCGCGCGGCGACCGCGTCGGGATATCGCGCGCTGTCAGAGCTCGCCAGGGCGAACTCACCCGGCTCCTCGCTGGCCGCCGGGGAGGCGCTCGATACCGCCTCGACGATGCTCTCATCGCCTGCTTTCTTCGGCGACCCGGCGCTGCTGACGCTCCGCAGCCTGGTCGCCCAGGGGCTCCGTCTACGGGTCGAGCTGAGCGTCCTGCACACGCTGCTGCGCCGCGAGCGGATCGTGGGCAGCGCCGATCAGACGGCGAGTAGCGGAGCGCGTGCGCTCGAGCTCGCCGCCTCCACGCTCGCCTTGGCCGCGCGCGCGATCGAGGGCGACCGTGAGGTCGCGGACGCGATGCGCCAGCGGGTGACCGAGCTCAGCGCTCTCGCTGACGGACCCGTCGCCTCGCAGATGGCGCGCCGCGTCGCTGGACTGGCGGGCCTGCTCCGCGCCGTCAACGAGCTCGCGCCGGCCGCAGGCGAGGGCAGCGGTCTGTTCAGGCGCCGGCTCTACAAGCATGCCAACGACCCGCTGCAGCGAGCGCGCGAAGTGGCCGAACTGATGCGGGCGAACGCGACACTGCGCTCGCCCGCCGGCCGGCACGCGGTGCGACTCGCCGTCGTCGTCCTGGCCGCTGAGCTAATTGCGCGCCAGCTGCCGCTGCAACGGAGTTACTGGATGGTCGTCGCGGCCGCGACAGTGCTGCGGCCCGAGTTCGGAGCCACCTTCACGCGCGGGACCGAGCGGGCGCTGGGAACCTGTCTCGGTGTCGGCTTGGCGGGAGCGATCACCGTCGCTCTACACCCTGCGGGGGGGGCGTCCGTCGTGTTCATCGGGCTGCTGGCGTGGGCGGGGTACGCGACTTTTCCGGCCAGCTTCGCCGCCGGCTTTGGCTTTATCACCGCCGTGGTCGTGTTTCTGATCAACGTGATCAGCCCGGACACGCTGGCGACCGCAAGCGCCCGGCTGATCGACACGCTCGTCGGCGGCTCGATCGGGCTGCTGGCCTATACCCTGTGGCCCACGTGGTCAAAGACGCCCGCGCGTCAGGCGCTGGCGGAGCTCGTGGGTGAGCTGCGTGCCTACGTCGGAGTCGTGCTGGCCTCGCTGATCGACGGTCACCGGCTGCGCGAGCAGGAGGTGCGGCCGATCTCGCGGCGAGCACGGCTGGCACGAACCAACGCTGAGGCGACCGTCGCGCGCTCTCTGTCGGAGCCCGCCGGGCGCAGGATCGACGCCGAGCACGCCGAGCGAGCCCTGGATGCGACGAGAAGGCTCGTCCAGGCCGTGCAGGTGCTGCGGCTCGACGCCCAGGAAGACCGCGATCGTGAATCGCTGTCGAAGCTGGCTCCGCTCTCCCGCGCTCTCGCACAGATGCTCGAGATCGCGGAGAGCGCAATCGCCACCGGCGGCCCGGGTGAAG
The DNA here is from genome assembly GCA_963703825.1 of uncultured Solirubrobacterales bacterium. Taxonomy (GTDB): domain Bacteria; phylum Actinomycetota; class Thermoleophilia; order Solirubrobacterales; family Solirubrobacteraceae; genus Palsa-465. The sequence continues at coordinate 134,994 of CAVPFS010000048.1, read as the reverse complement.
CGCACGCGACTCCCGATCTACGGTCTCGCTACACCGCGTTCGAACGCGGGGCTGAGCCGGCAGATCCGCACCAGCGCGAACTGTTGCTCTCGGAACTCGACGAGATCGTCGACGCCACCAACGGCCTGGCGGTGGTGGCCGGACTGAAGGACATCGACGAGGATCGTGAGCAGCCGGCGGACATGGCGCCAACACAACGTTGATCTGATTCTTTCGGACCCTTCATGTTGCTCACGTCTCATCTCCGGGTAGCCGATGATCAACTTACTTAGTTCACAGCCGTCCAGGACCGGAGTTGACACCGAATGATCTGTCCGCACTGCAACAACACGATTCGTGAAGAAGAGCGCTACCTGATGTCTCGCGACCCGCACGCCGAGTGGCCCTCGTGGGGCAGGTACGGGATCTATCTGCTGCTGTTCGTCGTCCTGACCGGCGTCTTCGCGCTGCACGCTCGCCTCTGAGCCGCCTTCAAGTGTCCGCATCCGGACACTGATGCTGCTCACGCGGCGTAGCGCTCGGCGTCTGACCAGCGGAACTGCACTCCGAGCCCGGGGCGATCCTCGTTCGGCGGCAGGGTGCCGTCGTGAGGCTCCGGGATGCCATCGAACAGCAGCGCCTCGATCCGCACGTGGTCGTGGAAGTACTCCATGTGCACGACGGTTTCGAGCGCCGGGCCCACGTTCGCGTGCAGGGTCGGCGAGCAATGCAGAGACAACGGCCGCGAGCGCGCCCGGCAGAGAGCGTCGACTCGCAGCAGCTCGGTGATGCCGGCACACCGCGTCACGTCGGCCTGCAGCACGTCGACCGCGCTCGCCCCCAGCATCCGTTCGAAGTACGGGAGGTCATAGCCGTACTCGCCGGCGGCGATCGCGACACCCGGTGGTGCATGCTCGCGCACGTGACGCAGCCCGTCGCAATCGTCAGACGAGACCGGCTCCTCGAACCAGCTGACGCCGTGCTCGGCGAGCATCTGCGCAAGCTCGATCGCGTGCTCGGGCCGGTAGGCGCCGTTGGCGTCAACGAACAGCTGCACATCCTCGCCGATCGCTTCGCGCGCGACCCGGATCCGGTCACGCTCGCGCGCCTGATCAGCCCCGATCTTCATCTTCACCCGCGGGATCCCGCTCTGCGCCCAGCCGCCCAGCTGGTCGGCGAGGCGCTCGTCCGAGTAGGAGACAAAACCGCCGCTGCCGTAGATCGGCACCGCCCGATGGTGGCGCCCCAACAACCTGCTCAACGGCAGTCCCAGCAGCTTCGCCTTCAGGTCCCAGAGCGCGATGTCGACGGCGGCGATCGCCATCGAGGCCAGCCCGGGACGGCCGTTGTTGCGGATCGCATGCACCATCGACGCCCAGCGCGCCTGGACGTCGATCGGGTCGCTGCCCGCAATCGCGTCGCCCAGATCGCTCTCGATCAGAGTTGCGATCGCCTTGTGCCCGTATGTCCAGCCCAGACCCGTCTCGCCGCCCGCCCGCACTGTCACGACCACCAGCGTCGTGGAATCCCAGGCCAGTGTGCCGTCGGCCTCGGGACCATCCGTCGGGATCGTGTACGCCCTTGCTGCGACGCTCTCGATTCGGGCGCCGATCACGCGGGCGCCGCCGCGCTGTCGAGCCCGATGCGCTTGTGATTGAGTAGCTCGGCGCAGCGGTCGGCCAGCGCCATGATCACCAGCGCCGGGTTGGCGGCGCCCTGAGTGGGAAACACGCTGCCGTCGACGATCAGCAGGTTCGGGACCCCCCAGACGCGGTGATCGGCATCGACCACACTGTCATCGGGCGAGAACCCCATCCGCGCGCCGCCGACGAGGTGTGCGAAGCGGTCGATCTTGAGCTGATCCTGGGCGCCGGCGTGCTCCCAGATCTGCTCGATCGTCTTGGTCCCGAACGCGATGTTCTGCTTGTCGTTCTCGCACAGCGAGTACGAGAGGTTGGCGATCGGCATCCCATACTGGTCACGCTCGTCGGCCAGCGTCACGCGGTTGCCCGCCTGCGGCAGCAGCTCGCACAACAGCCCGAGGATCGTCCAATGGTTGTAGTCGCGCATGTACTCGCGCAGCGCGGCGCCCCAATGACCATCACCCTGCACGTGCTCGGCCCAGCCGATCGGCAACGGGCTGACCGTCTGGATCGAGAATCCCCGCGCGAAGCCGCGGCCGGCGTCAGTCTCGTAGAACTGCTCGCTGGAAACCTCGGGCGGCGGCGCCTTGTACATCCGGAGGTCGTCCGGAAAACGGCCCGCCACCTGGGTGGCGCCCTGGACCATCACGTAGCGCCCCAGCTGGTCGGAGGCGTTGCCGAGCCCGTTCGGAAACCGCCGGCTGGTCGAGTTCAGCAGCAACCTCGGGGTCTCGATCGCATATCCACAGACGGCCACCACATCGGCCGCCACGAAACACTCGCGGCTGTCCTTGATGTAGGTCACGCCGGTGCAGCGACCGCTGGACTCGTCGAGCTCGACGCGCACCGCCATCGCGTTCGCGCGCACCTCGACGCCGTGCTCGATCGCGTCAGGCAGGTGGGTGATCAGCGGACTCGCCTTTGCGTTGACCTTGCAGCCCTGAAGGCAGAAGCCGCGATAGATGCAGTGTGGCCGGTTACCGAACGCCCCGTTGGTGATCGAGACCGGACCGACTCGCATCTTGATCTGAAGGTCCTCAGCTCCGCGCCAAGCGACTGCCGCGGCACCCGAAATCGGATGGGGCGCGTGGGGGTAGGTGTGCGGGTCGCCCCATGGCCAGTCCTGGCCGGCGACCGGCAGCTCGCGCTCGATGCGCTCGAATGCCGGCTTCAGATCCTGGTAGGAGATCGGCCAGTCGACCGCGACGCCGTCGCGGCTGCGGACCTCGAAGTCGGACGGGTGGAAGCGAGGCACATAGCCGGCGAAGTGGGTCATCGAGCCGCCGACGCCGACGCCCGAGTTGTTCTTGCCCATCTCGACCGGGTCTTCGCCGGAGATGATCCGCTTGTCGGTCCAGTAGATCGGGCCGGCGCCCTTCTCGTCTGAGACCCAGTCTCGGTCCGGGTCCCAGAACGGTCCCTTCTCGAGGATCACGATCCTCCACCCCGCTCGGGCCAGCCGCTGCGCCAGCGTGATCCCGCCGGCACCGGCCCCCACGATCACCATGTCGACGCGCTCGTCAGGTCCGTAGGCCCGCATCCGGTCGAGGTTCTGAAGTCCGCGCTTGTGCGGATCCAGCAGCCAGGCCGAGTCGTTGTCCTTGGGCATCCGCGCGGCGCCCTTGACCAGACTCCCGATCAGCCTCATTTCCGCGGCGGAGATTCGGCCCGTTCGGCGACGGGATTGAAGTCCTGAGCCTCTCGGCCCTCCCAGGTCTCGCGCTCGGCGTGCTGGAGCTGCGGGCTTCCGAAGCGGCTGTACCCGCGCGGGTAGGCTGGTCCGCCGAAGCCGATCTCGTTCCACGCCCACGGATGGGAGTAGAAGCAGGCGAGCACCACCCGCATCACAAGGCCGAACGCTCGCTTGACGTTCAGCTGCTTCCAGGCGCCTCCGTCCAGCAGCCCGTTTGAGAAGTCTTCGACGATCGCGAGCTGTAGCTGATCGTCGGCCTCGGGAAATGAAGGCGCGCCCCCACGCTTGGCGGCCTGCTCGTCGAGACCCCGGGCTACGAGCCGCCATGCGTCGCGATCATCGGGCATGTCGTCGTACTGGTAGCCGTCGAGCTCTCCGTTGAAGTACTTCTCGTCGACGAAGTTGATCACCGGTATGCGCGGCTCGGCGTCCTGGGCGGTGAGCAGATCGGCCAGCGCACTAAGGGTGGCCGCCTCCCTGTGTGTGAAGAACCGGATCGGCGGCACGTTCTGAACCCGGTCGAGCACCAACCTGCGCGTCGAGCTCGTCCCAGTGCGCGGCCTGCTCCAGAACGTCGTAGTCCGGATAGCGGCCGTGCATCTGGGGCGTGCGGCCGCGGCGCTGGCGCGGCAGCTGGTTGGGATCGGCGGGCCGGCCACCCTCGCGGAGCTTCGGCAGGTGGTCGGCGAGCCTGAAGTCCGGCGCCACCGTCAGCGCTCCCGGGCGACGACGGCGGCCAGCATCGCCAGCGCTCCCACCAGGATCAGTGACCCAGGGGCGAGCAGCGGCGGGCCCATCACAAGGTTGTAGGTGGGCTCCGAGAATCCACCGGGCTTGCGATAGACCCCGCGCAGGTGGGTGTAGGTGCCGATCGCGCCGTTGAGGGCGTACAACGCGCCGGCGGCGGGCAGCACCGTGCGCGCGGCCACCGGCGAGCGCAGTCCCGCCAGTCCGGCGGCGCTGACCAGCGGACTGCTGACGATCGGGCTCCACATCCAGAGGTCTCCAAACGACCCCTTGTAGTGCTCCAGGTACATCTCCAGTCCGAGCGGCAGTCCGCTCGCGGCAACGGTCACGGCGAGCGTCTTCTGCATCCGGCCGGCGCGCAGATTCCACAGCCAGCGAGGAGCCCGGTTGCGCGGCCCCACGACTCGATTCAACGCGCGCGCGCTCGAGCGTCTGCGGCCACCCTTTCGCATGCTCACCGGTTCACGAACTCGTCGACCATGCCCTTCAGCGACTGCTTGATGATCCGCCCTCGGGCGGGGTCGCCCGGCAGCGCGTGAGCGAGCTCCTTGGCCTGCTCGAATCGGATGTGGGGCGGCAGCGGCGGGACCTCGGGATCGGTGATCGCCTCGATCAGCACCGGCTGACCGGCGCTCAGGGCCTCGTCCCACGCCGGACCGACGGCGTCCGGAGCGTCGACCCTGATCCCCTTCAGGCCGATCAGCTCCGCATACCGTGCGTACGGGAAGTCCGGCAGCTTCTGCGAGACCTCGAGCTTCGGGTCGCCCGACATCACCCGCTGCTCCCACGTGACCTGGTTGAGATCGTCGTTGTGAAGCACCAGCACGACCAGCTGCTGGTTGGCCCAACGGTCGTGATAACGGGCGATGTCGATCAGCGCATTGATGCCGAGCATCTGAAACGCGCCGTCTCCGATCGACGCGATCACGGGCCGATCCGGGTAGGCGAACTTGGCCGCGAGCGCGTATGGGATCGCCGGGCACATCGACGCGAGCGTGCCCGACAGCGCGGTCTTCATCCCGCTGCGGAGGCGAAGATGACGCGCCCACCAGTCAGTCGCCGAGCCCGAGTCACTGGTCAAAATCGCGTTGTCCGGGAGCCGCTCGCTCAGCTCGTGAAACAGCAGCTGCGGGTTCAGGGGCTCGGCGGATTCGTGCGCCTGCGCGTCGAGGATCTCCCACCAGCGGCGCACGTCCTCTTCGATCTTGTCGCGCCACGACCGGTCCTCGCGCCGGCGCAGCAGTGGCACCAGAGCTCGCAGCGTCTCGGCACTGTCGCCGACGAGGTTGATCTCCATCGGGTAGCGGATGCCGATCATCCGCGGGTCGATGTCGATCTGCACCGCGCGGGCCTGGTCGAACTTCGGCAGCCACTCGGAGTACGGGAAGCTCGTTCCGACCATCAGCAGCGTGTCGCAGCCCTCCATCATGTCGTACGTCGGCTTGGAGCCGAGCAGGCCGATCGGCCCGGTCACGAACGGCAGATCGTCGGGGACGGCCGCGCGTCCGTTGAGCGCCTTGGCCACGCCGGCACCGAGCAGTTCGGCGACCTCGATGACCTCCCGCTCCGCGCCCAGCGTCCCCTGACCGACGAGCATCGCCACGCGCTCGCCCTCGTTGAGCAGGTCCGCCGCGCGGCGCAGGTCCTCGTCGCGCGGCCTGATCACCGGCTCGAGAAAGCCAACCGAGGACGGAACCGCGCCGTGGGCCCGCGGCGGCTCGGAGTACTCCGCCTCCTGGACGTCGTTCGGCACGATCACGCAGGTCACGGACCGGGTCGCCTTCGCGATCCGCATCGCCCGGTCGATCAGGTGCGCGGCCTGTTCGGGGGCCATGCAGACCTGCACGTACTCGCTGGCGACATCCTTGAACAGCGACGTCAGGTCGACCTCCTGCTGGAAGTTGGAACCGATCGCCATGCGAGCCTGCTGGCCGACGATCGCGACCACCGGGGCGTGGTCGAGCTTGGCGTCGTAGAGGCCGTTCATGAGGTGGATCGCGCCGGGCCCGGAGGTAGCCATGCAGACGCCGACCTCGCCGGTCAGCTTCGCATGCGCGCACGCCGCGAATGCGGCGATCTCTTCGTGGCGCGTCTGGACGAACTCGATCTCGTTCTCGAACTCGTGAAAAGCGCCCAGGAGTCCGTTTATCCCGTCGCCGGGATAGCCGTAAATGCGGGTTACACCCCACTCCTTGAGGCGCTCGAACATGAACGCGCCTACGGATCTCGACATTTATGGCCTCCTGGGTGTTGGGGGTGCGCGGACGGCCCCGGTTCGGATACCGATTGCGCTACCCCGCGCGGATGACCGAGAAACAGCGGTGGTTAGCTGGCGGCCGCCGGGACCGGCTGCGCGTCGCGCTCGTTGCCGGGGGTGCGCGCCGGCTCCTCGTAGTGGTACTTGCCGCCACGAAGCAGGGAGGCGACGGCCGCGATCAGGCACGCCCCAATCGCGAACGCGAACGTCGCGTGCAGGCCAGACCTGAACGGCTCGGAGATCAGCTGCGGGAAGAATGCGCGTCCGGTCACGACCGCCTGGGCGTGGGCCGAGATCGAGTGCAGGACATGCGTCCCGGCGAGCTTCTGGATCGGGTCGTAGCCGAGGAACGCCGCGAACAGAATTGACACCGGCGGCGCGTGCGAGATCGCAGTCGCGCTCTGTGCGCCGACGCCGTGTGCCTCGAGCCCCGAGGCCATCGCGTGCGGCAGGCTGGCTGCGAGCCCGAGGATCATCAGCGAGAAGAAGATTCCGACTGACAGCACCTGGGCCGAGTTCTGGAAGGTCTGGTTCATGCCGCCACCGGCGCCGCGGTCGCCGGGAGGAAGGCTGTTCATCACCGCCGCGCGGTTGGGGGACGCGAACATCCCCATCGAGATCCCGTTCATCACCAGGATCGCGGCGAACGCGGGGTAGGAGAAGTTCGTCGGCAGCATCCAGAGCAGTGCGAAGCTGAGCGCCGCGCCGAGCATTCCTGCGGTCGCGAACCCGCGCGCGCCGAAGCGGTCTGACAGATAGCCGGACGTCGGTCCGGCGATCAGCATCCCGACCGTCAGCGGAAGCATGTAGATGCCGGCCCATAACGGCGTGTCGGTGAAGTCGTAGCCGTGAAGCGGCAACCAGATCCCCTGCAGCCAGATGATCAGCATGAACATCAGGCCGCCGCGAGCGACCGCGGCGAGGAAGGTCGACAACGTGCCGAACGTGAACGCTCTGATCCGCAACAACGGCAGGCGGAACATCGGATCGACCGCGCGGCGCTCGATGAACACGAACGCGATCAGGGACGCGATGCCGGAGCCGAGCAGGATCAGGACGCGCGGGCTCAGCCACCCGGTCGGATGACCACCGTAGGGCCTGATGCCGTACGTGATCGAGACCATGATCAGCACCAGCCCGAGCGCAAACGTGATGTTGCCGGGCCAGTCGACCCGCGCACGCTTCGGTGTCGAGAGCTCGCGCAGCTTCAGGTACGCCCAGGCGGTTCCGAACAGGCCGACCGGGACTGAGATCAGGAACACCATCCGCCAGCTGATCGGCGCCAGGATGCCTCCGAGCACGAGCCCGACGAACAACCCGCTGACGCCGACGATGTTGTTGATCCCGAGCGCCATCCCGCGCTGGTTGGCAGGGAAGGCGTCGGTCAGGATCGCGGCCGAGTTGGCGAGCAGGCATGCGCCCCCGACGCCCTGCACCAGCCGGAACCCGATCAGGTACGTGGCCCCAGCGCGCCCGGTCATCCAGTCGACGGTCAGCGCCAGCGAGGCGGCGGTGTAGATCACGAAGCCCAGGTTGTAGATCCGGACCCGCCCGAACATGTCGCCGAGCCGCCCCAGGCTGACGATCAGCACGCTCGAGACGACCAGGTAGCCGAGCACCATCCACAGCAGGTACACGCTGTTGCCGGGAACCAGTGGGTCGAGCTTGATACCCCGGAAGATGTCGGGCATCGCGATGATCGTGATCGACGCGTCGAGCGTCGCGAGCAGCACCGCCAGGGTCGTGTTCGACAGCGCGACCCACTTGTAGCGGTCCGAATCCGCTCCTGTGCCACCGCCGTTTCGATGTGCCCCGCCTCCGTTGCTTACGAGCCTGGAGCGGATGCCGGCCGGAGAGAACACGTCGTCATAATACACAGGTAACCTTCGCAGTCTCCCTTACCTTCTCGGGTATAGTTCCAGCGTGCCAACCGCAGTCGATCCCGGCCTTCTCGCGAGCGAGCTGCGCGTCGTTCTCGGTCAGCTGATGCGGCGGCTGCGCGCGGAACACGGCTTCTCACTCAGCCAGGGTGCAGTGCTCGGACGCCTGGATCGCGAGGGACCGCAGAGCACCGTCCAGCTCGCCGCCGCCGAGCGCGTCCGGCCGCAATCGATGGGCCAGACGCTGTCAGAGCTCGAAGCGCAAGGACTGATCAGCCGGCGGCAGGATGAGACTGACGGCCGGCGGACGCTGCTCGACCTCACGGACGCGGGTCGCCAGGTACTCGCCGACGACCGTCAGCGCCGCGAGGGCTGGCTGGCGCGCGCGGTCAACGACGGCTTGACCGCCGACGAGCGCGAGACCCTCAACCGCGCCGTTTCGCTGCTGGCTCGGTTGACCGAGCTCTGAGCGCCGAGCGCGTCGCCTCCAGCGGTCCGTCGCCCCAGCGGGTGAGGTTCGCGAGCGACGACCCCGGCCGCGGCCGCAGCGCGCCCATCACCCGCGCGAGCTGGCGCACCTCGTCCGAGATCACGGCCTCGGCGTGGCGGCGGTGGCGAGCGGTCGAGGCACTGGACCCGTCGGCGCTGGCCGACGAGATCGAGATCGCAAAAGCGCTACCGAGCACGATCAGCGCGCTCAGCCGCCACAGACTGCTGTTGATCATCGTCAGCCTCCCTTGACTGGCCGACCCCGTCCGACGAACCGATGATACCGGAGGCCGAGCCAACTGTCCGGGGAATTTGATCTCGCCTCAATGCTTCTTGCGAACTTCTCGGTCGGATGCAGGCGTGTGCCGTTGCGGCATTGTTCGGAGGATGCCCCCGCCGTTGCGGACGCTCGTCCCGCCCCCTCGTGGACGCCGCTTAGTCCAGCTCTACGCCGGATTGATCCTGTACGGCGTCAGTGACTCGATGCTGTTGCTGGCGGCGCTCGGCCTCGATCCGTGGGATGTCTTTCACCAGGGCCTTTCGCGCCGGTTCGGGCTCGGCGTTGGCACCTGGGCGATCATTGTCGGCGTCGCGGTGCTGCTGCTGTGGATCCCGCTGCGCCAGCGGCCTGGGTTCGGGACGGTCAGCAACGTGCTCGTCGTCGGTGCGACGATCGACCTCGTGATGGCGCTCTCCCCCGTCCCCCATGCACTCGTCGTGCGGATCGTGCTGCTCCTCGCTGGCGTTGTGCTCAACGGGGTCGCGACCGGCGCCTACATCGGTGCCGGCCTAGGCCCGGGTCCGCGCGACGGGCTGATGACCGGCCTCGCGGCGCGCGGCCATTCGATCCGAGTGGTTCGGACCGGGATCGAGGTCTTGGTGCTCGGGACCGGGTGGCTGCTCGGAGGGACGGTCGGCGTCGGAACCGTGCTCTACGCGCTCGCCATCGGCCCGCTGGCGCATGTGTTCATCCCGATGTTCGCGATTCGGGCGCGCGGCGGTCAACAGCGGGCGGCGGCGAGCACGGGCGCGGAGCTCGAGGGCTCGATCGGGTCCTGAGTCGTCGTTCGCTCAGTGACCGGCATCGCGAACGCGGATCGCGATCGGCGCTGCCGAGTGCGTGTGGCCGGCGTCGGCGCGCGACGAGACCGAGAAGAAGATCACCAGCACCAGCGCGGTCGCGACCAGCCACATCAGGCCGCGGAACACGCGATGGATGTGGGCCCAGTCGGCAAACAGCAGCGGGTTCATCAGTCGGTTGGATTCCCCGCTCAGGGAGTCGCAAACCCGGTCATTTCAGCTCTTGGGTGTCAGTTGAGCGAGCGCTCGTCGGCACCGGCGCGCGCCGCGTCCTCGCGCTGCAGGCGCCCGAGCCGGCCGCCGCCGGCCCCGAGCAGAGCCCCGATCACGGCCGTGATCACCGCAAGCAGCGGCGGGAAGCTACCGAGCGAGACCTTGGCGGTGTTCCCGATCAGCCCGTGCACGACCAGCAGCGCGATCCCGTAGATCAGGCCACCAACCATCCCCCGGTCGGCGCCGCCCCAGCCGTCACGATGCTCGAAGCCCGCCACGAACGCCCCCGCGCCGGCTAGCAGCGCAACCAGCCAGTAAGCGATGCTGGAGGCACCGACGAGGACCCCCTCGAGTGCTCCGATCGCCGCCGGCACGACCCCGCCGAGCACGATCTGCTGGGTCCGAGACCGGTCCCGAAACAGCACCGGCGTGTACATCGTCTCCCTCCTTCGGTCGCTGGCGCAACCCTACCCAGTTGACAGGCGCCGCAATTGCGTATCTGCTTGACGGCGATGCGAGACCTGAACGGAACGGCGAGCGCGGTAGCGGCGGCGCCCGCCGGCGAATGCTTCGCGCTGCTCGCGGCGGTCGACCGCTACCCGGAGTGGTACCCGCAGGCGGTCATCGAGGTGCAGGTGATCGACCGCGGCGCCGACGGGATCGCACCCGCCAGGGTGCGCGCGAAACTCCATGTCGGCGTCGGTCCGATCGTGCGGGACTTCGATCTCGTGCTCGTGGTGCAGACCGTTGCCGCGGAGTCCGTGAACTTGACGCGCGTCGCTGACGGCGGCTCAGAGCAGCAGTTCGATGTCGCCTGGCGCCTGCGAGACGCGGGGCAGGGCCGCACCACGATCGAGCTCGAGCTGCGCGCCAGCCTCGATGCACCCCGGTTCATGCCGCTCGGCGGGATCGGCGACTCGATCGCGCGCGGGTTTGTGGATGCTGCGACCGCGAAACTGGGCGCCTAGCTCAGTGAACTCCCGGACCGCTGCCAGACCCGGCTCAGATGCCTAGTGGGCGGAGGGGGTGCCGAGGAGATCAGCGTCCGCTTGTGCCATCCACTCGCGCTTGTCGGCGCGCCACTCCTCGTCGGTGCGGCGCTGCTTCCAATAGCCAGTCGCCGAGAGTGCGCTGGTCGGCAGGCCACGGTCAAGGACCAGATGACGCCGTACGGCGCGGACGGTGGTGGCCTCGCCGTGCACGAACGCCTGGCCCTTCCCCGCGGGCAATGACAGGGCGCGGACGGCCTCAAGCAGCAGGGAGGGATCCTGTCCGGCGTCGACGCGGCGGTACACCCAGACGACGTCGAGGTCCCCCGGAGAGTTCAGCGGCTGCCGATGCTCAGGTCCGTCCACCTCGATGACGGCGAATACGGGAACACCTGCAGGCACTTGCGACAGCGAGACAGCGATTGCCGGGAGCACCGAATCGTCGCCGACCATCAGGTGCCAGTCGGCCTCCGGAGCCGGCGCGTAGGCGCCGCCGGGTCCGGTGATCTCAAGCGTGTCGCCTGGCTGGGCCTGGGCGGCCCACGGTCCCGCGATGCCCCGATCGCCGTGGACAACGAAGTCGAGCGTCAGCTTGCGGCACTCGGGGTCCCAGGCGCGCACCGTGTAGGACCGCGTCCTGTCTCCGAACCGGCACTTGACGTAGTGGTCAGTGAACGAGCCAACGGCGAAGTCGTCGAGATCGGGCCCTCCCACTACGACCCGGACCATGCTCGGGGTTAGCCAAGCCACGTCGGTGACCGTCGTCGAAAGGCCGCGGCGCTCGGGCATGGGGCTCCTAGAGGAAGTCGGGTTCAGCGAAGACACGCCCACGATGTTAGGGCACCCTAATAGCGCCCCAGTTGATCGTTTGTTGAGAGACGCCCTCCCTGCACTCCTAGCTGGCGATGCTGGTTGTGGTCGTACGCCCGGCCGGGACCCTGAGGAACGCGGAAACTTTTTCGGCGCTGAGGTGCCCGCTTTCGATCGCACCCTCCATCCAGATCGACCGGAAGACGGACAAGGCCATGTCCGACCCCGCGAAGAAGACCCGACCCTCGGGGGCGTTCATGATGCGCGGGAAAGCATGAGCTCGTCCCGGGGCCTCGATTCGGTATGTGCCGTCAAACCAGGGGTCGCGGTTCCAATCGTGAGCGTCGCTCGCAATCACTCGCCCTTCAGGAAAGAAGAACTCGAGGCCCTCTTGCGCGGTTTCGATCTTCGTCGGGTCAAGACCTTGACCGTCCCCGAAGCCGCTGAGCAGCCATGTGCCATCAGCCAGCTCGCGAATCGTCACGATCATCTGGAGTGGGCCCGGGCCCACGCACAACGGTCCTGGCGGTATGCCGTCGACGATCATGCTGATCTTGATTCCACGCCCAACGTGATTCTCGGCCGTCGCGACCCGCTTCTCCTCCGAGAGCTCAGGCTCGAACTCGATTCGCCGGATGACGTTGCTGGGCACAGCCACCACACAAGCCGAGGCCGAGACCGAGCTACCAGAAGCTGTCGTGACCGTGACCCCACTCGCCCCCTGGGTGACGTGCGTCACGGGGCTCGAGAGCCGGAGCTCCACTGCCGACGTCTGCACCATCGCGGTGATGAGGTCCCCTGTACCGTGCGCGAATTTCTCGAAGGCCTCATTACCCATCGCGTACGGGCTGTTTTCGAATGCCGCGAGCTGCTGAAGTGGTCGAAGCATTGATAACGCTCGAGGGGCCGCACAGCAGTGCGCGGAGATCATCGAATACAGAAGGTCTGTCGTCGCCCGCGGAAGACTGAGTGGGGCGAAGAACTGGTCCACCGATATATCCAGATCGGATACGGGCTGGTCGCAAACCGGCAATGCAGCGGAGATACGGCGGGATGCGTCATAGAGTCGGAACCAGGCGCTCTCCAGCTTGGCGAGCTCCGAAACCGGGACAGGGAGCGTGATCCGCCTCTCGCCGCCGGTGCAAAACGTCACGCTCTCCGGCGCGGGGTCGGCCACCGTCGCGATGTCGTAGCGCTGAATCTCGCGGCGCATGTTGTGGCTGACCCGCTGACAGATCCACTGCGCGCCATGCTCGATTGGCTCGTGATGACCTTTGAAGGTTGACGAAAATGCTCGGCCGCCGATCCGCTCGCTCGCCTCCAAAACGAGTACGGACAGGCCACGGTCACAGAGGTCTCGCGAAGCCGTGATCCCGGCATAGCCGGCACCCACCACTATGACGTCGAAGTCTGTCGCTGGCATGTGGACGTTCCCGCTCCTTTGCTTGATGCTGGCGATCACTTCGCGCCGATACCATGTGAAATGGTACCCAGCTGCGTCAAAGAGTTCAGGCCCGTGTCGGCAGGACGCCGCTTTCGAAGGCGTTTCAGTTGTGCAGGGGCGAGGCCGATACTTGTCTAGTGCGTCCTCGCTCGGCCAGTTCCAGGAACGGCGTGCGAGTGAGCGCTGAGCCGGCGCTGCAACTCGCTTCCGGCGCTCTGCCAGCAGCGGCTACTCCTCCTAACGGGGGTGCGGAGGCGCAGCTTTGGGCTAGTCATGAGCAGTTTCGGGCGGTCGTCGCGAACATTCCGGGCGTCGTGTACCGCTGCGGTTGTGATGCGGACTGGACGATCCGTTTCCTCAGCGAGGACATCGCGGACCTCGTTGGATATCCGGCGAGTGACTTCATCGATAACCGGGTGCGTAGGTATGGGTCCTTGATCTATCCCCCGGACCGTCCGCGGGTGATCGTCGAGATTGACCGCGCGCTTGATCAGGGCGCGCCGTACTCTTTGTCCTACCGGCTGGTGCATGCCGATGGCAGCATCCGCTGGATCTCTGAGCAAGGTCGCGCTGTGCTTGACGACAACGGCGAGCGCGCCTGGCTGGACGGTGTGATCCTTGACATAAGCGAGCGCGTGCTCGCGGAACAGGCCCGCGACCGCGCGCAGCAGGCGCTGCAGGAGCAGGCTCAACTGAACCGCCATCAGGCGCTGCACGACTCGCTGACCGCGTTGCCCAACCGGGTGTTATTCGGTGAGCAGATCGGGCATGCGATCGAGGTCGCCGGCAGCAATGGCAGTCCGTTCGCGCTCCTCTTGATGGATCTGGACCGTTTTAAGGAGATCAACGACACGCTCGGTCATGGCGCCGGCGATCAGTTCCTGACCGAGGTCGCCGGGCGTGTGCGCGGCGCGTTGCGAGAGGTCGACTCGATCGCGCGTCTGGGCGGCGATGAGTTTGCGTGCCTGATTCCCGGCGCGGACGCGGCGGCGGCGGTCCGGGTTGCCGAGCGCATCAGAGCGGCTATCTACGAGCCGTTGGTGCTGGACGAGCTGGCGCTCCAGGTCGAGGCGAGCATCGGGATCGCGATTTTCCCCGAGCACGGCAGCGACGCGCACGTGTTGCTGCAGCGCGCCGACGTCGCGATGTATGTGGCCAAGGACGGGGGCGACGGCCAGTCCGTGTACGACCCGGGATGTGACACCCGGGCGCCGGCCGGCCTGGGTCTCGTCAGCGAGTTGACACGCGCGCTGGCCGAGCGTGAGTTGGTCCTGCATTACCAGCCGAAGATCGCGCTCAGGACCGGTCGCGTGACCGGCGTCGAGGCGCTCGTCCGGTGGCAACATCCGACGCGTGGCCTGGTAGCTCCTGACCAGTTCATTCCGGCTGCCCAGGAAACCGGCCTGATCCGTTCGCTCACGGTGTACGTGGTCGACGAGGCGCTGCGCCAGTGCCAGGAATGGCGCCAGCGAGGCCATGAGCTTGCGGTTGCCGTCAACGTCTCGATGCGCAACTTGATCGACGCCCGGTTCCCAACCGACATTGAGGGGCTACTCCGCAAGTGGGACACGCCTGCGGCGCTGCTCGAGCTCGAGATCACGGAGACGGCGATCGTCGCCGACCCGCATCGCACCAAGGCCGTTCTGGACCGTCTCGCAGCGATGGGCATCCGCCTCGCGGTGGACGACTTCGGCACCGGCTACACGTCTCTGGCGTATCTGAAGAGACTGCCGGTCAAGGAGCTGAAGATCGACCGCTCCTTCGTTGGCAACATGATGCGCGACGACGACGACGCGGTGATCGTGCACTCGACGATCGACCTTGGGCAGAACCTCGGCTTCGAGGTTGTCGCTGAGGGGGTCGAGGACGCCGACACGCTCGCCGGTCTCGAGGCGCTCGGCTGCGACTTCGCCCAGGGCTTTTACATCAGCCGCCCGATTGCAGGCGACGCGCTGACGCGCTGGCTCGAGTGCATGCCGGCGAGCGCCGGCGGGTCGCAATGGTGCGACGAGAACGCCATCGAAGGACCGGTTCTGGTCGGACGCGGGCGCCTTCGCGTCGAGGACGTCGTGAGGGCCGCGAACGGCGCGACCGTCGAGCTCGACGAGCGGGCGCGAGGCAGGATGGCGGAATCCCGAGCACGCTCGAGCGCGCGCTCGATGATGACGCGCCGATCTACGGAGTGACGACTGGCGTCGGCGCGCAGAAGCTGGTCGCGGTCCAAGTCGCCGAGCAAGCGCCCTTTAACCGACTGATGGTCCGCGCGCATTGCGTCGGTCACGGCGAACTCGCTCCAGCGCAGTTCGTCCGGGCCGCGATGTTCGTCCGTAGCGAGGGTCTCGCACAGGCAGCGGCCGGCGCTCGCCCCGAGGTCGTCGAAGCGCTACTGGCGGCGTTGAACGCGGGGGTCGCGCCGAGCGTGCACATGCTCGGCTCGCTCGGTCAATCGGATCTCTCCCCGCTCGCGGAGATCGCTCGGGCGCTGATCGGCGAGGGACCTGACGCCGCGCAGCTAGAGCGCGCCGGACTGCCCGCACTGCGGCTCGCGGCCGGGGAAGGTCTTGCCTTGATCAGCGCGAATGCGTTCGCGATCGGGATCGCGGCTCTCGCTTCGAAGCGCGCCGAGCGGGCGCTGAAAGCGCTGGAGCTATCCGCGGCGCTCGCCTTCGAGGGCTTCGCTGCCAACGTGTGTGCAATCGACCCAGCCGTGGGGAGCCTGCGCCCGCACGCGGGTGTGGAGCAGACCATATGTGTGCTGCGAGGGCTGCTCTCCGGCGGCGCACTGCTTGACGGCGAACGCCCCCCACGCAGCCTGCAGGACCCGCTTTGCTTCCGCGTGCTGCCACAAACCCATGGCGCGGCACGCAACGCGCTCTGCCACATCCGCTCAACCGTCGAGTCCGAGCTGCGCTCAGCGTCCGACAATCCCGCGGTTCTGACCGCAGACGGACGGATGCTCGCGAACGGGAACCACGACAGCACCGCGCTCGCGCTCGCGCTCGACCATGCGCGACTGGGGCTCGCGCAATCCGTCACGATCGCCAATGAACGCGTCCAGAAGCTCCTCGACGAGCGTTTCAGCGGCCTACCCACCGGTCTATGTGCGCGGCGCGATCTCCCCGACGACGGTCTCGGCGTCGTCGGTCACGGCGCGTGTGCACTTGCCGCGGAGGCGCGACTGCTCGCCGCCCCAGTCACGCTCGAGCAGCCGACATCATCGGCAGCCGCCGGCATCGAAGACCGGATCACCCTCGCTCCCGTGGGTGCGCGGCGCCTGCACGAGATGGCGGGGTACGCGATCCGGCTGGCCGCCGTCGAGCTGCTCTGTGCGGCCCAGGCCGTCGACCTCGCAGGAGTATCAGGCCTGCTTGGCCGCGGAGCCGCGACCGCCTACGACGTGGTGCGCAGCCATGCCGCCTTCACCGGACCCGGGCAAGCACCACCCGCCAGCCTCGAGCCGCTCATAGCCTGGCTCGAGACGCAGTGAGGGCAACCAAGAGCAGCGCGCGTGATCGCCTTCACGCAGGGGTTGACGGTCCAGCTCGGATTGACCGTGCTGCATCGACCCGAGCTACTGCTCCTCGGCGTCTGAGCGCTTGAACCGCAGATTCAGGCGGTCGGCCGGGTCTTCGTCTGTCTTGGGCGGGTCGAACCGGCCTCGGGTCAGGGCGCGGATCGTGCCATCCTCGGGGTACTCCACCAGCTCGGGCACGGATTCCGATACCCGCGACGCTCGAGTCACGGAGCTACGACAGCGTGCGAAGATCACCGGACGGCGCGTTAGACGGCAGCTCGTAACCACAGACACTCAGAGTCTGCGAGGAGGAAGCGCCGGCGCAGTCCGGCGCGCGAGCTGGCAAGCGACGGCTAGGAGGATCTATTGCTTCAGGCATTCGTATTCAACGAGATCGCGATCGTCGTCCGGCACTGGTTCGAGATCGGGCCCGAAGACGACGAGCACGGGGCCAGAATCGAGATTCGCCGTCTCGTCAGCCACGAGCACCGGGGATCACAGTCGGCGCCGCAGTTAGTCGAGATTGACGACATCATCTGGCGCGCAGATCTGTTCGACTCGCTCAGCGACGAGCCTGGAAACTTCGCTCGCGCACACCATCACGTCCACTTTGATGGGATCGAGCCAGTCGATCGCGATTGGGACGACCGGCTTAGTGCGGACCCGTTTGGCTGGGTGCAGAAGCAGCTAGAGGCACTGCCTGAGCTCCTTGCCGCACGCGGCGCCGATCTGCAAGACGTCGAAGGCGAGACCGATGACGTCCGACGCAACTTGCCGGCAATCATGTCGGTAGCACGCCGATGCGCTGCCACCGAGTGCACTACCCCGCAACAGTGCGCGAATCAGACGCGAGACACGACCGAGATCGTCGCGATGCAGGCGTCCCTCTTCCGCGGCAATTCACCCCGCGGTCCGCATGATCCACGGGCTGCAGACATTGACCCGAGCGCGTCGCCGCCTTCAGATCTCCCGGCTCGTTGAGTCCCCCGGCAGGTGCAACGACTCTCTGCCGCGTGGCGGCCACCAGGCAGCTCGGCTCCCGGGGGAGTTTCGACGGTGTACTGGCATGTCCGGCTGCTGGTGCACTACGACGACGGTTCAACGTCGGAGGTCTCCCAAACAGTGCGGGACGGCGAGATACCGCCAAACGGCGTCCGTGACCCGCCCCCGAGGACCCGCGGGCCGCCGGCCTTCGGGCACAGGGCCAGTTGTGCCTGTACGGCAGTGGGTATTGAGAGCAGCGGGCATGAGTAGCTGGGCGCGTCCAGCACCAGGCGCCAGGTGCCCTTGACGCGGTGAAAGATCGTCGTCAGGTACGCGCCATAACGCCAGCAAGGACTTGCGCGATTGAGTCGGACCCGGGCGTATGTGGGGTCCCGTACGGCGAGTGTCACGACCAGGCAATTCAGGGGGTACCGGTACGCCGCAGCGACTCCAGCGACTCCCGCGGCACGCGCTTGGGCAGCCTGCGAAGCGGCGGCCTGCGCGGTGCGTTTGTCGTGCAAAGAGATCGCCACCAGCGCCCCGGTCACCGCGACCGCCGCAGCCGCTAGTGCGGCAACGGCCACGCGCGCACGGGCACGCGCGACGCCTGCGCAGGCGCGCTGCCCGAGCTTCACGACTCGATCGCGAACCCGAACAGAGCGAGGCTCGAAAATGACCGTGACCTCTTCGACCCTGTACCACCGCGGCGGGTCGCGCGGCGGATCTTGACGATCCTGCTTTCTGCGCCGTGCCATCAGTAGCAGTATCGCGCCGACGACATATGACCTGCCCCGTCCTCGATCGGGAGAATATGGGCGTGGCTATCCATCCCTCGGCACAAGGATTTCAGGCTGCTGCGGGCGACTACGAACGCGCCCGGCCTGACTACCCCAACGACGCAGGGCGCTGGCTGGCAGAGCGCCTGGATCTGCGCGCAGGCCGCAAGGTCGTGGACATCGCGGCGGGGACGGGCAAGCTGACGAGACTGCTGGTGGCTACCGGCGCGACAGTGCTGGCAGTCGAGCCGGTGGCTGGGATGCGAGAGCTGCTGGCTGCGGCGCTGCCGGGTGTGGAGCTGCTCGAGGGGGTAGCTGAACAGATCCCGCTCGAGGATGCGTCAGTCGATGCGGCGACCGTCGGTCAGGCGTTTCACTGGTTTGACGGCGATCGGGCGCTGACCGAGATCCATCGCGTCACCCGCGGAGGGAGCCGACTGGCGGTCGTCTACAACCGTCCCCTCCTTGATGACCCCCTTCAGGCAGCACTTGACGCGATCGTGCAGCCGCTGCGCTCTCAGCCCCCCGCTCACCGCGGCGGCCGGTGGCGCGAGGCGTTCGGGCGCACACGTGTGTGGGCCCCGGTCGCGGAGGCCGAGCTCGCGCATGTGCAGCTGCTCGACCGCCCGGGCGTGGTCGCGCGCGTGGCTTCGATCAGCTTCATCGCCAAGCTCCCGGCTGACCAGCGCGACGACGTGCTCGATCAGGTCCAAGAGCTGGTCAAGGATCGCGCCGAGCCGATCGAGCTGCCCTACGTCTGCGAGCTGTTCGTCTGGGGGCGCCTTGCGTGAGACCCGCCGGCCTTCGCGGAGCGGCCGAGTGCTGGTCGATTGACGGCTGCCGGGGTTGGCGGAATCCATGGCCGGTCGGTCGGCGTGCTCATGACCGCCCCCCGCCGGCCGGGGTGGGTGGCGGAGGCACCCCGTACTTGTGGATGCAGAAGTGGAGCGCAGCCAGGTACACCGGCGAGTTCTCCATGGCATGCGGGATCATGATCGCGCCGTTGCGTTCGGGGTCAGGGAAGTTCGTGGAGCCGTGGGCGCGCATGCATACCGAGAACCTCAGCGCCTGCGTCACAACTTGCGTCTGCTGGCCGGCAGAGTAGGTCGGAAACAGGGTCCTGCAGGCATGCGCCACCGTCCCGGCTTTGACACTGGTAACCCGGAGTTGACCCGGTGTGAGCTTGGACTTGTCGAACCGTCCGCTGCTGTCCGGGTCGGGCCACAGCGACACGCCGTGCGCGCGCACGCAGCGAGCGTAGGCGAGCGCCTGGTCGTAGGTCGACGACGAGGAGGTAGGGCTGCCGGAGGTGCGAGACGTACCGAGGTTCGCGACTCCGGGGTTCGAGCCGCTACCGCCACAGCCAGCGACGAGGGCGCCCACTGCGATCAGCGCTCCGAACATGCCGCGAGCGCGCACCCGCCAACGCGGGCGGCGGCTTGGGACATGATCGGCGGTTCGCATCGGGATGCGCCTTGGCTTCGAGCTTCGTCGGCTCACGGCAAAGCTAGCGGCGCCGCTATAACACGACGGTAACGGGATCTGTTACCACGCCCGCGGCTTCTCCGGTTCGGCTTGCAGACTCGTGAGATCATGGCTCTGTGCCGACCTCACCGCCTGAGGGCTTGCCGTCCTACCGAGTCCTGACCGGGCCGGATGATGATGCATTCTGCTGGCGCGTAAGCGAGGCTCTTGAGCTGGGCTACCACCTCCACGGCAGCCCCAGCGTGGCGTTCGATGGCGACCGCGTCATCGTCGCCCAGGCGCTGCTCTGGCCGTCGCATTAGCGCTTGGGCCGATTCGACGCCGAGCGCTGCTAGTCGAGCCGGGCGGTGAGCTTCTTCGGCGCGAGGACCCGGTAGCTGTCGGTCACGAGCTCACGGATCTCGTCCCAGTCCGTCTGGTCAGTGAGCCGCACCCCGATGCGATCGCGGCCGGCTCGCGGGACGAAGAACGGGTGACCGACGGACAGCAAAGCCTCACGGTCGTCCGGATCGGCACGTAACACGAACAGGGGGACGGGCTTGCGGGTCGGGTCCCCCACTGCCACGAGCAAGCAGAACGACCTCCGGCGGATGTCGAACGACTGCGCCGTCGATCTCGTTCTGGTGAGTGACTTCGACCCGCACCGTTACCTCGGGCAGCGCCAGGCAGAGCGCGCGCACCCGCTCGGCGATGTCCTTCGGACCCCTACCTGCGCGCTCACACCAGCACCGCCGAATCATCCTGCTGGACGATCGCGAACCGAACGCGCGCTGAAACGTTCGGCACCCTACGCGGGGGCGCCTGCCAGCGCCGGGGGTCGCCGCTCACCGCGGAGCTAACGGGCGGCCTCCGCCATGGTTCTAGCTGCTCGCTCGCGATCCGCGGCGGATCGCAAACAGCGGGGCCCCGCATACGGGGCAGTAGCCCTCCCAACCGGGCCGACCGTTGGGCAGGGTTATTTCGTGCGCGTCGGCGATAGTGACGTTCTCGCCGCAGACACAGCGACCCTTGGGTCCGGGAACCTGCGCCGCTGCGTTTGAGTCGGCCATCCCAACAGCATATTCGCGGTGGAGTGCTTTGACTCATGGCGCCCAGCCAGCGGCAGAAGGGCGGTCTGGCCGCAGCGAGCGTTGGGCACTGAGACACCAGATCAGCCGTCTTGGTCAGGCCGCTGCTTTTCTGATGCGTGACGCCGCAGCGCACGATCTGCGGCACGCTCGTCAGCGTCTGGCTCCTTTGACAATCCGAGCTCGATCTCGGCCTCCGTGTGGTGCCAGCGCAACTCTCGCTGAGTGTCCTCGAGCACGTCGATCGTGGCCAAGGAGAGCGCCCTCGCGCCCCCCATGCTGCCGCCAAGTGCCAGCGCCTCCTCAGACCAGGCGTAATAGGCACCGAGCGTCCCGATGCGCGCCAGCTCGTCATCTGTCAGCGAGAGCGCGCGCTCGGCCAGGCCGTCCTCCCCATGACTACGAAGCATGCTGGCCAGCGTGCCTCGCCGAACGCCGATCCGACCCATCCGCGCACTCTAACTTCCTACTCGCACCCTTTCTGCGTCCGGACTCGTCACGCCGGAAGCTCGACGCCGGTCAACGATGAGCAACTCTCGAGCAGCAGCTGATGAACCTCTCTGTTCTGAGCGAGCGCGGCCGGAGGCCGCGGTCGGCGGTGGTAGAAGTAGCCGCCGGTGATGTCGGCGGTATCGGAGTCCACGGCCAGCCACACCTGGGTCAGCGGAGCCTGCGACATGTCGTCTGGCGCTCCCGGGCCGCCCATCTTCGTCGCCACCCAGCCGGGCTCCACCGCGTTGGCGGATACGTCCGCCCATCGTCCAGCGACGATGAACGCCAGTGCCGCGTCGAGCAGCTTGGAGTCGGCGTAGGCCTGCGCGCTGTTCCAGCGCCGCTGCTCCCACTGCAAATCAGTGAAGTCAGGATCCCCGGACTGATGCATGCCCGAGCTTAGGTAGACCAGCCGGTCGGGGCGCTCGACTAACGCGGTGAGCAGGAAGGGCGCCAACACATTGATCACGAACACGTGCTCCAGCCCATCCTCGGTCTCAGCACGGCGCTCTCGGTAACCGACACCCGCGTTATGGATCACCGCGTCAAACCGACCCTCCGCGTTCACCGAGTCGGCGAGTTCCCGCGTTTGACGGATACTGGCAAGATCGCCCACAAGCACCCCCGCGGCGCCAGCCGCACCCCGTAACGCTTGCTCTCCACGCGCGTGGGAGCGTGCATGCAAGAACACCTCGTGGCCATCAGCAATCAACAGCCGCGCTGCCATCAACCCGAGGCCATCGGCGGAACCGGTGATAAAAACCCGACTCATCGCGGGAGTGTCTCAAGGGCGCGCGCGTCGAGTCGATCGGGTGGCGTTCGATCTTCAGCTTTGCCGATCACCGCGCGCCGGCTCCACGAGTGTCCGGCCTCGTTGTCTCGGTACTCTCGCTCGGGCGGTTCGTGTCAGTCTGTTACGCCACGAGTTTGAGCGTCATCGGTTAGATCGATTCAGTCCTGCCGAATCTAAGGCGCGGCTTCAATGGCGCGACTCCCGCGCCGGAGGCGGTACATCCGCAGATGTCCGTAGCCCTTGGCTGCCTCGGGCGTTGGAGGTCGTAGCCGGAGGCGATCCTGCCTCGGTGTCGGCGCGGGCGTCCCGGCGATGGTTCGCACGGGCCTTGCCCTTGCGAACCCATCGAGGGCGAGCTTGTGTTCGTTTGTTCCCCGCTCACTCAGAATTTCAACGTCAGGTCTCTTGAGACGGGCCGGTCCCGGCGAGCGCGCCCCGGCGGACGGGTGCCGCCGGGCTCTCGCTGTATCGGGGATCAAATGCCGGGTCGTGCCGGACCCGGGCGCGGCGGTTAGCGTCTGATGACGTTGTGTACGTCGACCAGTTCGGGTTCGCCGGGGTTGATCTTGAGTTCCGCCAGGATTGGCCTGAGGCGCTCACCGAACGCTTCGAGTTGCTCTTGCGTGTCCCACACTTGGCTGACTTTGAGGTTCCCGTCTTGGCCGAAGCAGATCTCGTAATCGAGCCCGGCTGCGGGTAAGACGCCGTCCTCAGTTAGGCGGCGTACAGCGTCGTCGTACTGCTTCGCGGTCAAGGACGGCGGCGAGAATCGGATAAGCACGCTCATGGCGTTCTCCTCATTGGGGTACTCCGGACCGTAGTCGGTTGCTGCCGTGGGTAGGAGGCGTGGACAGCTTCTCTGGCGCGGCACGGAATGTGCGTGACGCAGCTGCACGACGTTGGCCCGACTCCAGCGCATCAGCATCCGGATGTGCGCCCAGTCGACATGAGCGTAGATGAGGGTCAGAGGCGGTCTGTCTGTCGCTGCGGTGTTGGGTGACACATTCCGTCCCCACGGCAGAGGACAGGCGAGATGAGCGCCGAGAACTTGGAACGTGCCCGCGAGAAGGTTGGCCGCTCGTGCAGATTGCCTTCCTCTAGGACGGGCCGTTCGTCGGGGTGGTGATCGTGTAGAGCTGTGTGAGCAGGCGGCGTAGCTGGCCGAACTTTTGGGGTCCCAGTTGTTGTTCCCATTCGGTTTCGACGTCTTGGACGATTTCGTAGATTGCTGTGGTTGCAGCATGGCCTCTGGGGGTGAGGCGGATGCGTTTGGAGCGTTGGTCGTTGGGGTCGGTTTCGCGGGTCAGGTATCCGAGCTGCTCGAGCTGGCCGAGCAGGTAGTTGAGCGCCTGTTTGGTCATGCGCGTCTGGGTCGCGAGTTCCGAGGGGCGCTGGTTCTCTGGGCCGGGGTACCGCCACACGTCAACGTGGGCCGCGACGAGGTCGGTGAAGCCCCGGTCGTGCAGGCCAGCGAGCATTCGCTCGCGCACCGTCTCCCACGGGACTCGTAGTAGCGCCCCGATCAGCGGCGGTGGCGGTAACGGCCCAACATCGGGCTGAGTAAAGCCACTTGACAGACTCATGCGCCAAGTATACACTGGTCAAGTCGCTTTACCGCCTGGGACTTTGCTCGAGAGTAGCCACATGTGCAAAACCACCGAACGGAGCCAGCATGTACAAGACCATGGACAACGACACGATCAGGGTCGGTGCGCTCGGCGTGCGCTTCCTGGTCGAGGCCGCGGACTCGAACGGGAGCGCGTCGGTGTTCGCGTGCCATGTTCCAGCCAGCTCGCGGATGCCGGCACCCCACAGCCACGACGGCTTCGAGGAAACGATCTACGGGCTTCAGAGCACCACGACCTGGACGATCGACAGCGAAACGGTCGATGTCGGGCCCGGCGACGCGGTGTGCGTGCGGCGCGGGCAGATCCACGGGTTTCAGAACCACGGAGAGATTGACGCGACGTTCCTGGCGATCGCGACCCCGGCCCTCCTCGGGCCAGCCTACTTCCGCGAGATCGCCGAGGTCCTCGCCACCAGCGCCGGCGGCCCCCCGGACCTCGCCGCGATCGGTGAGGTAATGCGCCGCCACGGCCTCACCCCCGCCCGGCCAGCCACCACCTGACCCGCACACCGCCTGACCCGCCCGCAACCATTAAGGAGAACGATGCCGATCAGCTTGCGCCGGGCGGTACCGCTGCCGTGGGGATGGCGTGCTCGACGAGGACCGCTGCGATGGCGGCGGCGGTGGTGAAGGTTGAGCTGTTGAGGACTCGGCTGCGGGCCGAGGCGCCATCCAGGAGCAGCGCCAGTTGCTCGCCGAGCTGTTCGGGGTTGGTGGCGCCGGCCTCGCGGGCGGTTTCGGTGAGCCGCGCGGCAAGGGCCTTCTTGTAGTCGCGGGCGTATACGCGTGCGGGGTGGCCCGGGTCGTTGATTTCGACGGCCGCTGCGATGAACGGGCACAGCGGCGGGTGGATGTCGAAGGCGGCGAGGAGTCGTTCGCGGGGTGTGAGGTCGGCGCGGTCGAACACCTCGGGCAGGATGTCGGGATCGAATCGGCGTAGGTGTTCGGCGATCAGCTCGTCCTTGCCGGGGAAGTGCTGGTAAAGCGTGCGCTTGGACACCTCTGCCACCGCGGAGAGTTGGTCCATGCCGGTGCAGTTGATGCCTTGATCGCGGAACAGTTGCTGTGAAGCGCTGAGGATGCGTTCTCGTGCGCCCCTGCCGCGGCGCAGGCCTCGCGGCCCCTTCTCCAACTCCGTCATAGGCCTAGCGTAGCCCACTCGGTACTGACCGGTGTGCATAGCTTGCATTCTCCTCGATCACCCGATACGTTAAGCACTCCGATCGGTGTATATAGCATCGGCCGACCAATCGAATGGAGTTGTTATGGGAGACCTCGATGGCATGACCAGACTGGGTGGAAAGACCGCCGTGATCACCGGCGGCGCTACTGGCATCGGCCGCGCCGCGGCAAAGCGCTTCATCGAGGAGGGCGCCTTCGTCTTCATCTTCGGCCGCCGGCAGGAAGCGCTCGACGCCGCTGTGGCCGACCTCGGGGCCAACGCCCGCGGGGTGCAGGGGTCAGTCTCGGATCTGGCCGACCTCGACCGACTCTATGCGGCGGTGAAGGCCGAGCGCGGAACCCTCGACATCGTCTTTGCCAATGCCGGGGCGGGAAGCCAGCTTCCGCTCGGCGAGATCGACGCCGAGCACCTTGACGAAATCTTCGACACCAACGTGAAGGGTTCGATCTTCACGGTCCAGAAGGCGCTACCGCTGATGGGCGAGGGCGGTTCGATCATCCTGACGGGATCGAGCGCCGGCACCACGGGCGCTCCGGCATTCACCGCCTACAGCGCGAGCAAGGCGGCAGTGCGCAACCTCGCGCGGACCTGGGCGCACGACCTGAAGGGCACCGGCATCCGGGTCAACGTGCTGACGCCCGGACCGACGGCGACCGAACTCGCGAAGGAAGCGCTCGGCGAGGAAGGCCAGAAGGCCTTCGCCTCTATGAACCCGCTCCAGCGCATGGCCGAACCGGCGGAGATCGCAGCGGTGGCCGCCTTTCTCGCGTCGCCAGACAGCAGCTTCATGACCGCCAGCGAGGTCCACGTCGACGGCGGCCTAGCGCAAATCTGACGCACTACGCCCGGCCTGTGACTCCATTCGATATTCGGAGCCCGTAGGGCGTGGCAACACAAAAGGAGAACATATGAGCTATGCAATTATCGGCTTCGGCAACATCGGCCAAGCTCTTGCCAAGGCGTTTGCCCGAAGCGGCATCGAAGTATCCGTTGCAACCACTCGCGACCCGGAAAGCTTTGCATCCGCCGCAGCCGCGATCGGACCCGAGATCATTCCCACAACACTCGGGGAAGCGGTCAAGGCGGACACCGTCTTTGTGGCTGTCCGTTACGAATCACACGGGGATGTGGCGAAGGCGCTGCCGAGCTGGAAGGGAAAGACCATCATCGATGTGACCAATGCCTACGGCGTGTCCCCTGAGGAACTGGGAGGACAGCCTTCTTCCACGGCCATCGCTCAGGCCTTCACTGGTGCAAAACTGGTCAAGGGCTTCAACCATTTGGTCGCTGGCGTCCTTAGCCAAGACCCAGCCGTGAACGGTGGCAGGAGAGTCGTGTTCCTGGCGAGCGACGACGACGCAGCAGCAGCGGAGATCGGTGCGCTCGCGGAAAATCTCGGTTTCTCTCCGATCCAGCTTGGCGGGCTCTCGGAAGGTGGACTGCTCATCCAAGCGCGCGGAAATACCTGGGGTCAACTGATCTTCAAGGACTTGGTCAAGTTTGACTGAGCTGCCGTGCGCACAAGTTGCCGTGCAGCGTCCGCCAGGGGGTCGTCACCGCTGCGGCTGAGCGGTGACGCGGACTCGTTCAGCTCGTCGGGGCACTGCGGGCGAGAAGCCAGGCGTGAAGTGCAGCTCTGCGTGCGGCGCGCTGTTCGTACGCCCGAAGGGCCAGCAGCATGCGGTCGACCGCGCGGCCGGTCGCTTGCCGTCCCGCGTGGTTCTCGAGTCGGACTCGCCACCGCGCCTGGGCGTGGATCGACGGCCGGTTCGTGTAGCCAGCATCTCCCGTCTGTACCTCCACTGCCATGGTCGACGCGCAGGCTACACGGAGCGTCGGCGATCTCTCGGCGAGGCGCGAAAACCGCCGCGTACTCGACGGCTCAACCCGGGGCGCCCTCCGGCGAACCGGCGTGCGACGATCTCGCAGATGCGTTCACGGGCAGCGAGAGGGAGATCGGGCTAATGGCCACAGGTAACAGCGAGTCTGCAGAGAGTCTTATGCCACCACGTCGGCCTGTGCGGGGTGCCGCCCAGGTACGCAAGCGACTGCGGCGTGAGTTGCGCCGAGTCGGAGCTGACGGTGTGAGCCTGTACATCGATGGGCCGCGCGGCATCGCCCGTCTGCGTTTCCCACGCCAGGACCGTTTGCTTGAGCTGGCGCCAGGCGAGGCTCTAGACCTCCTTCGGTCCGTTGCCGACGGTGCCGGCGCACAGGCAGCGGTCGACGCGCTGGCGCAAGGTAGCTGACGTGTGGCTGCCCGAGAGCCTCCACGTCGCGCCGGCTGTCCTGGCTGATTTGGAGCCCTCAGGCTCCCGTTGATTCGTTCGCTGAGCGTTCGTCAGCGCACCGCGATCTCATCGGCCAGAGCGAACGGGGGGACCAGCTCCAGGCGGTCGCCGCTCCAAAAACGCCCTGGGTCATACCAGTTCGCTGGCCGGTGGCCGGGGAGCAGGCCCATGTGCTGGTAGGTCGTGGCGACGAGTTCGGCGCAGTAGATCGTCTCCAGTGACGAGGTGCGACGCAAGCGGGCCTTGGCCCATTGTCTGATGAGTCCGGGGGTCGTGGGAAACGGTTGCCCGTCGAAGCGGGCGATCATCTCCATCAGCCGGTCCTCATGTTGACGTTCGATCGTGCCCTCGAGCTGGCGGACCCAGGCCCGTTGGTGATAGCGCTCGTTCCAAGTCGTGACGGCTTCGGCAAGGTGGTGTAGCTGAACGCCGCGTTGACGCTGCCCGGTCCACACGTCGGGCAGCGAACGACCGAGCTCGGCGTGCCATAGAAGCGGAGGCAGGTCATCGATGGCGACCACCATGCCGACGTGATTCACGGGGCTGTTGGTAAGGGCTCGGATCGCGAGGTCGGCCGCCGACCTGCCGCGAAACAGCCAGACGTCGCCGGTCGAGGCGATGTCGACGGCTCGGTCGAGCGTCAGGGTCGGGTGCTTCACCCCGGGGTAACCTACGCGACTGGTGCGCCCACGGTGGAAGCTCATCGGTCTCGCCGGTATCGCGGGTGTCGCGGCCACCGGCGTCGTCATCGCCCGCAACCGCCGCGCGCACCGACACTACGATCCCGACGAGCTGCGCGAACAGTTGCACCGCCGGCTGGCGGACGCCACGACAAGCGGCAGTGGCCCGGCTGAGCAGACGGACGAGCCCGCAGGTGAGGCTGGAACTTGAGCGGTCTGCCACGGCGAGACGCCCTGAGTCCCGCAGGGCTGACGCCCTGGCGGGCGTCCAGGGCGGGTAGGAGGCGGGTTACCCAGCCGCGATGACGGGAACGCGCAGGCGCTCGCCGGCTGGGGACAGGCTTCGGCAGACCAGGCGTACAGCCAGGCCGCGTCCACGAGATCGTCCTCGTGGCGCTCCCGGCTCATCTGGTGAGTGCGCGGCCGGCGGCGAGACGACGGGTGCCCGAGCGTCGGGACGCGCGATTGCCACGCGACCCGGTCCGTAGCGGCGTGCGGCGGGCATCGTCGTCGGGGTCTGCGTCGAGATCGGCCGACGGCGATTCGAGCGCCTCTGCGTCCGCCGTCGCCCAGCGCACGCGCTCGAGCAGCTGGGTTATGTAGTGCTCGCTATCGAGATTCTCGGCTGCGATCCGTTCACTGAGCGTCCACCGACGTGGTTCCCCATCGGCGTGAACGGCGTGGATGGTAATTCGGGCCATCTCGTACTTCCTTTCAACGGGCGGGTGTATTTGCGCCTCCCGGTGAGGGAGTCGGGGCAAGCACGCACGGCGCTAGGGCCGCACGGCGAGAGAAGAGAAAAGCCGGGTGCCCCACAGCGCCGGCACGGTGCGAGCGAGCCTCCGCACGGACTGCGTGGGCGCCCACGCACGTCGCGTGCTGACAACGGTTCAGGTCACCAAGACCGACAAGGCGAGGAACATCGCGCGTGGTGCCACCTCGCCGTGGCTAGCACGGTCTCGCTGGGCGGCGAGCGGCGCCTGCGGGATGCAAGTGTCACAACCGAGCAGATTAGCGACCCATCCGAGTATGTCAAGTAAATCAATTGATTTTCTCGTCTTTACTGAACCGACAACGGCGCTCGCGAACCCGAGCGTCCCACGCGGCAATACCGACGGCCAGGTTCGGGCGATCGCGGCGGGACGTGTGCCTATGCCGGATCGGCCACGAGGGCGAGCTGCCGGGCTCTGGTCTTGGCTGCTCGGACCGCGTCAGTGAGGGCGTCAATGTCGTAGACGCCGTAGTGGCGGCGACCGTTGATGAAGAACGTCGGCGTGCCGGAAACACCGCTCTCGTCAGCGCTCGCGACGTCCTCACTTATGCGTGAGGCGTATTCCCGCCGTCGCAGTTCGTCGCGAAAGCGCTCGACGTCCAGTCCAAGCTCGGTGGCATAGCGTGCGAGGTCGCGCGGCCCGAGCTCGTCCTGGTGCTCGAGCAAGGTGTCGTACATCTCCCAGAACTTGCCCTGCGCTGCTGCGGCCTCGGCCGCTTCGGAAGCTAGCTGAGCCCTGGGATGGACGTCGTTGAGTGGCAGGTGGCGCCATACGTAGCGCACGTCGTCGCCGTGCGAAGCGAGCAGCTCGCGAATCACGCGCTCGGCCTGGCCGCAGTAAGAGCACTCGAAATCTCCGTACTCGACGAGCGTCACCGGCGCGTCGTCCGGGCCACGGATGTGGTCGCGATCCGGGTCGACCTCATCCACCAGGTCCAGGATGTCTTCGGCGGTGCCCCCAATCTGACGCGCCCGGACGCCGCTCGGCAGGCGATTGATCACCCGCGTAACCACCCAAGCGACGGCCGGTGCAATCAGCACCGTGGCGAGCGCACCCAGCCTCGCTTCGTCCAGGCGCTCGCCCGTGAACGCGAGGCTTGAGACCAGAAGCGAGACCGTGAAGCCGATCCCCGCACAGGCGCCGGCCGCGACGAGCACCGGCCCGCTGATCAAAGCGCGAGGTCCGTGAAGAGCGGGGCGAGAGGCGATCCAGGAAGCGGTGAAGACGCCGATCGGCTTGCCGACCACATACCCGATCAGGATTCCGAGCGTGATCGGCGAGGAGACGGCGTCGCTCATAAGCCTGGCGGTCAGGTGGATCCCGGCGTTCGCCAACGCGAACAGCGGCACGATCACGTAGCTCGTCCAGGGGTGCAGGTCGTACTGGAGCCGTTCGTTGGGCGAGATCGCCGACTGCAGGCTCTGCTGCGCCGAGCGCGCGAGTTCGGGCGTCGGTTGCTCGCGGAATGATCGGGTCAGCGCCGTTGCCTGCTCGAGGTCTTCGCGCGAGGGCGGGTACGCGCTGGTCGCCAGTCCGATCGCCAGTCCGGAGATAACCGGATCAATCCCGGACTTCAACATCGCGATCCAGATCGCAACCGCGAGGCCGATGGAGATTGCGCGCCGCCCGAATGGCGCGTAGCGCAACGCGATTAGTCCGGCGAACAGCACGGCGGCGACGCCCAGCGCCCACGAGCGAAACATGACTGGTGTAAACGGTCGCGATCACCACCAGCGCCGCGAGATCGTCGACGACCGCCAGCGTCAGCAGGAAGACGCGGATCCGGGTCGCGGTCCGGGGGGTCACCAACGCCACCGCCCCGAGCGCGAACGCCGTATCGGTCGACATCGCCGCAGCCCAGCCATGCGCGCCGGGACCGCCGGCGTTGAACGCCAGGTAGATCACGACGGGCACCGTGATCCCGCCGATCGCCGCGAACACCGGAATCGCGAGCCGCCGCCGCTCGCGCAACTCGCCGAGATCGAGCTGACGCTTGGCCTCGAGACCAACGACCAGAAAGAACAACGTCATCAAGCCCTCGTTGACCCAGTGGCGAAAGTCGATCGCGATCCCACGGTTCCCACCCGGACCGCCACGTCGTCGTCCAGACGGACTCGTAGGAGTGCCACCACGGAGAGTTAGCCCACAGCAGCGCCGCGATCGCAGCCCCCAACATCACCATCGCCCCGCCCGTCTCAGTGCTCAGAAAGCTCCGGACAGGCGAAGCAAGGTTCCGGGCCCAAGCGGTCCGGCCGCCATAAGTGATTGCGTCTGAACCGACGCTCATCGCCACGCGCAGATTACGCCGACGAGGACCACGCTCTAGCGCTGGCTCGCGACCCACGCCGGCTGATTCCGCTCGGACGTGGTTGGCGAGCTCGTACAGGAGTGTTAGCCGCCGTCGACGTTTTTCTCACGCGGTCGACCGAAGCTCTTGGTGCAGCAGTACTCAGCCCCCATCCAATTAGACGAAGTGAGACGTGATGTACCGGCCCCGAAAGCTCGTGATCCCCGTCGTGTTACTCGCAGGTTTGTGGGGCACCCCCGTGCTCGCGTCGGCTCAAGGCGCCGCCGGCAGCGTTGCCCACCCATCGCTTACGCACGTGGCGACGCTTCAAGCTCGGCCCCGCCCTCGCCGCCGCCGCCGCGGGGCCAGGTTACGCACAATCGCGCGGCGCCTCAGCTCGCCGCGGCCGCCGGCGGCCGTGCCCGCTTGCGCCAGCGCTGCCTGATCGCCTTGACGAACCGTCCCGGGCTGCGGCGGTAGAGCTTCGACCCGACGGCGAATGCCTCGTCCTGGAGGAGCTTCCGGCGGCGGTCGATCACCCTCGTGAGCGCCACCTCCGTCGAGCGGTCGTCGAAGCAGCCGCGGTGCGTGGCGACGTAATGACGGAGCTCGGCGAGATCATGGTCGTCGCCGAGCAGGTCCGCGAGGTCGTGCGTTCGCTTCGCGAGCTTCTTCATCCTCTTCGGGGATGCCGGCCGCAGGATCTGCTCCACGTACCAGAGGTCCTTCACGCGCTTGCGCCACTCGTGGAGGTTTGCGCTGGTGGGGTCCTCCTGCGCGAGCCGCATCGCGTCGCGGCCGCGTTTGTAGATCCGTCGCAGACCGGGCTCGACTGCCTCGAAGCCGTCCGTATCGAAGGTCCAGGCGGCCGTGCGAGTGCGCGCCCTACTGAGCTCGTCCACCACAGCCGCGACCACCGTGCCGTCGCCTTTGAGCGACTTCGAGTGCCCGCGTGCGCTCATCTTTGAGCTGGGCACGCAGCTTCGTGGTGGCGTCGCCCGGCAGGTCAGTACCGCCGGCCTTCTCGAGCGCGTCGAGCGTCTCGATCAGTACCGAGGCGTCGCGCACCCCAGCAAGGCAGCGTCCGGCGTCGCGGAACGCGATGTTCTCGCGCCGGTATGTCTCGTCGCCGAGCGCCCCGCGCGCCAGGCGCACGGTCGCCCGCAGCCGCTTGAGGCTCTTGCGCGTGTCGTGCACCGCGGTGGCGAGCTTGCGCTTCGGGACGCCCGCCATCTCGTCATGCGCCTGATCGAGCTGGCCGCGGGCGATACGCCTGATGCCGTCGGGGACGGGCTCATCTCTGTGGAGGCCGAACGCTCGCTCGGTGTCGCGCTTAGAGCCCGCACGCTTATCGAGAGCGAGCTTGCCGCCGACCGCCGCGGCGCCCACGAGCGCCGCGGCGACGGCCACTTCCGTCTTCGTGTCCGTGCGGTTGTTTCGATGAGCAATGCCAGCTCTCTTGGCCATCAGTCCCGTAGTGCCCCGGGCCGCCGCGCTTCTAACTCAGCCATCGAGAGCCTGCGTTGCTGCCGACTCAACCCGATGATCGAAGCGCAGAAGGGGGCGGGCTGCTTGACTTCACTCGCCCGTCGGTGGCGGCTCAAAGGCGACAGAAGGAGCGACTGTGGGTGAGGTGCGGGCGGCTCGATCTGCGAGGGGGGAACGGTGAGCGAGCAAAGTCCTGACGCGAGCACCAGGCCGAGTGGCGACACGGCAGGCTCACCAGCGCCGATGCCGCGCGACAAGGGCGGGTGGCGGGTTGCTCCCGCGCCCGACGGTCGTGGGATGCCCGAGCAGCACAAGCCGCGCCCCCGCACCGGCTGCGTGGCTTCTGGATCTTCGTCATCGCGCTGCTCGCGCTGAACTGGATCTCAGTCCTCGCCTTCCAGCCGTCGAGCGAGCCGCGGGTCAAGGTTCCGTTCAGCCCGTACTTCCTCGAACAACTCCAGGCCGATCACGTCAAGTCGATCTCGTCGAAGGGCGACACGATCGATGGCACGTTCACGACCAAGCTCCGATACCCAGCGAACGACACCAAGGCCACCCCGACGACGCTTTTTGCGACCGAGGTGCCGACGTTCTGGAACAACGACGAGCTGACGGCCCTGTTGCGCTCAAAGGGTGTTGAGGTCAATGCGCAGTCGACGTCGAAGAGCACCTCGCTGCTGGCCGAGATCCTGCTCGGGTTCGGTCCTACGCTCTTGATCATCGGGCTGTTCGTGCTCCTGGCGCGGCGCGCGACGGCCGGCGGAGGAATGGGAGCGCTCGGGAACTTTGGTCGCTCCCAGGCGCGACGGGTCGATCCCGAAAAGATCCGCGTCACCTTCGACGACGTCGCCGGGATCGACGAGGCCAAGGCCGAGCTGACTGAGATCGTCGACTTCTTGCGCAGTCCCGAGCGCTACGGCCGTCTCGGGGGTCGGATGCCCCATGGCGTACTTCTGTCCGGCGCGCCCGGGACCGGCAAGACGCTGCTCGCACGCGCGGTTGCCGGTGAGGCCCACGCGGCGTTCTTCTCGATCGCGGCCTCCGAGTTCATCGAGGCGATCGTCGGTGTCGGAGCCTCGCGCGTGCGTGACTTGTTCACGAAGGCAAAGGAGGCTGCGCCGGCGATCGTGTTCATCGACGAGTTGGACGCGATCGGCCGCTCGCGTCAGGGCACCGCCGCGGTGACGGGTGCCAACGACGAGCGCGAGCAGACGCTGGATCAGATCCTGACTGAAATGGACGGCTTTGACAGCACCGAGGCGGTCGTCGTGCTCGGCGCGACCAACCGGCCCGAGATCCTCGACCCGGCGCTGTTGCGTCCGGGGCGCTTCGATCGCCGAGTGGCCGTGCAGCCGCCCGACCGCGTCGGGCGACGAAAGATCCTCGAGGTTCACACGCGATCGACGCCGCTGGCCGAGGACGTCGATCTTGACGCGATTGCGTCGTCGACGCCCGGCATGGTCGGAGCCGATCTGGCCAACCTCGCCAACGAGGCGGCCCTGCTCGCGGCGCGGCGAGAACACGACAAGGTGCAGATGGCGGACTTCACTGACTCGCTGGAGAAGATCATGCTCGGCGCCCCGAGGGGCATCGTGCTGGCCCCCGACGATCGCGAGCGCACGGCCTACCACGAGTCCGGCCACGCGCTTGTCGGGATGCTGACGCCGGACGCCGACCCGGTGCGCAAGATCTCGATCATCCCGCGCGGGATGGCGCTCGGGGTGACGCTCTCGACACCCGATTCCGATCGGGTCTCCTACTCGCGCGAGGAGCTCGAGGCCCAGATCAAGGTCGCGCTTGGGGGTCGGGTCGCTGAGGAGATCGTGTACGGCAAGATCACCACAGGCGCCGAGTCAGACATCCAGCAGCTGACCCAGATCGCACGTCAGATGGTCGGCCGATGGGGAATGAGCGACAAGGTGGGACCGATCGCGATACTCCCTAGCGAAGCGGCGGGGCCATTTCTGCCCGGCGTCAGAGAAACCTCCGAGGAGACCGAGCGCCTGCTCGACCACGAGGTTCGCCGGATGGTCGACGAAGCGCACACACAGGTCACCAGATTGCTCACCGAACACCGTGACCAGCTCGACAGCCTGGCTCACGCGCTGCTCGACGCCGAAACGCTCGACGCAATCGACGCCTACGCCGCCGCCGATGTGAAGATGCGGGCCCCGGAGCTGCAGCCCGAGACCACCGGAACAACCTCCCCGCCAACGGTTTCCAGGTAAGCCGGTCTCAGCTATTCGTTACTCAGGTCGTTTTGATCAGGCCGCCGTCGATCACGTAGTTCACGCCCGTGACGTTGGCCGTTCGCTCGGAGGCCAGCACCATGATCAATGTCGCGACCTCCTCGGGCGTGGTGAATCGTCCGGTGGCGATGCTCGCGACGGCCGTCTCGCGGACGGTGTCGGCATCGACGCCGGTGGCCTTGCCGATCGTGGCGGCGACACCGCGCTCACCGAGCCAGAGGTCCGTGCTGACCTGTCCCGGAGAAACGCAGTTCACCCGGATCCCCTTGGGCCCGAACTCCTGCGCGAGCTACTTGCTCAGGTTCACGACCGCGGCCTTGGCCACGCCGTAATCGATCGTCGCGGCGTCGGGCTGAAAGAACGAGTTGACCGATGCGACGTTGACGATCGCTCCTGAGCCCTGCTCGAGCATCGGGCCTAGGGCGGCCCGAGTCGCACGCAGGCCGGTGAAGAAGTCCATCTGCAACGCCCACTCGAACTCCTCGTCGCTGGTGCCCAGAAACCCGTCGATCCGGATTCGCACCGCTCCGACGTTGTTGACCAGCACGTCGAGCCGCCCGTGCTCGTCGATCGCGCGCTGCACGAGCAGCGCCGGCCCGTCCGCCGACACGAGGTTCACCGGCACCGCGGTGACGCGGTCCAAGCCGTCGAGGTTGTCTGTGGTCAGCGAC
The DNA here is from genome assembly GCA_963703825.1 of uncultured Solirubrobacterales bacterium. GTDB lineage: Bacteria > Actinomycetota > Thermoleophilia > Solirubrobacterales > Solirubrobacteraceae > Palsa-465. The sequence continues at coordinate 99,410 of CAVPFS010000048.1, read as the reverse complement.
CCGGCAACCACGTAGGCGCCCTCGGCGAGCAGCGCCTGCGTGACGGCAAAGCCGATCCCCTTGTTCGCTCCGGTCACGACTGCAACCTTGTCTGCCAGTTCGAGATCCACGCTCACTCCTTCCGGTTGTTGCGACTCGGGCTGGCGCCTCAGACCGCCGCGGGCCGCGTGGCGTGGCTCACGGCCCAGTCCAACGCGTAGTCGGCGACTTGCTCCCAGCCCTCCTGGCCGAGCGTGTAGTGCGAGCGACCTGGAAACTCCTTTAGCTCCGTGATCGCGTCCGACTTGCGGTACTGCTTGAGGTTCGATTCGTTCAGTGACGCTGGCGCGACGTGGTCATCGCCTCCCGCGATGAACAGCAACGGCGAACGGCTGCTGTTCTTGAAGTCGACCGCCGCCGGCGAGTGGGGGTTGAAGTTGGCGAACGCTCCCTGGAACAGGACGCGCCCGGGTCCCGGCACGGCGTAGCGCTCATAGGCGGCGAGCGACTCCTCGTCGCTCAGGGTGTTGGTGAACGCGTAGTGAAACTCCTCCGGGGTCAGCGGCACGGCCCGGTGGTTGTTGGCGGGGTTCTTCAAGACGGGGAAGCCCGTCTTCAGGGTCGATGCGGGGAGCGCCAGCAGACCCTTGACAGGCCCGGAGTCGATCGCGACGCCTGACGCGCCTAGGCCGCGGTCCAGCAGGATCTGCGTGAACGCACCGCCGAAGGAGTGGCCCATGATGATCGGCGGACGCTCCAGCTCGGAGATGATCCCGGCGTAGAAGTCAACGATCTCCTCGATACCGAGGTGCTCGATCCCAGACGGATCGCGGCGCAACTCGTCGATGTCGCCGTCCATCCCAGGCCAGCTCCGCGCGATCACGTGGAATCCGCGGGCCTCATACCGCTCAACCCAGTGTTCCCAGCTCAGAGCGGTCATCCACAGTCCGTGGATCAGCACGATCGTCTCGGCCCGTGTTTGGTCGGATGTGTTGGGGCTCATGTCAGCTCACTTTCTGCGTGCCCGATACGGGCGCGGTTGCTTGCAATGGGCTCGCGCGTGCACCGGTTCGGCGGGTGGCCAGCGCGGCGTCTTGGATTAGATCGGCGACGAGCTCCGGCTGGGAGGTCGCGACGGCGTGCGAGGCGTCGACCTCGAGTGGCCTCGCGGCAGCGCGCGCGGCCATGAACCGCTGCGCGTCGGGATGAATGACCCGGTCTGAGGTCGCCACCACGTACCAGCACTGAAGCGTCTTCCACGCCGCGCGCCGTTGCGCGCTCCTCGAGCGCCGCCGCGGCGATCGGGCGCTGCGTCGCAGCCGCCACTGCGGCTACCTTGGCCGAGAGGTCGGCGGCGAACACGCGCGGGAATGCGTCTCGATCGATGTACAGCTCCACGATTGATTGGTCATCGTCGCCGGGGCACACTGCCGGACGCAGAGCCGCGGTCAGCGGGCTCTCAGGGAACTGCGCGCTGACGTCTAGGGTGCTCTCTCCCTCGTCTAGCGCGAACGCGGTTACGTACACAAGTCCCACGACGTTGTCTGTCAGCGCCGCTGCGACCGTGGTCACGGCGCCGCCGTAGGAGTGCCCGGCGAGGATCGTCGGACCGTCAATCTCCTCGGCGGCGCTTGCGATGTACCGCGCGTCGGCGCTCAGCCCGCGCAACGGGTTGGCAAGAGCGACGGCGTCGATTCCCGCGGCTTGGAGCCGAGCAATCACGCCCGCCCAGCTCGACGTATCCGCGAACGGACCGTGCACAAGGAGCACCGTGGGGGTGCTCCCGTTCCTGAGGTCCGCTGAGGAGCTCATCAAACGGGCCGGTTCGTGGTATGCATCTCGCCACCGTAAGGGCGAACCTGCGTCGCTGCTTGGGTCAGTTGACTGAGATCTCCCGCCGAGGAACGCGGATCTTCTATCGCCGCAAGCTTGGGGGTGAGACGATGGTTCCTTGTTCGGGGGTCGGAACTGAATGGGATACGGAACCGCCGCGACGCCCGAGCTGGTAGGGCGCGAAGCCGAGTTGCGGCTGATCGACAGCCTCCTCGATCGGATTCGGGACCGTGGGGACTGTCTCGTGGTGAGTGGAGAGCCCGGGATCGGCAAGACAGCCCTGCTCGAAGCGGCGAGAGCGCGCGCCAGCGAGCTTCAGCTGAGCGTGCTCAAAGCCACGGGCGTGCAATCAGAAGCGCTGCTCGCGTTCGCTGGGCTGCATCAGCTGCTGCGGCCCGTTCTCGGCAGCATCGACGGACTCGCCGGCCCCCAGGGCGACGCGCTGCTGGCGGCGTTCGGGATGACAGAACTGTCCGTCCCGGACCCGTTCCTCACCGCGCTCGGCGTGCTGGACGTGCTTTCCGAAGCCGCGGCGAAAACCCCGCTGCTCGTGATCGCGGAGGATGCTCAGTGGCTCGACCGCTCCACCGCAGGCGTGCTTGCGTTCGTGGCACGGCGCCTCGAGTACGAGCCGATCGTGCTGCTCGCAGCCATCCGCGAGGGCTTCGACAGCCCACTTGAACGGGCCGGGCTCCCGCCGCTGAATCTCGAACCGCTGGATCTTGATGCCGCCGGGGCGCTGCTGGACTCAAGCGCTCCCGATGCCTCGCCCGCCGTGCGCCACCAAGTGCTCGACGAAGCCGCCGGCAACCCACTCGCGCTGATCGAACTGCCGATCAGCTTCGCGAAGCTAGACGCACCCCCGCGACCGCCAGCGTGGCTGCCGCTCACGACCCGCCTCGCAAGCGCGTTCGCTGCCCGGCTCCATGACCTGCCCGCGACGACGCGCACGACGCTGCTGGTGGCCGCGCTCAACGACAGCTCCTCGCTGAGCGAGGTGCTGGCAGCGAGCGCGCTTCTAATCGGCCCTGACTCGAACATCGATGCGCTCGTTCCGGCCGTGTCCGCGCGGCTTGCCCAGCTCGACGACGCCGAGGTCACCTTCCGCCACCCCTTGATGCGTGCGGCGATCGCGCAGCAAGCGAGCGTGTCTCAGCGTCACGCTGCGCACTCCGCGCTCGCCGACGTGCTCGCCGACCAGCCGGAGAGGGGTGTGTGGCATCGCGCTGCCTCGGTGATAGGGCCCGATGAGGCGGTCGCGCTTGAGTTTGAAGCGATCGCGGCGATCGCTCAGCACCGCGGCGCCAGTGCGGTCGCCCTGGCGGGCTTGGAGCGGGCGGCCTTGCTCAGCGCAGATCGTGTTGCGCGTGGCCACCGTCTCCTCCGCGCCGCTCAGCTTGGGTTCGAACTGGGACAGGAGGACACGGTCGCTCGTCTAGTCGGCGAGGCCGAGCCGCTCGACCTTGGTCCAGCCGAGCAGTCCCGCCTGCTGTGGCTGCAAGGAGTGTTCGATGGTGAGCGAGCGGGCGGTGCTAGCCGACTTGAGGCGATGATCGCGACCGCCACCGATCTCTTCCTGCGGCACGAAGACGATCTTGCCCTGAACATCCTGTGGAGCGCGGCAATACAGTCTTGGTGGTCGGATCGGAGAGAGATTGGCCAACAAATCGTCGCGGCCGCAGAGGTCGGGCCGGTCAACAAGCACGACCCTCGGCTGCTGGCGGTCTGTGCCTTCGCCGCTCCCGCTGGCCGCGGCGCGATGGTGGTAGACCAGCTGTCCAGCCTCGGCTCTGAGGCAACCACCGATCCTGACCTCGCGACGTGTGTTCGCAACGGCGGCTAACGCAGTCGGAGCGTTCACTGCGTCGTCCGGGATGCTCGCCGCTTCGGCTGCCGGCCTTCGCAGGCAAGGGCGGCTCGGTCTACTCGCCCGAACGCTGATGCAGCAGGCGTGGAGCGCGGCCGCACGAGCCGACCTCAGCGTTGCGATCCCCGTAGCCGAGGAAGCCGCGCGGCTAACGCGCGAGACCAAACAGCCGACCATTCACTACACCGTCCGAGCGATCCAGGCGACGCTGGCGGCACTGCGCGGGGACCGCTTCCAGGCGGAGGCCGATGCTGCTGACGCGGAAGCATTCGCACTCGCGAGGGGTGCGCGCGCGCTGATGATGCTCGCGCGACACGCGACGGCACTCGCGGCGCTTGCGGACGGTAAGTACCGCGGGGAACACCCCGTGGCTGTACTCGTCGTCGTAGTAGATGCCGGTGACCCTGGGGTCGCCGCCGGTCATAATCGCCGTACCGCCCGGGTCGGAGTCCGATGGGTCGGCGGTGGCGCGTCGGTGTACTGGGCGCCGCCGGTGGCCAGCCGGGCGAGCTCCGAGCCTGGGTGGTTGGCGACGTACCACTGCAGATCGGACTGGTGCATGCCGTCGACCGAGATCAGCAGCACGTGCTTGATCTGGTGCTCGTGATGGGCCCCGTTAGAACCGTGATCGCCGTGACCCGCGGCCACGACCGGCACGCCGACTGCGGCCGCGCCGGCCACAAGCGCCGCAAACGCCCCCTGTCTGAAACGTCCTCGCATGCGTGTCGACTCCTTTTTAGGTTTTTCAGACTTATATGCAGAAGCGCCGGCGCGCAGGTTGCCCCTGTGTGAATGAGGCCGGCTTATGCCGCAAGACCCGCTGTCGGCGGGCTATAAGAGCGTCTCTTAGGACGTTCACAGGCTGTCCTGCCGTTCATCACCCGAATGCCTTACGGCCGCGGCGCATAGTGCGATCAAACGCCAACCCGTAATGCGAGGGATGAATCATCATGACCGTCAAGCCCACAATTTTGAGCAGGCACAAGCTCGCCACGTCCATCGTTACCGGCGCCACGGTGATCGTGCTTGCGACCGGTGGCTACGCGATCGCCGACTCGGGTTCGAGCAGCAGCAGCGCCAACACGACGACCGCCACTGCCCCCTCGTCAACGTCAGGGCAGCGCGTGTCCGGCCACGGAGGATCCAATGCTCGGTCTGGACCGGCCGCAGGGGGATCCTCCGGCACCGTTGACAGCGTGTCCCCGTCGAGCTTCGCGATATCGACTTCAGCGGGTCAGAAGGTGACCGTCAAGAAGGCGTCCTCTACGACATACCAGAAGGGGACAAGCTCGATCTCGGCGAGCGCGATTACGAAAGGCGTGAGCGTCCTCGTGCTTGGGACGACCAGCGGAACGACGATCACGGCCAGCCACGTGATCGTGCAACCGACCAACGCCGGCGGATCTGCAGCCTCCTCGGCGGCAGGGGTGGTCCCCTTCCAGCGTGGGGCACAGTCCACGTCTAAGCAGGTGGGTCAGATCCCAGCGAACTACCGTCAGGGGTCGGGGACGATCGTCAGCGGACCGACAGCGAATAAGGCGACCGAAGCTGCGCTGGCCGCCTACCCGGGAGGCATCGTCGACCGTGTCGTGAAGCTGAGCAACGGCGAATACGAGGTTCACAACATTGGCGTCAACTGGCCCCACCACATCTTCGTCAACCAGAACTTCAAGGTCGTCGGCGCCGATTAGCCCGGGAGCCTCGACCGCGCCGGCAAGGCAACCAGGGTCCTAGGTCGGCTCGCCCCACTGGCCATCGCCGTGATCCCGGGCGCTCTGATCGGCGGTGGCCGGGGAATGGTCTGGCGCGAAACCGGCCTGCTTCAGCATTCGCCGCAGATCCACCACGACCTGGACCCCGACGTCCTTCCCGCGAGGCGCGGGGAAGACCTCGGTCTCAGGGCCGAGCGAAACCTTGAGCTTGCCGTTGTGCTCGTGAGTCACGGTTCCAATCGTGTCCAGCAGCGATTCCACCTCGCGCCATTCGATGTTGCGGCTCGGCGGATGGCTGAAGATCTTCTCGACCGTGTCGCGATGACGGCCGCTGAGATGCGCTTCCATCGGGATCCCTTCGTTGTGTGCTGTGTCCACGACTCTCTGGGGACATGCTCCCACGACTATCCACGACGGCGCACCGGGCGGCGGCGCGCGTGGCGCCGGCCAACCCAGGTGCCTCGGCGGCTACTCGACCGGCGTCGAGTCGAGTTTGAGGGCAACCGAGTTGATGCAGTAGCGGTCGCAGCCGTTGGGGCCGTCGGTGAAGACGTGGCCCAGGTGCCCGCCACAGATGGCGCAGGTCACCTCGGTGCGGCGCATGAACAGGCTGCGGTCCTCGTGCAGTTCGACGTTGGCGCGGTTGGCCGGGTCAGTGAAGCTCGGCCAGCCGGTGCCCGAGTCGAACTTGGTGTCTGAGGAGAAGAGCTCCGCGTCGCAGGCGGCGCAGCGGTAGATGCCGTCCTCCTTCGTGTGGACGTAGGCTCCGGTGAAGGGGCGCTCGGTCGCCTTGTGGCGGAGAACCTTGTAGGCCTCCGGGGCCAGCTCCTGGCGCCACTGCTCATCGGTCTTCTCAATGCGATTGGGCATTGCGCTCCTTTCGTGATCCGTATGACCACTTTGACCCGCTCGGCGCCGAAACGGTTCACCGTCGCGGCGGGTCAGGGCGGTCTGCGAACCTTTTGCGCCGATGACCGGGTCACACCGCCGATGAGCCCTCTCTGGCATGAGCTGCGATTTCGCCGTGACCACCGGTGGACGCCGCCACACATGTCCGCCTACCTCGACTCCGACCTGCGGACGCATGCTCGGGCTCGACTCGAGCACCATAGGGCGGAGTGCCCCGAGTGCCGGGGCGTCCTCGACGACCTCCGGCAGATGCTCGCTCTGCTGCACAGCGCGCCGCCTCCGGAACCGGTCGCCGACGGGCCGGCCATCGCCACCGCCGTCCTGCGACGGCTGCATGAATCAGCGGACCACTGATCCAGCCGAGGAGCGCGCCGTCATCGCCCGTGCTCGCGCCGGGGACGAGAGTGCCTTTGCCGAGCTCGTGACCCACCACTCGGCCCGCGTGTACGGCGCCCTGCGGAGGTTCGGCCTGAACGCCCAGGAGGCCGACGAGGTTGCGCAGGAGGTCTTCGTGCGCGCGTGGCGAGGCCTGGCGCGGTTCGAGGAGCGCTCCCAGTTCTCCACGTGGCTCTACCGGATCGCGTTCAACGAGGCCCAGCGGCGACTCGCCCGGCGCCCGCCGCCGACGGCGTCGGCAAGCCCGGCGACGAGGATGCGATCGCCGCGCTACCAGCCGCGATTGGCACCGGTCCCCAGGCCCGCACACTTGACCGCGAATTCGAGCAGCTGCTGGAACGGGCGCTCGCTGAACTGCCCGCCGACCTGCGCGCGGCCGTCGTCCTACGCGACCTGGAAGGGCTCTCGACCGAGGAGGCCGCAGCGGTGGTCGGCGTCCGTCAGGCCGCGTTCAAGAGCCGCCTTCATCGCGGGCGGATGCATCTTCGTGCCCTGCTCGAGCCGTACCTCAGGCTCGAGCAGGCAACCTGACGGACTGATTCTTCGTCAGGGAGTCGACGGCACCTCGATCGTGACGCCGCAGGCCGCGTATCCCGAGCGCTCGAAGTAGCGCTGGTGGTACTCCTCGGCGCGGTAGAACGTGGTCGCCGGGACGATCTCGGTCACGATCGGCTTGACGAGCGACTCCTGCTCTGACTCGCGCGTGGCGAGGCCAAGGCGCTCCTGCTCCGGATCGTGGAAGAAGATCGCGGAGCGGTACTGACTTCCGAGATCCCAGCCCTGACGGTTCAGGGTGGTCGGATTGTGGATGTGCCAGAAGGTGTCGAGCAGCTGCCGGTAGCTCACGGTGGCCGGGTCGAAGATCACCTCGACGGCCTCGGCGTGGCCGGTGGCGCCGCCGCACACCTGCTCGTAGGTCGGATCAGGGTCGTGCCGCCGGTGTAGCCGACGGTCACGTCCAGCACGCCGTCGAGTTCGCGGAAGGCAGCCTCGACGCCCCAGAAGCAGCCGGCGGCGAAGGTCGCACGCTGAGCGTCGTCGGGGCGTGCCGAGGTCACGCGGGGGTCATCACTCAAGTGGGTCATTGGATCCTTTCGATCAAGTCGAGGACGCATTTACTCCAATAGACCCTCGGCACGCCCCAAACGGTTCTGGCGGCGGAAACAGGCCAGAGTTGCTTACGGGCTAGAGCGCGTATCAGCCGAGCAGCTCGATCAGGCCCTTGGTTAGGAGTAGCGCGCCGAGCACCGTCAGCACTGTCACCGCGAATTGATGGCCGTGCCCCCCGACCCACGCCTTCGCTCGGTCAATCGTCCCGACGGTCCAGGTCGGAGCGATCGCGAAGCAGAGCAGCGGGACCTCGAGCAGCGCGAGCATGATCAGGTTGAAGACGACGACCAGTAGCACCGTTTCCGCCGTCGAGTAGTTGAGCTTGTCGATCCGGCTGAGTCCGGCCAGGTAGGAGGCGCCAGGCAGGGTCAGCAACGCGCCGACGACGAACGTGGTCCGCGCCGAACCCTGCCGCAGCGCCCGCTGCCACCGCGGCGGACGCTTACCCTGCTTGCGCGCTCGCCTGCGCTCGGCAACAGTTCGGTGACGGTCCGTCCCGAGGACGAACGCCGCCACCAGCGCAATGCCGCCCAGCGCCATGGTTGCGGCTGGGCTGAGCGTGTTCTTCGTCGTGCTGATCGCGTCTGAGCCCTCGAGCGAGAAGACGATCACGATCCCGAGCGTGATGCTCGTCATCAGCGCCCCGAGCAGATAGCCGAGCATCAGCCGTTTCGGGTTCGGGAGCAGCATCATCAAGGTCGACGCGGCAACAAGCGTCGGATTCAACGCCGCGGCAAGCGCGAGAAGGAAGACCTGGGTCACGCGTTGGCGTCGATCGGCGAAGTCCAGTCAGCGCCGGTCTTGCGGCGAAAGGCGTCGACGGCAGCATCGATTGTCGGGAAGAAGTGGCCAGGGTCGAGTGGCCCGATCAGCTCATAGCGCTCGAGCTTGCCGCGGACGGGGTCCTTCAGCTCGGCGAATACGAGGAACGTCCCGGCGGCGTTGAGTTCCTCGTCGAGGCCGGCGAGCATGTCGGCCGCGGTGGTGTCGACGTCGGTGATCGGCTCGGCGGCGATCACGATCCACTGCGGCCGCGGGTCGGCGGCTGCGAGGCGGCGGATCTGGTCTCGGAAGGTTCGCGCGTTGGCGAAGAACAGCGGAGCGTCGAATCGGAAGATGACCAGGCCTGGCAGCTGCTGTGCCTCTGGGTGCAGTTCGCGGTCGTGCTCCCCGGGCATGCCCGGGACGCGACCGAGCGTCGTCTGGTAGGGACGCCACGCTCGCCGAAACACGTTCAGGATCGACAGCGCGACGGCGACCGCGATTCCCTGGAGGACCCCCAGGAGCGCCACGCCGAGAAACGCCGTGATCGACAGCAAAAACTCGACCCGACGTTGACGCCACAGCCGCACGGTTCCCGGCAGGTCAGCAAGCGACAGCGAGGCGGCGATCACGACCGCGGCGAGCGTGGGATTTGGCAGGTTCTTCAACAATCCGGGAACCAGCACGAGCATCAGCACGATCAGCGCGGCTCCGACGACTCCCGTGAGCTGCGTCTTGGCGCCGGCCTGCTCGGCGACCGCCGTCCTCGACCCGCTCGTGCTGACCGGGAATCCCTGGAACAAGCCCGCGGCGACGTTCGCCGCGCCGATCCCGATCATCTCGCCATCGCCGTTGATCTCCTGGCCCGTGCGCGCGGCGAACGACGAGGCGGTGGAGATCGTGTCAGTCAGCGCGACCAGCGCGATCCCAAGCGCTCCCGCGACCAGGAGCGGGAGATCGGATACGGGGCTTGGCAAGGTCAGCGGCGGAAACCCTTTCGGCAGGGTCCCCACCAACGAGACGCCGTGGTCGGCGAGATTGAATGCCGATGACGCTCCGATCGCGACGACGACCGCTATCAGCACGCCCGGAACCTTCGGCAACCAGCGGCCGAGCGCCAGGATCACGACGAGGCTGAACACGCCGATCGCGACCGCCGCCCCGACGGCCTCCCCCGAGCTGATCCCATTCACGAACGCACGCGCCTCGTTGATCAGGCCATTGGCGTCGGTAGAGAAGCCGAACAGCTTCGGCAGCTGTCCGATCAGGATTGTCAGCGCGAGGCCGTTCATGTAGCCGATCTGCGTCGGCTTGGAGAGCAGGTCGGCGACGAACCCGAGCTTCATGGCCCCGGCGGCGATCATGATCGCCCCGACGATCAGCGCGAGCATCGACGCTAACGCGATCGCCCGCTCGGGGCTGCCGTTCGAGCCAAGGATCGGCAGGATCGTCGCCGCGATCATCGGCCCCAACGACGAGTCCGGACCGAGCACGAGGATTCGCGACGGCCCGAACACGGCGTAGCCGACCAGGCACAGGATCGAGGTGTAAAGCCCCGTGATCGCAGGCAGGCCGGCCAGCTCGGCGTAGGCCATCCCCTGCGGCACCAGCAAGGTAGTCAGCACGATCCCCGCAACCACGTCGCGACGCAACCACGGGAGCTGATAGTTCCCGATCGCTCGCAACCCGGGAAGTGAACGCCGCGCGCTCACAGGCAGTGCGCCACCGTCACGAGCGGGCGAGGAGTCCGGGAGTAGCTCTTCATGCTGGAATCGATGACCCGGTCTCGCCCGGGGGCCGCGGTCTCCAGCGCGCGCGATGGTGTGGCGCGTCGACGCTTTCCATCGGCGGCCTGCGGTGCAGTGGGTGCGTCTCGTACCAGCGCGCGTAACGCCTGGCCAGCGGCGTGGCCGTGATTCCGTGGGCGAACACGGACAGGCCGATGGTCAAATACGTGGCGCGCAGGATCGTGTCAACACCAGCCAGGTGCGCCTGCTGGACGGAGATCACCGCGAACACAATCGACGCTAGACCCCGCGGGCCAAACCAGCCGAGGAACCCGACCGTTGGCCACTTGGCGCCGCTGCCGAGCATCGCGATCCCGACCGGCAGCATGCGAACGACGGTCAGGCTCAGCCCCGCGTATAGAGCGATCTGCCAGCTCACGTGCTTCAGGGTCGGCCCCAGGAGCACGGCCCCGAAGATCAGGAATGTCACTCCCCCGAGCACCGCTCCGATCTCCTCGTTCAGGCGTGAGCCCTGCTCGGACTCCTCGGGGACGAGACCGCCGAAGATGGCTCCGGCGAGGAAGGCCGCGATGAACCCCGAGCCGCCGAGTGCCACGGCGAAACCGTAGGCGAGGGCCGCCCCGGCGATCGGGATCACCTGAAGCCACGATCCGCTGATCAGGTCCCGGCGGTGGCCGATCGCGACCACGGCAGCGGCGGCCAGGCCCGCCGTCACGCCACCGAGGATCCCGTACCCGATCTCTTCGGCCACGATGCTGACCGCATGATGGCCCGTGGCCGTCTTGGCCTCAACGTCCGCGGCCGCCAGCGCGATCAACAGCAGCGGCACGCAGATCCCGTCGTTGAGCCCGCTCTCGACGTTGAGTCCCTGCCGAATCCGTGACGGGAGTCGCGGCTCGGTCACCACAGCCTGTCCGAGGGCGGCGTCCGTGGGCGCCAGCAGCACCGCCAGCACTACCGCCTCGCCGGCGTTCAAGTGCGCGAACATGGCCGCCGCCAACAGCGCGCCGATCACGATCGTGAGCGGCAGCCCGATGGCCAGCAGTCGCAGCGGCACCGCGTACTCCTGTCTGAGCACGCGCAGCTTGATCCGCGAGGCGTCGGCGAACAGCACCACCGCGAGCGTTGCCTCGGCGAGCGTCCGAACCATCGCGCTCGTGGAGGACACGGTCAGCTCGTCGAGCACAAACGGTCCGACCAGCAGCCCGATCAGCACAAAGGCCATCGCCGGCGTGAAGGGCGTGTCGATCAGCCGACGCGACACCCCGGCCACCACCAGCAAGGCCGCTGCGACGATGGCGAGCTCCCATTTCATGACCCTGCTCCCGCGGCGTAGAGACCGTTCTGGAGCGGCGCACCGGGGATGCCCGCCCACGCGACCGCCGACACGTAACGCGCGAGCCCAGCGTGGTTCCGATCCCTGGTCGCCATGGCTACAGATGACCGTTCTATAGACCGGCACGGCTGGGGCCATCATCCGATCCGGATGATGCATGTCTCGCGAGCGCGCGACAGCGTTGCTGGCATGTGTGCGCGCTTGGATGCTGCCGCTGGCGACCGCTCGCCGCGACGGCCCCTGTCACCAGGCGATGCAACGGCGTCAGGCGGCGACGCGAGCAGGATGCGTGAGCTAGGCAGCTCCGGCGATGGCTGAGCCGAAAGCGAGCGCCGGCGGGCGCGATGAGGTATCGGACGTCACCGTGCCCGAGACTGCCGGGAGCCCTCGACGGCTGGCGATCCTGCTGGCGATGGCGATGTTCGTGCTCGTCGTCGACACGTCAGTGATGAACGTCTCGATCTCGGCCGTGGTGCACGATCTTCACACGACCGTCAGCAGCGTGCAGTCGGCGATCGCGCTCGAGGCGCTGGTGTCGGCGGCGTTCATCCTGATCGGTAGCAAGGTCGGCGACCTCTTCGGCCGCAAGCGCGCGTACGTGCTGGGGCTGCTCGGCTACGCCATCGGTGCGCTGGCGATGGCGCTCGCTCAGAGCCTGACCGCGGTGATCGTGTTCTGGGCAATCATCGGGGGACTCGGTGCGTCGCTGCTGCTACCGGCGATGCAATCGCTGATCCATGGCAACTTCGAAGGTGACGTGCAACGGAAGGCCTACGCTCTCGTCGGGGCGGCGGCCGCGATCGCCGCCGCAGTCGGACCGCTGATCGGGGGCCTGATCACCACGTATCTGTCGTGGCGGGTCGCGTTTTTGCTCGAGGACGTCGTGATCTTGGTCGTCCTGTCCGGCATCGGACTCGTGCGCGACGCGCCATACACCGGACCGCGGGGCGTCGATCCTGTCGGAGCCGGGCTTTCGATCATCGGCATGGGCGGGATCGTGCTCGGGATTCTTGTTTGGCAGGAAGGGGGCGACTACGTCGTCCTGCTGATAGCACTCGGCGCATTCGCGATGGCGGGGCTGTTCTACTGGGTCGCGCGCCGCAAGCGCGAGGGCAAGCCGATGCTGCTGGACCCGGGTCTGTTCAAGTCGGCGGGGTTCCGGTTCGGGATCTCGCAGCAGCTGCTCCAGCAGATCGCTTTGGGGTCGATGATGATCGCGCTGCCGATCTACTTGCAGATCGTGCTCGAATACAACGCGTTGCAGGCGGGCGTCTCGCTCGCGCCGCTCTCGCTGACGATGTTCGGGGTCGCCCTGCTGGCCGGCAAGAAGGCGGGCAACCGGCGGCCGAGCAGCATCATCCGATTGGGCTTTGGGCTACTAACCGCCGGCTTGGTGGTGCTGATCCCGATCGTGCCCCGGGCGAGCTCCGGCTGGTACCTCGTAGTGCCGCTCATGATCGCGGGATCGGGGTTGGGGTTGCTGGTCTCGCAGCTCAACAATTACACGCTGTCCCCGATCTCGGAGGAGCGGGTCAGCGAGGCCGCGGGCGTGAACTCGGCAGGCGGATCGTTCGGGCTCTCGTTCGGGCTGGCATTCGGCGGCGCGATCCTCCTCGCCACGCTTTCGGTCGCGTTCACCAAGATGGCGGACGCGAGCAAGGTGCTTTCCCCAACTCAGCAGCAGCAGGTCGCGGACGCGCTGGAGGATGACACGCAAGTGGTCAGCAACACGCAGCTCGAACAGCAGCTCGCCGGTCAACCCAAGGACGTGAAGGCCGAGATCATCCGCATCAACACGGACGCCAGGCACACTGCCCTTCAGGTCGCGCTGCTCGTTCCGATCATCGCGGGGCTGATCGGCCTGTTCAACTCATTCCGGATGATGCGCCTACCCGACCCCAAGCCGTCGAGCGCGGTCGACGGCATGGCGCTCGGCTGACCGCGCATAGTGCACTCCCGTTCCCGCGCTCGGTGGAGGGTGGTCATATGAGTCACAACAAGCAGACGAAACAGGACTCGCAAGCAGTCAAGAAACTCGGCCGCAAGCACTACGAGAAGGAGCTCGCTCGTCTGCAGGGAGAGCTGGTTGCGCTTCAGGAGTGGGTCGTGCGCGAGGGCGCCAAGGTCTGCATCGTGTTCGAAGGCCGTGACACGGCCGGCAAGGGCGGGGTGATCAAACGGATCACCGAGCGGGTGAGCCCTCGCGTGTTTCGAGTCGTCGCGCTGCCGGCACCGACCGACCGCGAGAAGTCCCAGATGTACGTCCAGCGCTACCTAGAGCATTTTCCGGCCGGCGGCGAGGTCGTCATCTTCGACCGCAGCTGGTACAACCGCGCGGGGGTTGAGCGGGTGATGGGCTTCTGCTCGGAGGACGAGGCATTGCGATTCCTGCGACTGGCACCGTTAGTTGAGAGGGCGATGGTTGACTCCGGGATCATCCTCCTCAAGTACTGGCTCGAGGTCGGTGAGGAAGAGCAGACGCGGCGGATCGAGTCGCGTATCAACGACCCGCGCAAGGTCTGGAAACTGTCGCCGATGGACCTCAAGTCATACAGCCACTGGTATGACTACTCCCGTGCCCGTGACGAGATGTTCGCCGCGACAGATACGGAATTTGCGCCCTGGCACGTCGCTGACTCAAACGATAAGAAGCGGGCCCGGCTGAACATCATCAGCCACCTACTTGAGCAGCTCCCGTACGACTCCCCGCCCCGAGAGCTGGTCGTGCTCCCGGCTCGCGAGAAGCGAAGCGGCTATCGCGAGCCTGACCACTCCCACCGGTATATCGCAGCCGACCTATAAGTCGTTGACACCATCGCAGCAAGCCTCGGGCACAGCGTCGTGGGTCAAGTCGCCGCGCGCCTTCATCGCCCCGCTTGCCCTAGCTCAGTTCATCTGCAGCTTCGCGGGCTCGAACATGAACGTGATGATCACCGACATCAGCCACGACCCGCAACCCCCTCCCAAGCGCTGGCGGCGATGGCGCGCCTTCTGCCACCGGATCAGGCGCGCTCGACGTGGCCAGCTGACTCGCCACCTTAGCTCGACACCTCGTCTCGATCGGCGAGTTGCGCTTCGATCGCTCGATTGACGTTTCCGTGGATGTGGTCAAGGCCAATTCGCTGGATCAAGCCGTCAGCGTGCAACACCTCGAGCACGTTCGGTTTTAGCCGGGCTAGCCGCAGCGTGACGCTGTTGATGCGGGCGGCGTCAGCGATTTCGGTCAGTTTCGCGGCGCCCTGTGAGTCGACAAAATCGACCCCCTCCAGATCGAGCACGAGCGCGTCTGGCCGCCGCGCCTGCTCGGTGAGTTCACGGACCCGTTCATCGAGCGCTTCCGCCGTGGCGAAGAACAGACCCCCATCGAGACGCAGCACTGCGATCCCGGGGAAAGTCTCGTCGGCGGGGTTCTCCTCAAGGTCACGGAATACCTGCGTCCCGGCCTCGCGACCGAGCAGTGGCATCGGTGGCCGCGTGGCGACGTAGATCAGCCACCCCAGCGAGAGCACAACGCCGATCACCACACCAGCCAGCACTCCGGCCGACAGCACGCCCACGATCGCGGCGATCGCGACCCAGAAGTCAAACCGGGTCACGCGGTACAGACGACGCAGCTCGGCGAGATCGATCATCCCGAACACCACGGCGTCGATGATCACCGCTCCGAGGACGGCCTTCGGCAGATGTGAGAAGAGCGGCGCGAGCACAATCAGCGTCGCGATCACGAGCGCGCCGGTCGTCAGCGACGCGACCGGCGTGCGCGCCCCCGCAGACTCGTTCAGCGAGCTGGCAGACAAGCTGGTCGACACGGGCATGCCCTGGAACACGCCGGCGCCGAGGTTCGCCATCCCCTGCGCGACGGACTCCTGGTTGACGTCAATGCGGTAGCGATGGCGGGTCGCAGAAGGCTCGCGCATCGCCGGCCGTTTGCGAAAACCCGATCAGTAGCAAGGCGACCGCAGCGATCAGAATCGTCGCGTAATGGCGGCGCATGAGCGTCAGATCCGGCAGCTGCGGAGCGGGGAGTCCGCGCGGCACGTGACCGACGAGCGCGACCCCGTGCGCTCCGAGGTCAAAAGCGGCCGAGGCGAGCAGCCCGCCAATGACAAGAACGAGCGCGCCCGGAACCGCCGGCGCCAGGAACCGCAAACCGATGATCACGCCGAGCGAAATCACCGCGACGAGCACCGTCGTCCAATGCACATCGCCGAGCGATGACAGCCAGGTCGCGAACTCTCGCCACGCGCTATCTCCCTCGGAGGAGGTGCCGGTCAGCTTCGGCAACTCCCCGATCACTACGTCGACGGCCGCTCCGGCAAGGAATCCCGTAACCACCGCTTTGGACAGAAACCGCGAGATCCACCCCATGCGGAACACCGCCAGCAAAAGGAACAACAGCCCTGTCGCGAGCGTGATCGCGGCGACCAGCTGCGCTGCCTGCGATCCGCCGAGGCCGGTAAGGAGCACCGCGCCTCCGGCCACCGCCGCCAGCGACGAGCTCGGCCCGGTGGAGATGTGACGCGAAGTGCAGAAGAGCGCGTAGATGATCGCGCCAGCCGCCGCCGCATACAGACCGTTCTGAAGGGGGACGCCCGCGATTCCGGCGTAGCCGAGGTTCTTAGGTACAACCAGAGCCGTGACAGCGACGCCCGCCATGACGTCGCCACGAAGCCATTTGCGCTCGTAACGCGGCAGCCAATCGGCAGCCGGCAGAAAGCGGGCTACGCCCCGGCGGATGCCGTCGTGAGTCACCATGCCTAGGGAGTAGCGGGTCTATGGAGCCCCCGCTCACAACCACTTCATCATTCGCCTCGGACGATGAAGGAACGCGCGCGATGGGAAAGCTGTCCCGCCGGACGCTCAGGCCGCGAGACCGTCCGGAGTCACCTCCAAGCGCATATCGCACGATCGGGGTTAGAGCGCATTGGCCCCGTAGTACTGACGGCGGTCCGGTGGCCGCCCGCCATGTTTGCGGAAGCCCTATCGTGGCGGCGGATTTCGACAGGAGGACTACGCAGTGAGCGACCTAGACGATACGGATGAGGTAAGGGGAGCGCCCAGGCGGAGCAGCCGTGGGCTGGACCACACGACATCAGGCCGCCGCTGGGACAAGAGCCGCGTCGAGACCTTCAGCGACGGGGTGTTCGCGATCGCGATCACATTGCTGGTTCTCGATATCAACGCGCCGTCGGATTTGCGTCATCTCAACCCGGCGCTCGAGCACGAATGGCCGGCGTACTTGGCGTACGTCACGAGCTTCTTGACCGTCGGCGGCGTCTGGGTCGCCCACCACAGGCTGTTTGGGGGTTTGCGCTTCCTGGACTCGATGCTGATGCGAATCAACCTGCTGCTCCTACTGGTGACGGCATTTCTCCCGTTTCCCACCAAGATCCTCGCCGAGGCGCTGCGCGCGCCGGACGAGCCCGCGCAGACCGCCGTAATCCTTTATGGCTCCACCGTGCTGGCGCTCGAGTTCATCTATCAGGTTGCGGCGCACCACGTCGCGGCGCATTCCAATCTCGCCGGCGATCCCGAAGAGGCATCGGCAAGCCGGTCGGCAGGACGTGGGTGGATCTCGCCGACGATCGTGCTGTACCTAATCGCCGTGTTGATCGCAATCGCGGACTTCGCAAAGCTCGCCGCTGTGCTCTATCTGCTGTTGGCGATCGGAGGCATCCTCATTCTGGAACGACATCGTCGCTAGTCAGGCGCTCAGCCGCTCCGTCGGCCCGCAGCTAACGGCCGATAGAGAAGTTGGGCCGCGAACGCTACGTTCCACTCGCATTGAGCTCACCCTCCGACCCTGACCCACCCTCGCCAGCGCGCCCGAAGATGAGCGGCTCTGGCAGCGATCGGGCGCGCGCTGAGCTCGACGCCGCACGGACCCGGTTTGAGGGCTCGTGGCTAGACGATCTCATCAAGCAGGTCAGAGCGCTCAACGTGTTCGCCTGGACATCCGAGTTCGGCGCCGAGATGCTGTGGTCAGTCCTGCCGTTGCTGATCCTGCTGAGCGCGCTCGCGAACGAGCGGATCGACGACGATCTGAGCCGTCACATCGGACTCGACAACCAAGGCGCGCGGGTCCTCAGGGGCGTATTTAGCGGCTCGCCCTCGCACGCGCTGATTCCGATCCTGACCGGTGTGCTGATCTCGTTTGCCGGCACGATGAACGTCGTTGAATCGCTTCAAGTGCTCTACGAGCGAGTGTTCGAGCAACAGCCCCGTGGCTGGCGTGGCGTGCCGCGGTTCGTGGTCTGGCTGTTGGTCTTGGTCGGTGCCCTTGTCCTGCAAGCGATCATCGCCGGCCCGGTGCGTAGGATCGCTGGTTCAGTGCTCGAGGGTGTGGTGAGCTTCGCGGCGGTGACGGCTTTCTTTGCCTGGACGATGCACTTCCTGCTGGCGGGCCGCGTGCCATGGAGACTCGTTCTACGTCCGGCGTTGGCGACCGGCCTGGTGTGGATCTGCCTCGCCCTCTTCTCCTCGCTCTATTTCTCGTCCGCCGTGGTCTCAGACAGCAAGGACTACGGGCCGGTCGGGGTGATCTTCACCCTGCTGACGTGGTTCATCCTGATCGGGGTGGTGATCGTGCTCGGTGCCGTGTTCGGTGCCTACTGGCAAGCGCGCAGCACCCGGGCCTCAACGGATTCGGGCTGACCGCGGCTACCTATATGTCGGCGGACCGGTCGCCACCGGCTCGCTCGTCCCATACGATCGGGGGATGGCTGCCGTCAGTGGCCGGGCTGACAAGTCCGCGACCGCAGAGCCGAGTCGATGGTCGGTGCTCGCTTTGCTCAGCGTCGCGCAGCTCATGGTTGTGTTGGACGCGACGATCGTGACGATCGCGATCCCTTCGGCACAGAACTCGCTGGGTTTCTCGACCGAGAGCCGGCAGTGGATCGTTACCGCCTACGCGCTGGCGTTCGGGAGCCTCCTGTTGCTGGGTGGAAAGCTCGGCGATCTGTTCGGGCGCAAGTGGACCCTTATCGGTGGCTTGGTTGGGTTCTCGATCGCCTCGGCACTCGGTGGTCTGGCCCAATCGTTCGCCGTTCTCGTGGCCGCTCGAACGCTCCAGGGGGCATTTGGCGCGCTGCTCGCGCCCTCGGCGCTTGGGTTGCTGACGGTTACGTTCGAGGGATCGCCTGACCGGCCGACGGCGTTCGGGATCTTCGGTGCGATCGCCGGCGGTGGTGCCTCGCTTGGCCTGATCCTCGGCGGTGCGCTCACGCAAATCCTGTCCTGGCGCTGGTGCCTGTACGTCAACCTCGTGATCGCCATCCCGACGACTGTCGTCGCGTCGCGCCTGCTGGTCAATCACGCTGCTCAGCAGCGAGATTCGATTGACATACCCGGGGTTCTGACCTCGGCACTGGGCCTGTTCGCGCTCGTCTACGGGTTCTCAAACGCCGAGACTCATTCCTGGACGGCGCCGGCGACGATCGTCGCGCTCGTCGCCAGCCCCGTGCTGCTAACCGCGTTCGTGCTGATCGAGCGCCGGGTCGAGCATCCCCTGCTGCCCCTGCACATCATCTGGGACCGTGCGCGCGGCGGCGCATACACGACGATCGCACTGGCCGGCGCCGGCGTCTTTGCCGTTTTTCTCTTTCTCACCTACTTCCTGCAGCAGCAGCTCGGCCTTTCGCCGCTCACCACCGGACTCGCGTTCCTGCCCCTGACTGGCGTTCTCGTGGTCACCTCGACCACCGTGCAGACGCGGGTGATCCAACGCACCGGAGTCAAGCCGCTGGTACTCACCGGTATGACGCTCGGGGCAATCGGGATGTTCCTGTTCACCGGCCTGACGCCGGACTCCAAGTACGCCACCGATGTCCTTCCCGGTCTGATCATTCTCGGCGTCGGCATGGGATGCATCTTCGCGCCCGCGTTCTCGACCGCGACTCTCGGCGTGGAGGGAAGCGAAGCCGGGATCGCCTCGGCGATGGTCAACACCTCCCAACAGGTCGGCGGTTCAGTCGGCACCTCACTGCTCAGCACGATCTTCGCCAGCGCCGTCGCGAGCTACGCGGCCAGTCACGTCCACACCCCCGGCCTGGCAGACGCCGCCGCGGTTCACGGCTACACAACGGCGTTCTGGTGGGCGGTCGGAATCTTCGCCCTCGGGTTCCTTCTGGCGACCGTGATCCTGCCCGGTCGAGCCGAGCCTCATGTCCCCACCCTCAGGGCTGCGCTGGCCCGTTTGGCGATCTGCAACTGTCACTACTTCGAGCCCCGGGATGGCACCCGGCAAGGCGTGGGCGCTACGACACGTGCTGTGGAGCGATGAGTACCGGCCGCTTGGTGTGCGCGGCTAGCGCGTGCGACACGCTCCCGAGGAGAGCGCTGCCCACGGCGCCTCGTCCGCGCTGGCCACAGACAATCAGTCCGGCGTCGAGATCCTCGGCGACCTCATCGATCGTCCTGGCTACCGATTCGCCCGCCTGGGCGACGCGTGCGATCGCGTTGTAGCCGCGCCTACGAGCTCCCGCCGCCCCCTCCTCGGCGATCTGTTGAGCGGAGGCGGCTTCCTGCTCATCGACCTCGCCCTCGTTCGGTATAGCGACGATGAACGAGCCTGCTCGAGCGAGCAGGATTGCTGCGGGCGTCCACACGGTCAACACCACGGCATCGGCGGGTTTGATCCATTCGACTGCGGCAGTCAACGCCGTCTTTGACCCGTCCGATCCGTCATAGCAGAACAACACCGGCTTATCCATCGCTGATCCTCGTCTACCGAAGCACCTGGGTCTACCGGAGCCTACCCGCCGCGCGGGCCCTGGGCCGACGGCGACGAACACACGGTACGTCGCGTCCTCTGCCGTCGCTTCGCCTACACACAAAAAACCCCGCGATTAGCGGAGCTTCTGGCGTATCGGGGAGACAGGATTTGAACCTGCGACCGCCCGGCCCCCAGCCGGGTGCGCTACCAGACTGCGCCACTCCCCGTGGTGTGACCCGATTCTACGGCTCCCGGCCTGCCCCGGGGGGTTGGTCACAGAACGCAGTGCCTCGATCTCGAAGCACCCGCCGTCGCCTCGCGGGTCACCATGCCGGTTGCCCTCGCGGGCTACCATGCCCGTTGCCCCGCGGGCGAGGTGTCAACGGCTGCACGGGAGCCTTCCAAGCTCTAGGAACGGGTTCGACCCCCGTCGCCCGCTTCTCTTGGCTCAGACGTCCACGGATGCCATCGGGCATGCGTTCAGCCAGCGGGGCTCGGGCGGCGCTCCTCGGTCGGCACCTCGCCGTCGCGCGAGAGACCGTCCGGAGGCCAGCGCCCGGTCCAGTTGTCGAGCGCGCCGTCGAGCGTCACCACCGAGCCCGAGAGCGCGGGGCCGACCGGCGTCGCCAGCAGCGCGACCAGCCAGCCGTACTCCTCCACCTCCCCGAGCCGCTGCAACGGCACGCTCTCGGCTGCCCGGCGCCAGAGCTCGGCCGGGTACTTGCGAAGTGACTCGGTCGCCAGGCGCCCAAGCGCGATCGCGACCACCGAAACGCTGTCGCTGCGCCAGGCGCGCGCCTGCTCGCGGGTCATCGATTCGACCGCCGCCCGGGCCGCGCCGGTGTGGGCCATCGCCGGAAAGCCATGGTGCGGGGAGACGGTGACATTGACGATCATCCCGGCCGCAGCGGGCCGCATCGCGAGTTCGTAGGCCGCCTGCGACATGTTCACGGTGCCGCCGACATTGAGCCGCTGCACCGCCCTCCAGCCCTTGGCGGTGATCCCCTCGGCGGGCATGAAGTACTGGCCCCCGGCGTTGTTGAGCAGCAGGTCGAGGCGGCCGTGGCGGTCCAGCACCGCCTGCACGATCGCGCGGGCTTCGACGGCCTGGCGGATATCGCCGCTGACACATGAACACGAGTCGCCGATCTCCTCGCTCGCCGCGGCGAGGACGTCCTCGCGCCGGCCGGCGATCACGACCTGCGCGCCGCAGCGGGCCAGCTCGAGCGCCGCCGCCTTGCCGAGATTCGTGCCGCCACCGGTGACGATCGCCACCTGGCCTTGCAACGCTCCCGGCGCGAATACCCGAGAAGGCTCCAGCGCCTACTCCCCCAGGACCTTGATCACCAGCCGCTTCGGCCGGCCGCCGTCGAACTCGCAGTAGAAGACCTGCTGCCAGGGACCGAGATCGAGCTGGCCGTCGGTCACCGGGACGATCACCTGATGGTGGACGAGCAGATTCTTGAAGTGCGCGTCGCCGTTGTCCTCGCCGCCGCGGTGGTGGCGGTAGTCGCCCGGGTCGGGCAACAGCTCGCGCGCGACGTCGTTGGCGGGCGGCTGCCAGCTCGGTGGCGCGAGCTTGTCGAGCCACTCGAGCGTGTCGGCCTGCAGACCGGGCTCATCGTCGTTGATCCAAACCGCCGCGGTGATGTGCATCGCGCAGACGAGCGCCATTCCCTCGGCGATCCCGGCTTCCCGGACCGCGTCGGCGACGTCGTCAGTGATCCGGATGAACTCCCGGCGGCGCTCGGTGTTGAACGTCCGGTAGACGGTGTGGGAGTTCACTTAGCAGGGGAGCCGGGATTCGAACCCGGATTCATGGTTTTGGAGACCATGCGCATAGCCCTTAACTCACTCCCCTGGGAATCCGCGATGGTAGCTCGTGCCGCCCGAGCGAAGGCGGACAGATGCGGGCGGAGGGACTCGAACCCCCAAGGGCTTTCGCCCACCGGCACCTAAAGCCGGCGCGTCTACCAGTTTCGCCACGCCCGCGAACTCGAAGGCGCGACGATTCTAGGCGGCCGGAGCCGGCGCTGGTCGACCGGAAACTGCCGCACGCGCCCGTGGCAGAGGTATCTTCCGCATTCGTGGCCCAGGTACGGAACATCACGCCCGGCTACGTGGTCATCCATCCCAACCGCGACAAGGCCGTCTGCAAGGTCACGCGGCTGATCGTGGTGCTGATCCTGCTGCGTCTCGGTCGGCGCTGATGCTGATCCTGACGATCGGCGGCTGGAGCAAGCTCGCAGGCATGAAGCCGCTCAACTTCGTCTGGTGCCTGCTGTACCTGATGATCGCCGTCTACATCTGGCGCTGGGCCCGCGGGGCTGCTGCCGATCGCGGCCGCGCTCGGGATCCTGCTGCTGATCGTCGCGGTGATCGCCGGAACCGGGCTGGTCGGGCACGAGCTGGTTTGATCGCAACCACGCCGGCTACGCGCGGCCCAGTCCCTGTTCGGCGGCTCGGGCCTCGGCACCACGTGCTGGGCTTTTTGACCGTGCTCCTGATCCCGGTCGAGATCCTGCTGATCGTCGTTCGCGATGATCGGCTTCGCGCAGGGCTGGAACGTCGAGCTCGAGGTGCCAGCGGAAGAGGCCGAGCGGCGCGGCATCACGCCCGGCGCACCACGGCCCCCAGGCCGCCCCGGCCTAGCCGGCCGCCCCCAGTGCGGCGAGTGGGATTCGAACCCACACGTCCCGAAGGACAATGGCTTTTGAGGCCATCGTGTCTACCGTTCCACCACCGCCGCGCGGGCGCCAAGTCTAGGCGCTGGTCGCGTTCGATCTTGTGCCATATGGAGGACAGATCGAACCCGGCTCCGGCAACCGCGCCCTAGCAGTCGTCATTGATCAGCGCCAGCAACTCGGCAGCCAGCGCCGGCGGCGCAGCGAGCAGGCCCTCCGGGTCGTCCCCGATGGCTGACAGCGTGTGCAGCTCCAGTCCGGCGCGGGCAGCGATCAGGCCCCCGGCGGCGTGGTCCCAGTGCTTGACGCCACGCTCGTAGTAGGCGTCGTAGCGGCCGCAGGCGCACCAGGCGAGGTCAATCGCGGCCGCGCCGGCGCGGCGGATATCCCGCACGCGAGGCAGCACGGACTCGAGCACGGCGAGCCTGGCGCGCGCGCACAGCGGCGTCGTAGCCAAAACCGGTCGCCACCAGCGCCGTCGCCAGATCGCCGCGGTCGGAGCCGCGATCGCAGCGCCGTTGAGCTCGGCGGCGCCCGACCGAGTCGCCGAGAAGCACTCGTCGCGGATCGGGTCCAGCACCACGCCGACCAGCAGCCCCGTCGCGGTCCTCGCAGGCGACGCTGACCGCGAACTGCGGCACGCCGAACAGGAAGTTGGTGGTGCCGTCGAGCGGATCGATCACCCAGCGCAGCTCGCCCGTCGCCCGGTCGCCCCCCCCTCCTCTCCGAGGATCGCGTCCTGCGGGCCGGCGCTGCGCCGAGCACGCGGCGGATCGCGGCCTCGGCGGCGAGGTCGGCCTCGGAGACGAGGTCCGTCGGGGTGCTCTTTGAGCGGACCTTCTGCTCGTGGCCGAAGCGCGGCAGCAGTTCGGCCGCCGAGGCGCGGGCGGCGGTCCGCGCGACATCGAGCAGCTCGGGCTCTAGCGACGAATCGTTCACCGGCCGGGGTTGTAGCGGATCGCACCCGGCAACCGGCACCCGGCTCGCGCCCGCCCCGAGGGCTGGGATGATCACCGCCGATGGGCAGCTCCGAGACAGTCGCCGCGTTATCGAGCTTCGAGCGCCGCGTGGCCGGCAGCAACGCCGAGCGGCGCGCCGCGCTGGCGCTCGCCGACCAGCTGCGCGGACCGCGGCGCGAGGCGACGATCGAGACCTTCTGGTGCCGGCCGAACTGGGCGCTGGCTCAGGCCTGGCATGTTGCGCTGCGCGATCGCCGGCAGCCTGATCGCGGTCGCCTCCGCGCCGGTGGGGATCGGGCTGATCGCAGATCGCGCTGGTGTCGATCGTGCTCGACGCGCTGCTCGGAGTCTCCCCCGGCCGTCGGCTGTCGCGCGAACACGCGAGCCAGAACGTCGTCAGCCGCTCAAAAGCACCCAGGCCGGCGCTGCACGCTGCTGATCACCGCCAACTACGACGCAGGCCGGATGGGCCTCGCGTACCGCCCGGCACTCCGCGAGCCGGCCGCGCGCCTCAAACAAACGCTCGGCGGCAACGTGCCGGGCTGGCTGGGATGGCTGGCGCTGCTGTGCGTCTGGGTGCTCGTCGACCGTGATCCTCCGCGACCGCGGAACCAGCGGGACGGCGCTCGGCGTGCTGCAACTGATCCCGACCGCGATCCTGGTTCTGGCACTGGCGCTGCTGCTCGAGCTCGCGGGCGCGAACGTCGGTCCCGGCGGCGAACGACAACGCGAGTGGGGCCGCGGTCGCGATCGCGATCGCGCGGGCGCTCGACGCCGCACCGCCCCGCCAGATGGCGGTGGATGTCGTGCTCCAGGGCGCCGGCGACGGCGCGATGATCGGGCTCGCGCGTTACCTGCGCCACGACCGCCGGCGCGTCGACGCGGCAAACATGATCGTGCTCGGGATCGCGGCCTGCGCGGCGGGCGAGCCCCGCTGGTGGGCCAGCGACGGGGCACTGGTCCCGATGCGGTTTCCGGCCACCCTTCAACAGCTCGTCTCGCGCAGCCAGCACCGCCGAGGCCCACCGCGGGCGCGGCACCTCGCCGGCATATCCGGCGCGCCTGCGGGGCCTGGGGGCGCTGACGATCGGGTGCCTCGACCCAGACGGCCTCGCTCCCCGCTCGCACCAGCCCGACGATCTCGCCGATGCGGCCGACCGCGGCTGCATGGACGAGACTGCTCGAGCTCGCGCTGACGCTCGTCGACGCGATCGACGCCGACCTGGCCCATCGAGCTAGCGGTACAGCAGCCCCATCCCCAGCAGCTGCGTGACCGTCACGAACACATAGCCCCAGCTTCGGAGCGCCGGATCTCGCTCCGCAGCGCGGCCACGGTCGGGCAACGGTAGACCCGTTCGCGTCCATAGACTGCCGGTCCCGTGCCGAGTCCCGTCTGCATCGTCGGTGGAACCGGAGCGCTCGGCTTCGGCCTGGCCGTCAGGCTCGGGCGCGCCGGCGTCCCGGTCGTGATCGGCTCACGCGAACGGGCCCGCGCGATCGAGGCAGCCGATCGCGCGACCCAGCGCGTACCGACTGGTGAATTCAGTGGCCTGGAGAACGCCGATGCGGTCCTCGGAGCCGAGATCGTGATCCTCTCCGTGCCGTTCCGCTCCCAGTCGGAGACGCTCACCAACCTCAAGAACGCGCTGGTCGCCGGCCAGCTGGTGATTGACGCCACCGTCCCGCTGGCGGCTGCCGTCAGCGGCAAAGCGACGCGCACGCTCGGCGTCTGGCAGGGCTCGGCCGCCCAGCAGGCGCAGGAGATGGCGCCCGACGGGGTGCGCGTGGTATCGGCCTTCCACACGATCAGCGCTGCGCTGCTGACTGACCTCGACCACGAGTTCGACGAGGACGTGCTCGTGTGCGGCGACCGCCGCGAGGACAAGCGGCGGGTGGCCGAGCTGGTGCAGCGGATCGACGGCTTGCGGGCGGTCGACTGCGGTCCGCTGGAGATGGCCCGGATCGTCGAGCAGCTGACCGCGCTGCTGATCTCGATCAACGTGCGCCACAAGGTCCACGCCGGGATCAGGATCACGGGCCTCGGGACTGAGAAGCGCTGAGGAGCGTCGCGCGAACATGAGCGACGGGCCGGTCGTGATCCTCGCCGGCGGAACCGGCGGCGCCAAGCTCGCCCGCGGGATGCTCGACGTCGTCGGCGCCGAGAACCTGGTCGTGATCGCCAACACGGCCGACGACATCGAGATCTACGGCGCCTACGTCTCGCCGGACCCCGACCTGGTCACGTTCTGGCTCGCCGACCTGATCGACGAGCGCGGCTGGGGCCTGCGCGACGACACGTTCGCGGTCATGGACGGCTTGCGCGAGCTCGGCGTCGATGTCTGGTTTCACCTCGGCGACCGGGACCTCGCGATCGGGCTCGAGCGCGCCCGCCGACTCGACAGCGGCCAGCGCCTGACCGAGGCCCAAGCGGCGGTTGGGAAAGCGCTCGGCGTGAGAGCGCGGGTGTTGCCGATGAGCGACGTGCCAGTGCGCACGCGCGTGCTCGCCGCCGGACGCTGGTGGCCGCTGCAGGAGTTCCTGATCAAGCAGCGTGGCGAGGGCGAGGTCGTGGACGTCGACTTTCGCGGGCGCCGAGCGGCGCCGCCGGCGCCGGAGGTTCTGGCCGCGATCGCGGGCGCCCGGGCGATCGTGATCGGGCCGTCGAACCCCGTGATCTCGATCGGGCCGATCCTCGCTCTGCAGGGCATCCCCGAAGCGCTGCGCGACAGCCCCGCCGCGGTCGTCGCGGTCTCGCCGCTGGTCGCCGGCCAGGTCGTCAAGGGCCCGACAGCGGCGTTCGTGCGTTGGGCCGGGCACCCGCTGTCGGCCGACGGGATCGCCGCCGGCTATGTCGGGCTGCTCGACGGGCTCGTCGCCGACGAGCGAACCGGGGCGCTGCCAGTGCTCCAGACTGACGTCTTGATGGACGGTCCCGCCGACCGCCGGCGGCTGGCCGAGCGCACGCTCGAGTTCGCGCTCGCGCTGAGATGACTAGCGTTCGCGCCATGGCCACCAGCAACCCGCTCGCGATCCTGCCTGTGAAGAGCTTCGAGGAGGCGAAGAACCGGCTCTCAGAGGCGCTCGATCGGTCGACTCGCCGCGTGCTCGCCGAGGCGATGTTCACCGATGTCCTGATCGGGCTGCGGCGCTGCAAGCTGGTGAATGGGGTGCTGGTTGTGACCAATGACCACGGAGCCCAGCGGATCGCGGCCGGCTACGGAGCGATGGTGGTCGAGGACGAGGAGGTGGGTCATAACCAGGCGGCGGCCCAGGGCGTCGGGCGGGCGCTCGAGCTCGGCGCCGAGCGCGTGCTGCTGGTTCCGGGCGACTGCCCACTGCTCGATCCGGCCGAGCTCGACGAGCTGATCGCCCGCCCCGCCAGGCCGCGGTCGGCGTTGATCGTCCCCGACCGCCACGGGTCCGGAACAAACGCGCTGCTGCTGTCGCCGCCGGACGCGATTGCGCCGGCCTTCGGGCCCGGCAGCCGCGAGCGCCACGAGGAGCTCGCGCGCGCCGCCGGGCTCGACTCCGAGACCGTGTTCGTCAGGTCGCTCGGGCTCGACGTCGACACGCCAGAGGACCTTGCCGCGGTCGAGACGACGCTGTCCTCGAGCCGAGGCGGCGCCGCCCACACGCGCGGGATGCTGCGCCAGCTGTCGCGGATCGAGAGCTGACCGTGGCGAGCATCACCGCGGTCGCGCTCGAGGGCCTGCCGGAGGTCGGCCCCGGGGACGATCTCGCGGCGCTGCTCGCCGACGCGATGCCTGCCGGCGCGCCCGCCGAGGGCGACGTGCTGGTGCTCGCGCACAAGGTGGTCTCCAAGGCCGAGGGCCGCACCCGCCGGCTGTCGGCCGTCGTGCCTAGCGACAGGGCCCGCGACCTGGCGACCCGCCTGGGCAAGGATGCGCGCCAGGTCCAGGTCGTGCTCGACGAGTCAAGCGAGGTCCGCCGCGCGTCGCACGGGGTGCTGATCGCAGTCACCCACCACGGCTTCGTCTGCGCAAACGCGGGCGTCGACGCCTCAAACGCCCCCGACGATGACACCGTGATCCTGCTTCCGGCCGACCCGGACCACTCGGCGCGTGAGCTCCGACACAAGCTGCGCGAACTCCTCGAGCACGCTCCGGCCGTGCTGATCACGGACTCGTTCGGCCGCGCCTGGCGTCAGGGGCAGTGCGACGTCGCGATCGGCTGCGCCGGGCTCGCACCGCTCGAGGACTGGCGCGGGCAGCGTGACGCGCGCGGGCGCGAGCTGAACGCGACCCTGATCGCCGCCGCCGACCAGCTCGCCGCTGCTGCGGATCTGGCCCGGGCCAAGGACGCGATGCAACCCGCCGTGCTTGATCAGCGGCGCCGGGCGCCACGTCAGCGTCGACGACGGCCCCGGGGCGCGGGCGATGATCCGCTCGCCCGAGCAGGACCTTTTCCGATGAGGGCACTGGAGTGGCTGCGCGCCCACGACCGCGGCTTCGCTGCCTTGCGGCGTGCCGGGCGGGCGGCGATCGTGATGCCGGCGATGGTCGCCGTCGCAGACAAGGTGATCGGCAACCCGGTGATGGCGACCTTCGCGGCCTTCGGCTCGTTCGCGATGCTGCTGCTGGTCGACTTCTCGGGCCCGATGCGGGACCGGCTCGAGGCCGAGGCGTTGCTGGCGGTGATGTGTGGCGTGCTGATCTGCCTCGGGACGCTCGCATCGCGCAACGCGTGGCTGGCGGGCGCGACGATGGCAGTCGTAGGTTTCGGCGTCCTGTTCGCGGGCGTCGTCAGCTCGGTGCTGGCCGGCGCGACGACCCCGCTGCTGCTCGCGTTCATCCTGCCGGTGACGCTCAAGGGCCCGGTCTCGTCGATCCCGGACCGCGTCGCCGGCTGGGGGCTCGCCTCGCTGGCGGCGCTGCTCGCGATCTGGCTGCTGTGGCCGGCACCCGCCCAGGACCCCGTGCGCGGGGTCGCGATCAACGCCTGCCGGGCGCTGGCCAGGCGGCTACGGACCGAGGTCGCCTACGTGCTCGGAGGGCGCACCGAGTCGCTCGACGACGACCGCGAGGCCGCGATCGCGCGCGCCGACGAGGCGGTCGCGGGGCTCGAGACCGGCTTCTTCGCGACCCCCTACAGACCGACTGGCCTGAGCACCGCGGCGCGAGCGGTCGTCCGGCTTGTCGACGAGCTGCGATGGCTGAACGCGGTCGTCCTGCGCTCGGTGCCCAGTCCGGCCAAAGCGATGGCCGGACCGAACGTGTGCGCGGTCAAGGACTCGGCGGCGACCGCGCTCGAAGCGGCTGCGGACCTGCTCGAGCGCCCTCAGCAGTCCGCGCAGGAGGTTGATCGGGCGCTCGCCGCGCTACGCGATGCGCTGCGCGAGCTCGAGCGCGTGACAACCACGCAGCTGCCCGCCGTCGAGAGCGGAGCAAGCGGCGATGGCGCACGTGCCCATGCGGTCGTCAGCGGTCTGGATCCGAGCTTCCGCGCCCAGGAGCTGAGCTTTGTCGTCGCGCAGATCGCGACCAACACCGAGTACGCCGCCGCGGCCGAGCGCCGCGGGCTGCTCGACCGGCTGCTCGGACACCAGCCGGCCGGGTTCTCAGGAGTCCTGTCGGCCGCTCGCGAGCGAGCCGGGTCACACGTCAGCCGCCAGTCGCTGTGGCTGCGCAACAGCGTCCGCGGCGCGGCTGGGCTCGGGCTGGCGGTGCTGGTGGCAGACCTGAGCGGCGTGCAGCACGCCTTCTGGGTCGTGTTCGGGACGCTCTCGGTGCTGCGCTCGAGCGCTCTGATCACCGGCCAGAACATCGTCCGTGCGCTGCTCGGGACCGCGGCTGGGTTCATCGTCGGTGCCGTTCTGGTGACGCTGATCGGAACCGACACAACTGTGCTGTGGGTACTGCTTCCAATCGTTGTGCTGCTCGCCGGTCTGGCACCGGCGGCGGTGTCGTTCGCGGCCGGCCAGGCCGCGTTCACGCTGACCCTGCTGATCCTGTTCAACATCCTCGCGCCGGCCGGCTGGCAGATCGGCCTGGTGCGGATCGAGGACGTCGCGATCGGATGCGCGGTCAGCCTCGCCGTCGGCCTGCTGTTCTGGCCCCGCGGTGGCGCGTCTGCGCTCGGCCGGGCGCTGTCGCAGGCATATGTCGAGAGCGCCGAGTACTTGTCGAGTGCGGTCGCATACGGGGTCGGCCGTTGTGACGCGGGCGGCCCGGTGCGGGCCAAGCCGACCGACGAGTCAGCCCGCGCCGCGGCCGCCGCTCGCCGGCTCGACGACACGTTTCGCGGCTATCTGGCCGAACGCGGCGCCAAGCCGGTGGGGCTCGCCGATGTGACGCGCCTGGTGACCGGCGTCAGCGCACTGCGGCTCGCGGCCGACGCCGTGATCGACCTCTGGGACGGCGACGGCGCGAGCGGCGATCGGGCCGACGCGAGAGCCGAGCTGCTCGAACGCGCCACCCAGCTCAGCGGCTGGTATGACGCGTTCGCGACCAGCCTCGCCGGAACCGGTCAGGTCCCCGAGCCGCTGGCGGCCGACGACGGCGCCAACGAACGGCTGGCCGAGACCGTCGAGCGCGACCTGCGCGACGCCGACGGCCGGGGAACCGCGACGGGCGTGCGCGTGATCTGGACCGGCGACCATCTCGACGCCGCGCGACGGCTGCAATCGCTGCTCGTGGGTCCCGCGCAGGCGGCGGTCTCACAGCACGCGCTGGCCTGAGCGCTACGGGATCGTGCTCGGCGCCCCGATCGCGTGAAAGCCGCCATCGACGTGGACGATCTCGCCCGAGATCGCCTGCGAGTAATCAGACAGCAGCCAGCAGATCGTCCGCGCGACCGGCACCGGGTCATCGATGTCCCAGCCGAGCGGCGCCTGCGCGCGCCACAGGTCAGCGAGCTGCTCGAAGCCCGGGATCCCGCGCGCGGCGACGGTCCCGAGCGGACCGGCCGAGACCAGGTTGACCCTGATCCCTTGCGGACCGAGGTCACGGGCGAGGTAGCGCGAGACTGACTCGAGCGCCGCCTTGGCGACGCCCATCCAGTCGTAGATCGGCCACGCGACGCTGGCGTCGAAGTCCATCCCGACGAGGCCAGAGCCGCTCGCCATCAACGGCGCCAGCGCCGCAGCGAGCGCCTTGAGCGAGAAGGCGCTGGTCTGAAAGGCCGCCATCGCGCTCTGCGCCGGCGCGCTCATGAACTTGCCACCGAGCGCGTCCTGAGGAGCGAACGCGATCGCGTGCAGTGCCCCGTCGACGCCGCCCCAGCGCTCGCGAAGCGAGACCGTCAGCGCCTCGAGGTGCTCGGGCTCGTTGACGTCAAGCTCGAGAACGTCAGTCGGCTGCGGCAGGCGCTGCGCCGCCCGCTCGGTCATCCGACGGACCCGTCCGAAGCTCGTCAGGAGCACCTCGGCTCCCTCCTTCTGCGCCTGCTCGGCGGCGTGGAACGCGATCGAGTCCTTGGTGATGACGCCGGTGATCAGGAGCCGCTTGCCCGCCAGGATCACTGGCGACCGCCCGCGAACGCGGCGAGCGCGACGGCCAGCCGCTGCCGGGTCTCGACGGGCTCGATGATCTCGTCGACGAACCCTTCGGCCGCGGCCGACTCGGCGCCGAGGTGCTCACGCGCGTAGGCATCGGCGAGCCGCTCGCGCTCGCCCTCGGGATCGCCCGCGACACGCAGTTCGCGGCGATTTACGATCCCGACCGCAGCCCGCGCGCTCATGATCCCGAGCTCGGCGTCGGGCCAGGCCAGCACCAGGTCCGCACCCAGGTCGCGCGAGTTCATCGTGATGTAGGCGCCGCCGTAGGACTTGCGGAGCACGACCGTCAGCTTCGGCACCTTGGCGGCCGCGAAGGCGCGGACCAGCGATGCGCCGTGGCGGATCACGCCGGCGCGCTCCTGGCGCGAGCCGGGCATGAACCCGGGCGTGTCTACGATCGCGATCAGCGGCAGGCCGAACGAATCGCAGAAGCTCACGAACCGGGCCGCCTTCTCCGAGCCCTCCGCGTCGAGGACGCCACCGAGGTGGCGCGGCTGGTTGGCGACGATCGCGACCGGGCGCCCGTCGATCCGGGCGAACGCGGTCACCACGTTGCGAGCCCAGCGCGGGCACAGCTCCAGCAGCGAGTCGCGGTCGATCACCGCCGCCAGCGCGTCGCGGACGTCGTAGACGCTGCGTTGCGTGGCCGGCACGAGCACGCCGGGGTCGGGCAGCGCGGGCTCCAGCGAAAGCGCGCGTGGCGGCGCCTGGCCGGCGGCCGACGGCAGGTACGACAGCAGCTCGCGGACGCGAGCGGCGGCGCTCGCCTCGTCGCGCTCGACAAGATGGCAGACGCCATTGCGCTCGTGGACCTGCGGGCCGCCGAGCCCCGCCGCGTCGATCTCCTCGCCGAGCGCCTCGCGCACGACGCCCGGACCGGTCAGGAACATCGCCGCGTCCTCGGTCATCACGATCAGGTCTGTCAGCGCCGGCGAGTAGGCGCCGCCGCCGGCCGAGGCGCCCGACACGATCGAGATCTGCGGCACGACGCCGGTCATCCCGACGGTCTGGCGGAAGATCCGGCCGTAGCCGGCGAGCGCAGCCGTGCCCTCTTGCATCCGAGCGCCACCGGACTCGACGAACCCGACGACCGGCATCCGCGCCCGCTCGGCCATTCCGAGCACTCGAACGATCGTGTCGGCGTGGCGCTCGCCGAGCGAGCCGCCGAGGAAAGCCCCGTCCTGCGCGTAGCAGGCGACCGGTCGCCCGTCGACCGTGCCCGTGGCGCCGACGACGCCGTCGCCGGCGATCGCACGATCGCCGAGCCGCGACGAGCGCACGCTGGAGCGCAGCACCTGGAGGCTGCCGGGGTCACAGAGCGCCTCGAGGCGCTCAAGCGGCGACAGACGCCTGATCTCGACGGCGGTGGCGCTCATCTGGCGGCCCCCCGGATCGCAAGCGCGACGTTATGGCCACCGAACGCGAACGAATTCGACAGCGCCAGCGGCGGATGGCCGTTGGAGGTGAGCAGCGGCCTCGCCTCGCCGGGGACGTAGTCAAGGTCGAGCTCGGGGTCTGGGACCTCGTAGCCGAGCGTCGGCGCGATCACGCCGGTCTGCAGCGTGCGCACCGTCGCCACCGCCTCGACCGCGCCCGCGGCGCCCAGCAGGTGCCCGATCGACGACTTCGTCGAGGAGATCGGGATCCGCTTGGCGTGCTCGCCGAGCGCCCGCTTCAGCGCGCGGGTCTCGGCCGCGTCATTGAGCTGGGTGGAGGTGCCGTGCGCGTTTATGTAGTCAACGTCGCCCGCTGTCGCGCCCGCGTCGCGCAGCGCGAGCTCGATCGCCCGCGAAGCCGGGCCGCCCTCGGGCTCGGGCGCGGTCAGGTGGTGGGCGTCGGAGGTCGACCCGTAGCCGACCAGCTCGGCGAGCGCGGGCGCGCCGCGCGCGGCGGCCGCCTCGGCTTCCTCGAGCACGACCATCCCGGCCCCCTCCCCCATCACGAACCCGTCACGTCGCAGGTCAAAGGGCCTCGAGATGCCGGTCGGCGACAGCGCCTGCAACGCGTTGAAGCATGCGAAGCCAAACTCGGTCAGCGTCGCTTCGGCGCCGCCGCAGACGACCGCGTCCGCGTCCCCGTACTGGATCATCCGCATGCCCGAGCCGAGCGCGTGACCGCCACTCGCGCAGGCCGACACGATCCCGTAGCTCTGTCCGCGCAGCGCGTGCTTCATCGACACCGCGGCCGCGGCGGCGTTGGGCATGTACTGCGGGATCCCGAGCGGCGAGACCATCTTTGCGCCGCGGTCGCGCATCACGTCGTGCTGGGTCTCGACCGTGTCGATTCCGCCGATCCCGGTCGCGATCACGCAGCCGATCCGCAGCGGGTCATACGGAGCCTCGCCGTCCCAACCGGCCTGCTCGATCGCCTCGCCGGATGCGATCACTGCGAACTGCGCGAACCGGTCCAGACGGCGCGCCTCCTTGACTGACAGCACTTCCTTGGGATCGAAGTCGCGGCAGAATCCGGCGCCGTCGGTGATCCCGACGGTGCCCTCCGCCCAGCGGTCGTGCAGCATCTGCGCGCCGATCCCGAGCGGCGTCACGGCGCCGATCCCGGTGATCACGACCTTCCGTCTGTCAGGCGTTGGGGTCACTAGCCGGCCCGCTCGACGATCATGTCGATCGCGTCGCCGACGGTCTTGAGGTCCTTCATGTCCTCGCCTTTGAGCACGACGCCGTACTCGTCCTCGACGACCTGCGCGAGCTCGACAAGGTCGAGCGAGTCGATGTCGAGCTCCTCGAACGTCGCTCCGCGCGTGATCTGACTCGGGTCGGGCCCGAAGCTCGCAAGCGTCTCGACGACCCTGCTCTCAACCTGCTCGGTTGTCACTGACATCCAGTTACTCCTTTGAACGTTGTTTTCATGCGGCAAGGCCGCCATCCACGGTAAGCACCGCGCCGGTCACGTAACTCGCCTCGTCGGAGATCAGAAACCGCACGCACGCCGCCACTTCGTCGGGCTTCCCACCCGTCTCGCAGGTACGTGCGACAACAGATCGCCGTCGAGGTTGGCGGTCATGTCCGTCTCGATCACGCCGGGCGCGACCGCGTTGATCGTAATCCCCCTCCGGGCGACCTCCACGGCGGCGGTCTTGGTGAACGCGATCAGGCCGGCCTTGGCGGCGGCGTAATTAGCCTGGCCGGGGTTGGCACGCAGCCCGGAGAACGAAGCGATATTGACGATCCGCCCGCTGCGCGCGCGCAGCATCGGGCGCAGCGCGCGCCTGGTGAGTCGGAAGGCGGCCGTCAGGTCCGTGTCGATCACTGACTCCCAGGCCTCGTCAGTCAGTGACGGGGTCAGGTCGTCGGCCGTGATCCCAGCGTTGTTGACGAGCGCCAGCACCGGGCGATCGAAGTGCTCTTCGAGGCGCCCGAAGAGCTCGTCGGGCGCCGCCCGGTCGGCGACGTCGGCGGCTAGCGCCACCGCGCGTCCGCCGTCGCGCTCGATCTGCGATACGACACCGTCGGCGCCGTCGCGGTCGGCGCGATAGTTGACGCCGACCGCCCAGCCGTCGCCGGCCAGCGCACGGGCGATCGCGGCGCCGATCCCACGCGAGGCGCCGGTCACAAGCGCGCAGCCGTCTGTGCGGGGGTCAGCCACGGACACCCCATTCGATCACGGCGCCGCCCCACACGAAGCCGGCGCCGAACGCGCTGAGCAGCACCCGCGAGCCCGGCTTCAGGCGGCCGTCGAGCTGCGCCGTCACGAGCGCGACCGGGAGCGTCGCGGCCGACGCGTTGCCGAGCGTCTCGATGCAGTCGACGACCTCTCTGCGGGTCCAGCCCGAGCCGCTCGCCGAGCGCCCGCGTGATGCGTGCGTTGGCCTGGTGATAGACGAACAGGTCGATCTCGGCCAGCGCCAGTCCGGCGCGGGTGACCGCCTCGAGCGTCACGTCGCCCATCCGCGCGACCGCGTGGCGAAAGACCTCAGGCCCGTCCATCCGGACCAGCCGCTCGGTAGTGGGTGACGAAGATCGTCCTCGCGTGCGAACCGTCGGCGCCGAGCACAATCGGCCCGATCTCGCCGCGGCCGTCGCCGCCGGCGGCCGAGCACCACCGCGCCGGCGGCGTCGGCGAACAGCGGCGAGTGTTGCGGTCCTGGTAGTCCGTGATCCGGGTCACGAAGTCGGCCCCGATCACCAGCACGTGCTCGGCGCGGCCCGCTTCGATCTGGGCCGTCCCCTGCGCGAGCCCGTCAGGAATGACGTGCACGCAGCGCCAACATCGAACGCGCCGGCCTTGGCGGCGCCCAACTGGTGGGCAACGACGGAGCGGTGTTCGGGGTCAGCTCGTCCTGGCTGAGCGTCGCAACGATCACGAGGTCGAGCTCGGCGGCCGCGACGCCGGCGCGGCGCAGCGCCTTCGCTCCGGCGCGCGCCGCGTAATCGCTGAGGCGCTCCTCGGGCCTCGCCCGGCGGCGCTCGCGGATCCCAGTCCGCGACAGGATCCACTCTTCGGTCACGTCCAGGCGCCGGGCGAGCTCGGCGTTGGTCAGCCGGTCCTCGGGCAGCTCGATCGCGACGCTGAGGATCGCCGCCGCCTTGACCGTTCTCGGTCGCGGCTCGGCCGCCTGTGGTCCGACCGCGATTGCGACTGGCGAGTCAAGCATTGACCAGCTCCACGTCGGCGAGCGTCCGCTTCGCGAGCCCGGTCAGCACCTTGCCGGGGCCGACCTCGACGAAGCGCCCGGCACCGAGCTCGTTCAGCGCCAGCAGCACCTCGCGCCAGCGGACCGGCATCGTCAGCGCGTCGGCGAGCTCGCGGCGCGGGTCCTCGAACGGCCGCGCGGTGACCGCCGAGATCACAGGTACGCGCGGTCGCGCGAACTCGGTCCGCTCCAGCGCGGCTTTGAACTCGGGCACCGCCGCCGCCATCATCGGCGAGTGAAAGGCGCCGGTCACGTCAAGCTCCATCGCGCGCAGTCCGAGCGCCTTGGCGTGCTCGACGGTGGCCTGCAACTGGGAGCGGGCGCCCGAGAGGACCACCTGCTGGGGCGAGTTGTCGTTGGCGACCGTCAGCCCGTGGGCGTCGGCGATCTCCTGCGCGTGGTCGGCGGCGCCGCGCCCGAGCACGGCGACCATGCCGCCGTCGCCTGCCCGCTCGCCTGCCTCGTGCATCAGCCGGCCGCGCAGGGCGACGAGCTCGAGGCCGTCGCGCTCGTGCAGGGCCCCGGCGGCGACCAGCGCCGCGAGCTCGCCGAGCGAGTGACCGGCCATCAAGTCGCCCTCGGGCTCGCCGAGCGCGTGCCAGCCGGCGAGGCTCGCGCAGAAGATCGCGGGCTGCGCGAAGTGGGTGCCGTCGCCCGTGCGCGCGAACGGGTCCTCGCCGACCACCTGGACGGCGAGTCGAGAAGCTCGGGTCGCGCGCTCAGCACGTCGTCGCGCATCTCATCTGTCTGGCTCCCCTGCCCGGGGAACAGGATCGCGGTCTTTGACCTCATTCAGTTTCAACCTACGCCGGGGGACCGGGCGAGATACAGCAGTCGGGCGCATTCCCCCCGTTCGGGGGGAGGACCGATACGCTCCAGTAGTGAGCCTTCCGAACCCCACCAACGGCTCCGCGGCGCTCGTCACCGGCGCTTCGTCGGGGATCGGGGCCGAGATCGCACGCGAGCTGGCCGAGCGCGGGCACGGCGTAATCCTCGTCGCGCGCCGCAAGGACCGCCTCGACGAGCTCGCCCGTGAGCTGCACTCCGCGCACGGCGTGCGGGCCGAGACGCTCGGCTGCGACCTCTCCAAGCCCGCGTCGCGCGATCGCCTCGCCGGCCGGGTGCAGTCGCTGGGGCTCGACGTCGACATCCTGATCAACAACGCCGGCTTCGCTACCGGCGGCGCGTTCGCGGACGCCGACCCGGCGCGCGAGCTCGAGCAGGTCCGGGTGCTGGTGGAGGCGGTCGTCGCGCTGACCTCCGCCTTCCTGCCGGACATGGTCAAGCGCCGCCGCGGCGCGATCCTCAACGTCGCCTCGACCGCCGGAATGCAGCCGCTGCCCTACTCGGCCGGCTACTCCGCCGCCAAGGCCTACGTGCTCAACTTCTCCGAGGCGCTTCACCAGGAGGTCCGCGGTCAGGGCGTCACGGTCACCGCGCTCGCGCCGGGGCCGGTCGAGACCGAGTTCTGGGACCAGGCCGGCTGGCAGGTGGGAGGCAAGTCGTTCGAGAAGGCGTTCCCGTCGCCCGCCAAGCCGTCGGCGCGTGACGTCGCGCGGGCGGGCATCGAGGGGCTCGCCGCCGGACGCCGCGTCGTGGTTCCGGGGCTGCCGATGCGAGCCGGGATGCTGGCCGCGCGCTACGTTCCGCACGCGCTCAAGCTGCCGGTGATGGAGCGCGTGCTGCGCCAGCGCTAGCAGCGCACGGCCGCGCTGCGCCTCGCCGGCCCTTAGCTCAGCAGCCCGACCCGCTGCGCCCGCTGCACCGCCTCTGCCCGGTTGCGAGCGTTGAGCTTGCGATACACCGCGCTCGTGTGCTCCTTGACCGTGTGCGGAGAGAGGAACAGCCGCGCGGCGATCTCGCGGTTGGTCGAGCCGACGGCGATCAGGTCGAGCACCTCACGCTCGCGCTCTGACAGCAGCGGCACCGGCTGGTCTGACTTCGGAGGAAAGACCGTCATCCCGAGACCCACCATCCTCACCGCGTGCACGACCTCGCGCGCCTCGAGGTCCTTGGAGACGAAGCCCGAGGCGCCCGCCGCGCGCGCGGCGGCCGGCGACATCCGCCCGGCGCCCGAGATCAGCAGCACGCGCGTCGACGGCGAAGCACGACGGATCGAGTCGCAGACGTCGGCGCCGGACTCACCCACCAGGAACAGGTCAACCAGCGCCACGTCGGGCTTCAGGGTCGCCAGCAGCGCCAGCGCCTCGGCGCCGGTCCGGGCCGCCATACAGCGCTCCACCCATGGCTGCTCGCCCAGCAGCACCCGAAACCCCCAGTGCACGACGTCGTGGTCGTCGACGACCAGCACCCGCAGCTTTCGCTCGTGGTCGCTCATGCGCTCCGCACCTCCGCCTGCGGCACCACCAGCCGCACCCGCCAGCGGCCCTCGTCGGGGCTACCGAACTCGACCACCCCACCGTGCTGGAGCGCCTCGAACGACGCCAGCCGCAGCCCCATACCGGCGCCGCGCGCACCCGGACCGACGCCGTCATTGCGAATTTCGAGCGTGAACGTGTCGTCGTCTGAGGCGACGCGGACCTCGACCTGGGAGGGTGCGGCGTGCTTGGCGATGTTGCGCAGCGCCTCGGCCAGCACCGACTGCGCGAGCGGCTCGATCTCGGCGGGCACGGTGACGGTCGAGGGCCAGTCGATCTCGACCCGGTGACCGGGCGCGCTCGCGATCCTGGTCAGCTCGGCAGCGAGCGTCGTCCCGGTCTCGCTCGGGACCGGCGCCAGCGGGCGCTCGAGCGCGCTGCGCAGGTCGCTGAGCGCCTCCTGCATCTCGATCCGGCAGCGCTCGCGCTCCTGGTCGTCGAACGAGTGCTCCGCGGTCAGCGCCAGCGCGACCCCGAACAGGCGCTGCATCACGCGCTCGTGGATCTCGCGCGCGAGCTCGAGCCGCTCGCCGAGGCGGTGGTTTCGCTCCTGCTGGCGAGTCGCGTTGCGCGCCGTGGCCACCAGCGCCGCGGTCTTGCCGAGCGTCCACAGCAGGTGGCGCTCGCCGTCGGAGAGCTCGAAATGGCCGCCGCCGCGGTCGGCGCAGATCACCCCGTAGGCGCGGCCCGCGGCGCTCAACGGTGTGCAGACGAGCGTCGTGATCCCGAACAGTTCCGCATACTCGGGCGGCAGCTGGTCCTCGATCCCTCCGAGACGACCACGACCTCGTCCTTAGCGAGCGCCTGCTGGGCGATCGGGGTGGAGATCAGCGAAGGCGACGGCTGCAGCGTCGCGAGCTCCGAGAACGAGGTCCCGTGCGAGCCGACGACTCGCACCCGGCGCCGGGAGGCATCGGCCATGAAGATCGCCGCGCGGCGCATCGTCGTCAGCCGGCAGATCGCCTCGCAGATGCGGTCGTAGAACTGCGTCGGCGAGTCGTCTGAGTCGAGCTCGGCGAGCAGCTCGACGAACACCTCGAGCGGCTCGACACCCGCGAACAGTGACGGGGGACGCTCGACGCTCATCGCGATCTACGCCGCCGCCGGGAGCTCGAAGCGGCGCCGGATCTCGTACAGCGTCGTGCGCTCGGCGGCCGGCCGGCCGGCGCGGTGGGCGGCGGCGATCAGCTGCTCGGGCTCGAGCCGCACGCCGTGGTAGCTGCCCGCCATCCGAGAGATCGACTCCTCCATCAGCGTCCCGCCGAGGTCATTGACGCCCCAGCGCAGCGCCTCGGTGGCGGCGTCGAGGCCCATCTTGACCCAGCTCGCCTGGAGGTTGGCGATCGCGTCGCCGAGCGCGAGCCGGAACGCCGCCGTGTGCTTGAGGTTCTCCTCGCGCGAGATCTCCTGCACGCCGTGTGTGCGACCGAGCAGCGTGTGGAACGGGATGAACGACAGCGGCACGAACTCAGTGAAGCCGCCGGTCCGGTCCTGCAGCTCCCGCACGACGCGCATGTGCTCGGCGAGCTCCCACGGCTCCTCGATGTGGCCGAACATCACGGTCACCGTCGAGCTGATCCCCTCCGCGTGGGAGGCCTCGATCACCTGCACCCAGCGGTCGACCGGCAGCTTGTTGGGCGAGATCCGCTCGCGGACGCCGTCGTGCAGCACCTCGGCGGCGGTCCCGGGGGTCGAGCCCAGCCCCGCCTCGCGCAACCGTGCGAACACCGCCCGCGGCTCCAGCCCGCTGACGTCGCACATGTGCGCGACCTCCATCGGCGAGTAGGCGTGGAGGTGGAGCTGGGGAGCGATCTGCTTGGCGAACCGCAGCCAGCCCAGGTAGTCCTCGAGTCCCCAGTCGGGGTGAATCCCGGATTGGATGCAGATCTCAGTCGCCCCCGCGTCGACCGCCTCCTGCACGCGTCGCCGGAAGTCGTCGCGCGAGTGCTCATAGGCGTCCGGCGAGCGCTTTGACTGACCGAAGCCGCAGAACGCGCAGCCGACGATGCAGATGTTCGAGACGTTGATGTTGCGGTTTACGACGAACGTGACGGTCTCGCCCGCGAGTCGGCGGCGCAGCTCGTCGGCGGCGCAGCGCATCTCCTCGATCACCGGCTCGCGCTGCTCGGCGAACAGCGCCGTCAGCTCGTCCGCGGTCAGCGCCTTGCCGTTGCTCGCGCGCTCGATCGCGCGCGGCGCGAGGTCGTCGGCGAGCTTGAGCTCGGCCCGGCGGCCGCTGCCGCGGCGCGGGATGAATGACCAGTAGCGGCTCTTGATCACATCCAGCACCGGCTCGGAGACCCATTCGGGGTCGATGTACTCCGGGTACACGCAGAGCCGCTCCGAGAGCGCGAAGCCGTCCTGCGCGAGGCGCTTTCGGGTCTGGGCCGGTGATGGGAACGGGTGCTCGGGCGAAATGTGATCGCCGTTGGCGCTCAGGCCGCCGAGGTCAGTCGCGCCCGCGCGGACGAGCTCCGGCCACCAGTCCGAGAGGTTGGGCGGCACCTGTATGCCGACCCCCGGCAGCAGCCTGCGCGCCTCGGCGATCAATTGCTTGAGGTCGTCGATCGCGATCGGGTCCGACCAGCTCGGGGCCTGCAGCTGCGGCCCGTGGCCGACGCCCGTGCGCCAGTAGTCGCGCGCCGCCGCGTCGGCGATCTGCGCCGGCTCGCGGCCGTAGTAGCTCTGGTGCGGGACGAAGTTCTGGAGGATCACCTCCTGGATGTGGCCGTGCCGCGCGTGGCTGTCGGCAAGCGCCTCGAGCGCCGCGACACGGTCGTCCTCGGACTCGCCGATCCCGACCAGGATCCCGCTCGTGAACGGGATCTTGAGCTCACCTGCGGCGTCGATCGTCAGCAGGCGGCGGGCCGGGTGCTTCGTGGGAGAGCCCTGGTGGGCGACGAGGTCGGGGTTGACGGACTCGAGCATCAGCCCCTGCGACGCGGTCACGGCACGCAGCCGGCGCAGGTCGTGTTCGCCGAGCACCCCGAGGTTCGTGTGCGGCAGGACGCCGCGCTCGAGCGCCTGCT
Organism: uncultured Solirubrobacterales bacterium; assembly: GCA_963703825.1. Classification (GTDB taxonomy): domain Bacteria; phylum Actinomycetota; class Thermoleophilia; order Solirubrobacterales; family Solirubrobacteraceae; genus Palsa-465. Next base: position 57,828 of record CAVPFS010000048.1, on the reverse strand, counting down.
GGCAGACCCAGACGACGTAGGAGGTGAAGTCGTCGTGGCCGTAGTCGCGCAGCCGCGCGGCCACCTCCGGGTTGTGCTCCGGGCGCTCGCCGGTCAACACCAGCAGCTCCTTGACGCGGTGCTTGGCGACCGCTTCGTCGATCAGCGCGATCACCTGGTCGGGTTCGTGCAGGTGCGGCCTGTGGGTCGCGAACGCGCAGTACTTGCAGTAGCAGCGGCACGTCCGCGACAGCGACAGCGTGAAATTCCGGCTGAACGTGACCCGTCGGCGCATCCTCGCGCCGGATTCTACGAGGGGCCTATGCTGGCCCGCCGATGCGTCGCATAACCGTTTCGCTGCTGCTGCTCGCAGTCGCGCTCGCCGGCTGCGGTTCTACTGACGCTCGCGCGCCGCTGCCGGGCGCGACGCTGGTGCTCGACTTCACCCCGAACGCGGTCCATGCCGGGATCTACGAGGCACTCGCGCGGCGCGATGACACCCGCGCCGGCGTCCACCTACACGTCGTCATCCCGTCGGCATCCACTGACTCGATCAGGCTGCTCGAGACCGGCCGCGTCAACTTCGCGATCCTCGACATCCACGACCTCGCGATCGCCCGCGAGCGCGGCGCCGACATCGTCGGGATCATGGCGATCGTGCAGCGCCCACTGGCGGCCGTGATCGCGGCGCCGTCGGTGTCCAGCCCGCGCGCGCTTGCAGGGCGGACCGTCGGGATCACCGGCGTCCCGAGCGACACCGCCGTGCTGCGCTCGATCGTCGCCGGCGCCGGGGGCAACCCGGCACCGTGAAGACGATCACGATCGGTTTCAACGCGGTCGCGGACCTGCTCGCGGGCCGCGTCGCGGCGGCGACCGCGTTCTGGAACGACGAGGGCGTGACGGTGCGCAGCCACAACCCTCGCTTTCACGTCTTCAGGGTCGACCAGTACGGCGCGCCGTCCTATCCGGAGCTGGTCGTGTGCGCGACCGGCTCCGAGCTGCGCGCGCACCCGGCGCTCGCCCGAGCGGTCGTTGGCGCGCTGACCACCGGCTACCGCCAGGTGCTAGCCGACCCGGGTGCCGGCGAGCGGGCGCTGGAGTCGCAGGTGCCGGGACTCGACGCGCCGCTCGTCCGAGCCGAGCTGAGCGTGCTACTGCCGAGCTTCGATCAGCCCGGTGGCGTCGTCGGTGCTTTGGACGCGACGCGGCTGCAGGCGTGGGCGGCCTGGGAGCGCCGGTTCGGGATTGTCGGCAAGATTCCCGACATCGCGACGATGTTCAGCAACCGTTTCCTGCCCCGTGGATGAGGCCCGGCTCGAGCAGCGCGACGATGGCCTGACGCCGGTTACCGACGGCTGGTTCGTCGTCAACGTCCTCGATGCGGCGTGGGTGCAGAACGAGCTGCGGGGATCGGCGTGCGTGTTCGAGGGCGACGAGGTCTCGTTTCCCGATCTCGGCTTCACGATCGCGGTGCTCGAGCCGGGGCAGTCCGGCGGCCGCTATCACCGCGAGGCAAACCAGGAGGACTTTCTGGTGCTGCGCGGGGAGTGCCTGCTGCTCGTAGAGGGCCAGGAGCGGCCGATGAAGGCGTGGGACTTCGTCCACTTCCCACCTAACTGCGAGCACGCCGTCGTCGGCACGGGCGATCAGCCGTGCGTGATCTTCATGACCGGCGCGCGCGTCGGCTGGCCAGATAAGGGGATCGTCTACCCACGCTCGGAGCTGGCGCTGTGCCATGGCGCCGGGGTCGAGACCGAAACGACGGTCCCGCGCGAGGCCTACGCGCCGTTCCCGCCCTGGCGCCCGGGCCGCCCGCCCGAAACAACCTCCCTTTTCCCCTGTTATACAGGGGAAACGTAAGGCGTTTGCGCCCTCGCGCTCACGACGCGAGCTGGCTGACCAGGTCGGCCGCCGCCCGGGCCATCCGAGAGCGCGGCACCACCAGGTCGAAGCCAGCCGCCTGGGCCTGGTCACGGACGTCGTGCTCGACGTGGGAGTAAAACGCGAGCGTCCGCGCGCTGCGGGTCTCGAGTGCGGCTCGCGCGGCCGCGATCCGCGCCGCCGGCTCGGCCGTCAGGTCGATGATCAGCACGTCAGCGCCGGCCATCGCGCCCTCGAGGTCGGCGGCGTTCGAGACCAGCACCGGCTCGTGGCCGCCGGCTTGCAGCGCCCCGACGACGTTTGACCCGAACAGCAGGTCGGGGACGAACGCGACCGCCCGCGCCACGCTACTGCGCCCGGAGGCGCTTGAACTCCTGGCGCACGGACTCGGTCCGGCCCCACATCGGCACGACCTCGGCGCGGCCGGTCCTGACCTCGCGCAGCACCATCTCGCCCTCGATCCCGGCGTCGTCGAGCAGCTTCAGACCGAGCTGCACGGACGGGACCGGGGTGCCGTGGCCGAAGCGGTGCGCGACCACCAGTCGCCAATGCCAGTCGTGCTTGGAGTACGGCCGCGGGTTTGCAGTCACCAGCATCACTGCCGCGTCGACATAGCGGCGCTCGTCGAGGATCCGCAGGTCGAGCTCGAGATCGGTCCAATCGTCGGGGAGTGACGCGACCGTCTCGTCGAACGCGTGCGCGAGCGAAGCCATCGCCCGGAAGGGTACTTAGCCGTGGAGCTGCTGGTAGATCAGGAACGCGTTCATCGCTGAGATCCCGGCCGCGATCGCGAGCGCCGTCACCTGCAGCGCGCGGCCGTTTACGTGCACGCCCATCACGTCGCGCCGGCCGGTCAGCATGACCAGCGGCACGAGCGCGAACGGGATCCCGAACGAGAGCACCACCTGGCTGAGGATCAGCGCCGCCGTCGGGCTGACGCCGAGCGCGAGGATCACGAGCGCCGGGATCATCGTCACCGCCCGGCGCACCAAGACGGGGATCCGGACGTTGATGAAGCCGGCCATCACGATCTGCCCTGCATACGTACCGACGCTCGACGAAGAGGCACCGGAGGCCAGCAGCGCGACCGCAAACGCGAGCGCCGCGCCACCGCCGACCAGGCGCCCGATCTGGGCGTGGGCTCCCTGGATCGTGTCGACCCCAGTGAGGCCGCTGGTGTGAAACAGCTTCGCGAAGACGGCCAGCATCGCGAGGTTGATGACGCCCGCGAGGCCGAGCGCGATCATCACGTCGGTGCGCTCGAAGCGGAGCACGCGCCGGCGCTCGCCGTCGCTGTGGACCGGCATCCGGCCCTTGGTGAGCGCCGAATGCAGGTAGATCACGTGCGGCATCACGGTCGCGCCGACGATCCCGACCGCGAGGTAGATCGCGCTGTTGCCGGGCAGACCGGGGATCAGGCCCTTCAGCGACTCGTGAACGGACGGCCCGATCTTCAGCGTCTCGTACAGGAAGCCCGCGAACACGATCCCGAGCAGCGCCGTGATCGCCAGCTCGAAGCGGCGATGGCCGCGGCGCTGGAGCCCGAGGATCGCGAACGCGATCACGCCGGTGATGCCGCCGGCGACCAGCAGCGGGACGCCGAACAGGAGGTTGAGCCCGAGCGCGGCGCCGAGGAACTCGGCGACGTCGGTCGACATCGCCATCACCTCGGCCTGGATCCACAACCCCCAGCTGGTCCAGCGCGGGAACCGCTCGCGGCACAGCTCGGGCAGCGTCTGATCAGTCGCGATCCCGAGCTTCGCCGATAGGTACTGGACCAGCATCGCGACCAGGTTGGCGAACAGCACCACCCACAGCAGCAGGTAGCCGAACTGGGCGCCGGCCTGGATGTTGGTGGCGAAGTTGCCCGGGTCGACGTATGCGACCGCGGCGACGAACGCCGGGCCGAGCATCGCGAGCGTCGCGCGCGTGCGCCCGCGGGCGAGCAGCCGCTCGAGCGGGGTCGCCGTGTCCTGGAATGCCGCCGGGCGCGCGTCGGCGGTGGCCCCCTCGAGCGCCGGTTCGCGGACCGGCGTCAAGCCGTCACCTCGACGCGCATCGCGCGGGCGAGCTCGCCGCCGAGTGGGTGCACGGTGTCGCCGAAGCGGACGAACAGCGGCCCCCCGAACGGCTGGCGCTCGACCACCTCGAGATCGTCGCCCGGCGCGATGCCGCGCTCGGCGAGGTAGCGCAGCATCTCGGGGTTGGAGTCCGACACGCGCGCGAACTTGCCCCTCGCCCCGGACTGCAGCGCCTCGAGGCTCTCGGTGACGATCTCCTCGATCCGCAGCTCGCGGGTCGGGATCGGGTCGCCGTGGGGGTCATGCGTCGGGTCGCCGAGCTGGCGGGCGATCAGCTCCTCGAGCTCCTCGGAGAGGACGTGCTCGAGGACCTCGGCCTCCTCGTGGACGCGGTCCCAGGGCACCCCGAGGCTCGAACCAGATACAGCTCGAGCAGCCGGTGGTGGCGTATCACCTCGAGCGCGACATTGCTGCCGGCCTCGGTCAGCGAGACGCCGTGGTAGGGCTCGTGGACGACCAGCCCGAGCTCGCCGAGCCGCTTGACCATCCCCGATGCCGACGCCGGGGTGACGCCGAGACGCTCGGCGATCGCGTTCGTGCTCACAGCTCCCTCGCCGCGCTCCTGCAGCGCGTAGATCGCCTTCGTGTAGTCCTCGACCGCCGAGGAGCGGAGCGGATGCGTTTCTTGGTGGACCGCCATACAAATTATGGTAGCCCTAAATTTCATTTTTGGCAATACATCCGAGCGATCTCCGGGCCTCCCTATGCTTGGAACCGGTGACCTCAATCGGGCTCTCAATCACCGAATACGAGGCGATCACGGCCGCGTGCGGGCTGCTTGACCGCTCCGAGCGCGGCAAGCTCGCGCTGACGGGAGCGGACGCCAAGGGGTTCCTCCAGGGCCAGGTCTCCAACGACGTCGAGGCGCTCGTGCCGGGGACCGGCTGCTACGCGGCCTTCCTGACCCCGAAGGGCAAGATGCTCGGCGACCTGCGAATCCTCGACGCGGGCGACGAATTGCTGCTCGACACCGAGCGCGTCGCGCTCCAGGAGCTGTTCAACATGATCCGCCGGTTCTCGATCGGCTACGCCGTCGAGCTTCACAAGCGCACGCTGGAGCGCGGACTGCTGTCGCTGCTCGGCCCCCAGTCCGCGCGAGCAGCGGGCGTCGACGACCTCGCCGAGGACGAGCACGCCCATGTCGTGACCGAGTTCGATGGCATCCCGGTGCGCGCGATCCGCACCGACCTGGGTGTCGACCTGCTGTGCGACGCAGAGCAAACCGCCGCGTTGACCCAGGCGCTGCGCGACAGCGGAGCGGTGCCCGTCTCCGACGAGGTCGCCGAGTGCGTCCGCGTCGAGCACGGGCGCCCGCGCTTCGGGGTCGACCTCGACGACACAGTGATCCCGCAGGAGGCGGCGCTCAACGAACGGGCGGTGTCGTTCACCAAGGGCTGCTACGTAGGTCAGGAGACGGTCGCCCGCCTGTATTACCGCGGCAAGCCGAACCGCCACCTGCGCGGGCTGCGGCTGTCGGCGCCGGCCACCGGCGGCGACGAGATCGTGTTCGGAGGTCGCACCGTCGGCAAGCTGTCGAGCGTCGCCCGGTCGCCGGCGCTCGGGCCGTTGGCACTCGGGCTCGTGCGGCGCGAGGCGCCGCCGGGCTCAGCGGTGACCGTCGGCGCCGACGAGGTCGGCGCGGTCGTCGTCGAGCTGCCGTTCGAGCGCTGACTCGACGAACGCGCGCAACGCGTCCGGCGATCCGGCGCGGGCCGCAGCGCGAGCTGTGGCGTGTCCGGTGGGCGCTGACCCACGCCGAGAGGATCCGCACCTCGTCGATCTCGGCCGGCGGGACGTGGGCGCCGAGCTCGCGCGGCCCGGCCATCGCGCACCGCGCGGCGGCCGTGCGCGCTCGAGCTCGCTCGAGTTCGTCGCCGGCGCAGCGGCCCCCAGTCGACCAGCCGCCCGCCGACGACCCAGAACGCGTCAAAGCCGGTCCCCCCGCTCGGGTGGGCAGCGAGCAACAGGCGCGGCCGGGCATGGGTCGCCTCGAGCACGCCGCCGAGCCGCCCGAGGACGCGCCCAGCCGCCGGCGCCGGCGGCGCAGGGCCGCAGCGCGCTCGAAGCGCTGCTCGGCCGCGGCGGCACGCATCTGGCGCTCGACGTGCTCGAGCAGCGGCCGGCCGCGGCCGTCGCTGGCGCCGACGAACAGGCGCAGCACGTCGTCGAGCCGGCGGCGGTAGAGGTTGGGGTCCAGGTCGCCGAGGCACGGCGACAGGCAGCGCCCCATCTGCCCGTAGGCGGACGGGTGTTCGCGCCGCGGCAGCCGGCGCCCGCAGTGGCGCAGGCCGAACAGCGAGTCGAGCTGCTCGACCAGCTCGAGCGCGAGCCGCCGGCCTCGCAGCGGGCCGATCGTGACCGCGTGGCCGGCGCGCCGGATCGGGGCCGACCTCGAGGATCGGAAACGGGATGTCGAGCCGGCAGCGGATGTAGACGAGCCGGTCGTCGCTGCGGGTCAGGCGCTTGTTGCCGGGCGGCGCCAGCTCCTTGATCAGCCGGTTCTCGAGCACCAGCGCGCCGAGCTCGGAGCGCGTGGTCTGGTAGTCGACGACCGCGGCGTGCGCCGTCCACGCGGCGGGCGGCGACGAGGGCGCGAAATGCGCCCGCGCGCGGCTGCGGATCGAGACTGACTTGCCGACGTAGAGCACCCGCCCGGCGCCGTCGCGAAACAGGTACACGCCCGGGTCGCGCGGCAGCTGCGCGAAGTCGGGCTCGGCAGCCCGCGGCGGCGGCGCCGGGGGCGCCCCGCGGTGGCCGGTGCCGGCGCGCGGGCGGCGCCGGCGGCGCGCAGCAGCGCCGAGCGCGTCGGCGACCGTCGAGGCGTTGCGCGCACAGCCGGGGGAACAGCGCGCACAGCACCCGCGCGCATGTCTCGGCGTCGGCGAGCGCGCGGTGGGCGGGCTGACCTCGATCCCGAGTGCGTCGGCGAGCGCCGTCAGCCCCCGCTCGCGCTGCAGCGGCAGCATCATCCGGGCCAGCGAAGCGGTGCAGATCACCGGCGGATTGGGCCATTCGAGACCCGACGCGCTCGAACGCCTGACGCAGGACGCGGCGGTCGAACGGAGCGTTGTGAGCGACCATCACGCGGCCCGCGCAGCAGCGCGCCAGCGGCCGCAGCACGGACTCGAGCGACGGCGCCCCGTCGACCATCTCCTGGGTGATGCCGGTGAAGCGCTGGATCCCGCGCCGCAACGGGGCGCTCGTGCGCACGAGCGAGCTCCAGCGGTCGTGGAGCTCCCCGCCACCGACGAGTACCGCGCCGACCTCGGTCAGCTCGCAGGCGTCACCTGCCGAGCCCGTTGGTCTCGGTGTCGACGACCAGGAACTCGGCGGTCGCGACCGGGTGCGCTGAGCAGGTCCATCGCCGCGGTGATACGCCCGCCGCCGGACGGCTTGCAGCTGGTGCATCTGCAGCGACTCGGTCGCGACGCATGGGCGGGCGATGACTTCGCCGACCGCCCAGTGCGGGTAGCGACCGTCGTGAGGTAGCATCTCTGTTCCGAGCTAGGGAAGGAGCCCTGAGTTGATGCCCGTCGCACCGGATAGCAGCCAGCTTCGAAGAGCTGGACGCCGAGACCCGCCAGGCTTGGACCGCCTACAGCGAGCGGCTGCGCGAGCTGTCGGGCGATGACTACGAGCAGGTCGAGACAGAGTCGTGGGAGGAACTGCAGGCCGAGCTGCGTCGGCTCGACACCGAGCGCGAGTCGCTGGCCGGGCACCGCAACCCTGACTTCCACGCTAGAAGCGGTAAAGCGCCGGTTCGGATAGGGTTCCGCTTCCGGATCGACCATAAAGCGGACCGGTGAGCCGCTGAGGCCGGTTCTGAGAGGAGAACGCATCGCCCACATGCGTATCAGGATGATCGCCATCGTCGGGGGATTCGCGTTCGCGCTGTCTGCTTGTGGCAGCACCGGCGGCAAGGCGGCGACCGACGTGAGGCCCCCGTCGCCGGTCAACCTCAGCGTCTACGTCAACGACGTCGAAGATCTCGGTCTCGCCCTCGTCAGTGGGCGCCGGGCCGGTCGTGTTCATCGTCACCAACCAGGCCACCAAGTCGGAGGCCCTGGCGATCTCACGCGCCGGCCAGAATGCGGCGATCGCCCGCACGGCGCCGATCAACCCGCAGGGCACGACACAGGTGTCAGTCGACTTCAAGCCAGGCGACTACACGATCGCGACCGCCGGCGGCGGCACCGACGCCCAGCTCAGCGAGCAGTCCTCGATCCGCTCGGCTTCGATCCACATCGGGCGCGAGCGGCCGAACTCGAGCAGCCAGGTGCTCGAGCCCTAGCAGCGCGGGCGCCGAGCAGTCGATCCGGTCGGCTTCGATCCACATCGCGCGGGCGTCAGAACCAGTGGGCGCGCCGCGCGTGCCGTGCCCGGCACGCTTTCGTTTGCGCAAACACAACCTGCGTGCAATACTTACTTGCGTGCAAGTAACCACTGAGCAATGCCGAAGCAACCCTGGCGACCGATCTCTACGCGCTGGTCGTCTTCCTGCACAAGAACTGCAATTCGGACCTGTTCGAGGCGATGGGCCTGCTCGAGCTGGGGATGACCCAGATCAAGCTCCTGCATCAGCTCGAGGACGCCACTCGGGAGCTGACGCTGAAGGAGGCCGCCGAGCTGGTCCACCTCTCCCTGCCGGCCGCCAGCCGGACGGTCGACGACCTCGTCCGTCGCGGCATGGTCACTCGCCACGAGGACGAGGAGGACCGCCGGATGAAGCGCGTCAGCCTCACTGACCGGGGCCGCGCGGTGATCCGCGAGCTCAATGCGGCGCGGCTCAGCGGCCTCGAGCAGTTCACACACACCTTGACCGATGACGAGCGCCGGGCGCTCGCCGGAGCGCTCGCGCAGCTGCTCCGTCGCCCCGATGTCGCCGTCTGCCGACCCGAAGGGATCTAGACACACCAATGACCAACAGAATCCTCGCGCAACAGCCGGATGACTCGCGGCCTGCCCGATCAGGCGAGGCTGGACGCCGAGCGGGCAGTGTCCGCGAGCGTCTGATCAATGACGAGAACAGCCGCTGGTGGACGCTCGGCGCGATGTGCTTCGCGCTGTTCATGATCATGCTCGACAACACGGTCGTGAACGTCGCGCTGCCATCGATCCAGCGTGACCTGCACGCGTCGCTGTCGGCGCTCGAGTGGACCGTCAACGCCTACACGCTGACGTTCGCGGTGCTGCTGGTCACCGGCGGCCGGCTCGGCGACATCTTCGGTCGCCGGCGGATGTTCCTGTTCGGGGTCGTCGTGTTCGGTATCTCGAGCGCGGCGATCGGGTTCGCGCCCACCGACACGATGCTGGTCGCGTTCCGCGCCGTCCAGGGGATCGGCGCCGCGTTCATGATGCCGGCGACCCTCTCGATCATCACCCAGGCCTTCCCCGCCCATCAGCGCGGGACCGCGATCGGCACCTGGGCCGGTGTCAGCGCCCTGGCGCTGGCGATCGGGCCGGTGCTCGGCGGCTTTCTGACCGAGCAGGTGAGCTGGCGCGCGATCTTCTTCATCAACCCGCCGATCGCGATCATCGCGATCGCGGTGACCCTGTTCGCGGCCCGCGAGTCGCGCGACGAGACGGTCTCGCGCAAGGTCGACTTCCCCGGAATCGCTTCGATCACAATCGGTCTGACGGCGCTCGTGCTGGCGTTGGTACAGGGAAACGCGTGGCACTGGGGCTCGGCGCGGATCATCTCGTTGTTCGCGATCGCGGCCCTGTCGCTGGTCACGTTCGTGATCGCTGAGCTGCGCGGACCAGCGCCGATGATCGACTTCAGCTTCTTCCGCTCGCGCACTTTCGTGGGCGCGAATCTGGTCGCGTTCGTCGTCTCGTTCGCGATGCTCGCCCAGTTCTTCTTCCTTGCCCTCTACATGCAGAACATCCTTCACTACTCGCCACTGCAGACGGGCCTGCGATTTTTGCCGGCCACGCTGGTGATCATCGTCATGGGCCCGCTGGCCGGGCGGCTGACTGACCGGATCGGCCCGCGCCCGCTGATGGTCTCCGGCCTGCTGGTCGTCGCTACGGCGCTGTTCATCCAGTCGCGGCTCACCGTGCACACGGGCTACGGGCTGTTGCTGCCTGGGTTCGTGCTGATGGGCCTGGGCATGGGCCTGACGATGTCGCCGATGAGCACCGCGGCGATGAACGCCGTCGACCGGACCAAGGCCGGCGTTGCCTCTGGCGTGCTGTCGATGAACCGGATGGTCGGCGGCACCTTCGGGGTCGCGGTGACCGGCGCGTTGCTGACCGTGATCGGCACGTCGCAGATCAATCAGGGCCTCCCCCACCTCCCGGCCGCCGCGCGATCGGGGCTCGCCAACGCGCTCGGCGCGGGCGCCGTCCCGGGCGGCCACGTCTCGGCACACGTGGTCAGCGTCGTCCGCGACTCGTTCATCACGGCGCTCGGGGTCGGACTGACGATCGGCGCCGCGGTGACGCTGGTCGGCGCGATCGTGGCGCTGGTGCTGATCGAGAGCAAGCCTGGCACCGAGCCCGTGGCCGCACCGGCCGCTGAGCAGCTCGCGATTGATGAGGGCGCGGGCGAGCCGCAGCCCGAGCTGTCGCTGGTTTGACGACGGCGTCTGCTGAAGCCAATTGACCTGATCGCGGCCTAACGCGATCAGGGCGCCCCCGGGCCGTCAAAACCCTTACGATCTTGGGCGTGGCCGTCGACACCAGCAAGATCGCGACCGTGGACACCGAGCCCGGCGTGCTGCCACCGACGATGTCAGCCTGGGTGATCCGCGAGGAGCGCTTCGGCGAGCCCGTCGATGCCTTCCAGCTCGAGGAGATCGAGGTCCCGGAGCCCGGGGCGTTTGAGGTGATCGTGCGGGTGATGGCGGCAGGCGTGAACTTCAACAACGTCTGGGCGGCCCTTGGCGAACCGGTCTCGGTCTTCCGTTACCACCCCGACGAGGACCATCACATCGGCGGCTCGGACGCGTCCGGGATCGTCTGGAAAGTCGGTCAGGGGGTCACGCGCTGGAAGCCGGGCGATGAGGTCGTCGTGCACTGCAACCAGGCCTCCTACGAGGACCCCGAGGTCCACGGGCTCGACCCGCTCGCGGCGCCGAGCCAGCAGATCTGGGGCTATGAGACGAGCTGGGGCTCGTTCGCCCAGTTCTGCAAGGTCCAGGCCCAGCAGCTGCTGCCCAAGCCGGCCCACCTGGCGTGGGAGGAGGCCGCCTCCTACGGTCTGACCTACTTCACCGCCTACCGGATGCTGATGGACCGCTGCCGGCTGCAGGCCGGCCACCGCGTCCTGATCTGGGGCGCCGCCGGCGGCCTCGGAGTGTTCGCCACGCAGCTGTGCGCGATGACCGGCGCCGATGCGGTCGGCGTCGTCTCCAGCGACGACAAGGGCCGGCTGGTCAAGGAGCTCGGCGCGATCGGATACATCAACCGCTCGGACTTCAACGGCATGATGCGCCGTGGCGGCGAGGACGAGGGCGAGGAGCGGGCGCGCTTCAAGGAGTCGCGCCGCTTCTGCAAGGCGGTCGAGGAGCTGCTCGGCGGCCCGCCCGACATCGTCTTCGAGCACGTCGGCAAGGCGACCTTCCCGACCTCGGTGCTGTGCGTGAAGCCCTTCGGCAAGGTCGTGATCTGCGGAGCAACGTCTGGCTACCAGCTCGACTTCGACGTCCGCTACCTGTGGATGCGCCAGAAGGAGATCATCGGCTCGCACTTCGCCAACGCCTGGGAGGCCAACAAGGCCAACGAGCTGATCGAGGAGTCCAAGATCAGGCCGGTGCTGTGGCGAACGATGGGCTTCGACGGCGTCGCCGAGGCCCACCAGCTGCTGCGCGACAACAAGCACCTGGGCAAGATCGCGATCCTCGTCGGCGCGACCGCCGAGGGTCAGGGCAAGACCGCCGAGGGGCCGGGCGCGATCCGCGCCGAGGTGGGCGCCTGATGGCCGACCTGATCATGGTCTCCTGGTACGCGACCGTGTTTCGCAAGGAGCCGTTCGCGGCCGAAGTCGCGAGTATCGCTCCGCACGCGCTGCGCTACGGCGCCACCAAGTTCCAGGTCCATGTCGACAACGACGACCGATACAAGATCCGGCAGATGACCTGGTTCGCGAGCAAGTCCGATTGGTACCGCTACTGGGACGGTCCCGAGATGATCGAGTTCCGGGCCCGCAACATGGGCCATTACCAGATCCCGATCGTCTACGCGTGGGCTGACGAGATCGCGGCCGGCGAGCTCGGCCCCGAGGTTCCGCGGCCCGAGCCTGAGCCGACGCCCGAACCCCAGTTGCCCGCTCCCCAGGCCGCCTGAGCGTCAGTCGGCGGCCGTCTGCGCCCTGAGCGCGAGCTCGAGCCAGAAGCGCGAGTCAGGGTCATCGAGGCACTCGCCGAACAGCTCCCGGAGACGACCGAGCCGATAGCGCGCGGTCTGCGGATGGATCTCGAGCCGCTGCGCCACCTGCCCGAGACGGCCCTGCTCGGCCAGCCAGACGCGGAGCGTCTCGGTCAGCCGAGCGCGGGAGCCCGGAGATAGGCCTTGCAGCGGCGCCAGCCTGTCGGCCGCCAGCTCCCCGGCAAGCACGCGGTCACTGCGCAGCAGCAGCTCGCCGGCCCGCTCGCGCGCGCTGATCAGCGCCGGCGGCGGTCCAGCGAGCTCGAGCGCCGCTTTCGCGCGCGCGAAACTGACTGCCGCCTGCGCCCAGTCGACCGTCGTTCCGAGGCCGGCCCGTGCGCGGGCGCCCGCGATCGCGTTCTCGATCGACGCCCGCCGACCCGGGCCCTCGGGGTCGCCGATCACCACGCACATGAAGTCGCCGACCGCCTCACTGATCGCCCCGCTGGGCAGTTTCGACGCAACCGCCGAGCGCTGGCCGCCGCTGATCGCCAAGACCGCCAGCGTTCGCGGCAATGGCCAGCCGGCATCCGCCGCTGCTGCCTGGACGGCATCGAGGTCGGCCGGGGGATCGCGCACCAGCAGCCGCACCAGCCGGCGGCGGCGCAGCTCGGCTTCGCTGGCGGCGGCCGATTGCTCGAGCGCGTGACCCTCGGCTGACTCCGCCGACAGCACGTCGATGTAGGCGAAGATCGATTCGGCCAGCAGGTAGAGCGTGTCCGGCTCGAGGCCCGCGGCCACGCCGATCGCCGCAAACCGCCGCCAGGCGACGCGCGCGCCCACGCGGTAGGCGCTGAGCAGCGACTCGAGGCTCCGCCCGGCCCTCATCTCGCCTCTGCCCAGCGCCGAGTAGACGTCCGGGCGCTCGACGTAGCCGCCGGCCTGCACCTCGGCCAGGAAGTGGCTCAGCGCCTCCTCGACGCCCTGGCGGATGGCGTCGCCGAACGGGCCGTCGAGCGGACGCGAGTAGGCGGGCACGGTCGCCACCGCCTCGATCATCTCGTCGGCGACCTCCGGCAGCGCCGGCCGCAGGACCTCGACGATTCCTGGTGGCAGCTCGTGCCACGGCTGGTCAGACATAATTCATACCGAGCGCATAAGTTCCCACACCCCGCTAGCGGTTATGTTAGGAGAATCTTGCGGCTCAGACACGTATCCTCTAACTTCGGATGAGTCGCGCCAATAAGATCACGAACCTGATCGGCGTCCCGATGCCGCTGGTCGGCCTCGTGGTTGCGATCGTGCTCCTCTGGAACCAGGCGATCGGCCCGTTCGAGCTGGCGCTGCTGGTGGTCTTCTACTTCGTCACCGGGTTCGGCGTCACACTCGGCTTCCACCGGATGTTCACCCACCGCGCGTTTGAGTCCTCGCGGGCGTTTCGGGCGATCATCGCGGTGCTCGGCTCGATGGCCGTCCAGGGCTCGGTGATCACCTGGGTCTCCGACCACCGCAAGCACCACGCGTTCACGGACCATGATGGCGACCCCCATTCCCCCCATCTCAGCGGCCCCGGGTTCTTCGGGGCGGCCAAGGGTCTGTGGCACGCGCACGTGGGGTGGCTGTTCGAGTCCGTCGGTACCGCGGAGCGCGAGCGCTTCGCGCCTGACCTGGTCAAGGACAGCGTCGTCAGGGCCGTCGACCGGCTGTTCTGGCTCTGGGTGGTGCTCGGATTCGCGATCCCGTTCGCGCTCGGCTGGCTGGTCGGAGGCGGGATCGGCACGGCGCTGACGGCTCTGTTGTGGGGCGGCTTCGTCCGCGTCTTCCTGCTGCACCACGTGACCTGGTCAATCAACTCGGTGTGCCACTTCTTCGGGCGCAGGCGGTTCAACGTCGACGACGAGTCGCGCAACGTGTTCTGGCTGGCGCCGCTTTCGATGGGCGAGTCCTGGCACCACAACCACCACGCGTTCCCGACCTCCGCCTTCCACGGCCTCCGGTTCTGGGAGCGGGTCGCCGATCCGACCGGTCTGCTGATCGCGATGCTGGAGAAGCTCGGCGTGATCTGGAGCGTGGTCCGGGTCAGCCCCGAGCGCCAGGCCGCCAAGACGCTGCCGCGAACCGGCGGCGACAAGTCGCTGCCCGGCGCCGTCTGAGCGCAACTGTCGGGGCGCGGCTCCCCGCACGGCGGCGCCTGAGCGCTAAGCCGACTCGAGCGGCGCCATCGTCAGCCCGGCGCCGTCGAGCGTGTCCCAGTAGGTCTCTGCGTCCTCGCGCGGGCCGCTCCAGACGATCGCGCAGCCCCTGTTGTGGATCCTGTCGGCGATCCGGTAGCCGTCGGCCAGTGTGACGCCCGGAATCACGCTGCAAAGCGTCTCGGCGACGTGATCGAACGTGTTGTAGTCGTCGTTGAGAACGACGACTCGCCAGACCCCTCCGATCCCGCTACCTGGTCCCTGGACGCGGGGCAACTCCACCGTCACCGACATCACCGCCAGCATACCTCTCGCAGCCCGACCGATGTGGGGACCCGCGTCAGCCGCGCTTGCTCCAGTAGCGCTCGTAGCCGGCGTAGAGCTGCTGGATCGGCGCAGCCTGCTCGTAGGTCTCGCGCAGGCCGGGCCCTCCGTCGCGAACGATCTCCGCCTGGACGGTCTCGACGAACGCGTCGTGGCCGCCGTCACGTGCGAGCGTTGCGTACTGGTCAAGCCGCGTCTCGAGCTGCGCGAGCTGGCCGGAAACGTCATCGGTGGAGCCGAAATGCGTGATCGCGAGCGTCCGCGGCGCCCATCCGCGCAACACCGCGATCGACTCGTGCCACGCCTCGACGTCGATGTCGGGTGGCGGCGTCGGCGGGATCGTGAACGGCGACGGCGGGATCCGGACGCCGCCGACATCGCCGACGAACGCGATTCCGTCGTGCAGGTAGCTGACGTGGTGCGACGCGTGCCCAGGTGTGTAGGCGACCTCGAACGCCCCGTCGATCACCCGTTCGCCGCCTGACAGCACCTTCAAGTTGGCTTCCGGGACCGGGACCATCTCGCCCCAGAGACGATCCATCTGGTCGCCGTACAGCCGCCTGGCGCTGTCAATCAGGCGCGAGGGATCGTGCATGTGGCGGGCGCCGCGCTCGTGGACGTAGACCTCCAGATCGGGCCAGCGCTGAACGAGCGCGCCGCTGGCGCCGGCGTGGTCGAGGTGGATATGGGTCAGCAGCAAGGCGCGCGGTCGCTGGTCGCCGAGCGCGTCGAGCAGTGCCGGCAGGCACGAGCCGGGCCCGGGGTCGATCAGCACGTCGTCGACCTGCCAGCAGCCGATCACGCGCTCGCGCCCAACGTGCATCAGATCGATCACTCCAACCACGGCCGAGAGTGCGACTGGAGGCTAGGAGTTCTGGTCGTCGGTCTCGGAGTCGCCCTCGTCTGCGGGCGGCTCCTCGCTCAGCGGCTCAAACCGCCTGGTCGCCTCGACGTCGTCGGCCGCGACCACCGTCGCCGGCTCTTCCTCGTTGCGGGGCTCCGTGGCGTCGGCGCCGGCGGCTTCGTCGAACATCTGCGTCTCCCCCTGCGCCTCGTCGTAGACCTCCGGCGCGACCTCGGCCTCCGGCGCGGGGTCGGCCTCCGGGAAGCGCTCGGCGGCGGCGTCGGCGAGCGCGACCAACTGCTGAGCGAGCTCGCGCGCATCGTCGACGATCCGGTGGCGCTCGATCCAGATCCGGTCCGTGTCGGCGTCCAGGTCCTTGATCCGCTGGTGGGCACCCGCGACGAGCTCGGCGGCCTCGATCCGCGCATGCTCGAGACGGTCCTCGGCCTCCGCCCGCGACTGGGAGGTGATCTCCTCGGCGGTCGTGTGCGCGCGCTGCAAGATGCCCGAGATCTGCTCGCCCACGCGCTCCAGCGCCTTGCGAACCGCGGCTTCGGGCGATCGCGTCGCCTGCAGTTCGGCGACCAGCTGGCTGGTCTGCTGAACGTAGGCGTCGACCGCCAGGCGGTCATACCCGCGTAGCCCGACCGGGAAGTCGGCGTGTACCGCGGCGACCGGGTCGTCGGGCAATGTCCTTAGGGGAGCCGTGATCTCCTGCAGGATCGCGTGCTCTGTTGCGGCTGAGCTCTGATCTGGCATCAGTGACTTGGCCACATTGTCGCACGATCGGCGTTGGAGCCACGCCTCATACAATGGCGCCATGTCGGAGACAACCCCGGCGCGGCTGCCCGAGCCTGACCGGCCATGGATGATGCGCACTTATGCGGGGCATTCGGACGCCAAGCGCTCAAACGAGCTCTACCGCCGCAATCTCGAGAAGGGTCAGACCGGCCTCTCGATCGCTTTCGACCTGCCCACCCAGACGGGCTATGACCCCGATCACGAGCTCTCGCGCGGCGAGGTCGGCAAGGTCGGGGTTTCGATCGCCAACGCCGGCGACATGCACACGCTGCTCGACGGGATCCCGCTTGACCAGATGAACACGTCGATGACGATCAATGCGACCGCGGCCTGGCTGCTGGCGCTCTACATCGTCGCCGCGCAGGAGCAGGGAGTCGCCCCCGAGCAGCTTCAGGGCACGACCCAGAACGACATCCTCAAGGAGTACCTGAGCCGCGGGACCTACGCGTTCCCGCCGGGCCCGAGCATGCGGCTGATCGCCGACACGATCGCCTACACGGTGACCGAGATCCCGAAGTGGAACCCGATCAACATCTGCTCCTACCACCTTCAGGAGGCCGGCGCGACGCCGGTCCAGGAGATCGCCTATGCGATCTCGAACGCGATCGCCGTGCTCGACGCGGTCCGCGAGCGGGTCCCGCAGGAGCTGATGGGAGATGTCTTCGGGCGGATCTCGTTCTTCGTCAACGCGGGCGTGCGGTTCGTCGAGGAGCACGCGAAGCTGCGCGCGATGGCCGAGCTCTGGGAAGAGCTTGGGCGCGACCGATACGACGTCTCCGACGACAAGCAGCGGCGCTTCCGCTACGGCGTCCAGGTCAACTCGCTCGGCCTCACCGAGGCCCAGCCCGAGAACAACGTCTACCGGATCGCGCTGGAGGCGCTGGCGGTGACGCTCGGGCGCAACTCCCGCGCGCGGGCGATCCAGCTGCCGGCCTGGAACGAGGCGCTCGGCCTCCCAGGCCGTGGGATCAGCAGTGGTCGCTCCGGCTGCAGCAGGTGCTGGCCTACGAGACTGACCTGCTCGAATACCCGGACATCTTCGAGGGCTCGAAGGTGATGGAGGCGCTGGTCGCCGAGCTGGTCAGCGGCGCCCGGGGCGAGATGGCTCGCGTCGCTGAGCTCGGCGGCGCCGTCGAGGCGGTCGACTACATGAAGTCGGCGCTGGTCGAGTCCCACCGCGAGCGCTGGCGACGGATCGAGTCGGGCGAGCTGACCGTCGTCGGTATGAACCGCTTCACCTCGAGCGAACCATCGCCGCTGCTCGCCGACGCCGACGGTGGGATCCTGGTCGTCGATCCCGACGTCGAGGCCCAGCGCCGCGAGGCGCTGCAGCGATGGCGCTCCGAGCGAGACCAGGAGGCCGTCCAGGCGGCCCTTACCGAGCTTGCTCGCGTGGCTCGCGCCGACAGCGAGAACATCATGCCGGCGACGATCGCCGCCGCGAAGGCGGGAGCGACGACCGGCGAATGGGCACAGAGCCTGCGTGACGTGTTCGGCGAGTACCGCGCCCCGACTGGGGTCGGCGAGGCCGCCGTGGTCGGCAGCGAGGCGGTCTCCGAACTCCGTGAGGAGGTCGAGCGCGTCAGCGAGACGCTCGGGCGCCGGCTCAAGTTCCTGGTCGGTAAGCCGGGCCTCGACGGCCACTCAAACGGCGCCGAGCAGATCGCGGTGCGGGCCCGCGACGCCGGCATGGACGTCGTCTACGAGGGGATCCGCCTGACGCCGGCGCAGATTGCCAGCTCGGCCGCTCAGGAGGGAGTCCACGTGATCGGCCTCTCGATCCTCTCCGGTTCGCATGCCGAGCTGATCCCATCGGTGCTCGAGGCGCTCTCAGACGCGGGTGTGGGCGACGTGCCGGTGGTCGTCGGCGGGATCATCCCGGACGCCGACGCGGAGCAGCTGCGCAAGGCCGGGGTCGCCGCGGTCTACACGCCCAAGGACTGGGACCTGAATCGGATGATCGGCGACATCGTGGCGCTGGTAGCCGAGCGGACACCCGCTCCGGCTTGAGCGCCGACGCACCCGACGGACGCGCGCTCGGTGCTCGGCTGCGCGAGCGCGACGTCAGCGCGGCCGCTGAGGTGCTCAACGTGGTCGAGAACCGCCGCCCCGGGGCCGGCGAGCAGACACAGGCGCTGTTCGAATCGATCTCTCCGACGGCGCTTGGCGGTGAGGCCGGCGGGCAGATGATCGGCATCACCGGGCCACCCGGCGTCGGCAAGTCCTCGTTGCTGTCGAGGCTGGTCGCTCAGTGGCGCGCAGCGGACCGCACCGTGGCGGTGCTCGCGGTCGACCCCAGCTCGCGCCGCTCGGGCGGCGCGCTGCTCGGCGACCGAGCGAGGATCGAGCGGCGGCCGGGCGACGAGGGCGTGTTCATCCGCTCGACCGCGGCCGGCGGACGGCTCGGCGGCCTGGCGCCGGCGACGCGGGCGGCCGCGACCGCGCTCGCGGTCGCGTTCGACGTTGTCGTGATCGAGACGGTCGGGGTAGGCCAGTCAGAGACCGAGGTCGCCGACGTGGCCGACACGGTCGTCGTGGTCGTGCAGCCGGGCGCCGGCGATGTGCTCCAGTTCCTGAAGTCCGGGATCATGGAGATCCCCGATCTGCTGGTCGTCACGAAAGCCGATCTCGGCGCCGTCGCGAGCCGGACGCTGACCGATCTGCAGGCAGCGCTCGGGGCGCTGGACGCGTCGGGGACGCCGGTGCTGGCGGTCTCGTCGGTGGCGCCGGAGTCAGGCATCGCGGAGCTTGCGCAGGCGCTCGATCGCCGGCACGCGGCACTCGACCTGCGCCCGCGGCGCGTGCACAGCCGGCGGATGCACGCGCTGGACGACTTCGCGGCCGAGCACGGCGAACGAGGGATGCGAGCGCTCGGCGGGCGCCGTGAGGCCGAGCGCTGGCTGAGCGAGCAGGACCCCGACGCCGATGTCGCGACCCTGCGGCGCGGGCTCGAGGAACAGGCCGGTGGCTGACGTCGCGCGGCGGATCGTGCTGCCGGCTGAGCCGCTGCTCGACGGGCCAACGGCGCTTCGCCCGTGGCGCGACACGGACCTGCGGGCAATCGTCGCCGCCTGCCAGGACCCCGAGATCCCGCGCTGGACTCGCGTCCCGGCCGACTACTCCGAGGCAGACGGGCGCCGCTACCTCCAGCAGCGCTTCGACATGGCGTTCGCGGGGCTGGCGGCGGCGTTCGCGATCGTGCGCGCGCCAGACGGCGAACTGCTGGGCTCGATCGCTCTGATGCGGATCGCCTGGGAGCATCAGCGCGCGGAGGTCGGCTACTGGCTGGCGCGCGAGGCGCGCGGCGAGGGTCACACCACCCGCGCCGTGAAGCGGGTCTGCGAGTGGGGTTTTCGCGAGCTCGCCCTGCAGCGAGTCACGCTGCTGGCCGCGACCGAGAACCGCCCGTCGCAGCGGGTCGCCGAGCGCAGCGGCTTTACGCACGAGGCGTTGCTGCGGTCCTACATGCGCCACAACACCGAGCGGCTGGACATGCACTCCTACTCGCTGCTGACCCCGGGCGCGTAGCCACGCCTCAGCGAGGCGAAGCGAGCGAAGCCAGGCGCCAGCCGTGCTTGGTGTCGACGAGCTGGATCGATTCGATCGCAGCGGTCTGACCGGTCGCGCCCGCAAGTACAACGGCCGATGCGGTCGACCCTTTGACCGTGATCTTCGAGATGCTGATCGTCGGGTTCTGGACGCTCGAGACGAAGATCCGCATCGCCTGCTGGCAGGTGAGACCGGCCGCGGTCAGGTGCGCGACAAGCGCCGGCGCGAGGACCTCGTTGCAGAGCGCGGCGTAGTCCTTGTTGGCGGTCGCGTGGGCAAACTGCTGGACCTTGGCTTCGACCTGCTGATGCGCGCTTGCTCCGCAGCCGGCGAGTGCATATGCGCTGCATAGGAGCAGGATCACTCGCGCTGGCCGCATGACGGGAAGAGTAGCCTTGCGGAGATGTTCAGTGAGCCCCTCCGTGACGGTCACGGGCGCCTGATCGCCGATCTGCGCGTCTCGGTGACTGACCGCTGCAACTTTCGGTGCCAGTACTGCATGCCCGCCGAGGGCCTGCCGTGGCTCGAGCGCTCGGAGATCCTGACGTTCGAGGAGATCGCTCGGGTCGTGTCCGTGTTCGCCTCGATCGGGGTCAAGGACCTGCGTCTGACCGGCGGCGAGCCGCTCGTGCGCCGCGACTTCCCGGATCTGGCTGCGATGCTGACCAAGATCGAAGGCCTGCACGAGGTATCGGTCACAACCAACGGCTTCCTGCTCGAGCGCGACGCGGAGCGCCTCGTGCGCGCCGGGATCGCGCGCTTCAACGTGTCAGTCGACTCGCTGCAGCGCGACCGCTTCTACAAGCTGACCCGCCGCGACGCGCTCGACCAGGTGCTGCGCGGGCTCGAGCTGCTCGCGAGCTTCCCCGAGGCGCACCCGATCAAGGTCAACGCGGTCGCGATCCGCGGCTTCACCGAGCAGGAGGTGTTGCCGTTCGCCGAACTCGCACGCCGCACTCCATACGAGATCCGCTTCATCGAGTTCATGCCGCTCGACGCCGACCGCGCCTGGACCCCTGACCAGGTCCTGACCGGCGCCGAGATCCGCGACGCGATCACGGCCGTGTACCCGCTCGAGCCCGAGCCGCGCGCGCCCAGCGCGACCGCCCGCGTCTACCGGTTCGCCGACGGGCATGGCCGGATCGGGTTCATCAACCCGATATCGGAGCCGTTCTGCGCCGATTGCAACCGCGTGCGCCTGACCGCCGACGGCCGCCTGCGGACCTGCCTGTTCTCGCTCAACGAGACTAACCTGCGCGAGCCGCTGCGCTCCGGCGCCAGCGACGGCGAGATCGAGCAGCTGATCCGGGCTGCTGTCTGGCGCAAGGAGCTCAAACACCACGTCGGCGAGGAGGGCTTCATCCAGCCGGCGCGGAGCATGTCCGCGATCGGCGGTTAACCGAGCCCGCGGGCCCCGGTTAACGGGATCGCAAGCTTTTCCGAGCATCATCTGAGGCGCAAATGCTGCTGCTGATGTTGTTCGCCTTCGTGGCCGGGGCCGGGACGGCGATCACACCGTGCGTGCTACCGGTGCTGCCAGCGCTGCTGTCGGCGAGCGCCGTCGGCGGCCGGCGGCGGCCGATTGGAATCGTGCTCGGGCTCGCACTGACGTTCACGATCGCGATCGTCGCGCTCGCCCAGCTGGTCAACGGGGTGGGTCTGGCGAGCGGCGCGGCGCGGTCGCTCGCGATCGTCGTCCTGATCGTGTTCGGGCTCGTGCTGCTGATCCCGGGGCTCGCAGAGCGCGTTCAGGCGCCGCTCTCGCGGCTGGCGCGGTTCGGCCCCAAGACACGCGGCAACGGCTTCTGGTCCGGGCTCGCCGTCGGCGGCGCGCTCGGTTTCGTGTGCGCCCCGTGCGCGGGACCGATCCTCGCCGCGGTGACCTCGGTCAGCGCATCGAGCGGCGCGTCGGCGCGGGTGGTGCTGGTGGCGGTTGCCTACTCCGCCGGCCTCAGCGGCGTGATGCTCCTGTACGGGCTCGGGGGACGCGCGGTGCTCGACCGTGTGCGCCGCCACGCCCGCGGCCACGTCGTCGAGCGCACGCTCGGCGCGGTCCTGGTGGCGACCGGGGTGCTGATGACGTTCAACCTCGACGTGCGCTTCGAGGAGGCGCTCGCCAAGGACACGAGCCTGCCAGCCATCCTCGTCGATCCGACGCGCGCCCTGGAGAACTCCAACGCGGTCCAGAACCGGCTCGCCTCGCTGCGGCCGAAGTCGCGCTTCGCGCTCCGCCAGCAGGAGGCCGCGGCGACGCCGGTCGCGGACGAGGTCGGCGTCTCGATCCCGGGCGTCAAGACGCCGTCGCTGCCGAAGCTCGGCGTGGCGCCCAACTTCACCAACACCCAGCGATGGTTCAACACGCCCGGCGACCAGCCGCTGTCGATCCATGGGCTCCGCGGCCACGTGGTGCTGGTCGACTTCTGGACCTACACGTGCATCAACTGCCTGCGCACGCTGCCGTTCGTCAAGGGCCTTTACGCCACCTACCACCGCTACGGCCTCGACGTCGTCGGGGTCGAGACACCGGAGTTCACATTCGAGCAGGAGGCGGGCAACGTCGAGCAGGCGATCAAGTCCGACGGCATCAAATATCCCGTCGTCCAGGACAACCAGTACGGCACGTGGAACGCGTACGGGAACAACGTCTGGCCGGCCGAGTACTACATCGACGGCCACGGCGACGTCCGCCACTACCGGTTCGGCGAGGGCGACTACCAGCAGGACGAGGCTGCCGTCCGTCAGCTGCTCTATGAGGCCGGCGCCCGCAACCTGCCGCCGCCGATGACCGCACATGCGATCGTTGCCTCGGCCGGGCTCGAGACGCCCGAGACCTATCTCGACCCCGCACGCGCGCAGGGCTTCGCGCAACAGCTGAAGCCCGGGACGCACTTCTACCCGGGCGTGATTGACCCGCATCTGAACGAGTTCGGACTGCATGGGATCTGGAACGTGGGATCGCAGTCCGTGACCCCGGCCTCTACGGGTGACTCGATCAGCGGCGGCTTTGGCGCCGCGCACGTGTATCTGGTGCTGACCTCGGCCGGCAACGTGCCGCGCCGGGTCCGGGTGCTGCTCGACGGGCACCCGATCTCGGCCGCCGACGCCGGCGCCGACGTACATGACGGCTACGTGACGGTCGTCGGGCAGCGCCTCTACGGGCTGATCTCGCTGCCGAGCGCGCAGCAGCACTCGTTCACGGTCGAGATCCCGCCGGGCGTCACCGCCTACGACTTCACGTTCGGTTAGATGGCTCGGAACCGTTTCGTCCACTACGGACGAAACGGTTCCAAGACCCCGCAAATACGGGCCGCAACAGCGACCCCGCGGACCGTCCTAGAATCACGGAGATGGAGGGCTCAACCGAGGTCCGCAGCTGGCTGCGCTGCTATCGCTGCTGGTCCCAGAACCTCGAAGTGCAGGTCCACTACGAAGGAATCCACCGGATCGACCCCGAGACCGGGGAGCGCGGTGAAGTAGTCGACGAAATGCAGGAGGCGGTCGTGCAGTGCCTGGAGTGCATGCACGATCAGCCCCACCTCGGCTTTCACAACGGGCGCGTGGAGCCGATCGAGGATCGCTGGGAGCGGATGATCGCCGGGACGCCCTGGGTCGCCTCGTGCACGGTCACGGTCGACGCCGACGACGTCGAGACCTGCTCGGGTCCCGAGGCGGGTGACGCACTCTCCTACGCCGCGTTCGGCGACCACGGGACGCGCGAGTTCTTCACCCACGTGCGCTTCCACAAGCACGACGAGGACCGGATCGTCGTCCACCTGCTGGTCGAGCTCTACTCGCGCTCGGCCGAGGAGGCGACCGAGGTGCTCGAGGAGGCCGCCCGCGGGCAGCTGGCGATCACCTCGCTGGCCGAGGAATCGCGTCCGCCGGCTGCGACGGGCGACGATCAGCACTAGTGTCACTGGGCCGTGCCCGTCGGCGCCAGTAGGCGTATGCCTCGGTGAAGATCAGCGCCAGCGCTACCGGGACCGTCGCCGGAAGCTCGTTGAGCACGAAGAACAGAAGGTCAAAGGCGCCCGCGATCACCAGCGTCAACAGCGCCACCGGCCACTGCAGGCGCCCCTCCCGCGCCAGCACCGCGCCCAGTACCGCCGCGACGAACAGGTCGCCGTATCCCATCGATACGCTGCCGAACAGCTCTGACTGAAGCTGCGGCAGGCCGGCCCCCGGCGCGGCGGCGATCAGCGCCGAGTTGGGCGCCTGGAGCAGGTCTGAGAGCACCAGCCAGGTGTCGGCCGCGGCCATCGCGAGGATCCCGAGTTTCAGCCACGACGGCGGCGTGACGGCACCGAGCAACACCCCGAGCGTCACGCAGCTGAGCGCCGACAGCAGCGTCGCCGCCCCTTCCCCGGCGAGCGTCGTACGGCTCGTCCACGCGAGCACGAACAGCGGCACGGCGAGCAGCGCCAGCCACGGTCGCGACCCGCGGGCGGCCCAGCCGAGCGCCGCGGCGGCGAGGATCGGCACCGCGACCAGAGCCAGGTACGTGAGCCCGGTCGCTGTGCCCGACACGTAGCGGATCGCGAAGATCACGCCGATGATCGAGGCGATCGGGATCACGGCCCAGCCCGGGCCCGACAGGCGCTTTATCCAGGCGAGCTCTGGCGGCTTGCGCGGCGCCGCGACGACGCCGGCCTGAACCGCCAGCATCGCTGCATCTGAGGGGATGAACGCCAGCGCCATCGCCCCAGAGTAGAGCGCCCCCGGATAAGAGTTTCCAGCGCGGTCAGCTCTGCAGACCCTGCTCGAGCGCATCGAGCTGGGCGCGCAGCTCGGCCGGCAGCTTGTCGCCGTAGCGGGCGTAATGGGCCTTGATCTGCGGGAGCTGCGCGGTCCAGCCATCGCTGTCGACCTCTAGCAGCTTGGCCATCGTCTCTGAGTCGATGTCAAGCCCGGCGACGTCGATCCCGCCGTCGCCCACAGGCGGCAGCAGGCCGATCGGGGTCTTGACCGCGTCAGTGTCGCCGGTCAGGCGCCCGAAGATCCAGGCAAGCACGCGGGAGTTCTCGCCGAAGCCGGGCCACATGAACTTGCCGTCCTCGCCCTTGCGGAACCAGTTGACGTAGAAGAACTTCGGCAGCTTGACGTCCTGGCGCTGCCCGATCGTAAGCCAGTAGGCGAAGTAGTCGCCCATGTGGTAGCCGAGGAACGGCAGCATCGCCATCGGATCGAAGCGCAGCTTGCCGACCTCGCCGACCGCGGCCGCGGTCATCTCCGAGGACATGATCGAGCCGAGGAACACGCCGTGCTCGAAGTCGTTGGCCTCGGACACCAGCGGCACGATCGTCGCGCGCCGGCCGCCGAGCAGGATCGCGGAGATCGGAACGCCGGCGGGGTCCTGCCACTCGGGGGCGATCGACGGGCATTGCGCGCAGGCGACCGTGAAGCGCGCGTTGGGGTGGGCGGCGGGCTGCTCTGACTCGGGCGTCCAGTCGTTGCCCCGCCAGTCGATCGCGTGCGCCGGCGGCTCGCCGGTCAGGCCCTCCCACCAGACGTCGCCGTCATCGGTCTTGGCGCAGTTGGTGAACACGGTGTTGCGGCCGATCATGTCGACCGCATTCGGGTTGGTGCGCGCACCGGTGCCGGGCGCGACGCCGAAGAAGCCGGCCTCCGGGTTGACCGCGTAGAGCTGGCCGTCGTCGCCGAACTTCATCCACGCGATGTCGTCGCCGACCGTCTCGACCTTCCAGCCCGGAAGCGTCGGAATCATCATCGCCAGGTTGGTCTTGCCACAGGCGCTGGGGAACGCGCCGGCGACGTAGCGGACCTCCCCCTCGGGCGAGGTGAGCTTGAGGATCAGCATGTGCTCGGCCAGCCAGCCCTCCTCGCGCGCCATGCAGGACGCGATCCGCAGCGCGAAGCACTTCTTGCCGAGCAGCGCGTTGCCGCCGTAGCCCGAGCCGAATGACCAGATCTCGCGCGCCTCGGGGAAGTGGACGATGTACTTGTTGTCGGCGTTACACGGCCACGGGACGTCCTGGGCGCCGTCGAGCAGCGGCGCGCCGACCGAGTGCACGCAGGGCACGAAGTCGCCGTCCTCGCCGAGCATGTCGAGCGCCGGCTGGCCCATTCGGGTCATGATCCGCATCGAGGCAGCGACGTAGGCCGAATCGGTCAGCTGTACGCCGATGTAGGCGATCGGCGAATTCAGCGGCCCCATCGAGAACGGGACCACGTACATCGTCCGCCCGCGCATCGACCCGGTGAACAGCTCGTTCAGGACCTCACGCATGTCCCCCGGCTCGCGCCAGTTGTTGTTGGGACCGGCCGCTTCCTCGCGCTCCGAGCAGATGAACGTCCGGTCCTCCACCCGCGCAACGTCGGCGGGGTCAGACAGCGCTAGGTATGAGTTCGGGTGCTTGGCCTCAGACAGCCGCTCGAAGGTGCCGGCTTCGATCAGCGTCTGCGCGAGCTGGTCGTACTCCTCGTCCGAACCGTCGCACCAGTGGATCGCGTCGGGCTGGGTCAGCGCGGCGATCTGGTCGACCCACTCCCGTAAAGCGGGATGGGTGGTCGTCGCCTGGTGCTTCGGTGCGGTATGGGCCATGTGGTGAGGCACTCCTTGGTGTGTCGGTGGCTCGGACAGCCTACCCGCGCCGAACACAAGGTGCTCACAAAGTCGGCGCCTTGGTACGCGAACGGACCATCAGGCCGGGACCTTGCGGGGCACCAGAACGAGCCGTTTGAACTCAGCCACCAGCACGCCATCCTGGTTGAGAACGCGGGTGTGAACGCGGACCGTCCCGCGGTCCGGCTTGGACTGCGATTCCTTGACTTCGAGCACCTCTGACTCGCAGAACAGCGTGTCGCCGTGGAACACCGGCGCCGGATGGCTCAGCTCCTCGGTGGCGAGGTTGGCGATCGCCTTGCCGCTCACGTCGGAGACGCTCATCCCGAGCGCCAGCGAGTAGACGAGCGGACCCACGACCACGTTTCGGCCCTGCTGTGACTGCGCCGCGTAGACGTCGTTGATGTGCAGCGGGTGGTGGTTCATCGTCAGCAGGCAGAAGAGGTGATCGTCGGCCTCGGTGACGGTCTTGGCGGGCCAGTGCCTGTAGACGGCGCCGACCTCGAACTCTTCGAGGTAGCGGCCGTATGGGTGCGCGCCGGAGGCCTCGCGCTCCGCCTGGCCAGTTTGGATTTCGGGCATGTCGGTACTCCTGAGTAGTTGCATCTGGGACCGAGAGCATAAGCTCAGATCCCTCGCATCACTGCCGAGGCTAGCCCGCTAGCTTTCGACACCACCCGACCAGGAGAACAAGCCGTGCGAAACCCCCGAGACTTCGGAAAGCCGCTGGCGATCGGCGCGCCGGATCCGATCCTCGAGATCCCGCTCAAGCCCTCGCGGATGATCCACTTCTTCGACCCGAGCAACGAGAAGATGGCGGCCAAGCTGCCCGAGCTGGCGGCCCAGGCGGACATTCTGCTCGGCAATCTCGAGGACGCGGTCCCGGTAGACCGCAAGCTACCGGCACGCGAGGGGCTGGTGCGGGTCGCCAACGAGATTGACTTCGGCTGACCGCCCTCTGGACGCGGATGAACAGCCTCGAGTCGCCGTGGGCGCTCGACGACCTGACGACCCTGGTGACCGAGATCGGCGACAAGCTCGAGGTCGTGATGGTCCCGAAGGTCGAGGGCCCCTGGGACATCCATTACGTCGACCGGCTGCTGGCGCAGCTCGAGGCAAGGCGGGGCTCGAGCGCCCGATCCTGATCCACGCGATCCTCGAGACCGGGCTCGGAGTCGTGAATCTCGAGGAGATCGCGACCGCCAGCCCGCGGATGCAGGGGATGAGCTTCGGCCCGGCCGACCTCGCCGCGTCGCGGCGGATGAAGACCACGCGAGTCGGCGGCGGACACCCTGGCTACCGGGTGATCAACGACCCAGATCCGGACGACCCCGAGGCGCCGCGCCCGACCGCCCAGCAGGATCCGTGGCATTACTCGATCGCGCGGATGGTCGACGCCTGCACATCGTCCGGGATCCTCCCCTTCTACGGCCCCTACGGCGACATCCGTGACGTCGAAGGTTGCGAGACGCAGTTCCGCGCCGCCTTCCTGCTCGGATGCATCGGCGCCTGGTCACTGCATCCGGTCCAGATCGAGATCGCCAAGAGGGTCTTCAGCCCGGACCCCGACGAGGTGGTGTTCGCGAAGAAGGTGCTCGAGGCGATCCCCGACGGCCGCGGCGTGCACATGATCGACGGCAAGATGCAGGATGACGCGACCTGGAAGCAGTGCAAGGTGATGGTCGAGCTCGCCGAGATGCTCGCCGACAAGGATCCCGAGCTGGCCGAGGCCTACGGCTTGCGTCCGGCGACCGCGTAGGGTTGTGCGATGCGGATCTCGGCCAAAGCTGACTATGCGGTGCGCGCGGTGGTCGAGCTGGCGGCCGCCGACGGCGACAAGCCGGTCAAGGCCGAGCGGATCGCGACCGCCCAGGAGATCCCGCTCAACTTCCTCGAGAACATCCTCGGCGAGCTCCGCCACGCCGGCGTCGTCCGCAGCCACCGCGGCGCCGAGGGCGGCTTCCGGCTCGCCAAGCCGGCGAGCGAGGTGACCGTCGCCGACGTGATCCGCGCCGTCGAGGGACCGCTCGCGAGCGTCCGCGGCGCCCCGCCCGAGGAGGCCCACTACGGCGGCGCTGCCAGCCCGCTGCCGCGCGTCTGGATCGCCGTGCGCGCGAACCTGCGCAGCGTCGTCGAGCAGCGTGACGATCGCCGACATCGCCAACTCCAAGCTGCCGGCGGCGATCGACAAGCTCGCCGAGGACCCCGAGGCCTGGGTTACGCGCTGACCTCGCGCTGGACCGGCGGCTCGAGCCCGGCGCCGGCCGGGTGGCGCACGTAGACGATGTCGCCGCGGTCGATCTCCAGCTCGTCGGCCTGCGAGCGCGGTCAGCTGCGCCCGAGCCCGCGAGCCGTCGGGAAGCTCGATCTCTACCCGGACCTCGAACCCGAGGTGCACGACCCTCGTAACCATCGCCTCGATGCTGCCCGGTTGCTCGGCTCGAGCGAGATCGCCACGTCGTGGGGCCGCACGAGCCGCTCGCCGAGCTTGCTGACCGGACCGACGAACCCCATCACGAAGTCGTTCGCCGGCCGGTCGTAGACTCGCGCGGCGAACCCACCTGCTCGATCGAGCCGGCGTTCATGACCGCGATCCGGTCCGCGACCTCCATCGCCTCCTCCTGGTCGTGAGTGACCAGCACGGTCGTCACCCCCTGCTCGTCGTGCAGCCGCCGCAGCCAGGCGCGCAGTTCGGCGCGGACGGTCGCGTCGAGCGCGCCGAACGGCTCGTCGAGCAGCAGCACCTGGGGCGCGACCGCCAGCGCGCGCGCCAGCGCCATCCGCTGGCGCTGGCCGCCTGAGAGCTGCGAGGGCCGCTGCTCGGCCCACTTCGTCAGTCCGACCAGCTCCAGCAGCTCGTCGACGCGGCTCGCGATCTCGTCCTTGCGGCCGCTTGCGGATCCGCAGCCCGAAGGCGACGTTCTCGCGCACGCTCATGTGGGTGAAGGCAGCGTAATGCTGGAACACGAACCCGATCCCGCGCTTCTGGGCCGGCACCTGCGTGACGTCGACGCCGTCGATCGAGACCGTGCCGGTAGTCGGGCGTCTCGAGGCCGGCGATGATCCGCAGCAGCGTCGACTTGCCCGAGCCGCTCGGCCCGAGCAGCGCGGTCAGCGACCCCTCGGGCACCTCGAGCGAGACGCCATTGAGCGCGGCGAAGTCGCCGAAGCTCTTGGAGATGCTGTCGATATCGATCCTCATCGGGCTTTCTGCCTCCTTGGTGCCAAGAGCGTCATCGCGAGCAAGACGACCAGGGACATGATCGCGAGCTCGGTGGCCGCCGCATAGGCGCCGGTAATCGAGCCGGCGCCGACCTGAGAGTCACGCTGATAGACGAGCAACGGCAAGGTCAGCGTCTGGCCGGCGACCAGTGAGGAGACCACCAGCACGGCGCCGATCTCGCCCAGCGCACGAGCGGTCGAGAGCACGACTCCGTACGCGACCCCCCAGCGGATCGAGGGCAGCGTGACCCGCCAGAAGGTCTGCCACGAGGACGCACCGAGCGTCGCCGCCGCCTGCTCCTGCTCATCGCCGATCTCGGCCAGCACCGGTGCGACCTCACGCACGACGAACGGCAGCGACACGAACACGGTGGCGAGCGCCATCCCAGCCGGCGCGAAGATGATCTGGATTCCTTGGTTGGCGAACCAGCTCCCGAACCAGCCGTGGATCCCGTAGACGAGCGTCAGCGCGAGGCCGACGATCACCGGCGAGACCAGGAACGGGAGGTCGATCAGGGCGTCGATCACGGCCGCCGCCCGCCCTCGCCGCCGGACCAGCACGAGCGCGCAGACGATCCCGAAGACCGTGTTCAGCGGCACCGCGATCGCAGCCATCGTGATCGACAGCCATAAGGCGCTGACCGCCGCCGGCGTCGTCATCCAGCTCCACGCGACGCCGAACCCGTGCTCGAAGGTCTTGGAGAACACGACCGCTACCGGCAACAGCAACAGAACAAGCAGGTACAGCAGGGCGATCGCGCGCAGCGATAGCCGCGCACGGCGGCTAACTGACATGTCGGCCTCCCAGCCTGCGCAAAAGCACCAGCACGATCAGCGACACGACGATCAGCACCAGCGACAGCGACGCAGCCGCCTGCGGCGCGTCTGACTCGATGTCGGCGAAGATCACGATGCTCGCGATCTGGACCTTGCCGACGATCAGGATCAGGGAGCCGATCTCGCCGACGGCACGCGCGAACCCGAGCGTCGCACCCGAGACGATCGCCGGGCGCAGCGCCGGCAATACGATCCGCCTGAACGTGACCGCGTTGGAAGCGCCAAGCGAGGCGGCCGCCTCCTCGACCTCGCGATCGAGCTCGATCAGGACCGGCTGCACGGAGCGCACGACGAACGGGAGCGTCACGAACAGCAGCGCCACGAACACAGCCGCACGGGTGTACGCGAGGTGGATCCCGAACGGGCTGTCGGGGCCGTACAGCGCGAGGATCGTCAGCCCGGCGACGATCGTCGGCAGCGCGAACGGGAGATCGATCAGCGAGTTGATCATCCGCTTGCCGGGGAACTCGTCGCGGACCAACACCCAGGCGACGATCGTCCCCATCACTGCCCCCACCGCCGCGACCGTCAGCGCCACTCCGAGCGTGACCGCAAGCGCGGTCAGGACCGGCCCGTTGGTGACCGAAGCCCAGAAGCTGCCCGGGCTCTGGTCCAGCGCCTTGACCGCGACCGCAGCCAGCGGGATCAGCACGATCACGCTCAGGTAGAGCGTCACCAGGCCGACTCCGAGGCGCCCCTGGCGGGCGGATCTGGCCCCGCGCCGGGGGGCGGCGGCGCGCGACCGGAGCGGCGTATGCGCTAGCTGGAGGCAGTGGGTACCCCCGCCGCCTGCTCGATCTTGGTGATCGACCCCGTCGAGGGATCGAAGAACTGCTTCTTGGCACTTCGTCCAGCCGCCCAGGTAGCTGATCGTGAACAGCTGCGGCGGTATCGGGAACTGCTTGGCGAACTGCTTGGCGACCGAGGCGAGCACTGGGCGGTAGCCCTGCTGGGCCCAGATCGTCTGGCCGGCGCTCGACCACTGGTACGCGACGAACGCCTTCGCCGCTGACGAGTGCGAACTCTTGGCGGTGACCGCGATCGGTGTCTGGATCAGGATCGTCTGCTTGGGGATGATGTACTGGATCGCGTCGCCGGCCTTCTCAGCGGCGATCGCGTCTGACTCGTAGTCGAGCAGCACGTCGCCCTTGCCGCTGGTGAACGTCTGCAGCGCCGCGCTGGCGCTCGAGTCTTCGACGCTGACGTTCTTGCTCAGCAGCGTCTTGACGTAGGCGAGCGCCTCGGCGGGGGTCTTGCCCTGCTTGAGCTGCGCTCCGTAGGCGGCGAGGATGTTCCAGCGCGCGCTTCCCGAGGTCGACGGGTTGGGCGTGATCACGTCGACGCCGGGCTTGATCAGGTCGTTCCAGCCGCTGATGTGCTTCGGGTTGCCCTTGCGGACCACGAACACGACCACCGAGTCGCTCGAGAAGCCCTGCTCGGGGTTGGCGTTCCAGTCGCTTGAAACGATCCCGTCCTTGACCAGCCGCGTCATGTCGGGCGTGGTCGAGAACGCGACCACGTCGGCCGGCTGGCCGGAGTCGACCGCACGGCTCTGCGAGCCCGAGGCGCCGAACGACTCGTCCAAACCCGACGCCCTTGCCGGCGGGTGTCGCGCGAACGCCGCGGTCAGCGCGTCGTAGGCCTTCTTCGGCGTCGAGTAGGCGACCAGCGCCAGCTGCGTCTTGGCGTTGCTCGAACCTCCGCCGCTGGAGCTCGTCGTCGCGTCAGACGATCCGCCGCATCCGGCCACGGCCAGCCGTCGCCGCGACCGCCGCCACCACCGCGGCCAATCGTCTTGTTCTGAAAGTCTGGTTCATGAGTCCTCGCCGGTATACACAAGTTTGTCAATTGTAATTACAGATTTGGCTTGGTGTCCAGATTTGGCACAAGATGCGGGCGACTTCGTTGACAAAGCCGCGAAACTGCGCTTGTGTAGCCTCCGGCGCCGCCGATGCGTTTCTTCGAATACGAATCGCGCGCGATCGTCGCGAAGGCCGGGATTCCCGTGACCAAGCACGGGTTCGCGAAGTCCGCGGACGAGGCGCGCAGATCGCCGAACAGATCGCCGGTCCGGTGGTGATCAAGTCCCAGGTGCTGACCGGGGGCCGGATGAAAGCCGGCGGCGTGCAGTTCGCCGACACACCCGATGAGGCCGCCCGCCATGCAGAGCACGTGCTCGAGCTAGAGATCAACGGCCACATGCCGCGTGGCGTGCTGGTCGACTCGCGCGCCGCCGTCAAGCACGAGTACTACGCCGGCGTCGTCTGGGACGGGATCCGCAAGCGCCCGGTGATGCTGTTCTCCGACATGGGCGGAATCGACATCGAGGAGGTCGCCGAGCAGCACCCCGACCACGTCGCGCGCGCCCATTTCTCAACCCGCACCGAGTTGTCCGACTGGCAGGCCAAGCAGTGATCGCCTCGCTCGGCATCAGCGGCAGCGCGCTCAACCGCCTGACGCCGATCCTCGCCCGCCTGGCGCGGCTGTTCCTGCGCTACGACATGACGCTGGCCGAGATCAACCCGCTCGGCGAGCTCGAGGACGGCTCGTTCGTGGCGCTCGACGCACACATGGAGATGGAGAACGAGGCCCGGCCGCGCCAGCAAGTCCTTCTGTCAGAGCTCGGCGTCGGTGACGAGGAGACCCGCCAGGCCCGCGAGGCGACCCCATTCGAGCTCGCCGGCGAGGAGGTCGACTCCCAGGACCACCGTGGCGTGGCGGGCAACGTGACCGAGTTCGACGGCAACCTCGGGCTCGTGATCGGCGCCGGCGGCGGCTCGCTGACGCTGTTCGACGCGGTCCGCGCCCACGGCGGAGACCCGGCCAACTACTGCGAGATCGGGGGCAACCCGTCCGTCAGCAAGGCGTGCGGCCTGGCGAAGCTGGTGCTGCAGAAGCCCGGCGTCGACAAGATCGCGGTGATGATGTCAATCGTCTCCAACACCCGTGTCGACATCGTCGCGCGCGGCGTGATCAAGGCCTGCCTCGAGCTCGGCTACGACCCGGCCGAGAAGATCGCGATCTTCCGGATCCCGGGCGCCTGGGAGGAGGAGGGCTTCAAGATCCTCGAGCACTACGGCGTCTCCTACGCCGACCGCTGCGTGTCGCTCAACGAGGCCGCGCGCCGCGCCGTCGAGACGATCCAGGGACCCGACGGCCGCTCATGAGCATCCTCGTCGACGCCGACACGACCTTCATCGTCCAGGGGATCACCGGCCGCGAGGCCGTCAACCTGACGCGCGAGTGCCTGGACTACGGCGACGGGCGCGAAGATCGTCGGCGGCGTGACGCCCGGGCGGCTCGGCCGCGACGTCCACGGCGTGCCGGTGTTCGACACCGTCGCCCAGGCGGTCGAGCACCACGGCGGCCCGATCGACGGCTCGGTCGTCACCGTCCCCCCCGCGTTCACCAAGGATGCGGTGTTCGAGGCGCTCGAGAACGGCGTCAAGCTGGTCGTGATCGTGACCGAGCGGATCCCGCGCGGCGACGTCGCCGCAGATGGTCGAGCTCGCCAACCGAGCGCGGCGCCCGGATCATCGGCCCCAACTGCCTGGGCATCATCGTCCCCGACGTGATCAAGATGGGCGGCATCGGCGGCCCGGCCAAGGACGCGGCCAAGTCCTACCGCCGCGGCCCGGTCGGCGTGATCTCGCGCTCGGGCGGGATGACCACCGAGATGTCCTCGACCCTGAGCGCCGCCGGTCTGGGCAGTCGACCGCCGTCTCGATCGGCGGCGACGCGATCATCGGCTCCAGCTACGCCGAGCTGATGCCGCTGTTCGAGGCCGACGACGCAGACGCAGGCGATCGTGATCTACACCGAGCCCGGCGGGCGGATGGAGGCCGAGCTGGCTGCGCTGGGTGACCGAGAACCACTCGCGGCTGCCGATCGTCGCCTTCATGGCCGGGCGCTTCATGGACGAGATGCCCGGGATGAGCTTCGGCCACGCCGGCACGATCGTCGAGGGCAAGGAGGACACGGCGACCGAGAAGATCGCCCGCCTCGCCGCCGCCGGGATCACCGTGGCCGAGCGGATCGAGGACATCCCGGATCTGGTCAAGGAGAATCGGATCTGACTGATGCCCGGCACTTTCATCGACGTCGAGGTCGACGCCGCCGTCGCCGCCGACCCCGAGCTGGCGCGCAAGCTGGCCGAGGTCTGCCCGGTCGACATCTTCGAGGCCGGCGAGAACGGGCTCGAGATCGTGCAGGACAACCTCGACGAGTGCGTCCTCTGCGAGCTGTGCATCAACGCCGCGCCGGCCGGGCCGATCACGATCCACAAGCTCTACTCGGGCGAGACGCTGCCCAGGGCTGACCTGGGAGGCGGGGTCAGCTCGCCGCCGGGCGCCGGTTCGGTGACGGATCAGCTCGCCGCCAGGCGCCGGCGGTCGGCAGCGCTCAGCTGCCGGTAGCCGTCGGCTCGCGGACCGCGGTAGAACACGGGAGCGGGTCCGCCTCGTCCGGCACCCCCTCGCCGCGCAGCGGTCCGGTGATCGGCCGATACCAGGTTGTCACCGGGATCTCGTCCACCGACCGCACCAGCGTCGGGCGCTGGCTCGCGGTCGAGCGCTGACAGCGCCGCGGTCAGCTCGCGCGGTTCGAGCTCGGCGTCGGGCGCCAGCGTCACGGCGGCGACCGCCACTCGGGCCCGCTCTGCGCCCCGCGATGCCGTAGGCGACCGCGAGGTCGACCGCCGGCAGGTCGGCGAGCGCGTCGCGGATCGGGGCGGTGAACACCGGGCCGCCGGCCGAGCGGATCACCTCGCCGACGCCATCCAGGCGCCAGTAGTCGCCGTCGGCGTCGCGCCGGAACAGGTCGCCGGTCGCCAGCCAGGCGTCGTCGCGCGCGAACACCCCGCGCAACGCGATCGTCGCGACGCCGGCGTCGGCGCGCGAGCGGGCCAGCAGCATCCCCACCTCGTCGGTCCGGCATTCGCGCACGAACCCGTCCCGCGCCGAGCACCAGCTGACCAGCGTCGACGTCGTAGGCGGCGATCCGGACCTCGGGGCTGCCCGGCAGCGGCCGACCCATCGCAGCCGGGCTTGGCGTCGCGGAGGTTGACGAGGATCGCGCCGGTCTCGGTGGAGGCGTAGAACTCGAGCACCCGCGCGGGGGCGAAGCGCTGCTCGACCCGCCGCCACAGGCCGCGCGGCATCCCAGAGCCCATGAACAGCCGCACCGGGTGATGGCGCTCGCCGGGCTCGGGCGGCGCCTGCGACGAGCTCGTGCAGCAGCGTCCAGGTGTAGGAGGCGACGGTGACCCCGTAGCGCCGCACCTCCTCCCAGAACGTCGACGGATCGAACGTCGTCGCCATCGCCAGCCGCGCGCCGCCGGCGATCGCGCCGCCGACGCTCATCATCAGCCCTGACGGGTGATAGAGCGGAGTCACGCTGTAGACGGTGTCGGCGCCCGACAGCGCCGCCGACGACGCCGTCCCGAACGCCGACGTGACCCAGCGACGGTTGGTGATCCGGCTCATCCGGGTGCTGCTCGCCCTGGCCGGTGAAGAGGATGAACGCCAGGTCGCCGGCGCGTCCCGGGTTCGGGCGGTACCACTTCGGCAGCTCGCACGGCGCCGGGATCGATCTGCTCCATGTCGGTCGTCAGCGGCGACGCCGAGGTCGCGCGGCCCCCCGCCGCCGCCGAGCACGAACGTGTGCACCGTGCCCGAGCCCGGCGGCCTGGGCGCGCCCGCTCGGGGTCGGCGATGATCCGGTGCACCTGGCCGAGCGTCGCCTCGCGCGCGGTATCGCCGTCGGGGCGCAGCAGCACCGACACCGCGCCGAGCCGGTTCAGCGCCACCACGCAGCGCCAGCGCGCTCGGGCGCGGTCCCATCAGCACGCCGACGTGCTCGCCCTGGCGGACGCCGATCGAGATCAGGCCGCGGACGACGTTGTCGATCCGCTCGTCGACCTCGCGCGGCGCTGTACGCGCGATCCTCGAACAGGAAGAAGGTGTCGTCCGGCGCCGCGGCGGAGTGCGCTCGTCGACCAGCAGCCCGAGCGAGATCCGCGTCGCGGGCTGGACCTGCTCGAGGCGCGCGAGCCGCGGCAGCTGGCCGGCCGCCTCGACCGTCAGCTCGCGCATCCCGCGCGCTGTGCGCCGCGCGGCGCCCGACGAGCGATCGCGCAACCCCAGCGCTGACGCCACCGGCAAGCTCGAGCCCGTAGCTGAGGCGGTTGCGCACCTGCGGCTCGAGCTCGGCCGCCGGGTCGTCGGGCATTTCGGTGACCTGCTCGGGCAGCTCGCCCTCGCCGTCGCGCCAGTGCGACCCAGCCGGCGACCGTAGGCCAGGTGATCGCGTTCGAGGTCGAGCCGACCACGAGCCCGAAGTGGCCGGCGTGCAGCGCCAGCTCGTACACATCGGCCCGCGGCGCCGCCAGAGCTGATCGCGCGCACGCCGCGTGCGGGCGCGATCTCGTCGACGGTCCCGACGACCGACAGGATCGGGCAGGCGATGTCGGCGAGGCTGAGGAGTCGGTCGGCGATCACGAAGCCTCCCTCGAGCATCCGGTTGTGGGCGATGAACTGCTGCAGGAAGTCCGCCAGCGCCGGGCCCGGGCCACGCGACCCAGCCGTCGGCCTCGAGAAAGCGCCGCTGGCCTTCGCGCGGCAGCAGCGCCTCGCGGTCGTGGAGCTGGCGGATGAAGTCGATCCGGTTGCGGGCGGACTTGACCGGGTCGAGCATCGTGAAGCTGGTGCGGCTCGCCCACGCGGGGAACGCCCAGCCACGGAACACGCGGTCGGCGAGCAGGCTGGCGGCGCCGGAAGCGAGCTGCTCGGGGATCCCGAACGGGATCCCGTGGCGCGTGTCGACCGGGCTGCCGAACGTGATCAGCGAGCTCAGGCCCTCGTTGCGGCGGTAGGCGGCCGTCTGGTAGCAGAACATCCCGCCCTGCGAGTAGCCGCCGAGGTGGACGTCGCGTCCGGTCGCCCGGCGGACGCGGTCCACCGCATCCGAGATCGCGACCACGTGGTCGGCGAGCGTCCGCTCGAGTCCCCCCTCCTGGCGCTCCGGCGCTCCGAAGTCGACCACCCACGGGTCGACGCCATGATGGTTGAGGATCGTGACCGCGCTCGTCGCCGGCGAGACGTCGTAGACCTCGGCGGCGAGCATCATCGGCGGCACCAGCAGCACCGGCGGGCCGGCTTCGCCCCCGGGGTAGTAATGACGCAGCTTGTAGACGCGGTGCTCGCCGGCGATCTCGTAGGGCGACGGCTGCTCGTCAGTCGTCAGTCCGCCGAACCGCGCCACCTCGAGCGCGTTCTGCGCGGCGGCTCCCGAGTCGGCCCACCGGCCGCGTGATCGTCTTCGGCACCAGGTCCATCGCCTTGCCGACATCTTGGCGCAAACGCGGGCCGCGCGATGCCGCCCGCGCTATTGTCGGCGGCCACCAATGACCGCCTTGAACCTCGAAACGGTGCAATTGGAGCGGGCCGACCACGTCGCGCGCGTGGTGATGAACCGCCCCGAGGCGCTGAACGCCTGGACTCAGCAGCTCGGGCGCGAGATGAGTGACGCGCTTGATGAGTGCGCGGCCGACCCCGACGTTCGGGCGATCGTGATCACCGGCGCCGGCCGCGCGTTCTCGTCGGGCGCGGACCTGAAGGCCGAGCGCGAGCTGACCGACGCTGGGTCTCCGGACGTCGTCTCGCCTCTGCGCGGCGTCTACAACCCGCTGATCCTGCGCCTGCGCACGATCCCCAAGCCGGTGATCGCCGCCGTCAACGGTCCCGCGGTCGGGATCGGCTGCTCGCTGGCGCTGGCCGCGGACCTGATCGTCGCGGCCCGCTCGTCGTACTTCCTGCTCGCATTCGTCAACATCGGTCTCGGGCTGGACGGCGGAGCCTCTCAGACTCTCGTGACTCGGGTCGGAGCGGCGCGGGCGTTCGAGATCGCCTACCTAGGCGAGCGGATCGAGGCCGAGCGGGCGCTGAGCTGGAACCTGATCAACGAGGTCGTCGACGACGACCAGCTCGCCGATCGGGTCGCGCAGCTCGGTGCGAAGCTGGCGGCCGGGCCGCCGGGGTCGTACGCGTCGATCAAGCGCACGATCAACGACCGCGCCTACGGCGGCTTCGAGCAGCTGCTCGAGCTCGAGGCCGTGCTCCAGCAGGAGCGCGCCGACTCCAAGGATTTCGTCGAGGGCGTGCTGGCGTTCATGCAGAAGCGCCCAGCGAACTTCACCGGCAGCTGAAGATGGCGGCCAACCTCGCTTCGCTGTTGACCGAGTCGGCCGCGCGCGGTGGCGACCACATCGCGATCAAGCTCGACGACAGCCAGTTGACGTATTCACAGCTCGACGGCGCCAGCGCCCACATCGCCGGGCTGCTGCGCGATCACGGGTTCGAGCCCGGCGACCGGGTCGGGATCATGCTCCCCAACGTCCCCTACTTCCCGGTCATCTACTACGGGGTGCTGCGCGCCGGCGGCGTTGTTGTGCCGATGAACGTGCTGCTGCAAAAGCGCGAGGTCGCGTTCTACCTCGAGGATTCGGGCGCCAAGCTGCTGTTCGCGTGGGAGGGGTTCGCGCAGGACGCGCAGGACGGCGCCGAGCAGGCCGGCGCCGAGTGCGTGATCGTCAAGCCGGGCGAGTTCGAGCAGCTCGGTCGGCGCCGCTGAGCCGATCACAGACGTGGCCGACGTCGACGATCAGGACACGGCGGTGATCCTCTACACATCGGGCACCACCGGGACGCCGAAGGGCGCCGAGCTCACCCACGCCAACCTCGCGCGCAACGCCCGGGCCTCGCGCGACATGTTCGGCTTCGGCTCCGACGCGGTGACGCTCGGGGCGCTGCCGCTGTTTCACTCCTTCGGCCAGACCTGCGGGCTCAACGCGACGATCGGCGGCGGTGGCACGTTGACGCTGATCCCGCGTTTCGATCCGGGCAAGGCGCTCGAGATCATCCAGCGCGACAAGGTCAACATCTTCCAGGGCGTACCGACGATGTACGGCGCGATGCTCCACCACCCCGGGCACGGCTCTTTCGACACCTCGTCACTGCAGCTGTGCGCGTCAGGCGGCTCGGCGATGCCGGTCGAGCTGATGCGGGGCTTCGAGGACGCGTTCGCGTGCAAGATCCTCGAGGGCTACGGGCTGTCGGAGAGCTCTCCGGTGGCGTCGTTCAACCATCCCGACCGCGAGCGCAAGCCGGGCTCGATCGGGACGCCGATCGAAGGCGTGCAGATGAAGGTCGTCGACGACGACGGCAATGATGTCGGTCAGGG
The DNA here is from genome assembly GCA_963703825.1 of uncultured Solirubrobacterales bacterium. Lineage (GTDB taxonomy): Bacteria > Actinomycetota > Thermoleophilia > Solirubrobacterales > Solirubrobacteraceae > Palsa-465. The sequence continues at coordinate 17,988 of CAVPFS010000048.1, read as the reverse complement.
CGACGTGGGCGAGATCGTGATCAAGGGCCACAACGTAATGAAGGGCTACTGGGGGCGTGACGACGCGACCGCCGAGACGATCCGCGACGGCTGGCTACACACCGGCGACATGGGCAAGGTCGACGAGGACGGCTACTTCTTCATCGTCGACCGCAAGAAGGACATGATCATCCGCGGCGGCTACAACGTCTATCCGCGCGAGATCGAGGAGGTGCTCTACGAGCATCCCGCGGTCCGCGAGGCCGCGGTGCTCGGAATCCCGCACGACGAGTACGGCGAGGAGGTCGGCGCCGCGGTGGCGCTCAAGGACGGCGAGCAGGTCAGCGACCGACGAACTGCGCGAGTTCGTCAAGGACCAGGTGGCGGCCTACAAGTACCCGCGGCGGATCTGGTTCGTCGAAGACCTGCCGAAGGGGCCGACAGGCAAGATCCTCAAGCGCGAGATCGAGCTGCCCGGGCAGGAGTGAGCGCGACGCGTCGCTGTCCGGCCGGCGGCGCCGGCGACGTCGAGCTGATCCACTCTCTGATCGTCGAGCTCGCGGCCTACGAGCGCGCCCCCGAGCAGGTGACCGGTACGCCGGAGCTGCTCGAGCCGGCGCTGTTCGGGCCGCATCCTTCGGCCGAGGCGCTGATCGCTGAGGTCGACGGCGAGCCGGCGGGCTTCGCGCTCTTTCACGGCACGTTCTCGACCTGGGAGTGCCGCCCGGGCGTCTGGCTCGAGGACCTGTATGTGCGCCCCGAGCACCGGCGTGCGGGCGTCGGCCTGCTGCTCATGCGAGCGGTCGCGCGCGAGGCCGTCAAGCGCGGCTGCGCGCGCCTGGAATGGAACGTGCTCGACTGGAACGAGCCGGCGCTCGAGTTCTACGCGCGCGCCGGCGCGAGCCGGCTGTCGGAGTGGGAGCTTCACCGGCTCGACGGCGATGAGCTGGCGCAGTTCGCAGCCCGGGACTGCGGCTCCGCCCGGCCGTAGCGCCCAGCCCTAGCGCCCGGCCCTAGCGCCCGGTGTCCTGTGGCGCGTGCCCGAAGAAGCTGACGATCTGCTGGATCCCGCTCGGACGGTTGGTGTAGGACATCGTGTACGGGCAGCAGGCCCGGCACGAACTTGATCTCCTGCGCGGTCGCGCTCGCGTGCCAATCGGCAGGATTGGGTCCCTGCTGGGACTGGAGCTCGTTGCCCGCGCGGTTGATCGCTCCCCACATCAGCCGGCGACAGCGCTTGAGCTTGCCGCCGCCGCAGTAGCGGACCGCGTAGCGGCCGCGGACGTGCTCGCCGAGGATCGTGCGCAGATCCTTGTTGAGGTACTCGACCCAGGTCTTCTCCTGCCCGTTGGGCGGCGCCTGCCAGGATGGGTTGAACGAGTTCAGCTCCGCCGCGAGCCTGCCGCCGAGCACGGTCGATGCCCAAGCGCTCGTCATCAGCGGCCAGGCGGCGGCCATGATCGCCGCCCCGGGCGCGGTGATCTGGCCGTTGCCGGTCCGGTCAAGCAGGCTGCTGCCCTGGCGGCGCCAGCGGTCGAGCAGCGCCAGCATCTGCGCGTCGCGGGCGTTCGGAGCCCGGCCGCCATGCAGGAGCTTTGACAGCACCGGCTCGTCAGTCACCTCGCGGACGTCCTGGGTCGCGGCCTCGTTCATCGCCGAGACCATTTGCGCAGGGGTCAGGTCGCCGCCGCGGCCGAGGTTGCGGATCAGCAGGTCGACGCGCTGGACCGCCCCGTAGAGCCAGATGTTGTCGGGCGCCTCGTACCCGGCCTCGGTCCGGTTATTCCAGTTGATGATCTCGCCGCTGGGCGGGTTGATGCCGTGTGGGTGGTCCTTGAACGGGACCCAACCGCGCCACTCCTCGCGGCCGGTGCCGTTCAGCGGCAGATCCTGATCGGCGTTGTCCGGGAGGATCGGCACCAGTCCGCTGGTGAACACGCCGATGTCCTTGTCGTCGACGTACAGCGAGTTGAACGTCTGCGGCGTCAGCGAGGCGGCGCGGAAGAACTGATGGACGTTGCGGACCTGGCCGTCGGCGAGCTTGCGGTAGAAGAGCAGGTCGAGCGCGTCCTTGCCGTAGCTCGCGCGCTTGCGGGTCAGCGCAACCAGCCGACCGTCGACGCGTGCGTAGCCGAACACCGGCCCGTGGACGGTGCGGTAGAAGGTCACCTTCTTCGCGCCCTGTGTACCCGGGTTCAGAACCCCGGCGGTGAAGAACTGCATCTTGCGGCAGCGACCGTCGAACAGGTAGCGGTGGATGCTGTGGCCGCACAGCGTCTCGGCGTAGGTGCTGATCTGATCGAGGCTCGCCGACGTTAGTGACCACGCCGAGTCCTGGTTTCGACCGATGAACACGTAGCCGGGGAACGGCAGCGCGGTGACGCCGCGCTGGCTGATCCCGGGCCCCTCGAGATCGACCTCGAGCGTCAGACCGGGGTAGTAGTAGCCGATCTGCGGGCCGGCGACCATGATCGGATGGTGGGTCGCCGAGCGCTTGCCCGAGACCAGCAGCGCGTTGGAGGCGTGGATCTGAAAATCGCGCGTCACCGCGAGCGCGTGGCTGGCGCTCGCCGAGAGGCTGCCGGGATCGAGCATCACGTTTCCTGAGCTGCTCTTCGGCGGCGGCTGGAAACGGACGTGGCCGGGGACGCTGACCGGCGCCTCGGGGTCGTTGGCCTCACGCAGATCGTTGAAGACCGCTGTGCCACGCCTGACGCCGAGCCGCTGGCGAATCCCGGCGAGGAACTCGGCGTTGGCGGCCTGGTCGCCCCCTCCCTCGCCGACGAACTGGTCCTTGAGCGCGCTGAAGCCGTAGATGTCGACCAGCGTGAACGGCGCCACGTGGCTGTAGGGGCCGAGCGAGTCGCCGTGGTCACGGATGTAGGCGTTGATCCCATCGAGGTAGACGTGCAGGTCGTGCACGACGCCGCGGCCGTCAGCCCCGGACGCGAGCAGAGCGCGGGTCTGGCGGGCGACGACACGGATCGTCTGCGCGCTCGGTTTGAAGGACTGAAGGCTCGAGATCAGGTGCAGGGCGTTGAGGCCGGGAGCGTCAACCGCCGCGACGAGCGCGTCGCCTCGGCCTTCTTGCATCAGCAGTCCGCGGTCCTGCGCTTCGATCCAGCCCGAGCCCCAGGTGACGTCGTCGCGGGTCTTGCCGATGATCTGGGGAACGCCGTAGGGATCGAGCTTGATCGTCACCCCGGGATGCGGAACGGACTCGGTCGTGAACGGGCCGACCGCGGCGCCGCCGAGGTAGTCAGGCTTGAAATCGGCCAGCAGGTCCTGGCTGGTGACGTGGTCGAAGAGCGGCGTCAGCGCGTTGTACATCTGGGCCTGCTGGGCCGCCTGCGTCGGCGGCGGCACAGACCCGTATTCGCCCGACGGAACGATGTCGCGCGCGATGATCGCGAAGTCCTTGGCGACCGCCGTACCGGCGGCAAGTAGCACCGAGACAACGGCGCCGGCAAGCAAAAGCAGCGTCCTGCGCACGGCTTCCCCTCCTCCTCTGGTCCCAAGCGGCGCCAGCGTACTCCATCGTCCGCATTGCGCGACGCACGCCTGGCGGTCGCGTGACGGACGCCTGGCGGTCGGCTGGTCCCCGGGCCGCCCCAAAATAGAAGAGCCCCGCGCGAACGCGGGGCTCTTCCGTAGCAGACCTGTAAGCCGGATCTTGTCGAGAGCAGTCATCCATCTGAGCGGCCTACCCGGACCTTGGCGGGTCACCTGCAAACGGTCCTGCTTGGCCTAGCATCGGGTGGGGTTTGCCTGGCCGCCGCGTCACCGCGACGCCGGTGCGCTCTTACCGCACCATTTCACCCTTACCGGCCTGAGGCTCTGCAGCGGCCCCAGGCTTAGGCGGTGTCATTTCTGTGGCACTTTCCCGCGGGTTTCCCCGGGTCGGCGTTACCGACCACCCTGCCCTGTGATGTCCGGACTTTCCTCGAAGGTAATACCTCCGCGACTGCTCGGCCTGCGGTAGCGCAGCATAGCGCCAGCCTCGAGCCTCACTGCAACGTGGTCTCGCATTCGCCGCATCGGCCGCCTTCGGGCATGGGGCCCGCTTGGCGTCCGCTCGAGCTGGCGGCCCGCTCGGCATCCTGCCTCGCCTGTTCGGGCCGCGCCAGAGTCGTCCGGCTGCTCATCCCAGCCGGGCCCGAATCATCCAACGCCGGCGCGTGCGCACCATAGATCGGCTGCATCTCCCCGCCGCACAGCGGGCACAGAGCCGGCCGATGGGCGGCGAGCCCCTCCCACACCCCGGCGATCAGCTCATCCAGGGTCGGCTCGCCGCCCAACGTGTCAAATAGCGACGGCGCCGGCCGCGACCGCTCATGCCCGCCGCCGCGAGCGCTCCGCAGTGCCGGCGCCGGCGGCGCGAGCGCGTTCACGAGATGTTCCTCATCAGGCCAACGACCCGCCCGAGCACGCGGACGTCCCGGCTCCGGATCGGCTCCATCGCCGAGTTCTCCGGCTGTAGGCGAATGTGGTCGGACTCCTGGAAGAATCGCTTGACGGTCGCCTCCTCCCCAACGAGCGCAACAACGATGTCGCCGTCCTCCGCGGTTTCCTGCGGGCGCACGACGACCAGGTCGCCCTCGAGGATGCCGATCTCCTTCATCGATTCGCCTCGCACCCGCAGCAGGTACTCGCCATCCGCGCCGCCCGCGAACTCCGGCGTCTGGATGTACTCCTCGATGTTCTCCTCGGCGAGCACCGGCTGCCCAGCCGCGACCTGCCCGACCAGCGGCAGCCCCGGCTTGACGAACGTCTTCACCCCGGCGGCGGCGCGGTCGAGCAGCTCGATCGCACGCGGCTTGGTGGGATCGCGACGCAGCATCCCGATCCGCTCCAGGTTCGCCAGATGAGCGTGCACGGTCGACGACGAGGCCAAGCCGACGGCCTTGCCGATGTCACGCACGGTCGGCGGATAGCCGTATTTCGCCGAGTAGCGCTTGATGAAGTCGAAAATCTCCTGCTGCCGCTTGGTCAGGTCCATGCGTGTACTCCTTGATCGGATCGGGCGCCTTGGCCTGTATCGAACATGTGTTCGTGAATCTAGCGCGGCTCACGGACGGACTCAAGACCGGCGCCCGCCACAGAAACTCAAGCTGGCGCCTGAAGCCGCCGATCAGAGCATCCGAGGCGGGGATATACTGGCCCGCCCACGCGCCTGTGGCGGAATTGGTAGACGCGCAAGGTTGAGGGCCTTGTGGACCGATTGGTCCGTGGAAGTTCGAGTCTTCTCGGGCGCATTTGAGAAGCCCCGCAACGCCAAAGCGGGGCTTTTCTCGCTCTCGAAGCTTCAACTGCGTCTGATGCTGTGACGTAGGCGCGTTACTCAAGGGTCTCGGGGAACAGTCCGAGCCCCTCGCCACGCACCCCCACGATCTGGACGACGTCTCGCGGCTAGCTTCTGTACTCCTTCACCATCGCCGCGCCGCGCTCCGCGCTTTGCGCCCGAAACGTGATCGGCGCGGCCGATAGGTCCGCGGGAGGTGTGCGGCCTGGCGCCAGCCACAAACTGATCTGCGGTCGCTTCAAGCGGACGTCCTCGCATTTGTGGTCGCGATGCTGGGTGAGCGTGGCCCAGACGAGCAGGCCGACGACTGTGCCCACGACGAGCGCGGCGAGCACGACGTTTCCGAATACGTACCAGTGCATTGCCCCCTCCTAGAGAAGCCCGGGCCCCCGGCCCGGAGATTGGTGAGCCGTCCCTTAGCAATGTCTCAGCTGTGCTCCGGCGCGACGGCGACATTTGTCACAGCAAGCGCTTTCGGCGAGCCGGATGAGTGGATTGACGCAACTGTGAAAAATGTCGCACTCACACCCCATCGGCAGCGCCTACGCTGCCGGATGCGAGGGGGGGCGCAACGAGGGCCAGGATTGGAAAAGGCTTCGGGCGGAGCTAGGGGCAGCCGCCCGGAGCCATTTCCTCGGCCAGGGGACGGCCGCGCGTTGAGGCTAGGAGGTTCCGGCCCCGCAGCGCTGCCGCAGCGCTGCGTGGTTGAGGATCGTTATCGTCCGGCGGTCGGTCGAGACCCACCCGAGCTCCCGCATCAGCCGCAGCGCTCGGGACACGGTCTCCCGGGTCGTTCCGGTCCAGCGTGCCAGCTCGTCCTGGGTCAGATCGAGCTCAATCTGGGTCCCCTCTGAAGCGCTGACGCCGTGCTTGGACGAAAGGTCCACCAGCCGCTTGGCAAGGCGCCCGACGCTGTCCTGGGTCGCCAAGTCGACCACGTCCTGTGTCGCCTCGGCGAGCCGGCGGACCAGCATCCGGATCATCACGAGTCCCGCGTCCGGGTGCTCACGGAGGAAGTTCAAAAACTTCTGCGCTGAGAGCAAACCGACCTCGACCTCGTCCAGTGCGACACCCGTGGCGGTCCGCCGTCCCCCACCCAGGGCGGCCATCTCGCCGATCAGCTCGCCCGGCCCCCGCAGCGCCACCACCACCTCCCGGTGGTCAACCCCGTAGGCGACGAGCCTCACCCGACCGCGGAGGACCAGCACCGCCTCGTCGCCCGCCGAGCCCGCGCGCAGGATCTCAGTCCCCGGCCTAATCGTCCGGCGGCGGACGAGATCGAGCAGCGCGTCGGCGTCCTCGCGCGCGAGCCGCTGCAGAAATGGGATCTGGCCGTCGCTCACGGTCTGTCACCTCGGTGCGCCGGCGCCCGCCTCGATCGTGATCGTCGGGTCTGCGGCCGACTGCTGCGACTGGGCGTTGATGGCCGCGCCCGGCGGCGGGTTGATCGGCCCACGCAGGAGCGGATCGTCGGTGTCCACCATCCACCGGTGCAGGCGTTCGCGCAGCTCGGCGAGGACGCCCGCGTAGTCCGGGTTGTCGATCAGGTTGCGGCCCTCACCGGGATTGAAGAACAGATCGTGCAGCGACTCGCGCGCCACCGAGCGTGTCGCCCAGCCGCGCGCGAGATAGGCATCCTTGCTCGGGCTGTCGTCGCAGTTGGGCAGGACCGGGTAGGGGTAGTCGTCGAAACGGCGGATGTACTTGTGGCGTTCGGTCCGGATCGCGCGCTGGGGCTCGTAGGCGGCGTGGTAGGTGAGCTCGGAGAAGATCTCGCATCGGGTGCCCGGATCCTCCTCACCGTTCATCAGCGGCACGAGTGAGCGGCCGATTAGCCACGGCGGTGAGTCGATCCCTGCCAGTTCGCACACCGTCGGGAAGAGGTCGACCTGCGAGACGAGCTCGTCGAGCGCGCGGCCGCCGGTGAGGCGAGGACCGCGCATGATCAGGGACACGCCAATCCCGCGGTCGAGCAGGCTCGCCTTGGCCGTCGGGAAAGCCAGGCCGTGGTCAGTCGTAAAGATCACCAGCGTGCGTTCGTCGAGGCCGGTCTGCTGGACTGCATTGAGCACGGTCCCGACGCCGTGGTCGAGCGAACGGGCGCTCGCCTTGTAGGCGGCGACGTCCTCCCGAATCTCGGGCGTGTCGGGAAGGAACGGCGGCGGCAGTGAGTAGACGCGGTCTCGAACCGAGCTCGGCTCGAAGAAGCTCCGGTGCGTCTCGAAGAACCCAACGGACATGAAGAACGGCTCGCGGATACCGCTGCGAAGGGATTCGATCGCGGCCGGGCCGACGGAGTGCACGAACTTGTCTGGGATCTCGTGGACGACGTCGTAGCCGAGCGTGCGTGGATCGGCCGAGATGTGCTGCTCCCCAATCAGCTCGGAGTGGTAGCCGTGGGCCATGAGCACGCGGACGAGCTGATGGTCATAGTCGTAGAGCGAGAAGCCACGATGGGCGAGGCCCATCATCCCGTTGGTGTGGCAGTACTCCCCGGTGAGCAGCGCGGCACGGCTGCCCGAGCAGGACGGCGCAGCGCAGAAGGCGTTGCGGAACATGATCCCCTGGTCGGCGAGCCACTGGATATTCGGCGTCGGGATCGCGTGCCCGTACGGCTGGACGTAGCGACCGGTGTCGTGGGAGTGGATGTAGAGGATGTTCAGCGGCATCAACGCCCGACCCGCTCGGCGGCCTCCCGATGGTACGCGGCGTGCCATTGGTCGCTGCGCCAGTCGGCCTGGCGGACGGTTCTCGCCGCTGGCTCCCACGCGGGCGGGCGGGCCACGCCGATGAGGTCTAGAACGCGCGTCACCGCACCCGCCGGATCGGGCTCCACGTCCACCTCGTAAACCAGTTCAAGCGGGTCGATCGCGTGGCGGAGGAAGTGGCGCCCCCAGGCCTCGTCGTCGGCGCTCAGCCGGCGTCGCAGGTGCTCGATCCCGTCATAGCTGTAGCGCAGCACCGGCGGGCCGGCGTCCGGGCCCGGATGCTCCAGCCGCCAGGTGCGGGTCTGGAGCGCGCGCCACAGGCTGATCGCCTGGCGAACCTTGTCGCGCCGGCGCATCCACACGTAGCTCGGGTGCCCAAACAGGGTCTCGAGCAGCTCAGACCCGGTCAGGCCCACGAACTCGGGCAGCGCCGCAGCGTGCACCTCGACGTCGGGCAGCTGGTTCCACATCAGCTTCGCTCCGAACACGCCGTTGCTGGTCGTCCCCAACCGGAAGGTGCGCTCGAGGTGCGCCGCCCAGCCGTCGACGGTGCGCAGGTCCGAGTAGACCGGCGCGTCCGTCGGGCGCAGATCGTCGCGAATCCCGGCCCCGGTGCGTGGGAGCCCGGCCAGAAAGTAGCCCGGATGGGGCGGCATGCCGGTTTCGGCCCGCGCCTCGAAGTACTCCTGGGGATCCCCGGCCGCCCCCGTAGAGGCGAGCAACTCACACAGATAGGTGCTCCCACTTCGTTGCGTGGAACAGACGAGATAGGCGGTCGATGGCGTGATCAAAAGGTCCCCGACGGACGACTGGCGCTAGTTCACAACCATTATCGACTTTCTTTCGTTACCAGCCAACGGCCGCTTCGGGCCAGGCTCGCGCTCGTCGAGACCTCGGTGGTCGTCGAGGCTCGAGGCACTGGTCGACTCGTCAGCTCGCGGGCGACGTCCCGCGTAGCAGCATCAGCGAGCGTCCGGTCAGGACGATCGGAGCCGATGGGTCGACGGGGTGGCCGGCCGCGGTCGGATCGGCGGTGTCGATCTCGGTCCACCAGGCCAGGCCGCGCAGCGATGCGGGCACGGTGAAGTCCAGCGGCTCCCACCAGGCGTTGAACATCACCAGGAAGGGATCGTCGTGATCGGCGTCGTCGCCGGTGGCACCGCTGACGGCCATGGTGACGGCCCGAGAGTAGGACGCCCCCCAGTCCTGGGGGGTCATCTCGCCCCCGTCCGGGCGATACCAGTCGAGATCGTCGCGTTCACTTTGGTGCGCGGGCGTGCCGTTGAAGAACTGTCGGCGGCGGAACACCGGGTGCTGTTCACGCAGACGGCAGAGCGAGGCGGTGAACGCGATCAGGTCGGCGTACTGCCCAGCGGCTTTCCAGTCAAACCAGGTGAGCTCGTTGTCCTGGCAGTAGGCGTTGTTGTTACCGCCCTGGCTGCGGGCGAACTCATCACCGCCGAGCAGCAGGGGAACGCCTTCCGACAACATCAGCGTGGCGATGATGTTGCGCTGCTGGCGCGCGCGCAACTCGAGCACGGCGGCGTCGTCGGTCGGGCCCTCAACGCCGCAGTTCCAGCTGCGGTTGTCGTCGGTGCCGTCACGGTTGTCCTCGCCGTTGGCCTCGTTGTGCTTGGTGTCGTAGCTGACGAGGTCGGCGAGCGTGAAGCCGTCGTGAACGGTGACGATGTTCACCGACGCGGCGGGCCGACGGCCGCCGTGGCCGTAGAGGTCTCGCGAGCCGCTGATGCGGGTGGCGAAATCCGGCAGCGTGCCTGCCGTGGAGCGCCAGAAGTCGCGGACGGTGTCGCGATACTTGCCGTTCCATTCACTCCATCCGGCGGGGAACTGCCCGACCTCGTAGGCGCCGATGTCCCACGGCTCGGCGATCAGCTTCGCCTGCGAGATCACCGGATCCTGACCCACCGCCTCCAAGAACGAGGAATAGGGCGAGAAATCGTTCGCCGCGCGGCCGAGGGTGGCCGCGAGGTCGAACCGAAACCCGTCGACGTGCATCTCCGTCACCCAGTAGCGCAGCGCGTCCATCACCAGGCGCAGCGGTTGCGGGAGATGCAGGTCCACGGTATTGCCACAGCCGGTGTCGTCGACATAGTGGGAGCGGTCGTCCTGCAGGCGGTAGTACGCCGCGTTGTCGATCCCCCGAAAGCACAGCGTCGGCCCCAACTCACTGCCCTCCGCGGTGTGGTTGAACACCACATCGAGGATCACCTCCAGACCGGCGGCGTGCAGTGCGCGGACCATGTCCCGGAACTCGTCGACCTGGCCACCGCTGTCGGCCGCCGACGAGTAGCCGTTGTGCGGCGCGAAGTAGCCGATCGACTGATAACCCCAGTAGTTGCGCATCCCGCGCGCCACCAGTTGCTCGTCGTGCACGAACGTGTGGACCGGCAGCAGCTCCACCGCGGTCACACCCAGCCGCTGCAGGTGGGCCACGGCCGCCGGATGCGCCAGCCCGGCATAGGTCCCCCGCAGCGGCTCTGGCACATCCGGATGGACCGCCGTAAAGCCCTTGACGTGCACCTCGTAGAAGATCGAGTCAGCCATCGCCCGACCCGGACGCCGATCCTGCCCCCAATCAAACTCCTCGCTCACCAGCACCGAGCGCGGCACGTACGGCGCCGAGTCGTTGCCATCCGGCTGGTTGCAGTCATCGGCAGCGTGACCGTAGACCGCGGGAGCCCAGCGCACCTCGCCGGCAATCGCCCGCGCATAGGGATCCAACAGCAACTTCGCCGGGTTGCAGCGCGCCCCCGCACCCGGATCCCATGGCCCGTGCACGCGAAACCCGTAACGCTGGCCAGGTCGCACTTCGGAGCGATAGCCCTCCCACACAAACCCGTCGCCCTGATCCATACCCCACCGAGTCTCCGCGCCGGAATCATCAAACAGGCATAGCTCAACCCTGTCGGCCACGCTGCTGAACAGCGCAAAGCTCGTGCCGCTGCCGTCAAAGCGGGCGCCCAACACGGACGCTCAGTCCGCCACCGCGGCGGCCGCTGTCGGCTTCGAGTGCAACGCGCCTTCGAGCAGGAACAGGAGCGCGACGGTGCCGGTCCAGCCGGTCTGGTGGCTCGCGCCGATGCCGGCGCCGTTGTCGCCGTGGAAGTACTCGTGGAACATCAACAGGTCGTGCCAGTACGGGTCGGTCTGGAACCTCTCGATCCCGCCGAATACCGGCCGGCGCCCGTGTTCGTCTTCGGTGAACGTGGTGGCCAGGCGCGTCGCGATCTCGGTAGCGACCTGAAGCAGATTCATCTCGTGTCCCGAGCCGGTCGGACACTCGACTTTGAGCTCGTCGCCGTAGTAGCGGTGCAGCTGACGTAGGCCGCGGAGGATGATCAGGTTCATCGGGAACCAAACCGGGCCGCGCCAATTGGAGTTGCCGCCAAACATGCCTGTATCGGACTCGGCCGGGAGGTAGTGGACGTTGTACTCCTGTCCGCCCCAGTCGAAGATGACCGGCTGGTCGAGGTGGCGGCGCGAGATCGCGCGGATCCCGTGGGGGCCGAGGAACTCCTCCTCGTCGAGCATCGCCGAGAGGATCTGCCGCAGCCGCGGCTCGTCGACGAGCGAGAGGATCCGCCGGCCGTCCGAGTTCGGGCCGGGCAAACGCGTCAACGACGGCAGCGCGTCAGAGAAGCTGCGCACGAACTCTTCGATGTGCTCGCTCAGCATCGGGTAGCGCTCGGTCACCTCGGGGTCGAACACGGTCGCGGCGCACATCGGCAGTAGGCCGACAAGTGAGCGCTCCTTGAGCTGGATCGCTCGCCCGTCCGGCGTCCGCATCACGTCGCAATAGAACCCGTCCTCAGCGTCCCAGAGCACGGCGTCGGCGTCCGGCGGGCTCATCGCAACCGAGATCCACTCGAAGTGGGTGGCGAACTTGAGCGCCATGTCTCTGTAGGCGGGATCGTGCTTGACCAGCTCGGTGGCGATCTGGAGCATCCACTGGCAGTAGAGCGCCATCCACGCGGTGCCGTCGGCCTGCTCGAGCGTCCCACCGCCCGGCAGCGGCGCCGAACGATCGAAGATCCCGATGTTGTCCAGACCCAGGAATCCGCCCTGGAACAGGTTGCGGCCGTCGGGGTCCTTGCGGTTGACCCACCAGGTGAAGTTCGTCACCAGCCGGTTGAACACTCGGGCCAGGAACTCGCAGTCGCCCTCGCCGCGGATCTCGGCCTCGCGCTCGTAGACATACAGTGCCGCCCACGCGGTCACCGGCGGGTTGACGTCACTGAAGTTCCACTCATACGCCGGGATCTGGCCGTCGGGGTGCAGATACCGCGTGCTGAGCAGCAGCTCGACCTGCTGCTTGGCGAAGTCGACGTCAACCAGCGACAGCGGCGCGCAGTGAAACGCGAGGTCCCACGCCGCGAACCACGGATATTCCCACTTGTCCGGCATCGAGATGATGTCGCCCGCGACCATGTGGAACCACGGCACGTTGCGCACCGAACTGGCAGGCGCTTTGGGGTCCCACGGGTCGACGCCGTGCTCGCGCAGCCAGCGGTGCACGTTGTATTCGTAGTACTGCTTGCCCCACAGCATCCCGGCCAGCGCCTGGCGCATCACCATCGCCGCGTCGGGCCGTAGCGTCGGCGGGATGACCGTCGCGTAGAACTGGTCGGCCTCCTTGCGTCGTTTTTTGAACATGCGATCGAACTTCGCGCCCAGCGGCTTTCCCTTCGCCGGCGCGTCCGTCCCAGAGCCGCCCGAGGCGGTCAGGCGTATGCGGATCGCGGCGCTATCGCCCGCCGCGATCGCCAGCGCATGATCGGCTGCGACCTTGGTACCCGTCCGTTCCGGGTTGACCGCGTCCGCAGCGTCGGCGACGACGAACTCGTTGATCGCATCCTTGACGTACGGAGAACTGTTCGGTGCCCCGAATAACCGCTGGTTGTTGGTCTCGTTCTCGCAGAACAGCAGCTGCGCCGAGGCGTCGGCGCGCAGCCGCCACTCACCCAGCTCGGGATGAGAAGCGCGGACGACAGCGATTCCCGGCTCCCCATCGGAGGCCTCAAGCTTCGGCTTGGGGACGTCGTCGCCCCACGACCAGGTGTTGCGAAACCACAGCGTCGGGAGTAGGTGCAGCGTCGCGGGGTCCGGTCCGCGGTTGTGCGCCGTGACGAGCATCAGGATGTCCTCGGGGCCGGCCTTGGCGTACTCCACGACCACGTCGAAGTAGCGGTCCTCGTCGAAGATCCCTGTATCGAGCAGCTCGTACTCCATCTCCTGCTTTCCGCGGCGGCCGTTCGTGGCCAGCAGGTCCTCGTAGGGAAACGCCCGCTGCGGATACTTGTACTGGCACTTCAGATAGGAGTGCGTCGGAGTGCTATCGAGATAGAACCAGTACTCCTTGACGTCCTCGCCGTGGTTGCCCTCCCCGTTGCTCAGGCCGAACATCCGCTCCTTCAGGATCGGGTCAGCGCCATTCCACAACGCGAGCGCCAAGCACAGCCGCTGGCGCTCGTCACAGATCCCCGCGATCCCGTCCTCACCCCAGCGGTATGCACGTGACCGCGCGTGATCGTGAGGGAAGTAGCTCCAGGCATCGCCATCCTGGCTGTAGTCCTCGCGCACAGTCCCCCACTGGCGCTCGCTCAGATAGGGGCCCCAGGCCTTCCACGGAACCGAGCCGGTACGCGCCTCCTCCAGCCGGTTGTGCTCGGAGGTCTGGGCGCTCGAGGATGCTGTGTCTTGCGGATCGCTCATGAGCTCTCCTTGAATGCCGGGATTGGGGACCTCGGAACGTCTTGGCTCGATTTGACCACCGGTCCGAGCTGCCGACATCGCCCAAAGCGGACGAGATCGTGCGGCCGCGGAGCTACCGCGTGTAGGCCACCGCCACTTCGAGCGCCGCACAGATCTGGCGCATGCGGCCGTCGCCGAGTCGCCCGAGGCGTTCGACGAGAGCTCCGACCGAAACTGCTCCGACGAGCCGGAAGCCGGCCGCGATCAGGGCGCGCTCTTCCCGGGCAGGCCGTGGCCGCACTCGGGGCAGACCCGGTCCATCACGGGGTCCGATAGCCGGTCGTCATCGAGTTCGAAGTACACCCGGTGGCGCCCGACTCCGGTGATGCGCAGAACGTGCCCACACTGGGGACAGGTGTACGTGCGCCGCAGGTCAGGCTGGCTTGTGGGCTCGGGCCGCTCCGGCGGCGCGATCAGCGTGGCGTGAGCCATTTGCTTTGTTGCGGTGGCCATGGCCAACCGCCTCTCTGCCCTTCTGACCGATTCATCGCCCCGGAAGCGAGAAGAGCAAGCGGCTCACTGAGCGGCCCCAATGACGTTAGCAGAATCCGACCTCTGCAGTCGGAATTACCGCTTGGGCTCGGCGAGGCGGTCCACTGACCGCCCGCATACCGGCTGGTTACCACCCGTAGACGGAGAACTCCTCAGCCATCGCCCGGGCATCGTGGCGCTGGATGCCGGGCTCGCGCAGCGACCATGCGAGGAGCCAGAGAGCTGCCTTGTGCAGCTGCGAGAATTGAGCAGCGTCGATCACGTCCTCCACGCGCGCGAATGACGTGCCGTTGCGGATCATACGTTCGACTTGCTCGTTGGCACGGTCGAACGAGAGTGGCGCGGTGCCGATCATGGCCTCGCGTCCTTTCTGGTCCCGTCGCTGTCCTAAACGCGCAGAGACAGTCCCGATTGAGGACAGCGGGGATACCACATAACGTCGCTCGTCGCATGACGCGATACCGCATTTTGCGAGCGATCCAACGGCGAGCCACCGGATACGAAGCAAGCTCACAGGTGGCAGGCCAACCGCTCGGGAGCGCCCTCACTTGCCACAAGAGCTACGGTGTAACTGTGGACGATCTCGAGATCAACGCGCTAGTGACCAGGTTGTCGCGTCCGCACGCCTCCGGTGGAGTTGTGATCGAGCGCGCCGCGATCCTCGCCGCCGGCACCGACTTCCCGGCCGTCATGGACTGGATCACGGCCCATGCCGGCACGCCAGACCTAGCGGTGTCCGACGCTCGTACCGGCGGTCTTCACGGCTCACGCATCAAAGACGGCGACGGGACGCGCTCGCATGTGCCGCTGCGCTTCGTGTTGCCGGCCGGCGCGCTCAACTGACGACCGCTGTCCCGGGACTCGCCGCCAGGATCTCGATCACCCCGGCGCTACGGTTGCGCCGTCTCGTCCACGCCATAGACGACCAGCCCGTGCAAGATCCACAGGCAGAGCGCGAAGATCCCGATTGACCAGAACGGGTGTGTGCCGCCGATTGACAGCAGGGACTCCAGCGCCCCGATGCCGGCAGCGAAAATGCCGATCACTCGGCCGAAGCCCCCGCCACTCATGAGCGAGCCCCCGGCGGCAAGCTGGATGATGCCGATGATGATTCCGATCCACCCCCAGGTGTGGAGGGTCGAGAACGCGTACACGGTGTTGGCAAAGAAGTGCGCATTGCTCACCGCCGCGATGCCATAGATGATGTTGAGCGTTCCCGCGATCAGCAACAGAATCGCGACGAACAGCGCCCGGCCGACCCCTCTCATATGCAGTCCTTTCGTTCCTCGCTCTGCCCAGGCGGTCGCCTGAGTCCGGAGCGCCTGATCGTCAGCGACGATCGCCGACGATGCATCACCCCATGCGGATGAGAATCGCGCAAAGAGTGGTGCGTCCATGCTTGTGGTCGCGATCCGTCGCTAGGACACTGGGCTCGTACTTGGGAGCGCCGCCTCGTCTTTGCACTCGAGCTTCTGCGCACCCCGCAAACACTGAGTCAGAGAGGCGATGATCCATGACCATCGGACCCGTTCAGCTGATCGTCCTAGGCTTCAACCATCCCGAGTTTCACGGCGAGATCATCGCCGAGCTCGAGCGGTTGCACGACGAGGACACCGTGCGCGTAATCGACGCGCTTGCGGTTCACAAGGACGCCGACGGAGGGATCGAGGTCCAACACCTCAGCAACCTCAGCAAGGACGAGGCGGTCGAGCTGGGCAGCAAGGTCGGGGCGCTGATCGGCCTCGGGATCGAGGGTGAAGAGGGCGCCGAGCTGGGTGCCGAGATCGGCGCCGAGCAGGCCGCCGACGGCATCGAGGTCTTCTCGGATGACGAAGCGTGGGATGTCCTGGCGGAGATCCCGAATGACTCGGCCGCGGCGCTCGTGCTGCTCGAGCATCATTGGGCGGTACCGCTGCGCAACGCGATTGCGCGCGCCGGCGGTTTCCGGATCAGTGATGGGTTCGTCAGCCCGCTTGACCTGGTCGCAATCGGACTCGTCTCAGCCGAGGAGGCAGCTGCGCTGCATGCCAGCGAGACTGCTGGAAGCGTCACCTAACAAGGACTTCAACCCAGGAGGTATGCGATGTTTGCCAGTCGAAGAATTGCTCGCCGCACGTCTCGGCGCGTGGCCCGCCGACGCTAGATAAACGCGCGTGCTCGGCCACTTACGGGTGACCGAGCACACGAGTGCTGGGACCGCATGCTGAGGGCGGGACTCGGGCGCTACGCGCCTTCCGGCCGCCGATCGTCGCAGCCTCGCCTGCGCGCGTGAGGGTGCTCTGCTGCCCGTGAGTCGGAGGCAGATCCTGGAGAGCTCAGACCGTTGGCAGGCACACCATGCGACGGTTGGCTTCCCGATCGCCGTCGTCAAGAAGTTCGTCGACGACGACGCCGCGAGCCTCGGGGTCCAGGTCGCCTACTGGGGCTTCTTCTCGGTCTTCTCGTTACTGCTTGCATTCGTGGCGATCCTCGGGTTCGCGCTGCATGGAAACGCCTCGCTGCAGAAGCAGGTCGTGGACTCCACGCTTGAACGGATGCCCGTGATCGGGCCTCAGGTCAGTGGCCAGATCGGGTCACTGACCGGAAGTGGTGTCGCGCTCGCCGTCGGACTCGCGGGTGCGCTGTGGACCGGGCTCGGGGTGACGCTCGCGATGGGCACCGCGCTCGATCGCCTCTGGGCTGTGTCCTACCTGAATCGATCGGGGTTCGTGAAGTCGCGGCTCCGGGGCCTGCTCGTGCTCGCCTCCGTCGGCGCGATCAACGTCGCCGCGACCGTGGGCGTCGGGCTCGCCACGGGCGGAGCGATCGGACCGACGTTTGCAAAGGTGCTCAGCATCGCGGCGGCAGGGGCGGTTGACATGGTGGTGTTCGTCGCCTCGTTCCGCCTTTTGACCGCGGCTGCGGTCTCGACTCGCCAGGTGCTGCCGGGCGCTGCGCTCGCCACCAGTTTCTGGCTGATCCTGCAGGCGCTCGGCGGGGTATTTATCACCCGGGTGCTGAAGGGAAGCAGTCAGACATATGGCGGCTTTGCAGCGGTCGTCGGCCTGTTGGCCTGGCTGCTGGTCGCGGCGGAGATCACGCTTCTCTCGGCCGAGGTCAACGTCGTGCTCGCACGGAGCTTGTGGCCGCGCTCGCTGACCGGAGCATTGCTGCCGGCGGACGAACGCGTGATGCGGGATGCGGCGCTGGCCCAGCAACGCGACCCGCGACAGCAGGTCACGGTCACATTCGAGCCCCCGCAAGCCCCCCGTGACCGCTGAATCGGTGCAACCGCCAGATGTGAACGGATCCGGATGCCCGCCTTCGACCTTGCACGTGCACGCCTCCTTGTGGCCAACCTGGGCACGAGCCAGCCTTGCCGGGTGCCCGTTCCCAGCTATGCGCGCCCGCGCAACGGCTCGGTCAAATCCCCGGAGGACCGCTCGCGTGGCGCGTACCCGCGGTGGGCGAGCTGGAAGAACGAGCTCGGTGAGCGGTATTCACTCGGCGTCGAGGACGAGGTCATGCTGCTGGAGCCGGATCGGTGGTCGCTCGCCCAATCAAGTGACGAGGTCCTAGCGCACCTCTCCGACGATTTGTCGCTGCACGCCGCGCCGGAGACACACTCGGCGGTGATCGAGCTCACGACTGGCATCCACTCTGACGTGGACGGGGTCGTCGCAGAACTCGGCTCGCTGCGAAGCCGGCTCAGACACGAGCTGGGCACGATGGGACTGACCGCCGCTGCGGCCGGCA
>CAVPFS010000047.1:0-7751 GCA_963703825.1 uncultured Solirubrobacterales bacterium | reverse complement strand
AAATCATTGTGACCTTTGCCAATGGCAAACTGGCGGGCTACAAAAAAATTCACACTGTAGAATTTATTGACGCCATACCAAAGGTGGCACATTGATTGGGGCAAGAATTTCGCCGCTGAACTCAAAAGATCGCGAAAAGGCGCGGCGTGCTGGCGAAATAGGAGTAAGTTAATATCCACAAAAACAATCAGGCATTGTGCGCTTGCACAATGCCTGATTGTTTTTGTGGGATATTAACTCAAACCCATCAGGAAGAGACCACGGGCGATGGCTTCGCCTGCGATGGCGCAAACAACGACAAGGTAGAGCATGCCTGTCGCGGACTGGAATGAGCGTCCGCGAATCAATACCCACGCGAGACCACCCAGCACCAGGGGCATGACGAACGCGATCAGGATACGTAACCATGCTATGACATCAGGGCCTAATGGAGCCACAGTTGGCACATCGGAGGCCGGTTTGACATTTAGTTTCGAGGATGGCGCGGTCGGTTGCGGTGTTGTGGTCACTGTGATAGAAGACCGTGTAGTTTGCGCCGGTTGAGCATAGGTAGTGGTTGTGCCGGAGGTTAAGGCGAAGATGACCTGCAACAGGACACCGATGAGTACACAGGGTTGTCGCAAATAGCAACGGTTTCTCCGAGAGAGCGGGCGTAACGAGATACCAGTGTCCGAGCCACATGTCCTTATGACTCCGCCGAGAGCCAGCGGCGGGCGGCAAAGAATGTGGCAACTGTGAAATATGCCGAGCAGATTGTTGGGTGCGATAGGCCGGTAAACCGCTCGTCCACGGCGCGCCGCTGCGCGTGGTCGTTCCTGGCTACATCGGCGCGCGCAGCGTCAAGTGGCTCGAGCGGATCGAAGTCCGCTCGAGGCCATGGGAGGGGTACTTCCAGCACGTCGCATATCGGCTGTTGCCGGAGGACGGGACGCCGGGCCCAGGCGCGGGGATGGCGCTCGGACTGGTCGCGCTCAACTCCGATGTGTTGTCTCCGGCCGACGGCGAGACCGTTCCGGCTGGCCCGGTCGAGGTGCGTGGCTACGCGTTCGCCGGCGGGGAGCGGCACGTCGCGCGGGTCGACGTCTCGCTCGACGGCGGTGCGAGCTGGTCGCAGGCGGAGCTGCTGGAGGACTTAGGCCGGTGGGCTTGGCGGCACTGGCGGATCAGGGTCGAGCTCGCGCCAGGAGAGCACGAGATCCTGGTCCGCGCCTGGGACTCCTCGGCGGCCACACAGCCGGAGGAGCACGCGACGCTATGGAACCCGAAGGGCTATGTGAACAACGCCCGCCCGCGGGTTCGGGTGCGGGCCGCCGACTGGCAGGTTGCTTGATGGCGAGGCAACGGCAGCCTCGGGGACCTAGAGTCTGGGCATGTCGACCGGCGGAAGGTCCGGGCTGGTGCTTGGTGGTGGCGGGATCACCGGGATTGCATGGGAGCTCGGCGTGCTCGCGGGCTTGGCTGAGGCCGGTGTCGTGCTGGCGAACGCTGACCTGATCGTCGGTACATCCGCGGGCTCCGTAGTCGGTGCTCAGATCACTAGCCGGACCGCGATCGAAGCTCTCTACCGGCGCCAGCTCGAGCCTCCGTCAAACGAGTTGGCGGCGCGGATGGGATCGCGCCAGAGGCTGCGCTACCTCGCCGCGATGATCCGGTCGCGGGGTAGCCTGACCAGGCTGGGACGTCACCTGGGAGCCATGTCAATGACTATGGCGAGCTCGGGAGCGCTCCCCAGTGTCGAGCAGCGGCTCGCGGTGATCAGCTCGAGGTTGCCCTCGACTGAGTGGCCCGATCGCGATCTTCGAGTCACGGTGGTCGATGCGCACTCCGGGGAGTTCCGTGTGATCACGAGGGGTACGGTGTGCCGCTGGTCGATGCGGTCGCCGCCAGCTGCGCGGTGCCGGGGGTGTTCCCGCCGATCCCGATCGGAGACCGGATGTACATCGACGGCGGCTTGCGCAGCACCGCCAACGCCGATGTGGCCGCCGAGTGCGCGAGAATCGTCGTGTTGGCGCCCATCCCGCGGTCGATCGGTCCGATCCGGGGCTCACAGCGCCAGCTTGACGAGATCGACGTCCCGTCGACGGTGGTCTCGCCGGATGCGGCTTCGCGGGCCGCGATTGGTTACAACTTGCTCGATCTCGCGGCGCGCCGCGGCGCCGCTGAGGCCGGCCGGGCCCAGGCCGCAACCGTCCTCGAGAAAGTCCGGGCAGTGTGGAGTCCACGCGCGGGACCTGAGACTCGAGGAGATCGATGAGCACCCCGGTCAAGTTGAAGGTGCGCGGCGTTGTCGCATCTGTCGTCAAACGTGTGCCGTCTGGTGGTGTCCGGCCGCATGCGGTCCCGCCCGCTGGCAGCCTGCTCGAGCCGGTGATGGGCGATCCCGGGGTGCCTGTGATCGGGCATACGGTCGAGTTTCTCGACGACAGCCTTCGGCACACACGGCGCTATTACGAGCGGTTCGGAACGGTGTTCTGGGTCAACACGTTCGGCGGACGCTGGGTGCAGGTGATCGGTCCGACCGGCCTCGAGACCGTGCTAGTAAACCGCGATCGGGCGTTCTCGAACAAGCTCGGCTGGGATCCGTTGATCGGGGCGTTCTTCGATCGGGGTGTGATGCTGATGGACTTCGACGAGCACCGTCACCACCGACGGATCCTGCAGCAGGCCTTCAAGCACGACCGTCTGGTGGCGTATCTGGAGACGATGAACCCCGCCATCCAACGGGGTATCGCCCGTTGGCAGTCCGGCAGCAGCTTTGAGCTCTATCGGGCGGCCAAGCAGCTGACGCTGGATATCGCCACTGAGGTATTCGTCGGGGGGCAGCGAAGTCCCGAAGCTGATCGGCTGAACGCTGCGTTTATAGATGTCGTCGTTGGGGGGCAGGCGATCATCCGCGCTGACGTCCCGGGCGGTAAGTGGCGTCGTGGACTCGAGAGCAGGCGCTTGCTCGAGCAGTACTTCCACAGCCAACTGTCGGCCAAGCGGGCGAGCGAGGGCGATGATCTGTTCAGCGTCCTGTGACCGATCCGAGACCGAGGAGGGCGAGCGGTTCAGCGACGACGACGTCGTCAACCACATGATCTTCACGATGATGGCCGCCCATGACACGAGCACGATCACACTCGCGATGATGGCCTACTACCTGGCTCGCCATCCCGAGTGGCAGGACCGGGTGCGCACGGAATCCCAGGCGCTGGGGAAGACCACGATTGGCTATGACGACCTCGATGCGCTGCCCTCGATGGACCTGGTTTTCAAGGAGACGCTGCGGATGAACGCGCCTGTCGGCACGCTCGCCCGCCAGGCCATCAAGGACACCGAGATCGACGGGCGCTACATCCCCGAGGGCACCAGGCTGATGCTCGGGATCTATGTGACTCAGCGGATGGAACCGTGGTGGCGCGACCCAGACACGTTCGATCCCGAGCGCTTCAGCGACGCCCGACGCGAGGACGCCTCACACAAATACACCTGGGTCCCGTTCGGGGGCGGCGTCCACAAATGCATCGGCATGCACTTCGGCTTGATGGAAGTCAAAGCCATCATGCACCAGTTGCTGCTGCGCAACTCCTGGCGGATACGTGCCGGCTACGAGCCGGTCCTCGACTACGGAACGGGCCCATTCCCCGGCGACGGCCTGCCGATCGAGCTGCAGCCACTTCACCGGTAGCTCTTCAACGTCTGTCACGCCCGGCGCAGCCGACGCCTGCTTCCGATTGCGCGTGGGTGCTTTCACCAGACCCCTGCGCCCGCCTGCTTGACTGACATGTAGATGACCATTGAAGCCAAGGAACCGCCGCCCGACGCGGGAAAGCTGCCGACCGGGCGGATCGCGCGGACCGCCCGGGTTGGCGGGTTCGTGACCGGCCAGGGCGTGCGATGGGCGGGGATGCGGACGGCCAATCGCGTCCGCTCACCGGAGCGCGCCGCTGCTGCGCAGAACGAGCGCACGGCGGCGCTCGTCAACGAGCTCGTCGAGCAGCTCGGGCAGATGCGGGGGGCGGCGATGAAGGTCGGACAGGTGCTCTCGATGGTCGAGTTCGACGGCTTCCCCGAGGACCAGCGCGACGCGCTGCAGTCGAAGCTCGCCGAGCTCCGCGACGACGTTCCACCGGTCCCGTTCTCGAAGCTCGAGCGGCTGATGCGAGACGAGTTTGGCGGGCCGCTCAGCCGCGTCTTCTCCGAGTTCGACGAGCGCGCGTTCGCGGCGGCGTCGATCGGCCAGGTCCACCGAGCGACGACGCTCGACGGCGACGATGTCGTCGTCAAGGTCCAGTACCCGGGGGTCGCGGAGGCGGTCGAGACCGACCTGCGCAACGCGATGCTGCTGCTGCCGCTGGTCAAGCGGCTCGCGCCCAGCCTCGACGCGAAGGCGCTCGCCTCGGAGCTGCGCGAGCGGATCGTCGAGGAGCTCGACTACGAGCTCGAGGCGCAGAACCAGCGGCGGATCGAGCGGCTGCGCCGCGGCCACCCGTTCATCTCCGTGCCCGCGGTAAGCACCGAGCTCTCGACGCGCCGGGTGCTTGTGTCCGAGTACATCGAGGGCGAGCGGTTCGAGGCGGTTCGCCGGCTCGACGAGGACGCAGCGCGACAGCTACGGGGAGATCGTCTTCCGCTTCTACTTCGGCCTGCTGTACCGCGACCGGATCGCGCTCGGCGACCCGCATCCCGGCAACTACCTGCTGCGTCCGGACGGCCGCGTCGGCTTCCTTGACTACGGGCTGCTGCGCGATGTCAGCGCGGCGCGTGCCGACGCCGAGCGCGCGATCGCGCACGCTGTCCGTGCCGGCGATGCGGCGGCGCTGAAGTCCGCGCTGGTGGCGGGCGCGTATCTGTCCTCCGACGGGGCCGAGCTAGTCGACGCCGAGCTGGCGCTGAAGCTGATGCGGCGGGCGACGCGGTGGTACGCGGTCCCCGGTGAACGGCGCTTCTCCGGCGAGCAAGGCCGTCGCGGCCGCGAGCGCCGGCCGGTCGGACGAGGAGCGTCAGGCCGAGGTCAAGGACCAGCTGAGCCAGTTCACGCTGCCGGCCGAGACGATCCTGATCCGACGGATGCACGCGATCGTCGGCGTCGTGCTCGGTCAGCTACGGGCCAGTGCCGATTGGGGCGCGATCGCCGCCGAGTACCTGCACGGCGAGCCGCCGGCGACGCCGCTCGGCGAGGCCGAGGCGGAGTACTTCACGCGGCGCGGTCGACCGAGCCGGACCTGAGCGTCATCAGATCCGCGCGGCGGCGCAGCTACTGGGCGTCTCCCTGAGCCAGCTCAGCCACCGGCTGCCACTCGCGCCATGTCGCGAGGCGGCCCGCGTAATCGTTCTCGGCGATACCCAGCGGTGAGGTGCCAAAGAACACCCGCAGCGGAGGGGGATCGGCGTCGACGACGCGCATGATCGCCGCGGCCGAGGCGGTCGGGTCACCCGGCACGTTGCTGGCGCGCCACTGCTGCTGGCGCTCTCGGAGTGCGTTGTAGGCGGGATTGGGCTCCGAGCGCTTGGACGACGGACCACTCCAGTCGGTCGAAAACCCCCCGGGCTCGACCAGCGTGACGTTGACCCCGAACTCCTTGACCTCCTGGGCGAGCGCCTGACTGATCCCCTCCAGAGCCCATTTTGAGGCGTGATAGATACCGACGCTCGGGAACGCCGAGATGCCGCCGATCGACGACACCTGGACGATGTGGCCACTTCCCTGCTCGCGCAGGAACGGCAGCGCAGCTTGCGTCACCCACAGCGCGCCGAACAGGTTGGTCTCGATCTGGGCCCGAGCCTCCTGCTCTGAGATCTCCTCCACCATCCCGAAGTGGCCGTAGCCCGCGTTGTTGACGACGATGTCCAGCCGGCCGAAATGCTCGTGTGCCCGTTTGACGGCGCCGAACGCCGCCTCGCGACTAGTGACATCCAGAGTCAGCGACAGCAGCGCGTCGCCGTGCTCGGTCTTGAGGTCGTCAAGCGTGCTCGTGTCACGCGCGGTCGCGGCGACGCGGTCGCCGCGCTCCAGCGCCGCCTTCGTCCACTCGCGACCGAAGCCGCGCGAAGTGCCGGTTATGAACCATGTCTTGTTAGCCATACACCGATCCTAGTCACGAACCTTGGAGGAGGCGTACGCTGCGGGCCCCGCAGACGAATCCCAGATCAATGGAGGTGCCAACGTGATCGTGATGTTTTCTGCCCGCCGCCTCAAGCCGGGCACGTGGGAACAGTTCCGCCGCGCATGGGATCCCGGCGACTCCATGCCGCCTGGCTTCCAACGCGCCATCCACGCGCGCAATATCCGCGACGAGGACGAGGTGATCTCGTTCGGGCTGTTTGAGATGACCAAGGACGAGTACCACCACTGGCGCGCTGAGGCCGACGCTCAGGAGATGAGTCGCGTCGATCACCTATCGGCATTCGTTGAGAGCGAGTCTGTGTCTGGCGTCTACGAGGTAGTCGACACCGTGGACGCGTAGACATCACTTCGAGCTGGGCGTGATGGCGGCGGCGATGAGCGCGCTGGCGGCCGCGCGCGCGGGGGCGGCGATGGCCGGGTCCCGGTCCATGTTGGCGGCGAGGCCGCCGCCGTCGTAGATCAACTGGAGCTGGCTGGCGAGGAGCAGCGGGTCCGGGGCTCCCGCGGCAGCGGCGAGCTCGGTGAACAGGCCACGGACGTCACGACGGTAGGACTCGGCGGCCGCATTGACGCGCCCGCCGGCCGGCGCTTCGGCGGCCGCCGCGGTGAAGGCGCAGCCGCGGAAGTCGGGCGCGCGGAAGAGCTGGGCCTGGCCGTCGAACACAGCGAGAATCCGCTCGACGGGATCCTCGACGGCGTCGACCGCCGCCCGCAGCCGCCCCAACGTTTGGTCGTGCCGGGTCTCGAGGGCCACTCGGATCGCTACAACCGCGGCCGGCTGCAAGGTCGGCGCTCGCTGCGTGTAGGCACGTATCGCGTCTACCGCAGTGAGAATCGCACCGAAGTGAGTCGTCGCGCGATCATCCCGGCCGACCGGCGCGAAGAGCGGTGCGATCGGGGCAGGAGTTGCGGGGTCTGGTGCTGCGCGATGCCGGCGCGACCGTGTGGGCCGTTCGCGGCGAATGCTGGAGCGCGTTAGCGGCAGCGAAGTCCGAGACCGCCAGACCACCGAAGCTCGTCGTCGCTAGGACCGCCACCACGGTCCAGACGGTGGCGGTCGAGGCTACGCGCTGGAGCAGCCCGTCCGCCGCCAGACGTATGCACAGCCCGGTGCGCGAGCGACCCTCATGCACGATCAGGTCGTCGATCAGCGCCAAGATCTCCGGACCGTGACCCTCGCGGACCCGGCGCGGGTAGAGCAGCAGGATCGCACCCGTGAGGCGGTGGCTCATGCGTCACCCAGAGCGATCCGCTCAAGCCCGACGCTTGCGATCCGGGCGGATTCGGCCAGACGCTCGGCCAGCGCCGTCCGGCCCGCCGGCGTCAGCCTGTACGGGTAGCGCCGGTCATCGGCCGGCAGGCGCTGCACGAAGCCGTCGGCCTCAAGCTTGGCTAGCGCCCCGTACAACGTCCCCGGTGATAGCGCGACACCGGAGAAGCTCTCGATGTCCTTGATCAGCGCATACCCGTGGCGGTCACCTCCGGCAAGGCTGGTCAGCGCAAGGACGCTACGTTCGGCCAACCGCATGCGGCTCAGAGTAGGCCGATCCTGTCCAGCGGCCAGTAGGTGAAGAACGCGGCGCCGACGATGTAGCGCTGCGGAACCGGACCCCAGAAGCGGCTGTCATCGGAGTCCCGCAGT
>CAVPFS010000046.1:0-35334 GCA_963703825.1 uncultured Solirubrobacterales bacterium | reverse complement strand
ACTGCGACACTCTCGCCGTTGGCCCTCGGACCGCCGCAAAGACCGCTTCTTCGTGAAGGCGGCGGTCTGAGTGAATAATGCACCGGGCGATGGAGCACAACCGCGAACTCTGGAACGAACTCCTCGGAATCGCGCTTGACTCGGTCGCCGAGGGCCGTCTCCCGCCCGAGGCTGTGCTGCCTGGTGTCCGAGCGCTTGACCTCTGGTCCGACGGCGTCTTCGGGTCGATGCTTTTCTGGGCGGACGCGGAAGCAGCCCAGAACGCCCGCGGACAACCCGAGCTAGGCGACATCACCGTCACGCGTGCCGATGGGCCGTGGCGTGCAATGGGCTCGGCCACCGCCACGGAGAAACCGTGGGGTGATTTCCTTGCGAGCGTTTCTTCGGGCCTCACCCGCTGCGGTGGAAGCATGTCCGGCAGCCGCGACCGGCGGGGTATGACCACCTGGCACAAGGTTTGTGTGACATGGGCGACGGCCGGTTCCGACGTGGCCGTCGTTCGCCTACGCAATCAGGAGGGCAACACGCGAGATCGCCGCCCAGGCCGAGACGGCCTCACGCTCCTGGGGGTCACGCCCGAGGACCCGCTCACAATTGCCTACGGGATCGGCCACGACGGAGAGCAACTCCCGGAGAACCGATCACGCTCTGGTGCGCGCCCTACGACGCCAGCTCTACGCGCTGACGTACACACGGCTCCCCCTCGATCGCTGACGCGGTAGCCAGAAGCTGACTGCTGCTTCATGTCTACAAGCGGAAGCGCTTCCTGCGCGCTCATCGTCCCGCGGAAATCGGGATCGGCGCGAACAGGGCGGCTACAGCGTTTTCTAAGTCCGTAGGCGAGCCGGCGGCGTAGCGCGGGCACCTTGTGCAGGGCCCGCGCCGGACCGCGACCTTCAGCCCGTGACGAGCTCGTTGACCTGCGTCAGGCGGATGTTGTTGCCCGACGGGTCGCGGATCCCGGAGTCGATCCCGTACGGGCGCTCCTCGGGCTTTTCGGAGAACTCGACGCCGCGCGCCGACAGCTCCTCGTAGCAGGCCTGGCAGTCGTCGGTCGTCAAAAAGACCGTCGCCGGCGAAGCCCTTCGCCATCAGCGACTTGACCTGCTCGCCTGTCTCGGCATCCATCACCGGCGGCCCCGGGATCGCCATCAGCACGATGTCGACCTCGGGCTGGCCCGGGGGGCCCACGGTCAGCCAGCGGAAGTTGCCCATCTCGGGCAGCGTCACGTCGCTGCGGACCTCGAAGCCGAGCTTCTGGGTGTAGAAGGCGAGCGCCTCGTCCTGGTCATGGACCCACAGCTGGGTGGTTGCGATCTTGATCATCGTTGCTCCTTCGATTGGATTGACTTGCGCCGAAGCTAACTGCGCGCGGCGCCGTTGTCTTCTCCAAACGTGCTGCGTTGGGGGCGGCCGTAGACGCGCAGCACGCAGGTGGGGACCATCGCGTGCGCCGCCGCCGGCGGGTACCGACGCGATACGCGGTCGGCGAGACGCCGTAGGTGCGCGTGAAGCTCGAGGTGAACGAGCCGACGCTCGAGAGGCCGACCGAGAAGCAGATCTCCGCGACTGACTTGTCGGTCGCCGCAGCAGCGACGCCGCCCGCTCGAGGCGACGCGTCAGCAGGTAGGAGTGCGGAGCCTCGCCGAACGCGCGCCTGAACTCACGGCTGAAGTGGGCCCGTGACAGGCCGGCCGCATCAGCGAGGTCGTCGACCCCGAGCGGCTCGAAGTAGCGCGAGTCGGCCAGGTCCTTGGCGCGGGTCAGGTGGCGCTCGGGCGGGACGAACTTCATCACGCGTCAGTCAGGATCCGCACCACGGCGCCGCCTCTGATCAGCTCCAGGACAGCGACGATGTCGTCGGCCGGCGGGCGGTCGCTCGTCAGCGGCGTCACCAGCTCGCGGACCGCCGCATGCAGCGCAGCCACGGTCGCGCCGGGCACGCCGGGGTCGCAATCGAGTGCCTGGCAGGCGCACATCAGCTCAATCGCGACCACTCGTTGCAGCCGGTCGATCGCGTCGAGCGCCATCAGCGCCGCGGTCATCCCCATCGAGACGTGGTCCTCCTGGTTGTCGGAGGTCGGGATGCTGTCGACGCTGACCGGGTGCGCCAGTGCCCGCAGCTCGGCGACCAGCGCCGCGGCCGTGTACTGGGCGACCATGTAGCCGCTCGACGTGCCCGCATCGGTGGTCAGGAAGGCCGGCAGGCGGCCGTTGAGGCTCGGTGACAGGAGCCTGAACGTGCGCCGCTCGGAGATCGAACCGAGGTCGGCGAGCGCCAGCCTCAGCGTGTCGAACGCGACCGCGAGGCTCTGGCCGTGGAAGTTGCCGGCGGAGACCACCTCGGGCGGGTC
Source organism: uncultured Solirubrobacterales bacterium (assembly GCA_963703825.1). Taxonomy (GTDB): domain Bacteria; phylum Actinomycetota; class Thermoleophilia; order Solirubrobacterales; family Solirubrobacteraceae; genus Palsa-465. The sequence continues at coordinate 32,980 of CAVPFS010000046.1, read as the reverse complement.
GTCGAACACGAGCGGGTTGTCCGTGACCGCGTTGAGGTCGGCGACCACCAGCTCGGCGAAGAAGCGGGGAACTTCGCGCGCGGCGCCGTGGACCTGCGCCGCGCAGCGCAGCGAATAAGCGTCCTGAAGGCGCGAGGAGCCTGGACCGTGGGTACGGCTCGAGCCTTGCAGCGCGGCGGCGATGTTGGCCGCGCTCGTGCTCTGCCCCGCAAGTGCCCGCAGGCGGTGAACTCGCGGGTCAAACGCCGGCAGCGCGCCGCGCAGCGCGTCGATCGTCGCCGCCGCGACGGCGTCAATCGCGTCCAGCAACTGCCGGGCGCTGACCGTCACCAGTGCGCCGACCGCGCTCATGAAATGGGTCCCGTTGATCAGCGCCAGCCCCTCCTTGCTTTCGAGCTGGAGTGGTTCGAGCTCGAGCGCCGCGAGGGCCTGAGCACCGCTTACCAGCGTCCCGTCGGGGGCGAACACCTCGCCCTCGCCGAGCAGCGGGAGGAATGCGTGGGCGGACGGGGCCAGGTCGCCACTTGCACCGAGTGACCCGGTGCGTGGCACACGCGGCACGTACCCGCTGTTGAGCAACCCCGCGAGACGCTCGACGATCAGCGGCCGCACGCCTGAGTGGCCGAGCATCAGCCCGTTGGCGCGCACCGCGATCGCGCCCCGCACGACCGCGCCCGGCAGCTCGGGACCGGTCCCGGCCGCGTGGCTTCGCAGGAGGTTGACCTGCAGGTGGCGCTGAAGCTCGGGAGCCACCGTGTTCGAGACCAGGGCGCCGAACCCGGTGCTGATCCCGTAGACGGGCGTCCCGGTGGACAGGATCTGCTCGAGCACCTCGCGGTTTGCAGCCACGCGCTCGAGCGCCGTGGCATCGAGTTCCACCCGCGCCCCGGCGGCGACCGCCACGACGTCCTCGGCGCTCAGATTTCCGTTCAGAGTGACGGTGGCAGTCAACGCGCGCACGAGGATATCCGGGGGTAGGCTCTGAGTTGTGAAACCGAGCTCGAAGCTGCAACGGAGCCTGCCGCTCGAGCAGTCGTCATTCCTCGCCTGCCTGGCGACCGTGCTCGAGCTCGAGCCCGCCCAGCTGCCGCAGCTGTCGGACGGCGAGGACCCGGTGACCGGCCCGACCGTGACCCGCTGGCTCGGGGGATTGTCAATGGGGATGGCGAGGATCGCCGAACCGACGTCGTTCTCCTGGAACGGCCCCTGGATCGCGCGCATGCAGCCTCCAAACGGCGGCGAGCGCCGGTTCGCGGTCATGTATGGAATCCCGTCGGGCGTCGTCTGGGATCCGGCCGGCGACGGCGTGGTAGACAACGCCTGGCTGCTCGAGGGCTTTGTGATCGCCGCCGGCGACATCGCGCTCGCGCGGCCGCCGCTGCCGCTCGCCCCGGCCGGGAGCGGCACCGTCGAGGCGATCTGGGTCTCCCCCAGCGCCGGCGAGCCCACCCGCGAGCTGGAGGCGGTCCGTGCGCTGGCCGGGCACGGGCTCGACGGCGACCGCCACGTCACGGGCAAGGGGACGTTCCCCTCGGGCCTCTCGGGCAGCGCGCTGACGCTCGTCGAGGCGGAGGTGTGCGAGGCGTTCGAGCCGCCGCTGGGGCCAGACGAGCACCGGCGCAATGTGCTCACCCGGGGGATCGCGCTCAACCAACTGCTCGGCCACGAGTTCACGATCGGCGACGTCCCGTGCCGCGGGATGCGCCTCTGCGAGCCGTGCACGGTGATCGAGCGCTACGCGGGGCGCCCGATCCTGCGCTCGCTGGTCCACCGGGGCGGGCTGCGCGCCGACATCCTCAGTGACGGCGAGATCCGGGTCGGCGACGAGGTCCGCGCGGTCAGCTGACGCCGGCGGTCGGCAGCACAAGCACCGACGGGTGATCGCGGTCGTGCAGCAGCTCGACCTCGACCGCCTTCAGCGTCGTCGCGGTCGCCGGGTCCTCGCCGGTGCCTGGATTGCGCGCATAGCGCGGATGCGCGCCTGACGAGACCTGGAGACGGATCCGGTGGCCGGCGGCGAACCGGTGCCCGATCGGCCACAGATCAAACGCGACCGCCCAGGCGCCGTCCGGCCCGCGCTCGAAGGCTCCCGGCGCCACGCGGACGAGCGCGTCAGTGACGTTCAACGAGGCGCCCCGCTCGTCGACGTCGCAGACCCGCGCGAACAGGTCGAAGAAATCGCTGTCCGCCTTCGCCCACAGCTCGACTGCAACCGGGCCGATCGCCTCGCTGGTCGCGCCCAGCGGCTCGCTGGTGAAGGTCAGCACGTCGGCGCGCGCCTCGAGCTCGCGATTGTCGACTACCGCCTCGCGCGCGAGCAGGACCGGACCGCCGACAGCCGGCGTCGGGTCGGCGGGGTCGTAGCGGTAGCGATCGCCGCGATCGGCCGCGTCCAGCGGCGGCGAGTCAGCGAGCCGCCCGGGGTCGGCGAGCCACAGTCGCCGCTCGCCGGTGTCCGGCGGCGGCCAGTCCTCCAGCTCGCGCCAGCCGCCACCCGAGCGCTCCCCGGTCACGAGCACCTTGACCGGGTGCTCGCGGACCAGGCGCTGGTCGTCGAGCAGGTGGGCACGCAGCCACGCGATCCCGTCTCGGTGCCCCGCCGACGCGAGACCGGGCGCAGTGTGGGTCCAGGGCCCGATGCGAAGCTGCGGATGGTGGCCGGCCGCCCGCAGAGCGGCGTAGTCCTCGAGCATCCACGGCAGCAGGAAGTCGTACCACCCACCTACGAACTGGACCGGCGCCCGGACCTCGGCGACACGGGCCGAGAAATCCCGCGCCGCCCAGTAGGCCTGGTCGCGGCCCGGGCTCTCGAACGCCTCGCGAAACCATGGGATCGGAGCGCCGGCCACGCGCTCGTCGAGCTCGCCGAGCGGCAGCTCGTCGAGCCGTGCCCGCAGGCCGCGGAGCGAGCGGTTGATCGCCAGCAGCGCGAAGCGGCCCTCCTGGGCCTCGACGATCGCCAGCCACGACGCCATCGATTCGAGCGTCAGACTGCCGCCGGCATACGTCTGGCCGTGGAACTGCGAGGCGCTGACTCCGATCGCGAGCGCGAGCAGATCGTCGCCGGCCTCAGCGGCGAGCGCCCACTGGACGATCCCGAGGTAGCTGGGGCCGAACATCCCGATCGCGTCGCGATGCCAGGGTTGCTCACGCAGCCAGCGGACGGTCGCCAAGCCATCCGCGCGCTCGTCGAACGGAGCGAACTCGCCTTCGGATCCGAACGTCCCGCGCACGCTTTGGATCACGACCTGCAGCCCGCGCTCGGCGAGCAGCCGGCCGAACAGCAGCCCGACGATCGACTTGCGACCGTATGGCGAGCGGATCAGGACCGTCGGCTGCGGGCGGTCGCGGTCAGAGCGGGCGACCCAGCGGTCGGCCAACAGCGCCGCTCCATCGTCCATCGTGGCCCGCAGATCGGGCTCGCAGACGACGTCGAGCGTCAGCGGCTCGATCAGGTGCATCCGCCGGGCGAGGATCTGGCTCGGGACAGTGATCTTGCGATCGTATGCGCCGGCGCCGCCGCGGCGCGCTACAAAACAGACGGTGGTCGATCTGCGTATACGCGAGGGTTCGCTCGCCGATCAGCCGCAGGTGCTGTCGCTGTTCGACGAGGCGGTCGCCTGGCTGAGCGAACGAGGCCTCGTGGGTCAGTGGGGCGAGCAGCCGTTCTCCGAGCGGCCCGACATGTGTGCGCTCGTGCAGCGCACGCTGAGCGAGAACGAGGTCCGGATCGCCGAGCACGAGAACGCGGTCGTGGCCGTCCTCGCCGTCGGCGCATCGCCGCCGTATGTCCCGAGCAACCCGGTTCCGGAGCTCTACGTGAGCCTGCTGCTGAGCTCCCGCCGGCTGGCCGGCAACGCGATCGGATCGCGCCTGCTCGAGCTCGCGATCGAGATCGCGCGCGAGCGCGGCGCGAAGATGGTGCGGGTCGACTGCTGGGCGGACTCGCCGCAGCTGGTCTCCTACTACGAGCAGCAGGGGTTCGCGCGCGAGGGCCGCTTTGACCTGCGGGGCTGGCGCGGTCAGATCCTCTCGAGGCCGATCTGATCCGAGCTAGCTGCGGGTCTTGCCGGCTTTGAGCATCTCGAGCGTTTGCTCGACCCGCCGCTCGCGGGTCTCCGGGCGCTTTGCCTCGTCGACCCAGCGCGCAAACTCCTTGCGGTGCGTGTACGCGAGCCCGTCGTAGGCGGCGCTCGCGTCGGGATCGCGCGCCAGCGCCTCGACGAGCGCCTCGGGCGCATCGACCGTCCGCTCCTCGCGGTCGAGCGCGAGCTTGACCTGGACCAGCTCGTCGGCCTCCACGCCGGCGCCGGCGCGAACCTCCTTGCTGAGCCCGAGCAGGTACTCGCCGCGCATCCGCACGACCGTGCTGCGCCACGTGTGACCGTTGATCGTGGCCGCGACCGGAAAGCGCTTGGCACCCTCCCCCACCGCCGCTACCCGGTCCTCGCCAAGCACGACCGCGACGCCGGGACCGCGCTTGACGAGCGTCGTCTTGAACGTCAGCTCGCCCATCGATCCGGAGCCTAGCGCCCACTCGAGTGACGGCCGTGGCGCTAATGCAAGGACGGCCGTGCTATCTGTAGAGCGATGGCTCAGCTACCCACGCGCCCGCTCGGCGATTCAGGCCTCGAGGTCTCGGTCGTCGGGCTCGGCTGCAACAACTTCGGCCGCCGGCTTGACCTAAGCGGGACCCGCGCGGTGATCGATGAGGCGCTGGCGCAGGGGATCACGTTCTTCGACACCGCCGATATCTACGGCCGCGGCGAGAGCGAGCAGTACATCGGCGAGATCCTCCAGGGCCGCCGCGACCAGGTCACGCTCGCCACCAAGTTCGGCATGGACATGGGCGACGGCAAGGGGCCGCGCGGCTCGCGCCAGTACATCCTGGACGCGATCGACGCTTCGCTCAGCCGCCTGCGCACCGACGTGATCGACTACTACTGGTACCACCAGCCCGACGGCGTGACCCCGTTCGAGGAGACGCTCGAGACGCTTGACGGCCTCGTCAAGGCCGGCAAGGTCCGCGCGATCGGCGCTTCGAACTTCAGCGCCGACCAGCTGCACGCAGCCGACTCGATCGCCCGCGAGCGCGGCCTGATCCGCTTCACCGCGGTCCAGAACCAGTACAGCCTGCTCGTCCGCGAGCCCGAAGAGGAGGTCCTGCCGGCATGCCGGGAACTCGGGATCGGCTTCGTTCCCTTCTTCCCGCTCGCGTCGGGGCTGCTGACCGGCAAGTACCGCCGCGGTGAGCCCGGTCCGAGCGGCGCCCGGCTGTCCGGCCGCGACGAGATCGCGACCCCCGAGCAATACGAACTGGTCGAGTCGCTGAGCGGTTCGCCGACGAACGCGGCCTCGCCCTGACTGACGTCGCGATCGGCGCGCTGCTGACCCACGACCCGGTCACCTCGGTGATCGCCGGCGCTACCAAGCCCGAGCAGGTGCGCTCCAACGCAGCCGCCGCGGCTTGGACTCCGACCGACGACGATCTTCAAGCTCTCGACGAGCTGCTCTCGGCCGCGCCGGCCTGAGCGCGGCGTAGCAGCACCGCGCGCATCGGCTGCGCGAAGCGCCTCGCGCCCGCCTCTCCGGCCGGCTCGCCGAGCCGCGTCAGCGCCCGCTCGATCTCCGCCTGGCGGGCTGCGAACAGCGCCGCCCGATCGGGGTCCACGCGCACGACCCGTTCGCGCAGCGCCTCGATGCCTGCGATCTCGATCGTGACGTCGTACTCGACCGTCGCCTGGCGCTCGAAGCCCGCGCGCCGCGCGTCGTCGAGCGCCCGCTGGGCGGCGCGGCGCACCTCGAGCTCGTCCTCGACCATTCGCACGAGCTCGAAGTAGTCGCCCTCGGCCAGCGGCTCGGCGGCGTAGACGATGCCCGCCGGGCGCAGCACTCGCGCCGCTTCGCCCAGGGCCACCCCGAGCTGCGAAGGCGGGACGTGGTGCAGCGAGCGCATGAACACGACCGCGTCGAAGCTCGCCGGCTCGAGCGGCAGCGCCTCGGCCCGCCCGACCAAATACCGCGCGCCGGCGCCGCCGTCGTTTGCGATCGCTTCCGCGATCTGCGCCTCGGAGATCTCGAGTCCGACCGGCCGGGCGCCGGCGCCCGCGAGCCGGCGCACGAGCGCGCCAGCACCGCAGCCGACGTCGAGCACGTCCCGGCCCGCGGGCCGGACTAGACGGTCCAGTACTGCAAAGTCGGTGGTCGTCTCACGAGCCATCAGCGCCAACCCTAGCCCGGCCTCGATACCGTGCCGCACCGTGGACACACGCTTCAGCCCCTCGCACCGCGGCGGCACCGGCCCCCCGCTGGTCTGCCTGCACGGCATCACGGACACCTGGCGGACCTGGGAGCTGGTACTGCCAGCGCTCGAACGCCAGCACGACGTACTCGCTCCCACGCTCGCCGGCCACGCCGGCGGTCCGCAGCTGAACGGCGCGCCCACGATCGACACGCTCGCCGACGCAGCCGAGGCGGCGCTCGACGAGGCCGGCTTTGAGACCGCGCACCTGGCGGGCAGCTCGCTTGGCGGCTACGTGTCGCTGCAGCTCGCTGCTCGCGGCCGGGCCCGCTCGGTGGTCGCGTTCGCCCCCGCCGGTGGCTGGTCGCCCGACGACGAGTCCTACGGAGATCGGAGCTCCCACTTCATGGGGATGCGTGAGCTGGCGACCGCGGCGGCTCCGCACGCCGACGCGATCGTCGCCTCCCCTGACGCGCGCCGGCGCGCGACCGAGTTCACCGCCACCAACTTTGAGCACATCCCGGCCGAACTGCTCGCCCACCAGATCCGAGGCGTCGCTGCCTGCGAAGGTCTGCCGGGACTGCTCGCGCTCGCCGAGCGAGACGGCTTCCCGCTCGACTTCGAGCGGATCACCTGCCCGGTCCGGATCGTCTGGGGGACGGCCGACCGGATCCTGGGGTGGCCGTCGGCCGCGGCCCGCTATCAGCAGGGACTGCCGCGGGCCGACTGGGTCGTGCTCGATCGAGTCGGTCACTGCCCACAGCTCGACGTTCCGCTCGAGACCGCGCAGCTGATCGTCGGCTTCACTGCGCCCTGAGCCCCCCGCTACGGTGTGACGGATGCCAGCGAGCGCTCTGCAGTCTGCGCAGACTGACGCCATCGCCCGCGTGTTCGAGGAGGCAGGTTGCGCAGGCCAACTGTGCGTGCAGTCCGGCAGCGACGAGAGCGAGGTGGCGCTCGACGCCGACTCCCAGGTCGTCGCGGCGTCCGTGATCAAAGTCCTGATCGCGGTCGAGGCCGAGCGTCGGTTCGCCGCCGGCACGCTTGACCCCGAGCAGCGGGTGCGGCTCCCGGCTGCGGCTCGCACGCCCGGGCCGACCGGCTTCTCGATCTACTCAGATGACGTCGAGACCTCGGTCCGTGACCTGCTGGTGGCGATGCTGACGATCAGTGACAACGTTGCGACTGACGCGCTGCTCGAGCTGACCGGGCTCGACGCCTGCAACACGACCGCCCGCGCCCTCGGCATGACTCAGACGGTGATCGCCTCCGACCTGCGAACGATGATCGATGGCCTCGCCCGGGCTGCCGGCTTGCAAAGCTGGCCCGAGCTGGCGGCGGAGCTCACGCGCGCCGATCCCGAGCGGCGGGCGCAGTTGCGCGACCGGCTGTACACCTGCGAAGCGCTCGACCCGCGGCGCGCCACCCGGACCACTCCGCGCGACATGTGCCGCCTGCTACGCGCGGTCTGGACTGACAAGGCCACTGACCCGCAGGCCTGCGAGCGGCTACGCGGCCTGATGGGGCGCCAGCTGACCCGCCACCGCCTCGCGACCGGCTTCGGGCCGCAGCTGCGCGTCGCCGCCAAGAGCGGCGGCCTGATCGGCGTCGTGCGCAACGAGATCGGCGTGATCGAGTTTCCCGACGGCAGCTGGTACGCCGCGTCGGTGTTCACCCAGGCGACCTCCGAGGCCGCCAGCGACGAGGCGATCAACGGCGCGATCGGCGAAGCGTCGGCGCGGGCCATCAGCTTGCTGCGATCGTCGCGGGTTCTGTGAGCTAGTGCCCCGCGCCACTAAAGCGGGATCCCGCCGGTCAGCACCTCGTTGCCGTCGGCGGTGATCAGCACGTTGTGCTCGAGCCGGATGCCGCCGAACCCGAGCATCCGGTCGACCCGGTCCCAGTCGACCGCCTCGCGATGGTTCGCGCGCGTTTCGGGATCGGTGAGCAGCGCCGGGACGAGGTAGACCCCGGGCTCGATCGTCGTCACATAGTCCGGAGCCAGCGCCAGGTCAGTGCGCAGCCGGGGCATCCCGGGCTCGGGCTCACGGCCCGGGAGCACCTCGCTCGCGTCGCGCACCCCGAGGCCGACCAGGTGGCCGACCCCGTGCGGGAAGAACAGCGTCACCGTGCCGCGCTCCACGAGCGCCTCCGGGTGACCTCGCAGCAGCCCGAAGTCGGCCAGGCCCTCGCCGATCACAAGCGCGGCCACGCGGTGCACGTCGCGAAACTCGGTCCCGGCGGTGCAGCGCTCGATCGCGGCCTCGCAGGCGCTTCGGACAACGCCGTACAGCGCCGCCTGCTCCGAGCTCAAGCTGCCGCCGACCGCGAAGGTACGGGTCACGTCCGACGCGTAGCCGCGGTACTCGCCGCCGGCGTCGATCAGCACAAGCTCGCCATCGTTGAGGCGCCGCGCACTGGGAGCGAAATGCAGGACCGCGGAGTTGGGGCCCGAGCCGACGATCGTGTCGAACGCGAGCCGGTCGGCGCCGCGACGGAAGAACTCGGCCTCGAGCTCGATCTGGACCTCGCGCTCAGACCGGCCGGCCACCAGCTCTGAGACGACCGCGGCGAATCCCGCCCTAGTCGCGCGCTGGGCCGTTCGCATGCGCTCGAGCTCGACCTCGTCCTTGCAACGCCGGACCTGATTTAGCCCCCGGCGCAGCTCGTCGGCGAGCTCAACCTCGGACGCCAGGCCGCTGTGCGGCGAACCGAGCAGCGCCAGCGGGCTCCCACTGCGAGCCGATAGCCACCCTTCGAGCCTGGCGATCGGCTCCCCGGGCTGGTCCTCAGCCGGCGCCCCCTCCCAGAGGATCTCCTCGGTCGAGGTCGGCCGCACGAAGTCGGTCCAGCCGCCCTCGCTGTCGAAAGCGAGCACGCCGCCGGGGCGCTCGCGATCGGTCAGGTAGAAGTACTCGGAGTGCGCTCGGAACGGGTAGCAGAGGTCGCCGCGCCCCGGCACGCCGATCGGCTCGCCGGCGCTGATCAATACCAGCTCGCGACCGAGGTTCCAGCGCTCGGCGACCTCGCGCCGCCGGCGGTCCAGCTGCTCGGCGATCTCAGCCACCGTGTTCGCCAAGCACGCGTTCGATGAACGGCCCTTTCGCGTCGGCGTACTCGTTCATGTCTGTGTAGTCGCGCGCCGCGAGCTCGCGCTTGAGCCGCTCGTAGGCCTCCCGCTGCGGCGGTGACTCGCGCAGCCGGTCACGGAACCGGAGGTGGCGCTCGACCTCGGGACCGTCGTGGCTCAGCACGTGCACGTGGACGTCGCGCGCCGGGGTACGAAACATCTTGTGCCCCTGCTCTCTGACCCTCAGCACGTAACCCACCTGCTCCATTGGCGCCCGGAACGCGTCCTCGTCGTCGGCGTCCGCGACCGTTACGAGCACGTCAATGACCGGCTTGGCCCCCAGTCCCGGCACCGCCGTCGAACCGATGTGCTCGATCGCGAACGCCTGTGCCCCGAGCGCTCCCGCGATCCGTTTCCGCTCGGCCGCGAAGCGGACCGGCCAGCCGGTGTCGTAGTCGGCGATCACGATCTCGCGCTGCTCGAGGCCGCCGATGAGCACCGAGTCGAGGGATTCGTCGCTGGTCATCACCTCTAGTGTGCCCGGTTCGGCGTCAGGCGAACGGGGCGCTAGGCAGATACGGGCGCAGCGGGCCCGGTTCGCCCCGCACGCAGAGGGCGCCGTAGCCGCTCAACCGCAGCCCGGCCACGACCGCGATCGAGACCGCCCAGTCCTGTCCAGCGGTGATCCAGCCCAACGGCCGCTCGCCGTCGCCCGCGAGCTCGAGCGCGCTCCACAGCAGCACCCCGGCGGCTTCGTCGTCGCGCGCAACCAGCAGCCACACCCCGTGACCCGGCTGTGCGACCGCGAACCCGCGATCCGCGATCCGCAGCAGTTCGGCTCCCCGCCCGAGCGCGTATCTGATCTCGATCGTGTGCGAAGCACCGCGGATCGAGCGCGAGATCGGCTCCAGCGCCTCGAGATCCGCGCTGCCGACCGCACGCACTCGCGGATCGGCGGGCGGCAGCGCGCGGCGGTCGACGGGGCCCGCAGCTTTCAGCGCGGGGCGCAGCGAGAAGCCGCTCGCCACGTAGATCGCCAGCGCGCGGGGGTCGTTGGAGCTGACGATCAGACCGGCGTCCCCCGCGCGGGCATAGTGCAGCGTGCGCTCCAGCAGCGCGCCGCCGGCGCCCGAGCCCTGAGCGCTTTGGGCGACCGCCAGCAGCGAAAGGCACCAGAGCCGCTCGCGGAGCATCGCCTGGGCTACTCCGATCACCTGTCCGTCGCGCTCGGCCATGAACGCCCCGTCGGGATCGGTGACCAGGAGATGTCGCACCCGCTGTCGCCAGCGTCCGGCGGCCTGTTCGTCGTCGATCTCGATCCCGAACGCCCGCGCCGAGATGCTCGCCGCGGCGGCGAGATCGGTTTCGACCATCGCGCGCACGACGATCCCGCTCCGGTTGGCCGCCACTAGCTCGAACCGCCTCGCTCGATCGCGCCCGGTCGGCTCAGCCCCGGCCGATGAACGCCGACGGGCACGCCACGGCAGCCATCCCGGGCTGGTTGAGATCGCTCAGCGATTTCGGACCAGACCAGGACATCGCCGCCTGGGCCCCCGCGGGCACGACCAGCAGGAGCGCGATCGCGCATGCGGCTGCATACCACGGTCGTCGGGGCATCCGGTCGATCGTTGCAGACGGCCCGGACCCCATCCTGGCCTGCGGGCGTGGTCGAGGGCCGCCCAGGCCGCCCCAACCCCGAACCGCTCACCCATCCCGACGCCGGATGTGCTCGGCCCCTGCGGGGCCTGCGACTCCCCGGCTAAAGCAGCAACGAAGGGGGCAGGGGTGGGACACTTTTCAACCGGCGCAACCGGTCCACTTTTCGACCGGCTGTGTAGTTTGAAATCGCGTGTCCGGTCCGGTTTGGGCCTGACAAGCCGGCGGCCGCGGAGCGGAGCCCGTAGGGCGTAGCGACGTGGCTGCCGGGCGCGACGTCCGAGACCCCCTGGAGGGTGTGGGCGGCGGCGGGATGACTCACCAACCGGCTGGCCGATCGGTGCCCTCTCAAGGATCTGTCTCCCGCCGTCGTCCACGGATGCCGCCGTGACTTCATAGAAGCCTGGACATCACTCGACACAGCTCTGTCCGACGGCCTCCACATCACCAACAGCGTCGACGATGAGGAGAACGCGATGATCGCAGTCGGGGTCGACACCCACAAGGAGCGCCACTACGCCGTGGCACTCGACCACCTCGGACAGATGCTCGCCGAGCTGATCTTTGCAGCAACGGCCGCGGGCTACGAAGAGCTGCAGCACTGGGCCGAAGGGCTCGCCGCCGGTCGTCAGCTGCTGTTCGGGATCGAAGGCGCCGGCAGCTGGGGCGCCGGGCTCTGCGAACACCTGCTGCACGCCGGACACACCGTCCTCGAGGTCGAGCGTCCACGTCGGCGCGACCGGCGCGCCGGGAAGTCCGATCGCATCGACGCGATCACCGCAGCCAAACGCGTACTCGCAGACGAGAACGTCTCGACACCCAGACAGCGCGGGATCCTCACCGCCATACGAGCGCTGCTGATCGCGCGGCGCTCGGCAGTCACCGAGCGCACGCGCGTGCTCAACCAGCTGCAAGCGCTGAACGCGACCGCACCGATCGCGCTGCGCGAGCGGATCGGCCACGGCACCGGCAAACAGCTCGAGCGACGGATCCTCTCGCTGCGCGCTCGCGCCAACGCCGACCTCGACGAGCACGTCACGTTCGCGGTCATGCGTGACCTCGCCGCCCACTCGCGCGCCCTCGGCAAGGACGCCAAGCGCTACCAGGACAAGCTCGCCGACCTCGTCCGATCCCTCGATCAGACCCTGCTCGACGAGCCCGGCATCGGACCGATCTCCGCCGCCAAGCTGCTTGCGTGCGACCCCGTGCGGTTCAAGAACGAGGCGGCGTTCGCGCGTTGCAACGGCACCGCCCCGATCCCGGCCTCATCCGGCAAGACCGTCCGCTACCGACTCAACCCCGGCGGGGACCGCCAAGCCAACAACGCCATCCACACGATCGCGATCATCCGCGCCAAACACCAACCCGAAACGCGCGCCTACCTCGAACGCCGCATCCGCGACGGCAAAACCAAACGCGAAGCAATCCGCTCACTCAAACGCCACATCTCCCGCGAGCTCTACCACCGCCTCACCGCGATCCCCTTGACTTCATAGAAGCATCCTTGACACATGCAGTCTGCGACAAAACCGCGGCGCCGCCTCGGTTTTGTCGCCAGGCGCAGGCTGAGCCTCAATTCCGCAACAAATCCGGCGACGCAATCTGGATTTGCCACATCCTGCATGCTGATGGTGTTACCGCTTCAGAGATCAAAGTGCAGACGGCGAGAGGAGCACCGCCTATGTCGGACACACCGATTGCTGATCACAACAAGCATGGGCACGAGCACGGGCGCGGGCGCGGCAGGTCGCGGGCGATGGCGATCTTCGCCGCCGGCGTGGGGGTCGAGCTCGCCAGCCTGCGGCGCCGCGGCTACCGCTTCGGCGGCAACGTCGTGGTCCGCTGCCGCGACGGCCACCTGTTCACGACGATCTGGATCCCCGGCGGCTCGCTGAAGGCGCTGCGGTTCGGCTGGTGGAGGTTCCAGCGCTGCCCGGTCGGCAGGCACTGGACGTTCGTCACCCCGGTCTCGCGCGCGTCGCTCAGCGCCGGCGAGCTCGCGGACGCCACCGCGGCAAAGGACATCCGGATTCCCTGAGGGGTGTGGGATCTCGTGGGCGCTATAGCGCCCATAAGTCCCCAAGCCCGCCGCGAATATCAGGCGTCCGGGCGTGCGCGCACGTACAGCGGCCGGACGGCTGCGGCAGCACGGCGCCGGCGACGGAGCCACAGGCCGGAGATGCCGAGCGCAGCGAGCAGCGACGAGAGGGCGTTGATGACGAGGATCGTGGTCATATCGAGCTTCCTTTCCTGGCTGGATAAAGGATCGCTCGGGTCGCGAAGAGCAGCCTTCGGGAACCATCACAACTGGGTAAGAAAGGACTGGAGTCTGCTCGCTCGCCGGCGCCGGACGCAGCCGCCGCCGGCCATCTGCGGCATCCTCGTCACACCGGCCGCGCCCCGCGGGTCTAGTGGCATAGGACGCTATGGAGAACGGACGATCGATGGAGCAGCAGCAACGGCTGGCGGAGCGATTCCAGGAGCACAGGACCCACCTGCGCGCCGTCGCCTACCGGATGCTCGGCTCGCTCACCGAGGCCGATGACGCCGTCCAGGACGCGTGGCTGCGCTTCAGCCGCGCGGACACCACCGAGGTCGAGAACCTCGGTGCCTGGCTGACGACGGTCGTCGCCCGCGTGGCGCTCAACATGCTGCGCGCCCGGCGCGCACGACACGATCAGCCGCTCGGGGTGCACATCCCTGAGCCGATCGTCGATCCGGCAGACGGGGTCGACCCCGAGCACGAGGCGCTGCTCGCGGATTCCGTCGGTCTCGCACTGCTGGTCGTGCTCGAGACGCTCGCTCCCGCCGAGCGGCTCGCTTTCGTCCTGCACGACATGTTCGCGGTGCCGTTCGACGAGATCGCGGTGATCGTCGACCGCTCGCCTGAGGCGACCCGCCAGCTCGCCAGCCGCGCCCGCCGCCGCGTCCGGGGCGCGAACACGGCACCCGACGCCGATCTGCCGGCGCAGCGAATGGTCGTGGAGGCGTTCCTCGCGGCCGCGCGCGAGGGCGACTTCGAGGCGCTAGTCGCGGTGCTCGACCCAGACGTCGTCGTGCGAGCCGACCAGGGTGCTGCCGCGCCGCCCTCGCGCGAGGTGCACGGAGCGGTCGCGGTCGCCCAGCAGGCGCTCACCTACTCGCGGCTCGACCTCGAGGTCCATCCGGCGCTCGTCAACGGCGCCGTGGGCACGCTGACGACCCGCGCCGGAGAGCCGTTTGCGATCAGCGCCTTCACGATCAGGCGCGGCAAGATCGCCGAAATCGACATCCTGGCCGACCCCGAGCGTCTGCGTCGGCTGGATCTGACGATCCTCGACGGGTGACGTCGCGACTCGGCTAGGCGAGTCCCTGAGCCTGACGGCGCAGCCCTTCGAGATCGCGGACGGTGACGCCGTTTCGCTCGGTCGTGACGATCCCGCGCGTCCGCAGCGAGCGCAGCGCCCTGACCGCCGCTTCGCGCGAGGCGCCGCACCAGCTGGCCAGCTGGTCCTGGGACAACGGCACTGACACGGAGATGCCGTCAGGTACCGGCTCGCCGAACCGCTCGGCCAGATCCAGCAGCCGCCAGGCGATCCGGCCGAGCGTGCTCAGCGTCGCGAACTCGACCAGCTTGCGCGTATCGTCGCGCAGGCGCGAGGCGAGCAGCCCGAGCAGCTCGTGCGCGGCGCCGTGGTCGTCGAGCGCCCGCGTCAAGACGCTGGACGCCGCGACCACGGCCTGCACCTCGCTCGCGGCGACGGCGGTCGCCGACCGTGGCCGCTCGTCAAACGCCGACAGCTCGCCGAGCAGCTCGCCAGGCCCGCTGACCGCGAGCACGACCTCGCGGCCTCCCGGACCGGCGCAGCTGACGATCACCCACCCAGCGAGCAGCAAGAACACCCGCTCGGCGCGGTCACCCTCGACGAACAGCGCCTGGCCCCGCCGGACCTGAATCACCCGCCCTTCGCTGCGAAGCGCCTCCGCCAGCAGCCCTTCGGCCGTCTCGCTCACAGCGCGGACGACGGTTCCGGCGGCAGCCGCAGGTCGAGCGGTGTCCCCGGGTCGAAGGCTCCGGCGAACGCGCGCTCGTGCAGCTCGGCGGCGCCGGTCCCGTCCCGCCACGCGGCGAGCATCTGCTCGGGGTCAAAGCTGATCCCGATCGGGTTGACCTCGAACTCAGGAGCGGTTCGCATCCAGTCAGTGGACTGCGTCCAGTCACCGAAGTTGTCGGCCTGCAGCTCGACGCTGTTGCCGTCCGGGTCCACGTAGTACATCGAGGTCGTCATCCCGTGGTCGAGACACGCGTGCGGAACGATCCCCTCCCCCCTGAGACGCTCGTAGCTTGCCAGCAGCTGACTGATGTCCGCGAACTCGAACGCCATGTGATGGATCCCCGTATGCGGGATCTTGTCAGGGTCGTCAGTGAGCGCCGGGTGCGCCAGCAGCGCGATCCGGTGGTTGGCCGCATCGTTGGTCATCCAGGCGCCGAAGTGGCTGTGGTGGTTGGTCGTCATGCCGACCGCGATCCCGTACCAACGGACCATCTCCTCGACGCGGTTGGTCTTCAGTGTCACATGGTGAAGCACCGGGTTCGGCGTCTCGTTCGCGCTCACGGGGACCTCCTGACTCGGTTACTGGAAGCTCGGCCTCAGCCCGACCGCTTCAGCTTGCCATGGCGCTTGGCGTAACGCTCACCGGTTCGGAACACGAGCAGGCCGGCTGGAATCGTCACAACCGCGAGCACCATCAGCGGCCACAGATCGCTCCAGACGGCGCCCAGCCCAGCCCCGTCGAGGATCGCCGCGCGGATCCCGCGCAGCGCGTAGGTCGCCGGCGAGATCGTCGAGAGCCACTGCATCCACTGCGGGAGCACCGAGACCGGGTAGTAGACGCCCGAGACGACGAGCAGCAGCCCCTGAGCGACGAATCCGAACTGGGCCCCGCGCTCGGGTGAGATCAGCGGCAGCACCGCCGTGACCATCCCGACGCCGACGAACGACACTGACGCCACCGCCAGCAACACGATCGCGGAGACGAAATCGGCGTTCTGCATGTGCAGGCCGAAGAACAGGGCGATCACCACGAACAGCAACGCCGTCCTGATCGCCCCGTAGATGACCGCGAACAATCCCATACCCCCGAGGTGCACAGCCCGCGACAGCGGCGCCATGAACGTGTACTCGATCGTGCCCTCCCAGCGCTCCCAGGCCACGGTCTCGGTCAGGATCTCGAAGATGATCCCGAGGTAGGACCAGATCACAGCCCCGATCAAGAGCGTCGTCGTCGTGGTCTCGACGTTGAGGTGGCCACCTGTCGCCTGGACCCCCTTGGCGATGAACACGATCGTCAGCGTGTTGGCGATCGTCCAGACGAAGAACGCCATCTCCCACCACGCGTATCGCCTGATCAGATAGGTGTTGCGCTCGACGACGCCGCCGAGCCCGATCAGCTGGCGACGCGCCCGATAGCGGAGGTCGAGACCCGCGCCTGACGCGGCGAGCGTCGTCGGCGTGTCACCTGAAGGTGGCGGTGTCATGTGATTGCCTCCTCTTCGTCAAATGCGATCCCGGTCGCGATGAAGAACGCGTCCTCGAGCGTCGCCGCGCTGTAGCGGTCGACGAGTTCGCCGGTCGTCTCGAGCGCCAGCAGCCGCCCGCTGTGCAGGATCCCAACCCGCTCGGCCAGCGTTTCTGCCTCGACCATGTCATGCGTGCAGAGCAGCACGGTCGTGTCGTGCGCCTCGCGGACGTCGTGGATGAAGGCCTGCACCTCGCGCTTGGAGCGCGGATCCAGGCCGGTCGTCGGCTCGTCGAGCAGCAGCAGCACCGGCGAGGTCAGCAGCGCCCGCGCGAGTGCCACCTTCTGCTGCATGCCACGCGAGAGGTCCTGCATCGGGTCGTTGGTCCGCGACAGCGGGAAGCTCACACGCTCGAGGATCTCGGGCACGCGCGTGCGCGTGTCAGCGTGCGTGAGCCCGTAGAAGCGGGCCGCGTAGGAGAGGTTCTCGGTCGCCGACATGCGCTTGAAGAACGACGCCTCGACCGACACGCGGTTGACGAGCGTCCGCACCGCGCCAGCGTCGCGGACGACGTCATGGCCGAACACTCGCGCGCTGCCCGCATCTGGCAGCAGCAGGGTCGAGAGGATCCGCACCAGCGTCGACTTCCCCGATCCGTTCTGACCGAGGATCGCGACACACCCGCCGCGCTCGATCTGGAATGACACGTCGGCGAGCGCGACGCTGTTACCGCCACGGCCGCGCCGGCGGTTAAAGCTTTTCTCGAGACTGACTACGTCAACAGCAAACACGATGCTCCTTACTCAGACGAGGTGACCAGGGGCCATCGACCGAGGCGGCGCTCGGCCAAGGCAGCTTGCGGGTCACGGTCGGAGCATCAAGCGGCCAGCCTATCACCCCCCTGTTTTAGCGCCCATCGTCGTGCGGATGCCGGTCCGGAGCGCGCCAGATGCCCGCTCCGGAGCGCCGTCAGCGGACCAGGCGCAGGTTCAGGGGCAAGGGGCCGAAACGGAGCTGGGTCACCAGCTCCCGGGCCGATTGCTTCGTGAAGCCGCCGGTGATGTCGGCAGGCTCGTCGCCAGTGATCCCGTCCGGATAGGTCTTGAAGTCGATTGACGCGACGGTCAGCAGCCGGTTGTCGATAGCGATCGCAAAGTGCTGGTCAAGCGTCTGACCGAGGGTGCTGAGCTGCTGCCCGCGACGTGCCACCTCGGCGGTCGCATGTGGAACCTGCGCGCTCCGGCGGCGGTGAAGCTGAAGGTGATGTCGGGCATGCCGGACTGGTCAGTGGACTGCTGCGGGTTGCTGATGTCGGCGCCGTCGGCTTCGCCCTGGGCGGGAGCACGTAGAACCGTGCCACGGGGCTGCCGAACGCGATCTCCTGCGCGGCGCTCTTGTTCATCGCCTGCAGCAGCACTACCGCGCCCTGCTGGATCACCAGCACCTTGCGGTCCGTCCTGGGAATGTCCGGTGGCAGTTGGGCCGCCAGGCCTCTGATCGCCTGCCGTCGACTGGTTGCCAAGGGCCCGCTGATCGGTCCCGCGAGGAGACAGTGCTCGCCGGCGATCGGGAGCGTGCCATCGCCCTGGCCTGCTCGGCGCACGCGGCGCTACCCGGCGTGCCGAACACGTAGTACTGCGGACCGAGGTGCGTGTTCTGCGGGCTCTTACGGTCGGGGCTGCCTGGCAGCCAGCTCAACCGCCTGATAGAGAGGCAGAGCGCCGGCGCTGGGCTCCCCGGGGGCGGTCGCGCCGGATCCCTGCGAGATCGTCAGCGCCGCAGGATTTTGCGCGCGCAGCTGACTGGCGACCGTCTTGCCCGACGGCATCAGCACGCTCGTCTCCCAGTGGTCGAGGTGCAGCCGCCCCGGCTGCGTCACCAGCGAGACGATCCGCGACCGCTCGGCGGCGCCGACGTTGCGCCCCGTGATCACCAGGCCGTCGGCTCCCGACGATCTGACCGAGAACCCCGAGCTGACCGTCGCGAGCCGGTCGCCCACGATCGCCACCTCTCGTGACAGGGCGGCAGGCGTAACCGGTGTCTGCCCAGTCGGTTGGGCTTGGAGAACGATCCGAAGGCCTCGACTCCCCGGGGCCCCCAGGGCCCGAGCCGCCGATCGTGAACGCGACCGCGACCACAGCGACGACGGCCAGCGCGCTGGCAAGCGGCGCCAGGACGGGCAGGCGCCGGCGCGAGCGCCGAGGCGTCGACAGCACGCGGTCGAGCACCCGGTCAGCCTGCAGGCGATCGTCGGGTCCGGGCTTTGCGCTGCGTGGGACCGGGTTCGCGCCCGCGAGTTCGGAGATCACGGAGTCCTGCCCGATCATGGTGCCTCCTCGGCGATCGTGGAGCGATGACGGTTGCCGGCGCCGTCGGCCAGCTGCTCGGCGACGCGCTGTCGTGCTCGGTGCAGCCTGACCCGAAACGCGGCCGGGGTGCACCCCGCGGCTCGAGCCGCGCGGCTCGGCTCCAGCCCCTCCCACGCGACCAGGAGCAGCGCCTCGCGCTCGCGCGCCGAGAGGGTTTCGATCGCCGCCGCGAGCCTGGCACTCATCTCCGGCGGCGGTTCCCAGCCGGGATTCTGGCCGGGGCCGAGGCTTCGCAGCCGGGCCGCGAGTGCGCCGCGGCGACGGTCGGAGCGACGCTGATTTGCAAGCTGGCGACGCGCGACTCCGAACAGCCATGGCAGCGGGTCATCGCCGACCGCGTCGATCCGCCGCCAGGCGACCAGGAAGGTGTCCGCGACCACGTCCTCGGCTGTCGATCCGTGGCTACGGCGAAGGACGTAGCCCCGCACGGCCCAGTAATGGGCAGCGAACAAGCTCTCAAACGCGGCTTTTCGATCGTCATCGCCGGACACTCGACATGCGATTGTCCGGCAGCGAGCGGTTCGTTACACGCGCGTTGAGATACGTGCTACGGCTCGGTGTCCGCGGCGGCGCTCCAGGCGATCTCCGTCGGCCAGTCGAAGTGGTCGTAGTAACTGAAGTCGCCGCTCTCGAAACCGACGATCGCCACCGCGGCGCCGGCGGCGTCCACCGGCACCAACTCGATCGTGTCGCGCGACCCGTTCGGCCGCTCGCCGGTGCGCACGAACAGGATCCAGTGGCCGTCGCGCGAGAAGCGTGGCGCTTCATCGCTGAGCTTGGAAGCAGGCGGGGTCGTCAGCTGCCGCACCACCTTCCCGTCGCGTGCAAGCAGCCAGATCGAGCGGTGCTCAATCCCGAACTCGCTGTCCTGCGTGCTGGGTCCGGCGGCAGCCGCCAGCAGCTTTCCCGAGCGCGAGCACGCGGGCGACACCCAGCTCAGCCGTGATCCCGGCTGGATCGTGCGCTGGCGCCAGGCGGGCGGGCCGGTTTCAACCAGCGCGCTGTGCAGCTGGGTCTCGCGGCTCGGCGTGGCGGCGGCGATCAGCCGGCGTCCGCACCAGCTCAGATAGTCCCGGTAGAGCAGCATGTGCGCGATTGCCGTGCGCGGGCTGGCTGCACCGCTCGCGGGCGCCGCCTTGAGCGCCAGACCGTCGGCCGCGATCGAGGCCGAGCACAGGCCGTTCTGCCAGTACAGCAGCCAGCGGCCGTCGGGCGACCAGCCAGCGAACGTGGCCTGGCCCTGTGCGCGCTGGAGTGCGATCCGGCGCGCTCCGCCCCGTAGCGCGATCGTGTAGAGCTCCTCCGGCGCGCCCGTGCAGACCGAGCGATCGATCGCGAGCTCGCGTCCATCTGGCGACGGCACGACGGCGGGGCTCGACGCGTTCGCTGTTTCGACACCGGTCGCGAGGACTCGCAGGCCAGCTGCGGGCCGCCACGCGAGCAGCTGACCCCGGCGGTTGACGCCGTACAGAAAGGCGCCCTTTGGCGCCCAAGACCATGCCAGCACGCCGCGGCCCAAGGGCGAGCGCGCGCCGCCGCCGCCGGCCGCGACCACGACCGGGCCGCCGGGCTGGTAGGCGAGCGTGCGCGAGAACGCCAGCCACCGATGATCGGCACTGAAGCGCACGTCACCCGCCGCACCCTTGGCGAGCGTGGTGATCCTGCAGTCCGCGAGATCCACGAGCTCGAGCCGTTCCTGGGCGGCGAACGCGATCAGCCCCAGCCGGCGCAGGAGCTCGGGCACGATGCGAGCGCCGGCGCTGTAGCACGCGGCGTCCTCCGCGCCGGGGCGCCGTGGACGGCGGCCGCGCAGCCCGCGACGGCCAGCGCTGCGATGACTGCACCGAGCGCTTTCACCGCGCGAAATCGGTCGAGCGATTCTGCTGGCGCTGAGCGGGTATCTGGACTCGTGAGGATCGGATCTGGATGCATCGATGGCTTGACGAGGCGGGTATCGGTCCACTGCAGGCGCCGCTGGATCCTCGTGCGCGGGCGCGGAGCCGTCAAGCCATCGGGCCCGGCGAAGGCAGAGGCTTCCGGGCCCGGCACGGTTCTCAAGATCGCGACGGCCCGACCCGATATCATGAAAGGTGCGGGGCGCCGTTTGCCACCCGAATGTGGCCGCGCCCACTGGCCGGGATTGTGCGCACATAGTTCGCGCGTGTCCCGCGATAGACAACGTTCCCGACCAACTGTGAGGCTATGAAACGCTGCCTGTCATTCATCCTGCTGGCGCTTGCGCTGGCCGTTCCAGCAACCGCGAACGCGACCGTCTACGGCGCGCAGGTTGGGGGGATTCAGCTATCAAACGTGGGGAGTCTGGTCAGCGGCGAGGTGCAGAACTCGCTCGCCGCGCTGTACGCGGCCGGCGGCCGGGTCGGGCGCGCGGACTCGGACTGGGCCAACGCCGAGCCCCACGCGCCCGTCCACCGGCACCACAACTACAACTGGACCTACGACGACATGATCGTCGCCGAGATGGCGCAAGCTCATCTGCGCTGGGAGCCGACGCTCGAGTTCACGCCCAAGTGGGCATACGCCCACAGGTCTGACGTGATCCACACTGCCAAGGGGATCGTCCACACGCCGCTGCCGCCGGCCAATAACGGCAACTTCACGGCCTATGCAACGGCATTCATGCGGCGCTACGGCGCCCACGGGAGCTTCTGGGCCACGCACAAGGCGCTCCCATACGTCCCGGTGACGACGGTGGAGGTGTGGAACGAGCCGGACAACATCCACGATTGGGGGCCGCAGATCGACCTGCAGGACTATGCCCGGCTCTATGAGGCAGTCCGGACCGCGGTGCATCGCGTCAATCGCGGCGCGCGCGTCGTGACCGGCGGGCTTGCGTGGACGCGCAGCTCCCTCCCCCGCCTGCTGAAGGCGTTCGAGCGCAAGCCGATCGACGCCGTCGCGGTTCACCCGTACGGGGCCAACCCGGCACAGACCGTCTCCGTCGCCCGCTTCGCGATCGCCGAGATGCGCAGATTCGGGCGCGGCGGGGTGCCGTTGCTGGCCAACGAGTACGGCTGGACCTCAGAGCGCAATACCTGGGGCACGACGAAAGCCAACCACGTCAAGCCATACGCCTACGGGGCCCTGATCGGCCTCTCGAAGCTCCATCTGGCACAGATCCTGCCGTTCGAGTGGACCGATGCGGACTGGGGCCTCAGCGACGGCCCGTTCGCGCAGGCGCTGGCCAAGATCCAGCATCGCTGACAGCTTCGCGTGACGCCAACCGGACCGAGGTCCGGTCGCTCAGCGTGAACGGCCCGCGTCGCTTCCCCCGGCGACGCGGGCCGTATCTTGTTTTCGCTTATGGACCCGCGGATCAACGTCATCACCCTCGCCGTCGCCGACCTCGAGCGCGCGCTCGCCTTCTACCGGGAGGGGCTCGGGCTGGACTCCTCGGGCATCATCGGCACGGAGTTCGAGGGCGACGACGTCAATCCGGCCGGACCGGCCGCGATCTTCGAGCTTCGGGCGGCCTGTTTCTCTCGCTCTATCCCCGGACCGAGCTGGCCAAGGACGCCAGCGTGCCGGTTGGCCCGGCGAGGTCAGGGGAGTTCAGCATCGGTCACATGGTCGCGACCAGAGCGGAGGTCGACACAGTGCTGAGCCAGGCGCAGAGCGCCGGCGCGACCCTCACCGGCGAACCCCACGACCGCCCATGGGGAATCTACTCTGGCTACTTCCGCGACCTCGACGGCCACCTCTGGGAAGTGATCTGGAACCCGCGCTTCGGCGTGCCGGGGTCCTGACCGCAGGCTCCCGAATGGCCGCGCAGCGGACGTCGGGCGCGGGTCCCGCGCCACCGCTCAGCTGACGGCAGTCACCGCCCTGAGCTCGGCGAGCGCCTCGCGGGCGTGGCGAGCGAGCGGCCGCTCATCAGCCTCGTTGATCCAGCGCTCGAAAGCGACCCGAAAAACGGCGATCCCCGCCTCGGCGGTGAGGCTCGCGGCCGGGTCTTCCACACCGCGCCGG
Organism: uncultured Solirubrobacterales bacterium; assembly: GCA_963703825.1. Taxonomy (GTDB): domain Bacteria; phylum Actinomycetota; class Thermoleophilia; order Solirubrobacterales; family Solirubrobacteraceae; genus Palsa-465. The sequence goes on along the minus strand of CAVPFS010000046.1, from coordinate 10,157 downwards.
CGCAGCGCGTCGGCGACCGTTGACGCGAGCGTCGCGAGCTTGATCAGCTCGCGCTCCTGCAGTCAGCGTTGGCGGCGATGATCGCCTGGCGCCGGCGGGCAAACTCGCGGCGCTCCTGGAGCAGGTCGGCAGCCGCATCGAACCCGCGCTCGCCGTAGAGCTCCAGGGCGGCCAGCTCGAGCCGCCCCCGGGCGTTTGGCTCCCATCGAGTCATAGTTTTGATGATAGTGATGACAGCGGCTGACATCATCCGTGGTACATTGATGTCAGTAACTGACATCAGTTGATCTGGAGGTTTCTCATGCGAGTTTTCGTCACCGGCGCGTCCGGCTTCATCGGTTCCGCTGTGGTCCCCGAGCTGATCGGCGCGGGCCATCAGGTGGTCGGCCTCGCCCGCTCCGACGCGTCTGCGGACGCGATCGCAGCCGCTGGCGCCGAGGTCCATCGCGGCGCGCTTGACGACCTCGACGTTCTGCGCGCCGGCGCCGCCGGCTCCGACGGCGTGATCCACCTCGGCTACGTACACGACTTTTCGCAGATCGAGGCCGCGGCGCGGACTGACCAGCATGCGATCGAGACGCTCGGGTCGGCGCTCGAGGGCTCAGACCGGCCGCTTGTGATCGCGTCAGGGACGCTCGGGCTGGCGCCTGGGCGGGTCGGCACCGAACGCGATACGGCAGATCCATCCGGCTGGCCCCGAACCGCCAACGCGAACATTGCCCTCTCGTTCGCATCCCGCGGCGTCCGCTCGTCGATCGTCCGGCTCCCCCCCACCGTCCACGGCGAGGGCGATCACGGTTTCATGGCGAGGCTGATTCAGATCGCCCGTGAGCGGGGCGTCTCGGGCTACATCGGTGACGGCTCCAACCGCTGGCCGGCGGTCCACCGGCTCGACGCGGCGCAGGTGTTCCGGCTCGCGGCCGAGGACGCTCCGGCGGGCGCCGTCCTGCACGGCGTCGCCGAGGAAGGGGTGCCGATCCGTGACGTCGCCGAGGTGATCGGTCGTCATCTCGAGCTGCCTGTCGTCTCGGTTCCCGAGCAGGAGGCAGCTGACCACTTCGGCTGGCTGGGGATGTTCCTCGGAGTCGACGCCGCCGCCTCGAGCGCGCTGACCCGCGAGCAGCTCGGCTGGGAGCCGACGCACCAAGGGCTGATCGCCGACCTCGACGAGGGGCACTACTTCAACCTCGTCGCGGCTCGGTGAGCCTCGATCGCGTCGCGCCGACAGCCCGGATCGCAGCTAGGCCGGGGGGACCTGGTTGTTTACCTGCGACCCGTGGTACAGGTGATCGTGGTCCTTGCAGGCCGCCGGAAAGGTGAATTTGACGCTGTCGCTGCGGACGCCGTTGTAGCTCGCGAACAGTGTCACCCGCCCGACCGAACCCACCTGGCACAGCGGGTCGCTGCTGCTCTGCACGCGGACGGTGATCTTCATGATGTTCCCGGGGAAGCCCCACATCAGAGCGTGATGCGAGTGGTATCTCAGGTGGTGCTCAACTGACATGGTGATCAGGCGGTCGGGCTGGCCGGGGACGCGGTTGACCTGGCACAGAATCCCCGAGACTGTGTTGGCGGCCAAGTTGATGTCTCCGTGGCCGCGGGCGTAGCTGCCGGTCGCGCCCGTGATCGGTGCGCCGGTGTGAAAGCCCCACGGCGGAATACCGCCCACAATCGGGATCTGGGAGCAGTACTGCACCGGGTACCCGGCCGCAGCGGAGCCGGCCGTGCCGGCGAGCGCCAGCAGCGATGCGAGCACCAAAAGGAGCCCGGCGCGCCGCGTGAGGTGGTTCCTGCCCATCCCAGCGCTATCGGCTTCGCAGCCGCGCCCCAAAACTCCACGCCCCAAAGCTCCACGAAAAGTCCAGTCTTCTGGTGCCCTGAGTATTGGGCTCAGAGCGGACTATTCAGGGCCTTCCGACTCCCCGAGTTGCGCGACGATCAGCTCGTACCCATCGGGATCCACCAGCCGCATCTGCTCCCGCGGTCCGGGAGTCCCGTCCTCGATGTCCCCCGCGTCGGCCCCGGCGGCGAGTAGCTGCTCGCGAAGCGCGGCCAGATCGGTCGAGTAGAGATAGAACAGGATCCCCTGCCCGGCGGAATCGATGGGGTCGCCGTCAGTGCAGACCATCAGTTCGGCCTCGCCGCTACGCAGGTCCGCCCACGTGGCCCGACCCCGGTACTTGTAGACGCTCTCGAGCGTGAACCCGAGGTGGTGGTAGAAGTCGATCGAGCGCTCGACGTCCTCGACGTGGACGAACGGGACCAGGCCGCTGACCCGCTGCTCGGGCGGCGCCGGTGCCGATTTCGGCGGACCCGGACCTTCAAGGAGCGGCTCGCTCATCGCCCCATTCTCGCGCTTCCGCGATCCTCAGCCCCCGTGGGGCTGTCCCACCGGCAGCTTTAACCCGCACGCGCCAGCCGCGTGCTTGAACCCGGGCGAGGCGGGGTCGAACCCCGGTATGGCCGGAATCAGCTCGCCGCCAGAGCTCGGGAACGTGGGATCGGGGAAGTTCGGCAAGCCGTGATCCCGAATGCACTTCGCCTGAGCGAGCGCAGCGACACGCTGTGCCTCCGTGAGAGGTGTTCCACTGGATCGGCCGGCAGGTTGCAGCTTGTTGCACGTCTGCATGGCGGACCGGAACGCCGGCGACTTCTTGAGGTCCGCGTTGAGACTCGGGGGCGTCCCTGGATCAGGGAAGTTGGCTACCCCGTGGGAGCGCATGCAGTTGGCGAACTCGAGCGCGAGCGTATCGCCGCTTCCGGTTCCGGCGGAGCTGCTCGGACCGCCCGAGGACTCGCAAGCGACGATCGCCAGCGCGCAGCCGGCGGCGACGAGCGCGATCGGGATGCTTTTGAGGCGACTGTGCATTTTGGATCTCCTGATTCGACGCCGTGCCGTAAGCCGGGTTCTACGTGATGGCAGGTAACACAAGCCCAACGGCGACTGTTATCGAGGCGTTACCGTCGCTGCGGCATGCTGAGAGCGATGACTGCGCTTGATCGAGCGGCCGCTGTCAGGTGGTGGGCGGGTTCGCGCGCGAGTGTGCGCCTGCGCTTGACGGCGATCTACGGCGCTCTGTTCTTGGCGTGCGGCGCGGCGCTGCTGACGATCACGTATCTGCTCGTTCAGGGGGCGCCCTTCGGGCCGCCACGCCATTACAACCCGCCGGCGGTGTCCGGGAACGCCGTGATCGGGATCGCCGCGGAGCGCGATCGTGTCCTTCACGCGCTGCTGTTGCGGTCGGGGATCGCGCTCGCGATCATGGCGCTCGTGTCGGTCTGGCTGGGCTGGATCATGGCCGGGCGGGTGCTCGCGCCGCTCCGTGTGATCACCGCACGGACTCGGGAGATCTCGGAGGAGAACCTGCACGAGCGGCTTGCGTTTGCCGGGCCTGAGGACGAGATCAAGGAGCTCAGCGACACGATCGACGGTCTCTTGACTCGGTTGGAGTCAGCGTTCGTGGCGCAGCGCCGCTTTGTGGCCAACGTTTCGCACGAGTTGCGGACTCCGCTGGCGATGATGAGGACCTCGCTGGACGTCGCCGCCGCCAAGCCCCGGCCGGTGTCCGATGACGCCAGGGTGCTGTCGGGCAAGGTCCGCGAGGGGTTAGACCAGGCCGACCGCCTCGTGGAGAGCTTCCTGGTGCTCGCTCGCGCCGAAGTGGGAGGCGTCGGTGACCTCGGGACGGTTTCGATCCCCCAGCTCGTCAAAGCGGCACTCGAGGTCCGCGCGGGAGCGGCTGAGGAGCGGCAGCTCACGGTCCGCGTGCAGCTCGAGCGAGCCGACGTCGCCGGGAGCGGAACGCTCCTCGCGCGGCTGGTGGCTAATCTCGTTGACAACGCCGTGCGTCACAACCGGCCGGGCGGGATGATCGCTGTCACGACGGAGGTCGACGGCGCCAGCGTACGTCTCACCGTCGAGAGCGACGGCCGCACGATCGAGCCACAGGAGGCCGGCCGCCTGGCCGAGCCGTTCCGGCGCCTGGCGGCCGACCGCACCGGCTCGGAAGATGGCATTGGGCTGGGGCTGGCGATCGTGGCCGCGATCGCGACCGCACACCACGGCGCGCTTGACCTTCGCGCGCGATCTCAGGGCGGTCTCGCGGCAGTCGTCGAGCTGCCGCGCGCGGATCCGCCCCTGGTTGGAGCAGCCGCCGCGTGAGAGTGCTGGTCGTCGAGGACGTGCCGCGTCTGGCCGACGACATCGCCGAGGGCCTGCGCGACCAGGCGATCGCGGTCGACATCGCCTACGACGGTCTGGAAGCCGTCGCGAAGCTGAACCGCAACCGCTACGACGTGGTGGTGCTGGACCGCGACCTGCCGGGGCTTCACGGCGACACGATCTGCCGGATGATCACCGAGAGCACCGATCCGGCGATGGTGCTGATGCTCACTGCGTCCGCCGCGCCGAACGAGCGTGTCGCCGGACTCGGACTCGGCGCTGACGACTACCTCGCCAAGCCGTTTCACTTCCCCGAGCTCGTGCTGCGAGTCCGCGGGCTTGCCCGCCGCAAGCCGACCACCCAGGCGCGCGTCCTGCAAGCCGGTGATCTGGAGCTCGACCCGGTACGCCGAACGGTCAGCCGCGCCGGCGAGAAGCGCGATCTGTCGCCCAAGGAGTTCGCCGTGCTCGAGGCATTGATCCGCGCGGCACCCGCTCCGCTCAGCGCGGAGGAGCTCCTAGCGCAGGTCTGGGACGAGAACGCCGATCCGTTCACCAAGACCGTCCAGGTCACGATCGGTCGGCTCCGACACAAACTCGGAGATCCAGATGCGATCGACACGATCCGTGGCGTCGGCTACCGGATCGCTCGCTGACAGCCCGATCAACTGCTCCCGGCCGCAGCGATGAAATTGCGCGGCGATCGCGGTCGTAGCGTGTGAGATCGAGGTCGCTCCGCGACCAGTGATCAAGCGGGCAATGACAACGGAGGTTGAGATGGCAAAGCTGATCTACTCGGCGATCGCGTCACTTGACGGCTACATCGAGGACGAGCAGGGCGGCTTCGATTGGGCCAAACCCGATGACGAGCTGCACGCGTTCGTCAATGATCTCGAGCGACCGATCGGCACCTATCTGTACGGGCGCCGGATGTACGAGACGATGCTGTACTGGGAGACGGTCAGCACAGGCGCCGAGCAGGCCGCGGTGACCCGGGACTTCGCGGAGCTCTGGCGGGCAACCGAGAAGATCGTCTACTCCCGGACGCTCCGACGCCGTCGAGCGCGCGGACGCGGATCGAGCACGACTTCGACCCGGCCACGGTCGAGCGGCTCAAGGAGTCGGCGGACCGCGACCTCACCGTTGGGGGTGCCGCGCTCGCCGCCGAGGCGCTTGCCGCAGGACTGGTCGACGAGTGCCACCTGTTCCTGCACCCGATTCTCGTCGGTGGCGGAAAACGCGCGCTGCCAGACAACGTGCGCGCCCAGCTCGAGCTGTTGGCCGAGCGCCGCTTTCGGAGCGACGTCGTGCATCTGCATTACCGGGTGGGCGCCTGACGGTTTCGGGCAACCCCGGCGGTCAGCCGCATATGCTCGTGCGATGGCCCGGGCGAGTGTTGGCTCGACGGATTCCGAGCTGGTCGGACGGGATGGCGAGGCAGCGCGCATCGACGCGATCATCGAGCGTCTCCCCCCGAGCTACTAGGGTCGCTAGCGTTGTGACTCAATGAGCACGTCGCCACCCGAGAGCTCGCTCCCACCACCGCCAAGTCCAACGCTGTCCGGCTTTCAGCTGAGCACGCTGGCCGGTCTCGGCGAGGAGCGCACAGCGGAGGTCGGCGACGTGTTGTACGACGTCGGAGATCGCACTTATCCGTTCATCGCGATCCTTGAGGGCGAGGTCGCGATCCGCGACGCGGCCGGCGACGAGATCGTCCGGCACGGAGCGTCGGGCTTTCTCGGCGAGTTGAACCTGCTGTCCGGGCAGACCGTGTTCGTGACCGCCGTCGTTATCCAGCCGCTGCGTTACATCGCCGTCGAGCGCGAGGTGATGCGCTCGCTCCTGTACGAGGACGGGCCGCTGAGCGATGTCGTGCTGTCGGCGTTCATTGCCCGCCGGGAGGCTCTGCAAAGGGTCCCGGGCCTCGGCGTCGAGATCGTCGGTCCGCGCTCATCCCAGCACACCCGGGAGATGGTCGAGTGGGCGCGCGGCAACCGTCTGCCGTTCACCTGGCGCGACCCGGACTCCTCAGACGATCCGTCGGCAGCCGGGTTGGTGGCGGAACTCGACGCGGGGGAGCTTGCCGCTGGTGCGCCTGCCGGGTGGCGTTGACCTCCGTGGTCCGTCAACCGGGCAGGTGTCTGCGCGCTGGGTATCGGTCGCGAGCTGGCCGAGCGCGAGGAAGTCGACCTCCTGGTGCTGGGTGCCGGTCCCGCAGGACTCGGCGCAGCCGTCTACGGCGGTTCGGAGGGTCTCGACACCCTGGTCATCGAGAGCACAACGCTCGGCGGGCAGGCCGGATGGTCTCGGAGGATCGAGAACTATCTCGGCTTTCCGGCCGGAATCACGGGCAGCGAGCTGACCAGCCGTGCCGTCACACAGGCGCGCAAGTTCAACGCACGGCTGGCCACCCCGTACCGAGCGCTGTCACTCGAACCCGGCAACGGACGCCACATCGTGCGCCTGGAAGAGGGTCACGAGATCGCCGCGCGAGCTGTCCTGCTGGCGACCGGCGCGCAGTACCGCCGGCTCCCCGTTGACGACCTTGACCAGTACGAGGGGATAAGCGTTTTCTACGCCGCCGGACCGCCCGAGGCCCAGGTATGCGGCGCCGAGCGCGTAGGCGTTGTCGGCGGAGGCAACTCAGCCGCGCAGGCAGCCGTCTGGCTCGCGCGCGGCGGAGCGCTCGTCACGCTGCTCCATCGCCGGGCAGACCTCCGCGAGACGATGTCGGACTACCTCGTGCGCGAGCTCGAGCAATACGGCGTAGCCGTGCGCAACCGCTGCGAGATCGCCGCGCTCCACGGCAGTGACGGGCGCCTCGCAGGCGTCACACTCAGGAGCGGCGAGTCTCTCCCCTCTCATTCCTGTTCCTGTTCCTCGGGGCGCTCCCCTGCACTGAATGGCTCGTCGACGTGGTCGCACGCGACAAGAACGGATTCATCCTCACAGGCTCCTCCGTCGGCGCGGGCAATTTGCTCGAGACCACCGTTCCGGGCGTCTTCGCCGCCGGAGATGTCCGCTCGGGCTCGACCAAGCGGTGCGCCACCGCCGTCGGGGAAGGAGCGTGGGCGATCCAGCTCGTCCACGCTCACATCGCAGCACACGTGGCCGGAGGGGGTCTCGCGACCGCTCGTTGAAGCGGGTGCCGCTGCGCCGCGACGGCTGTACAGGACGTTGGTCCCCGGCAGCGAATAGCAGGCGATGTACCTAGTGCGCGTGCTGCGCCAAACGGCCGCCGAGGTACGCGAGGTTGTCCGCGCGGGGACGCCAACCCACAGCCGCCTCCGCGACCGGCTCGTCGCGATCGCTCTCGCGACGGTCGGGTTCGACATCGTTTGCGCCGTCTTGGCGTTCCTGTTCGAGCACCATCAGAAGCAGACCCAGATCAAGAGTCTCGGCAGCGCGCTGTTCTGGACCACCACGCAGATGCTGACCGTCTCCTCCAATATCCAGAACCCGATCTCATTCCCGGGGAGGGTCCTCGACGTCATGATGGAGATCTATGCGATCACCGTCATCGGTTCGCTCGCGGGCGCCCTCGGCGCGTTCCTGGTCAAGCGCGGCGAGGAACTCGACGCGGCGGCCAAGCCCGCCTACGTTAGATCGCGCGCCCGAATGCGGGTCACTCTCGCTCGATCCTTCGCAGCCCGTGCGTGGGCGTCCACCACTCGACGACGAGCATCGTGGCCTCCTCGTTTAGGTGGGTGTGCACGACCTCGGCGATTTCGGCGTGGAAGCGGTCGCCGTGCGCTCCTTCAATGGTCGGTCCGGCAGCGATCGCCTGACCGGAGATCTTCGCCTCGCCCGGCCATTGCGCCTCTGAGCCCTCGACCGGGTCGACCGTGGCGCTGTGCAGGGCGAACCGCGGATCCCGACGGAGATCCGCGCCCTTGCGAGCGTTCGGCATCGAGCCAAAGACCAGTTCGCCATCCTCGAAGACCGCTTCGATCCCGGAGATCCGCGGCGACCCGTCGGCGCGCAAGGTGGCAATTGTCTTGTGCCTGTGAGCATCAAACAGCGCCCGCACGCGCTGAGCGAACTCCCGCTCTGCCTGTTCGACGTCCTGCCATGTCGTCATGCGCCCATGCTCGCACCGATGACCGACAGCAGCCCCTCGTGGCTCCGGCGCTGATCAAAGCGGAAACGAGAGGGGCTCGCTGGACACCGTGCACCCGACAAGCGAGGTGAGGATCAAATGCCCGATGAGCAACTGCTGCTGAATGTGATCGCGGAGAACCACCAGGGGATCCTGGCCGCCGTGACTCGTGCCGGTTATCCGCACCTCACGAACGTGCTGTACGTATGGGACGCGGTCGATCGGACCGCCCGCGTCTCGACGACCGACGATCGCGTGAAGGGTCGGATCTTGCGGCGCGATCCACGGTCTGCGCTGCACGTTCCGGGAGCTCACTTCTGGTCATATGCCGTCGCCGAGTGCGATGCAGAGCTGTCCTCTGTCGCCCGGGTAGCCGGAGACGAGGCATGCCGAGAGCTTCTTGACGTCCACTCCGCGTTCTACGGCGAGATCGAGGACACGTCCGCGTTCTACGCACAGATGGTCAACGCCAAGCGCCTCGTCGTTCGGCTGCGAGTCAGACGGGTCTACGGCGTCTTACTCGACAGTCCACCTGGTTCCGGATCCTCTTAGCGGCACCATCCCGGTTCCGGAGCTGCGCTATCGCCCCCTGGACAGGAAGCCGGCGAAGAGTCCCCTCTCGGCGAGTCCGAGCGAATTTTCTTTTCGGTCTGTGCACATGAGCACCCTCAATCGGTGTACAGTCGAATACGAGCTGGCCCTGCGGCCAGGACACTCACCCCAAGCCCGGATGCCACCAACGGCGCTACTTGCGCCACGAGGCGCGGAGCATGGGTTACTGGTTTTGACCTGCAGGGTTGGCGTCGTAAGTCTCAGGCGTTATCCCGCCGACTCGGTGGGCGCGTCTCAATGTGATTGACCGCACGGGCTATTGCCCCGGTTGTTGTCCCCTAACAGCGCGAGGGGCCCCGCGGTTGTCACTAAGGAGCCGAAGATGGCGATTATCGAGTCAACCGTTTACGCGGCGCCGGGCGAGCATGGCAGCCTGGTAAAGCTCAGAGAGCGCTACGAAAACTTCATCGGCGGTGAGTGGATCCCCCCGATTACCGGGGATTACCGACAGGATCTGACTCCGTCGACGGGCGAGCCGTTCTGCGAGGTCGCGCATTCCGGTGCGCAGGACATCGAACTGGCGCTCGATGCGGCGCATGCGGCCAAGGATGAGTGGGGCGAGCGCTCCCCCGCCGACCGCGCCGCGGTGCTGAACCAGGTCGCTGATGCGATCGAGGAGAACCTCGAGATGCTCGCGGTAGCCGAGAGCTATGAGAACGGCAAGCCGGTGCGCGAGACGCTCGCCGCCGATATCCCGCTCGCGATCGATCACTTCCGATACTTCGCGGCCGCCGTGCGTGCCGAGGAGGGACGGATCTCGGAGATCGACGCGCAGACCTACGCCTACCACTTCCAGGAGCCGCTCGGTGTCGTGGGGCAGATCATCCCATTCAACTTCCCACTGCTGATGGGGGCTTGGAAGATCGCGCCGGCTCTGGCGGCCGGAAACTGCACGGTGCTCAAGCCGGCAAGTCCGACTCCGTGGTCGATCTTGAAGCTGGCCGAGGTGATCGCTGACATCGTCCCGCCTGGGGTGCTGAACATCGTCAACGGTCCGGGCGCTGGGATCGGCAAGGCGCTGGCGTCGAACAAGCGGATCGCGAAGGTTTCGTTCACCGGCGAGACGGTCACGGGCCGCCTGATCATGAGCTACGCGGCGCAGAACCTGATCCCATCGACGACCGAGCTCGGCGGAAAGTCACCGAACATCTTCTTCGAGGATGTGATGGCGGCCGACGACGCGTTCCTCGACAAGGCGATCGAGGGACTCGTGCTGTACGCGTTCAACAAGGGCGAGGTCTGCACGTGCCCCTCGCGGGCATTGATCCACGAGTCGATCTTGGT
>CAVPFS010000045.1:0-4210 GCA_963703825.1 uncultured Solirubrobacterales bacterium | reverse complement strand
GGATTCGCGGCGCGCTCGCGAACGTCGACGACGATCGCCGCGAAGCGGTAGACCGCATGCATGAGCTTCCCGTAAGGGGCGAACAGACAGCCCCGCCACGGCGCCGAGGTGCACCAGCAGCAGAATCCGAAGCTCTCCGCTCGCCTTCTGGACGATCAGCAGGACGATCCCAGTGATCGCCACGATCAGCAGTGATACCAGCAGCGCGGTGTCGCCTCGCTCGCTCCCCGCGCTCCCGAGCGCGGGCGGACTCACCCGGTTGCGGATCAGCAACCCGACGCACGCGATCACGACCGCCACGCCGCCGACGGTCCCGAGTATGACCGGGACGCTCAGCAGTCTGTAGGGCGGATGCTGGCCGAGAACGTACTCGGCGAACGCCGCGCTGATCGTCGCTGCGAACGCCGAGGCCAGCCCGAAGACGAGTAGGTGGTGAGCAATCCGCCGTTCTGGGGACGGGGTGTCGGGGTCTGGGTAGAAGCAGCCTCCGCCACCACCACCGAGCCACCGCAACGTCAAGGCTTCGACGAACGCGCGCGCCAGGATCACCGGCGTCAGCCTGGCCTTCGCCGACGCGCCCGCCTGCCGGACGTACTCGCTGAACCCGGCCGCTGCCACCCATGCGCCGAACGAAGTCAGCAGCAGCGCCGGCACCGCCATCGCGACGTGCGAGACCGTCCGGTAGAGCGAGTCGTGACCGCGCGTGATGCCGAACAGTCCCGGCGTCGAGGAGATCAGCTCGAACACGACCGTGACCACAACGATCGCGGCGAGGGTAACCACCGCGAGGGTGAGCGGCCCGTTGCGGAACGCCGCCCCGGCGATCCGTGGCCGCGCGAAGTGCTCGAAGCTCTCGACCCGGGCCTCGGACATGACCCGAGGGATGTCTACTGCGAACTCATGGGGTTCGGTGTACATGCACGCCTGGTAGCAGGCGCGGCAGTCGTGGCACAGGTGGGCGAGCTGCGAGAGATCGCCGACGGTGAAGTCGATCCGCCGCTCGATCGCAGGGAACACGGCGCAGTAGCCCTCGCAATACCGGCAGGCGTTGCAGATCGAGAACTGCCTCCCCCCTTCCTCGAGGAGCGCTTCAAGCCCGGACAAGTTCTCCGGCCTGGTCGCCCGCGATCCGCCCGAACACGGTGCCGATCGTCATCCCGAAGCCCGCGAGGTAGCCCGAGGTCAGGATGTTGCCAGCCACCGCCTCGCCCGCGGCGAACACGTTCTCGAAGGTAGATCCGGCCACAAGCTTCACGCGCGCGCGAGGGTCGACGGCCAGTCCCCTGTATGTGAACGTGATCCCAGTCCGCAGCGGGTACGCATAGTAGGGGGGCGTGTCGATCGCTCTGGCCCAGTGGCTCTTTGGCGGGGTGAGGCCGACGGTGGAGCAGTCGTCGAGGCGCTGCGGGTCGAACGTCCCCGCCCGGACGGCGGCGTTGTACTCGGACACCGTGTGGCTGAGCGATGCCGGGGGAGCCCGACCGCGCCGGCCAGCTTCCCCATCGTCGCCGCCTGGTGTGGCCGATAGAGCGTCGTCATGAACGTCCCGGCGGTCTTGTCATCGAAGATCGAGAACGCGACCTGGCCGGGCTGGCCGAGGATCAGCCTTCCCCACGTCGCGTACCGCTTCGGCCACAGGTCCTCGCCTTCGTCATAGAAGCGCTTCGCCGCCGCGGTTGACGACGATCCCGAGAGGGACCGTGTCAATCCTCGTCACGATGCCGCCGTCGAACTTCGGGCCGCGGGCGTCGACCGCGATCCCATGGAAGGTGTCCGGCTCGCCGCACGGCTGCGCGCCGGCATCCAGCAGGCGGGCGAGCACGGCCCCGTCGTTGTAGCGGGTCCCTCGGATCGCGCAGTTCGTGCCCCCCCGCCAAGCTGCTGCGTCAGCCATTCGAGGTTCGCCTCGAAGCCGCCACTTGCAACGATTACGGCGTCCGGCTCGATCGTGTCCTCGCGATCGGCTTGCCGGACCACGACCTCGGTGCACCGCGTCCTCTCGAACCTGAAGTCCTCCGCGCTCGTCTCGTAAAGGATCTCGACGCCCAAACGCTCGGCGACGGCGTAGTAGTTGTTGACCAGCGCCTTCCCGCCGCCGAGGAAGAACTGGTTCGTCCGCGAGAGCGACAGCGTCCCATGGAGCGCCGGCTGCCACCGCACGCCGTACGACTCCATCCAGAGCAGCGCCGTTCGAGAGCGCTCGATGACGAGCTGCGTCAGTGCTGCGTCAGCGTCCTCGCCGGTGACGTCCTTCAGGTCCTTCGCGAACTCGCTCTCCGGATAGGCATGGGGCGAGCCGTCCTGGCCGTGAGCGCACCGTATGTTCCGCGTGTACTTGCTGTTGCCACCACGCCAGCCGACGGGGGCCCGCTCGAGGAGGATCACAACCGCACCCGCGGACGCGGCAGAGATCGCGGCGCACAGAGCAGCATTCCCGCCGCCGATCACAAGCGTGTCGCATCTCACAGATCACACGCTACTTGTTGGACATCGATTCGGCCGGCGCGGCCTTGACACTGACGGGTCGGGGTGACTAGTTGCGCGATCGGCGGGGCTATCGGAGTGATCATTGCTGGTGCGTCTCAGACGGCGGACAACGCCGCGGCCGACGGGGGCTTGATCCTGTTCACCCGCCCCTCATAGGATCGCCGTGGCACGCCATGAATTGCTCAGTCAAAGCTGTCAGGTGGGGTTCAGGCAAACGTGAATCGCCGCTCGCCGAGGGGTGAGCCACATCCCGCACGTGACCTTAATGAGCCACGCCGGGAATGTTCACGCTGGCCATGGGTTCTGGCGGTCGCAGCAACCGGCGCCCCGATACTGCCGTTGTGGGCCATCGCTAGCATTGCTGTGGCGGTTGCTGAGGCAGTTTCGCGCCCGCTCCAAGCTTCGCGTCCCTGTCTCTCGACAGCCCGCTCGCCCAGCAGTACACGCTCGACTCGACGTAGGGCTCAAGGTCCATCCTTCGCCGCGCTCATGGTGATCCTAAGGTGGATCGGCGGGAAGGCCGATCGGGCGAGTCGGAAGCGCGGCGTAGCTGGCCTTTCCGGGATCACCCTGATTCTCGTTCCGACCCTGTTCGCTGTCTTCCCTCATTGGGGTGAGAACTGGCGGCTGCTTTTCAAGCTCATTGCCTTGGCGGGATGGTTGCTCTGCGGAGCGATCGTCGTGGCGCGCACCATCAGGATGGAGCAGCGCATCGACGAGCTGAGCGCGCGGCAGGTGGCAGTTGAGCAGCGGGCACGTACCAAAACGCTCAACAGGTCAACGGACCTCCTGCTAAGCGATTTCGCAAGCCGCTTACCGAGTGGATACCACCTTCAAGTATTTCTGCCCGACCCAGGCCGCAAGCGCCTCATCCCGGTCGCGGATCCCGACGGGATCGGTCCGGAAGAAGGATGGCGCATAGACCGGGATCCTCCACAAGCAGTCACCGGAGCAGCCTGGAGGACGAACGACTACGTGTTCGCAAAGGGGTCTGCTGTATCGGATGCGACTTACGGTCTTACGCCCGAGCAGCAACAACGCTACGAGCGGCTGACTGGAGTCTCGGCGACCCCGATCCGGGATCCACGCGGCAACCCCATTGGTGTTCTCACAGTCTGCACGGAGCAGGCCGACCCCAAAGTCTCGGAGAGGGAGTTCGTTGAGCTCCTCATCGCTCTAGCCACCGAGCTCGCTCCCACGCTGGAAGATCTCGGAGCCTCGGTTGCCCCGGCATAGGGCATCGGCAAACTCGTGTCCAAGGTCCGACACGCCGATACACTTATGAGCGATGAAACGCATTCGCACAGCAACCGCCTTCCCGACGCTTGATCTTGATTCAGCGGCGCAGGCTGACGCCGGGAAGATCGAGATCAGCCTCGATCTCGTGGAAAAGGCGCTCGACCGTGTAGACGCGCTCGATGCCCGGAACCGGGGATCACGAGGGCCGGAGCGTCTCGTCGCCAAGCCGCTCGATCCGGTAACGGCGCGCATCACCTCGGACTGAAGCCGAAGCAGCGGATTCCAGCCTCCTGGCACATACCCGTCTCGAGATCGTGAGTCGGGTCGGGGCCTCCTATCTAGTCGCTAGCGGGATGCGGTGCGGAGCTGGAAGCATGTCCCCAACGGTGTCCCGAACTCCGCAATTCTGACCCGCCCCAACGGAAACTCGGACGAACTCAACGCCCGTATCTAACGCAAACTCCCTGCATACGGGCATCTGTTA
>CAVPFS010000044.1:0-46632 GCA_963703825.1 uncultured Solirubrobacterales bacterium | reverse complement strand
GACCTGCAACGGCTGGTGGACTCGGCCGTCAAGACCTTCGGCCGGCTCGACATCATGGTGAACAATGCGGGCGTCGAGACCAGGACCTCGGTGCTCGACACCACGGAGAAGGAATACGAGTTCGTCCTCGGGGTGAACCTCAAGAGCGCCTTTTTCGGTACGCAGGTGGCGGCCAAGCAGATGATCGCTCAGGGTGGCGGAGGTCGGATCATCAACATGACCTCGGTCCATGAGGACTGGCCCATGCCCGGCAACACGGCCTACTGCCTATCCAAGGGTGGGATGCGCATGCTGACGCGTTGCGCGGGCGTCGAGCTGGCCCCGCATGGGATCACGGTGACCGGCGTGGGACCGGGCGCGGTCGATACACCGATCAACGCTTCTACGGCGGCTGACCCGACCCTGCTGGCCAAGCTCGACGCGGCGATCCCGATCGGGCGTATGGCCGAGCCCGCTGAAATCGGCAGCGTCGTGGCCTTCCTGGCCGGCGGCGGAGCGAGCTACATCACCGCCACCACGATCTTCGCCGACGGGGGCATCATGCAGAGCAGTCCCGGGCTCTGAGCGGGAGCCGGACGACCCGTGGCCGGAGCGCCGCATCCAACCTCAGGTTCACGACCTTCGACGGCCTCACCTCCGGGGCGGCCGGGCCGACCATCGCGGTCATGCACGGCTCGTGCTTTTCCGACGACGGCGCCCAGGCCTTGCTCGTCCCAGCCGATGACCACGACGCCCGGCACACGGCCGCCAGCCGGTGAATCCTTCCAGCTGGGCCGAGGGCTGGTCGGTTCAATCCGTTCCGCAACCCCTTCTGACGATCAGCGCTGGGTGAGGTGACCATGAGCCCCGAGCAGGACCTCCCGACCGAAGGCGTGCTGACCCGCTACGAGCAGGGCGTCATCGAGCGCATCAACAACTTCAACGATCCACGTCAGGGGTGGCGGCGCTTGTCCTCCGAGCTGCTCGGCACGTTCTTCCTCGTCCTGGTGGCCGCCGGTGCCGGCATGATGAGCCACGCCTTTCCGGGCGCGATCAGCCGCCAGGCCGCCGTGGTGGCGCCGGGACTGATGGTCATGGCCATCATCCTGTTCATGGGCAAGGTGTCGGGCGCGCACCTGAACCCGGCCGTCAGCATCGCCTTCGCCCTGCGCCGCGACTTCCCGTGGCGGCGGGTGCCCGGTTACGTCGTGGTGCAGCTGATCGGCGCCACTTTGGCCGCGCTCTTCCTGCACGCCGTCGTCAACGTATCGGCCACCTACGGCTCCAACTATCCCGCCCACGGCTACTCCAATCTGGCGGCCTTCTGGATGGAGCTGATCTTGACCGTGGGACTGGTCAGCGTGATCCTGGGCACGGCCTCCGGTGCCCAGAACATCGGCATTATCGGTGCCTTCGGGGTCGGGGGCTACATCGCCCTGGCCGGTCTGTGGGGCAGCCCCATCTCGGGGGCTTCCATGAACCCGGCCCGCACGTTCGGGCCAGACCTGGTCTCCACCACCTTCACCGGGTACTGGGTCTATGCGGCCGGTCCGATCGCCGGAGCCGTGCTCGCCGTCGGTATCGCCTTTGTGCTGCGCGGTCGAGGCGGCGGAAGGTCCGGCGCCGAGGCGGCCCAAGGTGGCCTCTTCACCGAGGTGTACGAAGGCGGCAAATCCTGAGGTTTGGGCCCGCCGTGGCGGGAGCACCCACCACGGGCTCGAACCCCCGTGCCACCTCGAGCGCGATCGACACCCGGCGAAGAACGTTCAGCGACGCGACGATGTGATGGTCAGTCCTCGGTGGGCGGCCGCTCCATGCTCTGCACGTCAAAGTAGATCGGCAACAGGTACTTGACGTAGAAGGCGTGCACCGTCAATTCGGGATAAACGAGATCGTCGTAGCGCACAATCTTGACTCGGTCGTCCTTGTCGGCGTAGCGCTCGCACGCAACGAGCAGGCCATCGACTTCCTCGCGTGTGTCCTGCAACAAACCGAGGTGGTCGTAGCCGGGCGAGTTCATGGGCTTGTTGCTCTCGGCCAGGAGGATGAACTGGTCGGGGTCGGGGAATAGCAAATGACACGACTGCCCGACCACTTCGGTGTCCAGCGCAGTCCATCCGAAGATGGAGGAATAGAAAGCGTCAATTTCCTCACGAAACTCCTGGGTGAGGCTACCGATCGGAAAGGTCAACTCCATGTGGTTGAATCGCATCGCCTTCTCCTTCTGGATCAACGACTCCCTTATTCTGCCGAAACCGACCATCCGGAACGGGCCGGCTCGGAGTCGTTGCGAACTTTAGGCCGATCCGGGCTGAGCGGCAGGCGAGCAGTACTCCCGAGTGGTGGACCAAGCGGCCATCTGATCCCGAATGTCTCGAAGTCCGGTCGTCGCGATTGAATCAGCCCTGCGTGTATGGATAGGTAGAGGTGGCGTGGTAGCCCTTGGCCCCGATCTCCACGGCCAAGGGGCTTCTCGGGTCGGTGCCGGCCTGGAGGCAGGCCAGGGCATGCCGGAAGTCGTAGCGGGGTGACCATCCGAGCTCGTCGCGTGCATGTGTGTTCACGTAGACACGCTCGATGCTCGGGAAGAGCCGCCAGTCACGGCGGGCGTAGATGTCCTCGCATTCCGGGAACAACCGGCGTACCACCAACGGCGCATCTGACCGCAGCTCAGCCAGGTCGCCGCGGGCGAACGGCGTCGTGGCGCTGATGATGTAATGACCGAACCCGATCGAGCTCCCTTGGCGCAGAGCGGTGAGATGGGCGCTGACCACGTCCTCGATGTCGACCCTGCGGTAGAGGAGCTCGTTGACCTTGATATTGGCGTCGACGTAGGTGTCACGCACTTCGGGATTGTCGTCGGCCTCGGGGAAGAAGCGGGAGGTCCGCAAGATGATGCAGGGCAGCCCGTGATCGAGATGGAAGAGTTGGCCGAGCTCCTCTGCGGCAATCTTGGTCGCGCCATAGATGTTCTTGGACAGCGGGACGACATCCTCGGTGATCCATGACGCCGGCGCGCCCGGCGGCGGGACGAGCGACCGCCCGAAGACGCTCGTCGTACTGGTCAGGACGAAACAGCCGACCCCGGCCTCTGCTGCCTCTTCCAGGAGGGAGAGCGTGCCCGTGACATTCGTGTCGACGAACTCCTGGCGACTGTGCGTGCCGACGTGGGGTTTGTGGAGGGTAGCCGTGTGGATGACCGCTCCCACCTCGGCCATGCAGCGCCGGACGAGCGAGCGGTCGGTGATAGATCCGACTGCGTCCGTTTCTGCCGAGGCGAGGAGGTCGAGGCCGATGACCTCGTAGCCCTCAGACTTCAGGACTCGGACGAGAGCTCGTCCGAGATGCCCCGAGCTTCCGGTGACGAGGACACGCATGGTCGAAGGGTTTACCAGACCCCAACGAGATCAGCAGGGTGGGTCTTTGCAGCCAGTGACCAAGTGTTTCTGCAGCTCAGGGATCATTTCCTCGCTTCGCGATGAGTCTGAGGTGCCCGACCCGTCACACCTCCATGGAACGCTTCGCCAACGTGGCAACGCCCGAGAGGAAGGAGACGCCATGCAGACCTTGAACTACGCCCTGGCTCAGGTCGTCCAGCAGGAACGGGCGCAGGAACTCGAGGTTGCCGCGCGCATTCCTCGGGGATCGAGGTCCCCTCGAACCGTGCGCTCACTCCGTACGGTCATTGCTTCGTTGAGACGGGGAGTACTGCGACTGAAGTAGCCATCAACATGCAGGACGAGTGGCGGCGAGCTGATCATTGGGCTTCGCCGTCGCGGTCATTGAATTTGTTCGAGGCTGCGTGACTGTCCAGCTACTTGAACATAGAGCCATAGCACGTGCGCGGTTAAGAGCACTGGCACTTGGGTATGTCATACGTCTCAGGGGGTGCAAGGGAAGGGGTTGTCATGAATCGGGCTCTTGTTAATCTGGCGCGTCTAGCCGGGCGTCCCAGAGGCGTCTTGCTTCATGTGGCCGCATAGTGGCCGCCCGATGAAAGGATCGAGTCATCATGGCTGACGAACACTGGAAGGATGAGCCTGAGGCACAGGACTTTCCAGCCGCGCAGTCCTATCTCACCTTGCTCGTTGGACTCAATGCTGCGACCAAGCTACGAAAGGCCTTGAAGAAGCAGCAATCACTGAGTCATTTCGCGGCCAAGGACATCTTGCGTGCGGGCGGTCTTGCTCTCTTAGCAGCCGACGATCCCGAGGTGGCCGCCGACCTCGAAAAGGTCAAGTTCGGCACCAAGCTCTCCCCGGTGCTTCTCGTCTATGGCGACCCGTTGTGGGTCGCCGATGGGTATCACCGGGTGTGCGCCAGCTACCACCTCAATGAGAAGGTTCTTGTGCCTTGTCGCATTGTTCCTCGGCGACCCTAGAACGCTCCAACGAGCAAGCTGTTGCCTCATGCTCCGTCACACAGGCCTCGTGTCGACCCCGGGTCCCGGTTGGCCTCAGTCCACCAGGACGCACACTTCCTTGGAGCAGCCGCCCCTCGACTTTTACGCGGACGTTTGCCGTCAACCTTCACCACTCGGTCCCGCGGTGTGCCGCACGTTCCACCTCGGCCCTCGGCAACGACGGCGTCAGAATGTCGCTGCCCGAACCATGGTCGAACGCACGCCCAAACCGTGTCGGCTCCTCACAGGATCGTCCCAGCCTCTGCGTGTAGCTTGCCCATGGCCAAGTTTGACAGCAGCTTGACCAGACTCCCGTACGAGAGAGGGGTTTGGCCATGACGCTGGAAAAGTCGCTTGGTTCTGATCTATTCCAGATCGACGTGCGTTATTACGGCACCGGAGCCGTCATTACGCTCGCGGGTGAGCTGGATGTGGCGAGTTCACCAGAGTTGGTGAATGCCCTCCAAGGCGCAGCGCTGGACGTTGCCGATTCGGTGGAGCTCGACATGGAGCGCGTCACGTTCATTGACTCGACTGGCATTGGTCTGCTCGTTTCGGCCCATAAGCGGATGGATGCCAACGGGCGTATTTTGATCATCCGCTCGCCACAGCAACGCACGATGAAATTGATTCAGATTTCGGGCCTCGCTGGTTACTTGAACATAAAGCCATAACACATACGCGGGTTAGGAGTAGTGGCATTTGGGGTATGTCATCAGTCTCAGGGGGTACAGGAGAGGTTGTAGTCACGAGCCTGACTCTTGCAACCTGAGTGCCAGATTCCGGGTGCGGGACGCCCGGGATTCTGGCGCGTTATGCCATGCGTCCTGACCCTAGGCGGGTGGCGTCAGCCCACCATTCGGCAGTTGGTCGAGAAGTCGCCATTCGGGATGTGCGGCGTTTCCCATTTGGTGATTGCGGGTAAACAGATGGTGTCTCACATCGCGCAATCCTTGAAGGGGGAACAGTGCTTATTCTTCTACTGCTGCTTCTGGTTTTGATCCTTGCGGGTGCTGGCTTCGCACTGCACGTCTTATGGATCGCCGCTGTCATCTTCGCCATCTTTTGGATCGCTGGAGTTGCTCTGGGCCGTGGTGAAGGTGCAGGCAATCACAGGTTCTACAGGTGGTAGCGCGCTAATCCTTCGGGGGGCCGTTGGCGGTGGGGCGGATTCGGGAGGGCTTCGGCCCTCTCGTTTCGCGTCAACGCCACAGCTGTCCGAGATCCTGTTCTCGCTGATGCCTCGGCTGCGTTGGCCGCCGCGCCGCAACACCTTGAACGACCTGACCGGACCGATCTCGAAGTTCTACACTCGCCCACATCCACCAGGCCGCATTGTCATAAGCGCGGTCCGGCCTAAGGGGTCAAGGCCAGTCAGCACCCCCAACGGGATTCGAACCCGTGTTACCACCTTGAAAGGGTGTTAGGTGACAAGCCCTGGACCAGCGTAAATCAGGCCCTGACTTGGAATCCGAAGCTCTACGGTTGTCTTCTGTTGCTTTGGGCAGTTTCTGGACCTCATACGGACAACCGCGGACAGCACCGAGTCCCTACGCCACCGCTCCATGGTGTCGCCGTTCGCGCTCCGACGTCCCGCCCCAAAAACCCATCGTGTCGCTGTCGCCCCGGGCATAGTTGAGACACTCCCGCTGCACCTTGCAGGTCGCGCAGATGGCCCGGGCCACGGTTGCGGTCTGTCCCTTAGCCGGGAAGCCGTAGGAACTTCTCAGTACCGAGCGAGTGCAGCGAGGATCTGGTCGGCGGTCTTGACCCAGAGGTGGGGATGAGGGACGTCATTCCTGCGCTTGATCTTCTTAGTGGCGATGTCGGCGAACCACCGCTCCACCATGCTGAGCCACGAGTCCGAGGTCGACATGATGTGCAGGTGAAAGCGCGGGTGACGCAATAGCCAGCGGCGGATCTCCGGGGCCTTGTGCGTGGCGTAATTGTCCAAGATCAGGTGCACGTCGAGGTCGGCGGGGACCTCGGTATCGATCTCGACCAAGAACTCCTTGAACTCTTGGGCCCGCCGGCGCTGACGGAGGGATCCGATCACCTTGCCGCTTGCCACGTCTAATTCGGCTAACAAGGAAGTCGTGCCGGGGCGGACGTAGTCGGGGCTGTGCCGCTCGGGGGTGCTCGGGGGTAGAACCGGCTGGAACTGGTTGAGCGCCTGGATCTGGGAATTCTCGGCGACATCGCGCCAGTGCGCAGCAGCTTGAACATAAACCTCGTTGCAATCGTGAATGTCCATTTCACATTCCGTGCAGTCGGAGACTCGAATGACCTTTGCAGCGACCATTAAGTCCAGTTCGATTGCAGTCATGGAGCGAGCCTCGTCGTAGGCTTCAGCCACCATTACGGCCGCTGAATGTCGCTCATGCCGGCTAGCGCCTTCAAGCGCTCGCGCATATTCACCTGCGAGCCGATCAGCCAGCGCAGCTTGTGTTTCTCGCATCCTTTGTGCGTCCAGGTATCTCCCTAGCATTGCATCCGGTCTTGGCCAACCCGTTAGACGCAGTGCTCGGCTTTGACCCTGTCATGAGCAACTCAACGACACTTTTGGGCTGCGGCGGAGGCTGATGACGCCCGAAAATGGTCATCGAAAAAATCGTACATTTGGCTCGTGCCCAGGGGGTGGACCCTCAGCACATGGGCTCGGTATTCGGTCTGCGCCGCACGGACGATTCATGAAGCACGACAGCACGCGGACGGAGGCTGCTTACCATCCTGCCGGGGATTCACTCTGACCCTCGTCGGGCAATAAGCACTCCATGCACTTCGGGGCGTCAGGGTGGATCCCCGCCATCCATTGGCTACCCTCGGCCATGACCGAGTTCGCGATCTACGGCGGGGTCGATCACCGCGGCACGGTCGGCAAGGTGGCCCCGGGCCTCTTCGCTCAGGAAGGCCGGTGCTGGCGGATGGTCTACGAGAACCCAGTCGGCCATGCGGACTCACTGCATGGAGCCGGCGGAGTGGGTCGGCCGGTGGAAGTTCTTGAAGGGCTGGACGAAGGTGTGGTCGTGCGAGCGGCACGCTGACGAGCTGATGGGGCTAGGCGTCTTGCTTCATAGTGGCCGCCAGGTCCGCGTCATGCTCCGTACACCGCCCCTGCGACGATCTCAGTTCAGGGCTCGCAAAGCTCGGTGCTCTCCGTGGTCGTGGTCGTACACCTCTGCCCAACATCGATCTTTGTCGGCCCTTGCGTCAATGACCGAGACCTCTCAAACTCAGCAACTTGACGCCAACGCGCAGCGGCCCGAATAAAGTCCTCGGGGATACCGAACGTTTCATACTCCTTCCGCGAATCTTGAAGATCCTTTTCACGATCCCCGTAGTCGGGGATCCGGATGATCATTTCGGCCGCCATTAGATCCAACTCGATCTGAGTTAAGGAACGAGCCTCGTCGTACGCTTCAGAAATGGTTATGGCCGCTGCGTGCCGCTCAAGACTGTCAGCGCCGACAAGTACTCTCGACATATTCGCTCGCAAATTGATCGGCCAGCTCAGCTTGATCTTGCCGCGCTCTCTCTCGCATCCCGATATCGCGCCAGAGCTTCATCCGATTCTGGACAACGTTCGATAGGCGCTGTGCTACGCACTGGCGTTACACCGAGCAGTTACGAATTACACCTTTCGGCCGCGGTTGCGGCTGACGCATCAGAAAGGTCACCGCAAAAGTTATAGACGGGTCCTTGAAGGATCTTGAGCTCAGCTGGTCCGGTAAACCTTCCGGCGAACGATCCGCTTGCCGTACGACGTTGGACCGCGCCTCCGAGCGGCCTGGACGTTGCCAAGGTCCCGAGCCGCCCGGACGTGCCAGGCGCACCAAAGCTGGATTTTGGAATCGCTGCCCGCGCAACTGGTCACTGCCACTAAGGCGTCACGGACGCCCACGCCCCATCCTCCGCCCGGAAGCCGGACGCAGTCAGCCGGTTGCCCGCGAGGTGCCGAACATCTCGTCGAGCGTGACCGGCTGCAGGCCGCGCTCTGCGATCATGGCCTGGAGCTGTGGGAAGAGGCCGAGCACGGTCGGGTGGTTCATGTGGCCGAGCACGATGCGGCCCGCTGTGAGGTAGCGCTGTGCGAGACCCAGCAGCTCCTGGGTGCTGATGGCGGTGGCATCGCCCAGGGTCCCGTTCCACATCAAGATGTTCGTGAATCCGAGACCCGCCGCCACCTCCTCGATACGGGCGTTGTAGTAACCGTAGGGGGGGCGGAACCGGGCGCGACGTGACACCGAACGTCGTTTGGATCCAGTCCTCGTTGCGCTGTAGCTCGTCGGCGATTTGCACGTTCGACCCCGTAAAGAAGGTTGGCGTGGTCCCATGTGTGGTTCCCGAACTGCACTTGGCGCGTGGCCACGAGCGGCCTCACAATGTCGACGAGCGGCGTCCACAGCGGGCCGAATACCCCGTTGGGGTTGAAGCTGATGTGGATGCCCGTGCTCTGGGCGAAGGCCACATACTTGGCGACGCAATCGCTGCAGTAGCCGTCGTCGATCGTGAGGGCGATCTGATTGCCCGCCGTCGGGGGGGCCGACCAATACACGACCGGGCTGCCGGGCCGCGGCGGCGGGACGGCGCCGAGGCTGAGGGGCGGACCCGCGTCCCCGTCGGCCAGGATCGGCGACGCGCCCGCCACGGGCGGCGGGCGCGTCGTGGTGGTGCGGGCGGCCGCCTGCCGCAGGCCGCGCCCGCACCCAGCGAGGGCGACGGTGAGGCCGGCCGACAAGAGGCCCAGGAACCGACGGCGACCGAGCCGCCCCTCCTGGGCACAGCCCTCACAGGGCTCCCCGGGGGCGTGCATGACGCAAACATACCGCCGCCCCGTGGCCAAGCAGGACCGGAATTCCCCACTCCGCGCATTGTTCACCGAATGGTTGACTTGACGCCATCGAGACCGCGATGTGTCCAAAGACGAAGCGAGGTTCGTTCGGTTTGCGTCGGAGGATCGTCAGCCACTTGTCGCTTTAATCGACCCGTAACCCAATCCTCACCGTGCGTTCAACTGGGGCCACTAGGTTGGGCGTCGGCGCTAAGGAAAACACCCCATCCCGGCGTCATCAGTCCCCCTTTTGGGTCCGTGGGCTCCCAGCAGATCCCCCCTCTGTAAACCCACGGACCCGGAGCGGGACTATCGACTAATCCCACGACGGAAGGTGAGCTGCGTCTTCCCGTTTTCCAATTTGAGAGCGGTGTGAAGCTTCCACCCGTCGAGTCGCCTCCTAGAGATTGCCGATTTAAACTCGTGATCGCCCCGGCAGTCCACGATGAACTCCTCAAATTCGTCTGCTCCGTCCATGGGGGGGCACGGGTCGGTTTTGTGGTGTCTGTTGGCAGGTTCACGTCGAGGCGTTGCCATAGGGAGTGTGAAGGTTCAGCAAGGTGTCCTTTAGATGAACGCGGGGCAACTTGCATTGATCGGCCGTTGAACCCAGAAGGCCGAAGCCTTCCGGAACCGGCGCTACAAGCCAGTTGACGCGACGCAGGGCTGACCCGGTGAATCGAGGGGAGTATCGCGTCATTTGCGGTGACAACTCTGGACTGTGTGAACACCTCGAAACCGCGAGAAGAAATGTTCCGTTTCCGCAGGGTGACATCCATAGATATTCACCGATCGCAATGTGATACTGCGAGAAGCGAGGTGTCGGCTCCGCTGGTGCAAGACATCAGAGGCACCAAGGACTTCGAGAAGAAATTGGCGATCACGATCACCTCGGAGTGCCTTGAACGGCAAGTCAGGACGAGACCAACGCGGTCCAAATTGATTTGCCAGTAGCGCCCGTTGGCCACAGCAATCAATTGCAATGGGAACCCAACCTAAGGAGGAACAATGATCGACACTACTTTTGTTTCGACGAGGCTGAGTGTGCCTCCTTCCCGCATCCACACTGCAATCCGAAAGTGGCACCAGAGCCTCCCGTCAATCACGATGGCCCGCCGATACGTGCGTCTTGGGCATCGGCTGTGGCTGGCAACCGAATCCCAACAGGCAAGCTCCGATCCACTCCAGTTGTACGCCGTGCGGGGCATTCTTTGGATGAACGGTCAGCCGATTCGAGTGGATCTTGAGTTCTCGATGTGGTCGGCCACCGTCTCTGAGTTAGCGCTCAGGCCCGCGCACCTCGCATGGCCGGTCCGGACCGACGGTACGCGTGTCGGGCCGCGCAGATCCTCGAGGATGTCGTCGGATCGATCGCGGGTCGAGTCGCACTTCACGCTGCACCTGGTCCGAAGTCTCGAAGGGCCATGGCACGGACCGCTCCGGTGAGACCGGCGGCCTGACGAATTCCAACTCCGAGGAGCCACCGATGTCTGGATACTGCCACCTTGCCGACCGTGCCGAGCTGGTCGGTTGCCGTCGCAAATCCCGTAGGAATCCATGGCGGGACGGTAGCGCCCGAAGGTGTCAGGGCCAGAGGGGCAAGCCTGTGGGTAATGGATACGGTCTATCGAGATGCCATTGGGGAGGCTGAATGGCAATTCACGATGAACGTGAACAGGCGAGCAAGATTGTCAAGAAACTAGGCGCGACCGCCTTGCCACTTCGGGAGGGACTGGTTGAGGCCTACGTCGGCGCGTTCGTTCCCGCTCTCAGCGACGCAGGGCGGCTATCTACCTCCCTCACAATCGCCCCAAACACGGTGCCGCCAGAGCACCTACCGCGTTTGCGGCGTTTGTGAGGCGCGGCGGACCGGATGGTTCCTCGGCAGCCGAAGTGGAGTGACCGTCGGCACCACGTCGATCGGCGTACCGCCGGGAACAGAGCGCAGCCGCTGTAGATCGTTGTCGAGCAGGCGCACCGACCCTTGTGAGACAGCGGCGCCATGCGTCGCGATCAGGGCTGCGGTGCCGAGCGGGCCGTTCACCGAGATGACCGGTGTACCATCTTCCTCCCAGTCGGTAACCGTCGAGGCGAGCCCCGAAGTGACGATGACGAAGGGCCCGTACCCGGGGTTCGGCGACCCGGTGAAGAACGCGACGAAGTAGCGGCCGACCGGCGTGGGAGTCTGCAGCGCGCCCAACCCGGCTGGAGCGTAGAGCCTCAGCTTGCCCTCCCGGAAGAGGAAGAGGTGCCGCCGGCTGAGGTCGACCATGACGTAGTACGGCGTCCGGGTCAGCGAGACTGCGGCGGCGGGGACCCACACCATCTGTCCGTTCGGATGCCCGATCACTCTCACCTCGAGCCAATGCCTGCGCCGGGCCACGACCGGCAGGGTCACCGCCGCTCCCCAGGTGGGCGCCACGACCCACGAGGGGCCGACCGCCGCCGGCCCAGAGTAGCCCGGCACTGGACCACGCAGCGTGGCGAGTGTGGTCGACGCCGGCACCGGGATCCCTACGCGAAGCCGGGGCAGCGGGGGAAGAGACGTGGTCGGCGAGGGGCGCGAGGTGTCGCTTGGCGGCCGGGAACGACTGAGTGTTCGTCGGGTGCGGCGGGGTAGTCGGGCGCGGCTGGGCGGCAGGGTGACTCTTCGGGGATGGACCCTGCATGGAGTAGTAGATGCCAAAAGCCGTCGCGAGGAGGATCGTGGTCGTAGCGAAGATGGTCAGGCGCAGGCGAACCTGGCGGTGGACACGGCGGCGGGGCGGAAGCATGTGGTCGAGCGGTCGAGGTGGGAGAGTGTAGACGCCGACGGCTAGAACGGAGGCCGTGGTTGCTGCGTAATCTCAGCCGCATGAGTTCTAGGCTCCTTGCATCCGAGCAATCCCTGCCACTTGCCTTCGGTCACCCCTTGGCCGTCGTCGACCCGGAAGGTCGATTCCTCACTGGATGCGATCGTGACACGCGAGCTGAGTATCGGGCGGACCTGGACCCGTGGTTCGCCTTCTGCCGTGACTTCACCATCAACGTGTTGAGCGCCCAGGAACGCCACGTTGCTGGGTATGTGCGGCACCAGACCGAGGTGGAGTGGGCAGACGCAGCGACCATGGAGCGGCGGCTCGGCACCCTCTCGATCTTCTATGACTGTGCCGTCGCTTGTCGTGCCGCAACAATCAATCCCGTCACAGTGGCGATCCTGGCGATGGTGGACAACTGAGGAGGCATCCGCGTCAAGGATGACTCAAGAGCGCGCGAAATTGGGACCGATGTAACCAAGCGTCCGGAAGATCGTCTAGCACCTCGCGTAGTCGCTCAGTGTCCCTGCGCAGGGCATTATGTTCCTCCGTAACGTGTCTGAATGACGCGAGCAGTTCTTGGTAGTCGCGTTGGGAAGTTTTGGGGACTGGCTGAAACGGATACGTGCCCTTCATTGCGATTCTCCTCGGTCGCTCGTGTTCCGCCGCTCGATTAGCCCCGCAACGAGTCCGTGGGAAATGCTGGGGGGTAGTTCTGCTGGGAGACCCACGGACCCAAGGCGGGGCGATGACGCAGGTGTCGGCAATCCCTGCGCCATTGGTTTCCAACCCTAGAAGCCCTAGTTGAACGCAGCGTGAGGATGGCGTTACGTGTGGGTGTAATTTTTCAGAGAGGCTGGACTTGCAAATAATTGGCCGAGGAAATTGCCGGTGCCCCAAGAGTGAGGCCGCGGGCGTCCCCGATGGCCTCGGAAATGAGCAGACCGTGCTCGTCAATCGCCGCACGAGCTCGGACAGCGTCTTCGCTGGCCAGACAAAAGCTGAGAACTGCCGAGTGATCGAGTTTGGGCCACAGGATGGGCAGCGCCTCCCACACGTCGGTCCACACAACTGATCCGACCGGTCCCAGGCCATCCGGTACAGGTGGAGGGCCAGTCTTGATGGCCTGGAAGATCTCGGTGGTCGTTCTGGCGCGCTTCACTGGCACTTTCGCCTTGGAGCCCGGGCGGCCGAGACGTTTCTGACGGTCGGGATCGGCTTGGGGTCCAGACTTCTGGCCGTCGAGCGCGCCCGTGACAGGACCCCTTTTGCCGGTCACCAAACCCCGCTAGGGGAAATGGAAACAACATCGACAGCCGGAAACACGGTGCGTGCTGGGTCAGTCGCTTGCTGCCTGGTGCCATGGAGACCCTCCCTGCCGTCGCTGCCTTGGCGACGGCTACTCCCGGTAGGCGGCTGGGTGAGGCTAGGTATTGCCACCCCATGGGTGTGTATGTGGTTGGCCGGCCGACTCGTCATGATTCCGCCTCGACCGTGACTGGCCGCCTGGTGACGAGCGCTCCTGGAAGATCCCGATCTACGGTGTCGGAATGTCCATACAAGTAGTCAGTGCCGAGGATCAGATCGAGAAGATCATTGAACAGGCCCGGATAGTCGAACGGAAATCTGTCAACCGCCTGGCTTTCCTTCAAGACGTTTCGGCTCTCTATCTGCTTGGCCTTCGCCATCTCGCCAGGGAGATCGACGAACTTGTCGATTCCCTCGGAGTTGTGACCGACTTCGTTCCTCCCCCGAGTATCGAAGTGCCAGCCGTCGAACCGCCCGACTTCGCCGCGCAACTGGCTGAACTCACATTGCAAGTCACAAGGATGACCAAGGCTGTTGAGAGACGCTCGGAGGACCTCGAGAACCGCTCGAATGAGCTTGAGAGACGCTCGGAGGACCTCGAGAACCGCTCGAATGAGCTTGAGAGACGCTCGGAGGACCTCGAGAACCGCTCGAATGAGCTTGAGAGACGCTCGGAGGACCTTAAGGAACAACACTCGAAGGACTTCAAGAAACTCTCGAAGAAGAGAAGGAAGAAGTAGCAGACGCTTCACGCTTTCACCTCATCACCAAGCAACTCAGCGAACACTCGCAGCGGCATAGACACGAATGCCTCAGACGTACCGTGTTGCCTTCGCTTGTGGATGACAGCGAAGCGGCTGACACCATCGTTCGCCGCCTCATGGTGGGCTTCGTTCATCCATGGACCGAGCTCCACGGCACACATTGGGGCGGTCGACGGTGAAATTACGTTTCACGAGGTCTTCTTCGGTGGCCTGGTTGACCACGTTCTTCTTGTGTTTCTTCGGGCCCGGAAGGCCCTTGATGCCCAGCTCACGCCTGATCGAAAGAATCAGCTTCTTGTTGACGATCATGTTCTGCTCACGCTGGAGGGCGGCTCGGATCGGCAACATTCCATAGGTGCCGCGGGACCTCTTGTGGATGTCGGCGACCAGGCCCATGAGCAAGAGTCGACGGATCTGGCGGTCACTCGGCACGTGGAACTTGTGCTCGTAGAAGCACGACCTCGAGACCCCGGCCACACGACTAGCCACGCGCTCGGAGTAGCCCAGGTTGCTCAGTGCCTCGGCAACCTGGCACCGCCTTTTGGGCTGACCGGCTCCTCCCCGTTGAACAGGGCGCTGGCCGCCTTCACGGCCGCCAGCTCGGCCTCGAGCTCCTCAATGGTCTTGCGGGCCTGGGCCAGCTCGTCGACCTCGATGCTCTTTGTGCCTTCCTTCAATCCGGCATCGATGAGGGCCTGGTCCTTCCACCGGTGGAGGGTCGCCGGCGAGACACCACTCTCATTTGAAACCTTGCTGATCCGTTCGCCGGCAAGCAGGCGTTCACAGATTTCGCGCCGAAACTCTCTCGCATAGCGCTGGGGCATGGACTACCTCCTGGTAGCTCACGACCAAACTCTCATAACACTGGTCCGGCCTAAGGGGTCTAGGTCAGCGAGCACCCCCAACGGGATTCGAACCCGTGTTACCACCTTGAAAGGGTGGCGTCCTAGGCCGCTGGACGATGGGGGCAGATCGGGCACCGGGTAGACAGAAAGCGGTCCGAGCCCGGGTGAAAAGGAGATCCTACCGGGCGCCAATTGCGGTGCCGGCCGCCGCCGGCTGGGCCTCGGACCCGACCGCGGAGTCGTGCCGGGTACCCACGTCGACCTCGGCCGGATGGAAGGTGCAGGCCAGAAAGCACTGCACCGCCCCGATGACGAGGACGGTGACCCCAAGCAGGTGGACTTCGACCAGAACGGCGGGGAGGTGGGTGAAGTACTGCGTGTAGCCCACCGCCGCCTGGGCCACCATCACCACCAGGAGCACCCGACCGGCCCGTCGCACGCGCTCGGGCACATCGCCCATGTGGAGGCCGACCACGAGGCCAATCGTCAGCCCCACCAACAAGAGGGCCAAACTCGAGTGCAGCTCCGCCATGTCGCGCAGCGCAATCGGGATGCGCTTGGCCACCTGCTGCCCCGAGGCATCGCCCGCATGCGGACCGGCCCCGGTTGTCGCCGTACCGGCGGCAATGACGAAGGACAACACCACCAGCACCGCGTAGTGCAGCCGCAGCAGCGGACGGGGAACGAGCAGTCGAGCAGAGCCCGGCCCGTAGTCGAGCCGGTCACGGTGCACCAGCACGACGGCGTCGACCAGCAACAGCATGGTGGCGAAGAAGTGCACCATGACCAGATAGGGATTCAACTTGGTGTAGACGACGATCCCGCCCAGCACGGCCTGGGCCAGTACGCCGACGACGAGGCCCCCGCTGAGATACACCAGGTCCCGACGCCTCGGCCTCCGGAAGACCGTCCCCAAGAACGACGCTGCGACGGCGATGGTGATGACCACGGTGACCAGGCGGTTGCCGAATTCCACCAGCCCGTGAAAATGGAGTTGAGGGGTCAGGTGGCCGACCGAGCAAGAGGGCCAGTCGGCGCATCCGAGGCCACTGCCGGTCAAGCGCACCGCCCCTCCGGTCACCACGATCAGGGCCACCAGGACCAGGGCCAGGACGTTGAGGCGATGGCTCAGCGAAGGGGAGACCGTGACACGGTGGCGGGCAGGCACTTCGATCAAGCGTACCGGGGTCCCCCGCTTGGTCAGGAGCGACTCCCTGGTCGTAGGCTGTGTGAAATGTCCTCCCAAGCCCCGGCCCTGGCGGGTCAGCGAGCGGGGTGGTCGACCGTCGGCGCCTATGTCGCCCTGACCAAGCCGCGCATCATCGAGCTGCTGCTGGTCACCACCTTGCCCACCATGGTGGTGGCGAGGCGGGGCCTGCCCTCCCTCTGGCTGATGGTGGCCACCCTGGCCGGCGGGGCGCTGGCGGCCGGCGGGGCCAACGCCATCAACATGGTGGTCGACCGCGACATCGACAAGCTGATGAAGCGCACCAAGGCGCGCCCGTTGGTCACCGGGGCCATGACGCCGAGGGCGGCGCTGGTCTTCGCCCTGACCTTAGAGGTGGCGGCCTTCGTCGAGCTGGCCCTGGCCGTGAACCTGCTCTCGGCCGTCCTGGCCGTCTCGGCCACGCTCTTCTACGTCTTCGTCTACACGCTCTGGCTCAAGCGCCGCTCCTCGCAGAACATCGTGATCGGCGGGGCCGCCGGGGCGGTGCCCGTCCTGGTCGGCTGGGCGGCGGTGACCGACTCATTGGCGTGGGCTCCCGTCGTGCTCTTCGCCATCATCTTCATCTGGACCCCGCCGCACTTTTGGTCCCTCGCCGTGCGCTACAAGGAGGACTACGCCGCCGCCGACGTGCCCATGCTGCCCGTCGTCGCCTCCATGAAGCGCACCACGCGCGAGATCGTCCTCTACACCATGGCGCTGGTCGCCGTCTCCCTCCTCTTTGGTCCCGTGGCCCATCTGGGCGCCATCTACACCGTGGCCGCCGCCGTGCTCGGCGCCGGGTTCTTGTTCATGACCACGCGGCTGTGGCGACTGGCGCGCAGCGACCGGGCCACCGGGCGCGAGGCCATGCGGGTCTTCAGCTACTCCATCACCTACCTGACCGTGCTGTTCGTGGCCATGGCCGGTGACGTGCTGATCATGAATCACGTTCACTAAATTGTGGGCCCCATGACGGCCGACGACGCTCCGGAACCCGCCCCCGAGGCCCCCACCCCCCGCAAGCCCCGCAAGATCTTCCTGCTGGCCGGCCTGGTCATAGCCACCGCCCTGGGCATCGGCCTCTTCACCTCGGTGGGCACCAACGCCAAGTCGTCCGGTGCCCCCCACGAGGGTGGCCCGCTTCCCGCCTTCAGCGGCACCGATCTCATCGGATCGGGCCAGGCGGTCGTCTCCTCCGACAGCATCGGGCACGGGACGCCCGGCGTGGTGCTCTTCTTCGGCAACTGGTGCGTGGCCTGCCACACCGAGCTGCCACCCCTGGCCGCCGCCGTGCGCACGCAACAGTCGCGGGGCGGAGCGCTCGCACACATCAAGGTCATCGGCGTGGACAGCGAGGACACCACCGCCAGCGCCAAGGGGTTCATCCACAGCACCGGTGTGTCGTTCCCGGTGGCCTACGACCCGAGCCTGAACATCACCAGCGGGGCCTTCTACTTCCGAGGCGATCCCAACGCCGTCTTCGTCAACGCCGACGGGACCATCAACAAGATCGTGGTGGGCGACCAGCTCACCGCCGCCGGCTTCACGGCCGACGAGCGGGCGCTCATTCCCACCGGAACGTAAGCGCCGCCGCCAGGGGGGCGGCCACCGCCCACACGGCCAGGACGGCCCAACTGAGCGGCGGCACAGCCGAGCCGGCACCGAGCGACGCGTGCAGCCCGGCCGAGAGGGCCTCGGGCGGCAGGAGCTTGGCCACCGACGCCAAGCCACTGGGCAGCTTGGTGATCGGGACGATCATGCCCCCCAGCAGCAGAAACACGAGATACAGCCCATTGGCCGCGGCCAGGTTCACCTCCGCCTTCAGCACGCCCGCCATGAGCAGGCCGATGCCGGCGAAGCCCACGGTGGCCAGCAGCACGATCCCAACGGCGCTGAGGAAGCACGATCCGCTCCCGCCCGGGTTCCATCCGAGCAGCAGCCCGACGGGAATCACGATGGCGGCCTGGACGATCTCGACCGCCAGGATCGTGATGATCTTGGCCCCCAGCAGGCGCGGCCGGCCCAGGGGGGTCGAACCGAGCCGCTTCGCAGAGGCGCTGATCACCCCGATCTACTTCCGCGACCCGCTCCCCGTTTGGGGCACCGGCGGATCGTGCTGATGGGCGACGCCGCGCACCCGACGCCGCCGAGCGCCGGCCAGGCGGCGCGATGGCGCTCGAGGATGCCGTCACACTCGCGGCCTGCCTGCAGCGCGCGGCGGACCTGCCGGCGTGCCCGGCCGCACTCGCCGAATTCGCGGCACGCCGCCAGGCACGCACCGCCGGGATGCTGGTCGCGGCGCGGACGAACTTCGCCATGTTCAACGAGCCCGACCCGGTGCAGATGCACGCGCGCGATGGGCGGCTTCGTGGCTCGGCAGATCGATCCGTCGGCATCTCGACCTTCGGGTGGCTCTACGGCCACGATGTGATCGGGGCGGCCCAGCGCCGGGGCGGGCGGCGGCGAGGGCGCCGAGGGAACGCGCGGAGGCGGTGCGGGCATCGAGCTCTGGCGGGGGGCGCTCACCGTCGAGGATCGCTCCCGGCTGTGGGTGGGCGAGCGGGAGGGGTAGAGCGCCTCTCCCCGCGCGTGCCCGCCGCGCCCGAGCCGTCGTCGAGAACGCGCGGGCCGGATCCGTGGACATGCTCCGCGTGCTCCCGCTCGGCGCCGCGGGCGGCCGATCGTGCTGCACCTGCATGGCGGCGGGTACACGATGGGCTCGGCGCCGGGGCGCGTCGAGCTCGCCGCGCGGCTCGCGGACGCGGTCGGCGGCTGGGTGCTTGTTCCCGACTACCGACTCGCGCCGGAGCACGCGTATCCGGCCGCGCTCGACGACGCCCTCGCCGCGTACCGCTGGCTGGTCCGCGAGCACCCGGATGTCCCGGTGCTGCTGAGCGGCGAGTGTGCCGGCGGCGGCCTCGCGATCGCGCTGGCGGTCAGCGCGCGCGACGCCGGCGACCCGATGCCGGCGCGATCTGCGTCGTGTCGCCGTTCTGCGACCTGACGGTCGCTCCGCAAGCGCGAACGCCGTGCCGGGGCGAGACCCGTGGCTTGGCCGTGACCGCCTACGAACGCTCGCCGCCTCCTACATCCACGCCCGCGACCCGGCTGAGCCGCTGATCTCCCCGGTGGTCGCCGACCTGCGCGACCTGCCGCCGCTCCAGGTGTACGCAGCCGACGGGGAGGCGCTCCACGACGACGCGGTGAGGCTCGCGGCCGCCGCGCGCGCGGCGGGCGTTGAGGTCCGGCTCGAGATCGTCCCCGACTCGGTCCACTCGTTCGTCCTCTTCCCGTTCCTGCCCGAGGCCGGGGCCGCGCTGCGCGCGCTCGCCGAGCACGCCGGCGGCGGCTAATCCTCCTCGTCCGCGCGTGCGGCCATCGCGTCGCCGAGCCGGGCGACGACGTCGGGGTCGCGCAGCGTCGTGACGTCGCCGAGCGCGCGGCCCTCGGCGATGTCGCGCAGCAGCCGGCGCATGATCTTGCCCGACCGGGTTTTCGGGAGCTCGTCGGCCCAGACGATCCGCTTGGGGCGCGCGAACTTGCCGATGCGCTCGGCGACCGTTCCGCGCACGCCCTCCTCGAGCTCGGCGGTGCCCTCGACGGAGCCCTGCAGCGTCACGAACGCGCAGATCGCCTGGCCTGTCTGCTCGTCGAACTGGCCGATCACGGCGGCCTCGGCGACCGCCTCGTGGGCGACGATCGCCGACTCGACCTCGGCGGTCGAGAGGCGGTGGCCGGACACGTTGACGACGTCGTCGATCCGCCCGATCACCCAGAAGTAGCCGTCATCGTCGCGGCGCGCGGCGTCGCCGACGACATAGGTCTCCGGTGCCGAAGCGCCTGAAGTAGGTCTCGATGAAGCGCTCGTCGTCGCGGTAGAGCGTGCGGAGCATCGACGGCCACGGCCGCCGTCAGCACGAGCAGGCCCTGGCCGGTCTCGATCGGCGTGCCGTCGTGCTCGTCGAGCACGTCGGCCTTGATCCCGGGGAACGGCGTCGTCGCCGAGCCCGGCTTCGTCGCCGTGATGCCCGGCAGCGGCGTGATCATGATCGCGCCGGTCTCGGTCTGCCACCACGTGTCGACGATCGGGCAGCGCCCGCCGCCGATCACCTCGTGGTACCACAGCCACGCCTTCGGGTTGATCGGCTCGCCGACCGATCCGAGCAGCCGCAGCGAGCTCAGATCGTGGGCGCGCGGGTACTTCGCGCCCCACTTGATGCACGTGCGGATCGCGGTCGGCGCGGTGTAGAGGATCGTCACGCCGTAGCGCTCGATGATCTCCCACCAGATCCCCTTGTGGGGATAGTCGGGCGCGCCCTCGTACATGACGCACGTCGCGCCGTTGGCGAGCGGGCCGTAGACGATGTAGGAGTGGCCGGTGACCCAGCCGACGTCGGCCGCGCACCAGTAGACGTCCTCCTCGGGATGGAGGTCGAAGACGTAGCGGTGCGTCGCGCTGACCCCCGTCAGATAGCCGCCGGTCGTGTGCAGGATCCCCTTCGGCTTCGCCGTCGAGCCCGACGTGTAGAGGATGTAGAGCGGGTCCTCCGCGTCCATCGGCTCGGCCGGGCAACTCGCCTCGGCGGCGGCCATGATCTCCTCGTACCAGACGTCGCGCCCGCGCGCATCTCGCAGTCGGTGCCCTTCGAGCGCGACGACGACGATGTGCTCGAGCGTCGCCAGGTCACCCATCACCTCGTCGACCGCGGCCTTGACCGGCGCGATCCGCCCCTTGCGCGACGCGCCATCGACGGTGATCAGCGCCTTCGCCTCGGAGAACTCCATCCGCTCGCGGACGGCCTCGGCGGAGAAGCCGCCGAACACGACGTTGTGCGGTGCGCCGATCCGCGCGCACGCGAGCATCGCGACCACGACCTCGGGGATCATCGGCAGGTAGATCCCGACGATGTCGCCCTTGCCGATCCCCAGCTCCTTCAGCGCGTTCGCGAACCGCTCGACGTCGGCCGAGCAGCTCGGCGTAGGTGAGGTCGCGCTCATCGCCCTCCTCGCCGCGCCAGTGGAACGCGACGCGATCGCCGCGCCCCGCGGCGACGTGACGGTCGAGGCAGTTGTGCGAGACGTTCAGCTGACCCCCGACGAACCACTTGTAGAACGGCGGGTTGGAGTCGTCGAGCACCACCTCCCACTCGCGAAACCACTCGAGCTCGCTGCGCCTGTCGCACCCACCAGCCCTGCCAATCCGCCTCGGCCTCCGCGTAGACCGCCCGATCGTTCAGCAGCGCCCGCTCGCGGAACGCCGCCGGCGGCTCGAACGTCTCCACCTCGAACAGCGAAGCGAGCTCGCGCTCGAGCGCGAGCTCCTCTGCATCAAGTCCGACCTGCTCCTCGGGAGTCTCACTCGCCATGACAGCTTCACCTCGCTGGTCGATGCGGACGGCGGCGGGCGGCGGTGAAGACCGCCGCCCGCCGCGCCATCGCAGAACGTACTACGACTCCCCCGCGCTCACCTGTTGAGCGGGAACAGCGGTACCACGGTTCGCCCGAACGTGCTGTTGACGACCGCACCGAACGACGCGTACCAAGCGGCCGCGGCCGTCGCGATGCCGATGTAGCCGCCCCAGTGGACCGTGTGGCGTTGCCGCCGTCGTTGCCGATCCCCGACAGGACGAACGTCGACCGTCAGAAGCACGAACACGAGCAGTACGGCGCCGCTCACCCTCAGTGCGCCGACGGTCATGTACCCCGTGAAGATCGCCCATGCCAACAGGTACAGGCCGAGCGCGTGACCCGACGTGTGCGAGCGGAATGTCCTTGGCGTAGAAGACGTTGAGTGCCCAGAACGACAGCCAGAATGCTCCGTACGAGCTGAACGCCACCGCGCCGAACGTGTTGCCGGTGCGGAACTCCCACATGCCCGCGAGCAACTGCGCGACCCCGCCGTACGCGAGCGCGAGCCCGAGCACGACCGGCGCGTCGCGCGCTGCTGACGGCGTTCGCGCTGATCATCGAGAGGACGAACGTCGTCATCGCGAAACCGGCGAGTCCGAGTGGCGCCGGATTCGCCGTTATCGGCGCGACCGGGGCGCTCGGCGCCGGCGTTCCTAGCGGTGTTGGCCCCTGACCGCTGATGTCTCCATGCACACTCCTCTCGTGGCCGATCGGCCAATGCAAGGGTCACCTGCCGCGAGGCGCTCGAGCCGCGGGCCTCGCAACTCGGAGCATGCCATGAGAAGCGGGGCAGCCGCGGCACTTTGTCAGAATCCTTACAAAGTGCCGGCGCCGCGGTCAGCGGCGCCGTTTGCGCTTCTTTGAGGCATTCGGCGCGGCGCCGCGAGGCAGTGCAGGCGCGGGCGCGGGCGGGGCCGTCGGCGCGTCTCGGGCCGGGCCGGCGCTCGGGCGTGGCTGCCGCTGCTGACGCTGCTGACGCGGCTGGCTCGGCCACGGGCGGGCCTCGGCGACGGTCCAGGCCTCCGGCAGCGGACGCCCGCCGAAGCGCTGAGCAGCATCGCGCCGAAGAAGATCAGCCACAGCGCCTGGACGACCGGCAGCGGCGTCAGCGGGATCAGGAACAGGACGCCGCCGATGATCCCGACGGTGCCCATCATCCGGGTCAAGAGTCCGACTCGCATCGCGCGCAGCGACACGAGCACGAACGTCGCCGCGACCGCGAGCTCGCCGACCGTGTAGATCAGCGCGAGCGCGAAGCGCACGCCGCCGCCGTCGCGGCGCTGATCAGCGGCTGGCCGTTCGGGCGCTGCCCGACAGGTAGCTGTGCGCGCCGATGATCAGCGAGATCTCATACGCCGGGACGAAGATCGCGATCAGGAGCGGCCCGAACTGGGCGAGATAGGCGGTACCGCCGACGGCTGGGGCGAACGAGCGCGCTCGGCGGCAGCGAGGTAACGCAGCGGGAACGTCATCGCGGCGGCGCCGAGGCCGCCGAGCACGACCGCGATGATCAACGACACCTGGTGGTGGACGAGGAACTGCTCCTGCCCCGTCCGCGGATCGACCGCGGCGGCCGCGAGGCCTTTCAGCGCGGGCCGCAGGCCCTGGAGCAGCCCGACGGTCGGGCTCTTCGACTGGACGATCGCCGTCCACAGCTCACCGGCGAAGAGGATGAGCCCGGCGAGCGACGAGAGCAGCGCGACGCGCTGCGCTGAGCGCCCTCGGCATCGAGCAGCTGGCGCTCGGCATCGGCCATCGTCCGCGGAGTGTATTGGCCCCTCGCCGGGTAGGCTTTCAGCATGGAGGGATTTGGTGGCCTGTTCGGCGATCCTGACGAGCTCCAGCGCCGCATGGCGGAGTTCGCCGACCAGCTGCAGGGTCAGCAGCGCCTGGCGTGGGCCGACAATGCGATCAAGCTCGCCGTCGACATGACGGTCGCCGCGATCAACCGCGTCAACCTCCAGGGGAACGCCGAGCAGCAGGCGCAGCAGATCCGCGCGGTGATGGCGCTCGTGTTCCCCGAGGCCGTGACGCTCGTCCGCGAGGCGCGCGCCGGCCTTCAATAGGCGTCCGCCGGCCCGAGACCGGCTCGCCGCTCAGGGCTCCTCGTCCTCGTCGGCGTCGTCCTCGTCGACGTCGTCGTCGTCGTCCTCGTCGATCTCGTCCTCGTCGATGTCGTCGAAGCCGAGGTCGTCGTCGCCGAAGAGATCCTCCTCCTCGTCCTCATCCGCGTACAGCCACCCACCGGACCGGCCCGGCGCGGCCGCACCGATTCCAGCGAGCCGGCGCTCGAGATCGTCAGTTGCGTCCCGCAGCGTAACCGTCGACATCGGGCTCCTTTCGATGTTTGATCGTGGAGCGCTTGGCACCGCGCCGCGCGCCCCGCTACACGCTATTGGGCCGCGCCGGCCCATGACTCGTCGTCCCAGCACAAAGCCTACGCAGTCGTCCGTCCGTCCCCCGGATGCCCTCACGCGCCCGCTGTCAGGCTCCCCAGGGCGGCCAGGACCTCGTCGTCGTGCGTCTTCGGCGTCACCTTCGGGATGACGTGCGCTACGACGCCCTCGCCGTCGATGATGAACGTCGTGCGCGAGTTCCCCAGTAGGTGCGCCCGTACATCGACTTCTCGACCCAGACCCCGTAGCGCTCCGCGACGGCGTGGTCCGGGTCCGCGAGCAGCGTGAAGGGGAGGTCGTACTTGTCGACGAACTTCTTCACGCGCTTGACCGGATCAGGCGAGACCCCGAGCACGACCGCGCCGGCAGCCGCGTAGTCCGCGCGGCGATCCCGCACGCCGCACGCCTGCGTCGTACAGCCGGGCGTGTCGGCCTTCGGGTAGAAGTAGAGGACGACCGAGCGACCCCTGTAGTCCGAGAGGCTGACGGACTCGCCGTCCTGGTTCTCCAGTGTGAAGTCCGGCGCCGGGCTGCCTGCTTCGATCATGACCGGATCCTAGCCGCCGCGCTCGAGCAGAGCGCCCGGCCTGTCGCGTTCGCATCCTCGTGTCGTCGAACCACGTGTCGGCCTCAGCCCCGGAGAGACCTTGACCGATCTCTGTGACCCGCCCAAGCCACGGTCGGGGATGCCGCCTCGACGCGGGAACGGCGCCGGGGGCATGGTCTAGTGTTCGGCCGATGTCCGGTGTTCGGCCGATGTCCGCGGCACCGCTGGGTGTATTACACGCCTCGCGGGCGAGAGCAATCCAGGTGCATCGCCGTGTGGATCCGCTACTTCTGCGGGTCCTCACCCTGACCGTGCTGTTCCTCCGCATCCTCCCAACGCCACATCATCCATCTGAAAGGTTGACATGGTTCGCCGGCTGGTACGGACAATCTGGGACCACACCGAAGCCAGGCTCGACAACAAGCGAGGGCGTCCGCTGCTACGGGCACTCAGCGCGTTCGCGATCAGGTTGCAATCCCGCAGCCTGA
Source organism: uncultured Solirubrobacterales bacterium (assembly GCA_963703825.1). Taxonomy (GTDB): domain Bacteria; phylum Actinomycetota; class Thermoleophilia; order Solirubrobacterales; family Solirubrobacteraceae; genus Palsa-465. The sequence goes on along the minus strand of CAVPFS010000044.1, from coordinate 21,661 downwards.
TCCGCGTCCACTGGGATGGCGCGTGGTGGTACCACTGGCCAGACGGCGTTGTGGTGAGCGATCGAGCGCTGCTCACGCGCGCGCGCCCCAGTGACGGCGGGCTGTACTTCACCTGGGGCTACCAGCCCCAGGAGGGGGATACCGTGGTCGATCTCGGCGCGGGCGTCGGCGAGGAACTGCATGACTTCGTTCGCGGTGTTGGCCCATCGGGCACCGTGATTGCCGTCGAAGCCCATCCGCGGCTCTGTGAGCTCTTGGAGCGCCTGTGCGAAGCGAACGGATGGCAGAATGTGCGGGTCGTCAACGCGGCGATCACGGATGCATCGACCACTGTCTCTCTCACGGACGAGCGCACCTCAATCGCCAACGACATCTTCAGGCAGGGCGCGATCGACGTACCGGCGATGCCGCTGGCCCAGTTGCTGCGTGACTGCCGCGCCGACCGGGTCGATCTCCTCAAGATGAACATCGAGGGAGCCGAGACGCTCGTGCTCGAGGGCGTCGACCTGCCCCTGGCGCGACAGATCACACACATGGTGATCAGCTGTCACGACTTCATCGGAAGACCCACCAAGAAGCCGGTGCGCGAGCGCCTTGAAACCCTCGGATATGACGTCAAGGAGTATCCGGAACCCACGCAGTTCGCTTCCATCTCCGACTTCCTCTATGCGTCGCGCAGCGCGGCGGCTCCCGAAACCTCCGTCGGCTGATCGAACCCGGGAGCGGTTGTCAATCGATGCTCGCGGCGGATGTTCCTGTAGTTCGTCGCGAGGTTGGTGACGAGCGTGCTGACGCTCGTCGACTTCGGACCTGACCACTTCGCGCCGCTCTGCGGCTGGTTCTCGAGCGAGCGCGAGCTCGTCCAGTGGGGCGGGATCGCCGTGCACCATCCGCTCGACCACGCACAGCTCCAGCGGATCGTCGACCAGCGGCCAAAGCGCCTGTCGTGGATGGCCACGGATGAGGGGGGCCTCGCCGGCCACATCGAGCTGGTGCTCGCTCGCGATGCCCGCTGCGCGCGGATCGCGCGGGTCGCGATCGCGCCGGAGCGGCGCGGACAGGGCCTCGGTCGTGTGCTCGTCGGGCTCGCCCTCGAGGTCGCCTGGCAGCTCGACTGGGTCGACCGGGTCGATCTCCGCGTGTACACGTGGAACGCGCCGGCGGTCGCCACATACCGCCACCTGGGCTTCGCGACGCGGAGCGTCGAACTCTCAGCGGCCGAGATCGACGGCGAACGCTGGGAGGTCGCGACGATGACGCTCGAGCGGCCGAGCTGAGTCGGCCGATCGAACGACCGTCGCGCGCCTCTACGCTTCGCGCGTGCGCACACGCGTGAGCTCGGGCTCGCCGCTCGAGCCGGTGATCGGATTCAGCCGTGCGGTGCGGGTCGGCGAGCACGTGTTCGTCGCTGCGACCGCCCCGATCTGGCCGGACGGGCACGTCGACGACGACGTCGCCCTCCAGTGCCGCCGCTGCCTCGAGATCATCGAGCAGGCGCTTCAGGGCGCCGGCGCGGCGCTGACCGATGTCGTCCGCACGCGCGTGTTCCTCATCGACCGTATCGACGGCGATGCCGTCGGCGCCGTCCACGGCGAGGTCTTCGCCGACATCCGGCCCGTGACGGGCTTCATCGTCGTGAGCGGCTTCCTCGACCCGCGCTGGCGCGTCGAGATCGAGGCCGACGCCGTCGTTGGGGCCTCGTAGGGGTCCCCACGCTCGGCGGGCCACGCCGCCCGGGCGGCTGACGCGCTCCGGCCGGCGTCAGCGCTCCGAACCCGTCCCCCATCCCCCGTTCACCGTCTCCCCGCCCCACTCCTCGGGGGCGACGTCGCTGCGCGACTCGGAGAACGTCCAGCGGTGCCCCCACGGATCGGTTGCGTTGTACTGGCGCTCGCCGTACGCGAAGTCCCTCGGCTCCGTCGTGATCTGGGCACCGTGCTCGCGGGCGCGGGCGCAGTGGGCCTCCGCGTCCTCGACGCGGACGAGGACGCCATGGCTCGCCTCGTCGGGCCGCGGCGGACGGCGGTCGCCGCTCACGTCGCCGATGATCAGCGCGCCGTCGCCGAAGCTGAGCTGCGAGCGATGGTCCTCGCCGATCTTGCACCCGCTCGACGAAGCCGAACGCCGTCGAGAGCCAGGCGACGGCCGCCCGCACGTCGGGGTAGTTCAGGACCGGGATGACGCCGGCGCTCGGGACGGAGCGGCTCGTCTTCACTTCAGCAGCCGCGACAGGCGGCGGTCCTTGAGCACGCGACCCTCGGTCTGGCAGGTCGGGCAGTAGCTCATCACGTAGTCCTCGTAGTTCACCGCGGCGAGCGTCGTCCCGCAGCGCGGGCAGGGCTCCCCCTCGTGGCGGTGCACCGCGAGCGGCATCGGCAGCTTGTCGGGGATCGGCAGCTCGATCACGCGCTCGTAGTGCTCGAGGGCCCCGCCGAGCGTCGCCACCATCGCCTCGCCGAGCCGCGCAAGCTCGTCGGGTCCGAGGTCGGCTCCGCGCTTGAACGGCGAGAGCTGCGCGCTCCAGAGATCTCGTCGACCCACGAGCGTCCGATGCCGGCGACCACATGCTGGTCGCGCAGCGCCGCATGGAGCGGGCGCGGCTCGTCGAGCCGCTCGCCGAGGTCGTCCGGCGCCGTGGGCCACGCCTCGGGGCCGAGCCGCGCGAGCGACTCCTCCTGCTCGAGCGCGTCGAGCGGGACCAGCTTCGCCCACGCCGCCTGCTTCGTGCCGAATTCGCGCAGCCGAAGCTCGCGCCCGTCCGCGATCCGCACGAGGAGCCGGGACGTGCGATCACGCGGGCCGGCGCGCGTCTCGAAGAGCTGGAGCCGCCCGGAGGACATCAGGTGCATCAGCAGCGCGAGCTCGCCGCCGAGCTCGACGATGATCTGCTTGCCGCGGCGGCGGACCGCGTCGACCGGCCGCTCCACGAGCGCGCTCAGCGGCGGCGCGAAGCTCTTGAGCGTGTTGACGCCCGGTGCCAGCGCCGACTCGACGGTCGCGCCGCGCAGCGCGGCGTCCAGCCGTCGTGCGGTGATCTCGACCTCGGGCAGCTCGGGCATCGCTCAAGGGTACGCCCCGACCCCGGTCGGAACTCGCAGAGCTCCCCGGCGGAGTCCGCGGTCTATTTGGCGAGCGTGTAGCCGCTCGTGTAGGCGCGCGTCGCCGCGCCGTAATTCACGGTTCCCGACGGCGACACCCAGCGCACCCGCCAGAGCCGGTGGAGCGCGAAATGCCCGCTCGCGCTCCAGGAGCCGCGCGAATCGGTCCGCGCGCTCAGCAGCTTGCGCCACGTCTTGCCGCCGTCGTTCGAGTACTGGACCTCGAGGTTCGTCGGCGCCCCGGACCGCGACCCCGTCGACCCGGTCGACCCCGTGTGGCCGGTCGACCCGGTCGACCCGGTGGGCCCAGTCGGCCCGGTCGCCCCGCTCGGACCGGTCACGCCGCCATTCCCGGCCGCGGCGCTCGCGACCGGGTCGGTCGCCGGACGGATCAGACCCCAGAACGAGACGCCGGTGTGCGTGCGGGTCACGACGAGCGGCAGCCGGAAGCCGTTGTAGGAGGGCTTCCGCGTGCCCTTGTAGGTCTCGAGGCCCGACTGGAAGCCGTTGGCCGGCGGCGGTCGTCACGCAGCAGGTACTGGTCGAAGGAGACGACGCGCGGGTTGCTCCAGGCGATCTTCTCGGCGATCGCCTGAAACTCGGCCTGCTGCGCGAGCGGGACGCCGAGCACGGGTTGGGGTAGCTCTGGACGCCGAACTCGGTGATGTAGATCGGCAGTCCGCGGTTAGCGCGCCGGCGGAGCGCGGCGCGGTCGAGCGCCGAGCTGAGCCGGCCGAGCGTGCCGATCGTGACGTCATCGGCTTGCGGGTCCTGCGTGCGCGAGATCCAGCCCGGCCCGAGGCTCGACGCGTATGGGTGCTGGGCGTAGCCGGCCGCCGGCAGCTTCGAGCAGTGCCCGATCGGGTCGGTAGCTCCCATCGAGGCACAGCACGCCGCGCATGAATGCGAGCGGAGCCGGGATCCCGGCGGCGCTGGACGCCGATCGGCGACGTCTCGCCCATCAACACCTTCATGCCCGAGAGGTGGCCCGAAGCGCGCAGCCCGGCGTAGCCCGCGAGGAAGAGGCTGCGGTAGAGCGACGGCGAGGCGAGCTCGTCCGTGCAGGTACTGCGGCCGCAGGTACTGCGGCTGGTTGGGCTCGTTCCAGATCGAGTATCAGCTTCACCTTGCTTGCCGTAGTGGCGTCCGACGGCCTCCATGAACTGCTGGAAGTCCCTGGAGCTCGGATCGGTCAGCTGATCCCGCGCGCCGGCGGTCGCCCAGCGCGGCACCGGGCCATGACCGTCAGCAGCACGTTCCAGTGGAGCGCGCGTGACCGCGTTGATCAGCGCGTCATATGAGCCCCAGTGGTAGCCCGACGGGTCTCGTCATCGTGAAGTGAGGGCGCTGGCGCGAACTCGGCCTTCGGCGCCACGTCGCGCCAGTAGAGGACGATCCGCAGCGCGTGCACGCCGAGCGACTGGAGCTTCGCGATCGAGCGCAGCCGCGTCGCGCCGCCGCTGTTGAGGAGGTCGCGCGGCGCCTCGAAGTAGACGGTCTGGCCCGGTCGCGCCGAGGCTGTGGCCGCTCCCGCGAAGCCCGCGAGCGCGAGCGCCAGGAGGCAGACCGCGAATGTCAGCCGGAATCGGCGCACAGATCAGAAGACCCCTGGGACCATCGAAGGTTGCGGCAAATCAACGCAATCCTCGCACGGCGCCCGGCGGGGCCGCGACCGGTCCCCACGCTAGGGTGAGGCTCGTGGGAACCCCCGGCCGCGCCACGACCGAGATCGCCGCACTGCGCGAGACCCTGGCCGCGCAGCGGGCCGAGGACGCCGTCAAGGAACGCCAGCTCGAGCGCTATGCCGCCGACCTTCGCGCCACCTCGCGTCGCGAGCGCCAGCGGGCGCGGGAGCTGCGCGAGACCTACACGGCGACCGTCCGGGCGCTGTCCAACGCCGTCGAGGCGCGCGACGCCTACACCGCCCACCACGCCGAGCGCGTCACCGCGTACGCCGCCGAGCTCGCCGACGCGAGCGGCCTCGTGCTCAACGAAAACCCGGAGCTCGAGTACGGGTTCCTGCTCCACGACATCGGCAAGGTCGGCGTCCCCGACGCGATCCTCTTCAAGCCCGGCAAGCTCAGCGCGTCCGAGCGCACCGAGATGGAGCGCCACCCGCTGATCGGCGACGAGATCATCCAGGACATCGAATTCCTCGCCCCGGCGCGCGAGGTTGTCCGCCACCACCACGAGCGCTGGGACGGCGACGGATACCCGGACGGGCTCGAGGGCGACGCGATCCCACTCGCCGCGCGCGTCTTCGCGCTGGCGGACGCGCTCGACGCGATCACCAGCGACCGCCCCTACCGCGCCGCGCGAAGCCTCGCCGACGCGCGTCGCGAGCTCCGCCGCAGCGAAGGCCAGTTTGATCCCGCCGTGCTCGACGCGCTCGACGCGATCCCGGATGAGCGGATCGAGGCGATCCGCGCGACCACGCCCTGAGCGGCATCGACGGCGGGCGACCTGCCCTGGCGAGATAGGCCTTAAGCTGCCCCCGACCGGGCAATCGAGCGCCAGGAGGCAGGAGTGACCAACGACACACGGTTCTGGCATCCCTTCGCGGACATGGGCGCAGTGCGCGGTTCCGAGTTCGTGATCGATCGGGGCGAGGACGTGTGGATCTGGGACTCCGAGGGCAACCGCTACCTCGACGCGACCGCCAGCCTCTGGTACGCCAACGTCGGGCACGGCCGCCCCGAGATCGCCGCGGCCGTCGCGGAACAGCTCGCCAAGATCGAGGCCTACTCCGCGTTCGGGGACTTCTCCTGCGCCCCCACGCTCGAGCTCGCCGAGATCCTCGCCGACCGCGCGCCGATGCCCTCGCGCGTCTTCTTCACCTCGGGCGGCGGCGACTCGATCGACGCCGCGACGAAGCTCGCCCGCCGCTACTGGTTCGAGCTCGATCAGCCCGACCGCACCGTCCTGATCAGCCGCACGCAGGGCTACCACGGCACCCACGGCTACGGCACGGCGCTCGGCGGGATCCCGGCCAACCGCGTCGGCTTCGGCCCCCAGATCGAGACCGAGCAGGTTCCGCACGACTCGGTCGAGGCGCTCGAAGCGGCAATCTCACGGATCGGCGCGGAGCGGATCGCGGCCTTCTTCATCGAGCCGGTGATCGGCGCCGGCGGCGTCTACCCGCCAGGCCCGCGCTACATCGAGGGCGTCGCCGCGATCTGCGAGCGCAACGACGTGCTGCTCGTCGTCGACTCGGTGATCTGCGGGTTCGGCCGTCTGGGGACCTGGTTCGGGATCGAGCGCTGGGACGTCCACGCCCGACATGATCACCTTCGCAAAGGGGGTCACGAGCGGTTACCTGCCGCTCGGGGGCGATGATCTCCGACCGCGTCGCCGAGCCGTTCTGGCGCGCCGCCGGCGGCCCGGTGTTCCGCCAGGGCGCGACCTATGCCGGGCACGCGGCGTGCGCGGCGGCAGGGCGTCGCGAACATCGGGATCCTCGAGCGCGAGAACCTGATCCCGCGCGGCCCAGGAGCTCGAGGGAGCAGCTCCACGACGCACTGCGACCCGCTCGCCGACCACGAGGCCGCCGGCGAGCTGCGCGCTGGCACCGGCCTGCTCGCCGCGATCGATCTCGACAAGGAGCTCCTCGCCCGCGACCCCGGCGCCGTCGGGCGCCTCACGATGGGCGCGCGCCCGCGCCGGCGTGATCGTCCGCCAGCTCGGATCGGGCGTCGCGGTCTCGCCGCCGCTGACCGTGCCAGCAGGAGCACCTCGAGCTGACTCGCGCAGGGGATCGCCGCCGGGCTCGACGCTCCGCGGCCGGCTAACCGCGTCGCCGGTAGAGCGCACGGAGCAGCACGCGCACGAGCGCTGCGGAGCGCCTCGTGTAGGGGTGCATCTGCGGCTCGTGCCGCGGCATCCAGCGCGGCGTCGTGACGATCGTCTGCGGGACGCAGCACTTGCGGATCGCCCCGGCACCATGGCGGACGCCGATGCCCGACTGCTCGCGCGCCTCCCATCGGCGCCTCCAGCGCGAAGTAGTTGACCGCGGCGTCGTTGACGCAGACCGCACCGACCTCGAGCTGCCGCGCGAGATCGTCCCCCGCGTCGAGCGACGCCGCGAACACGGCGGCGCCGAGCCCCATCCGCGAGGAGTTCACGAGCGCGACGGCCTCGGCCGCGTCGGCGACCCCATCACGGGGAGCGTCGGTCCGAACGTCTCCTCCGCTCATGCATCGCATCGTGTGGTCCACGTCGAGCAGCAGGGTCGGCTCGAAGAAACGGCCCCGGGCCCTGGGCAGCCGTTCCCGCCGACCGCAGCGCGCGCACCGCGGGCGAAGCGCGTCCGCGACGTGCGCCTCGATCGCTCGCGAGCTGGGCGTCCGAGGCGATCGCCCCGACCTCAACCGACCCGGGCCCTTCCGGGGCGCCGACGCGCAGCGCCCGGATCCGCTCCCGTCACGAGCGCCACGAACTCGTCGTAGACCGGGCGCCTCGACATAGACACGCTCGATCGAGACGCAGGACTGGCCGCCGTTGAGCATGCCGTAGAACGACGCCGACGTTCGCGGCGCGCTCGAGCGGCGCCCCGTCGAGCACGACGAGCGCGTCCTTGCCGCCCAGCTCGAGCGAGCACGGCACGAGTGCGCGGCCGCAGCGCGCCGCCACCGCGCGGCCCGTCTCCGTCGAACCGGTGAAATGGATGAAGTCGACGAGCTCGACGAGCGCCTCGCCGGTCGCGCCCGTCGCCGGTCGCGACACCGAACACGTCGTCCGGCATTCCGCACCTCGGACAGCGCCCGCGCCCCACGAGCAGCGACGTCAGCGGCGTGAGCTCCGAAGGGCTTGAGCAGGACGGAGTTCCCGGCGACGAGCGCCGGGATCGCGTCGCCGAAGGAGTTGAGCAGCGGGTAGTTCCAGGGCCCGATCACCCCGACGAGCCCCGCGGCACGTACCGCGTCGTGATCCGCCGGCCCGCGAGCAGCGGCGAGCGGGGTCAGGCGGCGGCGCTCGCTCGAGATACGAGGGGGCGTGCGAGGCCCAGAAGCGCGAGCGCCGAGACCGTGTAGCCGAGCTCGAGCAGCTGGGCGTCTTCATGGGCCTTGCCGGTCTCGGAGACGATCGTCTCGATCACCGCTCGGGGCGTTGTCGAACAGCCAGCGCACGAGCCGGCGCAGGATCGCGGCACGTCCGTCGAAAGCCCATCGCGTGCCAGCGCGGCCTGCGCCGCCCGCCGCGCGGCCGGCCAGAGCAGCCAGCTCGGCGGGCCCGAGCTGCGGAACGCTCGCCCACGACCTCCCCCGTGGCCGGGCTGCGGACCTCGATCACGCCAGGATGGCGGAACCAGCCATCTACTGCTGGACGGACAGCGTGGAGATCGAAACGGGCGTGCGCGGGCGGTCGTGGCTGTCGGTGTCGGTCTCCTCGATCGCATCGACGACGTCCATTCCCCCGCTCACGCGTCCGAAGACGGTGTGCTTGCCGTCGAGCCAGGGACACGCCTCGGCCGTCACGATGAAGAACTGGGAGCCGTTGGTGTTCGGCCCGGCGTTGGCCATCGCCAGCGCGCCGCGGACCACCGGGTGGGGGTTGATCTCGTCCTCGAAGGTGTAGCCCGGCCCGCCCGTGCCGGTGCCTCCGGGCACCCGCCCTGGATCATGAAGTTGCGGATCACGCGGTGGAAGACGAGCCCGTCGTAGTAGCCCTTCTGCGCGAGCGTCGTGAAGTTCTCGACGGTCTTCGGCGCGTCCTCGTCGAAGAGCTCGATCTCGATCGCGCCTTGTGAGGTATTCATCGTTGCGTTGGACATCGGCGGCTCCGGGGTCGCGGAAGGATCAGGCGCTGGCGCGTTCGAGCGCGAGCGTGTGGCCGGCGACGTCGACGCCGGATGCTCGTTCGATGATCCGATCGGCGTCGCTCGCCGGACGCTCAGCAGAGCGAAGCGCTCCAACATCGTGACATCACTGACGGCCTCCCCGTCGAGCGCCGTGGCACGGGTGATCGCCGCGACGAGGTCGCCGACCTCGATGCCCGCGGCGCGACCGCCGGTCGCGAGCAGCCGCACGCGCGGCTCATCGGCGGGCGGTGGACGTGCGGCTTGGAATGGCGGCGCGGCGGCGGGGTGACCGGCGCGCCCTTCGCGCTCGCCCCCGGCGACCATGGCGTGATCGGCATGCCGATGTGGCGCTCGATCGCCGCCAGCTCGCGCTTCTGACGCGCCTCGACGAACGTGATCGCGCGACCCCAGCGGCCGACGCGGCCCGTCCGCCCGACTCGGTGGACGTAGGTGTCCGGCGAGGTCGGCACGTCGAAGTTGATCACGTGCGTCACGGTCGAGATGTCCAGGCCGCGTGCGGCGACGTCGGTCGCAACGAGGATCGGCACGCGCCCCGCCTTGAAGGCGAGCATCACGCCGTCGCGCTGGCCCTGCGTGAGATCGCCGTGCAGGGCACGCACGTTCATCCCCTTGTCGCGCAGGGTGCGGAACAGCTGGTCGCAGCGGATCTTCGTCCGCACGAACACGATCGCCTGGTCGGGGTTCTCGACGCGCAGCACCTCGACCAGCTTGGCCGCCTTCTCGCGCGGCTCGACGGGCAGCTGGAACTGCTCGACCGTGTCGATCGTCAGCGTCGCCGCCTGGACCTCGATGATCAGGGGGTCGTAGAGGTAGCGGTCGGCGAGGCTGCGGATCGGTGGTGGCATCGTCGCCGAAAAGAGGGCGGTCTGGCGGCCCGACGGCGTCGCCGCGAGGATCTTCTCGACGTCCTCGAGGAACCCGAGGTCGAGCATCTCGTCGGCCTCGTCGAGCACGACGTAACGACAGTCGCTCAGCTGGAGCGAACCGCGCGTCACGAGGTCGAGCACCCGCCCGACGGTCCCGACGACGACGTGACCGCCGCCACGCAGCTGCGCCTCCTGGTTGCGGATCGGTGCGCCGCCGAAGACGGCGACGACGTCGACGCCGCGCGTGGCCCCGTAGACGCGCAGGGCCTGCGTGACCTGAATGCACAGCTCGCGAGTCGGCGTCAGGACGAGCGCCTGCACGACGTCGTTGACCTCGGGGTCGACGTACTCGATCATCGGCAGGCCGAACGCGGCGGTCTTGCCGGTGCCGGTCTGCGCCTGCCCGATGACGTCGCGCCCCGCGAGCAGCGGGGGGATCGCCTGCTCCTGAATCGGACTCGGCGACTCGTAGCCGACGTCGCGGAGCGCCGCGAGCACCGGCGCGGACAGCCCGAGCGCCGCGAATCCATTCTTCTCAGCCATTCTCAGTGCAGCTTATTGGGGCGCTCCGGGCACTGAGCGGGCACGTCGGGGCCGCGCAGGATAGCCTTCCGCGCCATGTCTGTGACCGTCGTCGGGTCCATCGCCTTTGATTCTGTCAAGACCCCGTTCGGGGAGCGCGAGCGCATGCTCGGCGGCGCCGCCGTGCACTTCGCGCTCGCCGCATCGTTCTTCGACGACGTGCGCGTCGTCGGGCCGGTCGGCGACGATTTCGGCGAGGCCGAGCTCGACGTGCTGCGCTCCCGCGACATCGACGTCTCCGACATCGACCACGTCGCCGGTGGCGAGACGTTCTTCTGGGCAGGCGAATACGGATGGGACCTGAACTCGCGCGAGACGCTCGAGACTCGGCTCGGCGTGTTCGAGCACTTCCAGCCCGAGCTCTCGCCCGCCGCGCGCGCGAGCGACGTCCTGTTCCTCGCGAACATCCAGCCCGACGTCCAGCGCGCTGTCCGCGAGCAGTGCGACGGGGCGCGCTTCGCCGCGCTCGACTCGATGAACCTCTGGATCGACATCGCGCGGCCCTCGCTCGTCCAGACGATCGCGGGCGTCGACTGCCTGATCCTCAACGACGCCGAGCTGCGCCAGCTGACCGAGAAGCCCAACCTCGTGACCGCCGCGCGCGAGATCCTCGCGTGGGGGCCGCCCGGGCCGACCGTGGTGATCGGCAAGCAGGGCGAGTACGGCGCGGCGCTGATCACCGCCGAGGGCTTCTTCTCGCTGCCGGCCTTCCCGCTCGAGAGCGTCGTCGACCCGACCGGGGCCGGCGACACGTTCGCCGGCGGGTTCGTCGGCTACATCGCCGCGAACGCCGGCGAGGGCCCGCTGGACGAGGCGCTCCTGCGCCAGGCGATGGCCTACGGCACCGCGCTCGCGTCGTTCAACGTCGAGGAGTTCGGCACCGAGCGCGTCGCGCGGCTGACCGGCGGCGGAGATCACCGAGCGCGTGCGCGAGCTCGCGCGGATCACGCACTTCGCCGACGGTCCGGTCGCGCTGCGCGGCTAGGGCTGTCTCGTGACCGGCCTATGCTGCTGGGTGTCCGGATCGAGCCCGGCGGACGCAGGGAGGCCGCGATGGCGGCGCCGTTGCCCCGACCGAGGACGACCCATCCGCGACGATCCGCCGCCGCCAGACGTGCGTGGGGGTCGCGAGCCAGCTTCAGTCGCGCGGGTGACGGCTGTGAGTCACCGCCGCACCGACGGGTAGTACGATCAGAGCGGCCGCATGACTTGGACCTTCCTCTGGCTGATCCTGCTGCTGAAGATCCCGATCGGCGGACTGCTCTGGCTCGTCTGGTGGGCGATCCACAAGACGGATGAGGAGCCGGTCACCGAGCACGGCGAGGATGGCGGCAGCAAGGTGTCGCCCACCGCACACGCGGCCCCCGCGTCCGCGCCGCCCGCGCCGCGGTCCGCACACGGGCGCCCCGCCCGGCTCCGCAGCGGACGCGCAGCGTTGTGGCGCGCGCCCGCAGTCGTGTGGTCCTTGAGGAAGCGGTCCACCCGAAACGTCGGCCCCCGGACGCCACCTGTCGGCGTCCTCGGTCGCGGCAAGGCAGCCAGCCTTGCTCGCCACCAACGGCTCCGCCGTCGGTGGCGGCGTCCTTGACGGGCGACACCAGGTCCTCGCGTTTACGCGCAGCGCGTCCTCAAGCCTAGGCCGCGATACTCGGTTCTCTCCGACGGGACGATCCGCCGGCTGGTCGAGGACGGCACGATCACGATCGACCCGTGGGACCCGCAGCTCGTGCAGCCGGCGAGCGTCGACCTGCGGCTCGGCTCCTCGTTCCGCGTATTCCACAACTACCGCGCCTCCGCGATCGACCTGCGCGAGCCGCCGACGAACCTGACGGAGCCGATCACGGTCGCCGCCGACGAGCCGTTCGTGATCCACCCCGGGGAGTTCTGCCTCGGCACGACGCTCGAGTACATCGAGCTCCCCGACGACATCGTCGCCCGGATCGAGGGCAAGTCCTCGCTCGGGCGCCTCGGCCTGATCGTGCACGCGACGGCCGGCTTCTGCGACCCGGGCTGGAAGGGGACGCTGACGCTCGAGCTGAACAACCTCACGCGCGTCCCGATCAAGCTGTGGGCCGGCCTGGCAGTCGCGCAGCTCTCGTTCATGACGCTCGACGAGCCGGCGCAGCGCCCCTACGGGCACGCCGAGCTGGGCAGCCACTACCAGGGCCAGATGGAGGCCACCGAAAGCCGTTACGGCGCGGCCACGAACGCCCCTGGGCGATAATCCCCGTACCGGGGGATCAGCCTGATGAGCGCCGACGCGAAGGAAACGACACAGACCATGGGCGATAACGGCGCAGGCGACAGCCTCACGGTGACGGACAACCGCACCGGCCGCAGCTACGAGATCCCGATCGTCGACGGCGCGATCCGCTCGCTCGACCTCCGCCAGATCCGCACCTCCGAGGAGGATTTCGGGCTCCTCGCCTACGACCCGGCGTTCATGAACACGGCGTCCTGCCGCAGCGCGATCACCTTCCTCGACGGCGACGCGGGCGTGCTCGAGTACCGCGGCTACCCGATCGAGCAGCTCGCCGAGCACTCGAACTACCTCGAGGTCGCCTACCTGCTGATCCACGGCGAGCTTCCAACCCCCGCCGCGCTCGAGGAGTGGACGCACCTGATCACGATCCACACGTTCGTGCACGAGAACGTCAAGGGCTTCATGCAGGGCTTCCGCCACGACGCGCACCCGATGGGGATGCTGCTCGGCGCGGTCGGCGCGCTCTCGACGTTCTACCCCGACGCGACACAGATCCACGACGCGCAGAGCCGCGCGATCCAGACGATCCGCCTGATCGCGAAGATGCCGACGCTCGCGGCGTTCTCCTACCGCCACAACATGGGGATGCCCTACGTGTATCCCGACAACGACCTCGACTACGCCGAGCAACCTGCTGAGCATGCTCTACAAGATGACCGAGCTGCGACTACGAGCCTGACCCGCGCATCGCGCGCGCGCTCGACGTCCTCTTCATCCTCCACGCCGACCACGAGCAGAACTGCTCGACCAACGCGGTCCGCGCGATCGGCAGCTCGCTCGTCGACCCCTACTCGGCGGTCGCCGGCGGGATCGCGGCGCTCTACGGCCCCTCGCACGGCGGCGCCAACGAGGAGGTCGTCCGCATGCTGCACCGGATCGGGACCAAGGAGAACATCCCCGACTTCATCGCGGGCGTGAAGGCCGGCCGCGAGCGGCTGATGGGCTTCGGCCACCGCGTCTACAAGAACTACGACCCCCGCGCGCGGATCATCAAGAAGGCCTGCGACGAGGTCTTCGAGGTCACCGGCACGAACCCGCTGCTCGCGATCGCGACCGAGCTCGAGTCGATCGCGCTCGAGGACGACTACTTCATCTCGCGCAAGCTCTACCCCAACGTCGACTTCTACTCGGGCCTCATCTACGAGGCGCTCGGGATGCCGATGTCGATGTTCCCGGTGATGTTCGCGATCGGCCGCACCTGCGGCTGGATCGCGCAGTGGCTCGAGATGGTCCAGGACTCCGAGCAGAAGATCGCCCGCCCTCGCCAGATCTACACGGGCGAGCGCTCGCGGGACTACGTCCCGCTCGACGCACGCGGGTGAGCGCGCGTTGGGAGCTCACGGTCCGCAGCGGGCCCGCGCGTGACGCACGATCGCTACGCCACGCTCGACGAGGCCCTCGCGCGCGCTCGATCGCCGCGCCGCCGAGCTCGCTCCGACCGCCGAGCGCGAGGAGGTGCACTTCCTCGCGCCGGAAGATCGAGCCCGCGCGCCAGGTCGCGGCGCGGCTCGAGATCTCCGGAGGCGGCGGCCGCGGCGCCCCGCGGTGACGGCGGCGTCGACCTGCGCGGCGACGGCTCCGCCGAGGCCTACACGGGCCGGCTGCGGCGGAGCGTCGTCGAGCAGCGGCGCGGCGAGACGCGCGGTCGACGCGCTGCGCCGCGTCCTCAGCGAATGACCCGGACCTCGATCACGCCGCTGTAGGTCTCCGCGAACGTGCAGGAGCGCGGGGAAGCCGGCGGGCGCGTCGGGCGCGCAGTTCGACGTGTCGCAGGTGGTCGAGTCGCAGGAGCCGCCCAGCGCGACCCCGCCGTAGAGGCCGGAGCCGCCGATCGAGAAGCGGCGCCCGCACGTCGCCGTCGCGGATCAGCTGCGCGCGCGGGAAGCTGACGGTCGCCTGCAGCCCCGCGTAGCCCGTGACGAGGTTCGGCAGGAGCGTCCCGATCCCGGTGCAGGTGGGCGTCCCGCGGACAGCTCACCGACCGCGCCGACGGTGATCAGCCGTCCGGAGACGGCGACGTTGACGCCCGGGTAGGTGAGGTCGGTGCTCGAGGTCTGGAGCGGCGTGCGCAGCCCCTCGCGGCAGATGCTCGTGTTCGCGGCGACGCCGCCGCACCCGGCCTGCTGCTGCGTGCTCGAGACCGTGCCGCCCCCGAGCAGCGCGAACGGCGAGTCGCTCGTGCCGCCGCCCGGGCCCAGCACGAAGCTGTAGCTCCAGTGGTAGGCATCCGTCTCGGTGTAGCTCGTCTCGGCCGTCCGGCACGACGCGCCGCTGCCGCCGGTCGCCGGCGCGTGGTAGCGGTAGGTGCCGCCGCCGGTGCCGCTGAAGGTGACGAGCAGGTCGCCGCGCGGGGCGCTCAGCGGCACCGCCGCGTGTGCGCCGCCTGCGCAACCGCAATCGGCGCGAGTACCCCCGCGCCGACGAGAATGGCGAGCAACCTGCCTGACATGGTGCCCGACGGTACACCCACGACCCGCTCCCCGCAACATCTCGCCCAGGTGATTTACAGCACCAGGGCCGGGCCGTTCTCGCGCAGCCACGCGCGCCCGCTCCCGCCAATCCGGGGCAGCGCGACTCGAGCAGGGTCCAGAAGCGCGGCGAGTGATCGGCGACGTCGAGGTGGCAGACCTCGTGCCAGACGACGTAGTCGAGCACGCGCTCGGGGGCGAGCAGGAGCCGCCAGTTGAAGCTCATCGTGCCGTCGCTCGCGCAGCTCGCCCAGCGGGTGCGCTGGTTGCGGATCTCGAGGCGCGTGTAGCGGCGCCGCCCGCGGCGCTCGCGCGCGTCGAGGCGGCGTCCGATCTCCTCGCGCGCGGCGCGGCGGTACCACCGCTCGATCGCCGCGCGCGCGGCGTCGCCCTCCGGCACCGGCAGCTCCTCGCCGCGGCGGTGAGCGCGCGTGCGCCCGGCCTCGGGGCCGAGGCGCAGCCGCTCGTCGAGGTAGGGCACGGAGCCGGCGCGGTGCAGGCGCGCGCGCGGCGCGCTCACGCTCGGCGAGCTGGCGCTCGATCCACGGCGCGAGCTCGTCGACGGCGGCGGCGCCGACGCGCAGCGGGGCGCCCGGCGGCAGCAGGACCTCGACGCCGCGCTGCGCGATCGACGCGAACCTTCAGCCGGCGGCCGCGGGGGACGCGCCGCACGCTGAACGGGATCTGCGCCGGCCACCGGCCGGAGGATAATCGGGCGATGACGAGCCCGTTCGTGCGGCTCCCCTCCGGCGGTCGTCGAGCCCTTCGAGGTCTATGTCAACGGCGTGCGCCAGGAGCTCGGGCGTCGACTACGAGGTGCGCGGCGGCATGCTCCGCTTCGAGCGCGAGCTCGCACGCGACCGCGTGTCGGCTGGCGCTGGCTCATCGGCGCGTTCGGCATCGGCACCTACCGCCAGGACGACTCGATCGACGTCAGCTATGTTCGCGACGGGCGGCCGCGCATCGCCGAGCATCTCGCGTCGAATCGACGGAGGCATAGGTGGCCCGCCGCGAACGGCTGCGTGCACCGACGCAGCGAGTACCGCGACGACGAGGGCGCGTGCTCGTCCTGCGCGGCATGATGAGCCCGCGACGCGCGTCGCCTATGCGCGCGTGCGCAGCGGCGAGGACCTCGCCCCGGGCGCGAGCCGCGAGGACTCCTGGCACCGCGCGTTCGAGTTCCTCTTCGAGCGCCTCGCGGTCAGCTGGACGATCTCCGGCGCCCCGCCGCTCACGCGCCAGCGCGAGCTGCTGGGGCGCCTGCGCCTCGCGTCCCCGGCGGAGCGCGCGTGGCTGCGCGAGCGGCTGCGCGAACACTGCGCCGAGCACTTCCCGAGGTCTCCCCCCCATGACGTGGTGCGCACCCGGGACTGGCGCATGCGCCAGTCCCGGGTCGGCTCATGAGCCGACCCGACACTTGTGTACTAGTGTGCCGGCCGCCATGCGCCGCACGAAGATCGTCGCCACAATCGGCCCGGCCTCGCGGGAGCCCGACGTGCTCGCGCGCCTCGTCGAGGCCGGCATGGACGTCGCGCGGCTGAACTACTCGCACGGCAGCCTCGACGAGCACGCGGAGACCGCCGAGCGCGTGCGCGAGGCGGCGAACCGCGCCGGGCGCCCCGTCGCGATCCTGCAGGACCTGCCCGGGCCCGAAGCTGCGGATCGGCGCGCTGCGCGACGGGATCGCCGAGCTCGCGCCCGGCGACACCGTGACGTTCGAGTGCGGCGTCGAGATCGAGGGCGACGAGCGCCGCATGTCGGTCAGCTGGCCCGAGCTGGCCGAGGCGGTCGAGCCCGAGGCGGTGATCTACCTCGCCGACGGCTCGGTTCGCCTGCGCGTCAAGGCGACCCGCCCCGACGCCTGCGAGCTCGACGCCGAGGTCGAGATCGGCGGCGCCGTCGCGTCGCGCCAGGGGCTCAACATCCCGGGCCCGGTCGACCGGCTGCCGTCGGTGCCCGCAGCGCGACCTCGAGCTGCTCCGCCACGGCGAGTCGATCGGCGTCGACCTCGTCGCGCTCTCGTTCGTGCGCTCCGCCGACGACGTGCGGTTCGTGCGCGAGCGCACGCGCCTGCCGCTCGTCGCGAAGATCGAGAAGCCACAGGGCGTCGAGAACGCCGAGGCGATCCTGCGCGCCGCCGACTGCGTCATGGTGGCGCGCGGCGACCTCGGCATCGAGCTGCCGATCGAGGACGTGCCGCTCGTGCAGAAGCGGCTGCTGAAGCTCGCCGGCGCGCTCGCGCGGCCGTCGATCACCGCGACGCAGATGCTCGACTCGATGATCCGCTCGACGCGCCCGACGCGCGCCGAGGTCGCCGACGTCGCCAACGCGATCCTCGACGGAACCGACGCGGTGATGCTCTCGCAGGAGACGGCGGTCGGCGCGCACCCGGTCGGCGCCGTCGCGATGATGGCCGCGATCGCGGAGCGCACCGAGAGCGAGCGCCAACTACCTCGAGTGGAACGAGCGCCGCGTGCTGCGCGACGCGCGCGACCCGGCGTACACGATCGCCTACAGCGCCTGCGTCGCCGCGCGCGAGCTCGAGCTCGACGCGCTGGTCGTGCCGACCCTCTCGGGACGCTCGGCGCGGCTCGTCTCGGCGCACCGGCCCGACGTGCCGATCTACGCGCTCTCGCCGGGCCGCGAGACGGTCCAGCGCTGCGGGCTGATGTGGGGGGTGAAGGCGGCGTGGATCCGCCGCCACGAGGTCACCGAGGAGCTCGTCGCTCGAGCCGGCGCGGCGCGTCGTCGAGCTCGGCTGGTGCCAGCCGGGTCAGCGGATCGGGATCACGGCCGGGTTGCCGAGCGGCCGCCCGGGAACGACGAGCCTCCTCCAGGTTCAGCCCCTCTAGACGCCGAAGAAGGCGGCCTCGGCGACGCCCAGCTCGGTCGACGGGCTGGTCGCCGAAGATCCACTCGCGGGCGATCCGGTGCCAGTTGCCGGTCGCGCGCAGCTGGCTCATCACCGCGAGCGTCAGCGTCTCGTGCGGCGGCCGAAGAGGTGGTCCGGCGGAAGGTTCTCGTGGCGCATCTGCGCGTAGTGGCGCGAGCGTGGATCGCTCATGTCGATCACGACCTGGGTCGCGATCTCCGGCGTCAGCTCGACCTCGCCGTCGCGCGTGTACCACCAGGTGACGTCGTGGAACTGCTCGAGGATCTGCTCGGGCGTGTAGCGGTCGGGGTCGGCGAGGAAGCCGCCGGCGTGCAGGTGCTCGATCAGCGCTCGCCCTGGCCGCTGATCCCCAGGCGCGCGATCTCAGCTCGTACTCGGCGAGCTCGGCGGGGATCCGCTTGTAGAGGCCGAAGTCGAGGAACGCGACGCGGCCGTCCTCGAGCAGCATGAAGTTGCCCGGGTGGGGGTCGCCGGAGAACTGGTGGTGGCGGTACATGCAGCTGAAGTAGAAGCGGAAGACGATCTCGGCGATCCGGTTGCGCTGCTCGGCGGGCGCGCCCTTGAGCTCCTCGAAGCCGGTGCCGCTGACGAACTCGGTCACCATCACCCGCTCGCGCGACAGCGGCCCGATGACCTCCGGCACGTACACGAACGGGTGGCCGCGGAAGATCCGCGCCATCGCGCGCTGATTGGAGGCCTCGAGCTCGTAGTCGAGCTCCTCGTCGATCCGCAGGCGGATCTCCTGCGTGATCGCCTGGACGTCGAGGCCGGGCGCCATCCGCGAGAGCAGGCGCATGATCATCCCGAGGTTCTTGAGGTCGGCGCGGACGGCGCTTGCGACGCCCGGGTACTGCACCTTGACGGCGACCGTCGCGGCCGTCGGGGAGGCGTCGCGCGGTAGACCTGACCGATCGACGCCGCCGCGATCGGCTCGGTGTCGAACTCGTCGAAGATCTCATCGAGCGGGTCCTCGTACTCGCTCTCGATCACCCGCCGCATCTCCGCGAAGGAGACCTTGGGCGCCGAGTCGCGCAGCTCTGCGAGCTTGCGCTGGAACTCCTCGCGGTACTCCTCGGGGACCAGTCCGACGTCGAGGAACGACATCACCTGGCCGAGCTTCATCGCGGCGCCCTTCATCGTCCCGAGGACGGCGACGATCTGCTCAGCCGTCTCGACCTGCCGGCGGGCGAGCGCGGCGTCGGCGGCGTCATCGCCGCGTGCGACGTTCGCGGCGCGTGTGCCGAACTGGCGCATCGCCTGGCCCGCGGCGAGCCGCCCGATCGTCGCCGACCGAATCACCCGCGAGGTCGGGATGTTCTCGCGGGGCATGGCGCTCCTTCAGCCGGCCTCTACCTCGCGAGCCCGGCACGATGTCGTCGGAGCCGTCCGGCCAGCGGACCCACGCCTTGTGGCCCCCGTCGTAGTCGGGGCCCAGGAGGATCAGCGTGGCCGGCTCGCCGAGCGCGACGCACGGCAGCGAGCCCTCCTTGTCGATGCCGCGCCAGATCCGGATGAACGGGTTGTGCTCCCACTCGCGCGCGACCGTCGTGGGGTCGGCGTGGCCCGGGCGGATCTCGGTCGCCGGGTCGAGCTCCATCAGCGTGCCCATGATCGAGTCCTTCAGCGCCTGGTAGGTCGTGTGCCCGGGCGCGCGAACACCGCCGACCGACCCGCGGAACAGCGTGTCACCGGTGAAGACGGCGGCCTCGTCGTCGTGCTGCGACGAGGAACGAGAGCATGCCCGCGGTGTGGCCTGGCGTGAGCAGCGGGCGGACCGCCAGCTCGCCGATCGCCAGCCGCTCGCCCGCGTCGATCGTGCCGGTGGCCGCCTCGACGAGATCGCGCTCGATCGGACTGATCAGCACCGGCGCCCGCGGCCACTCCCGCCTGACCTCGGCGAGTGCCTCGACATGATCGTGGTGGTGGTGCGTCAGGAGGACGAGCTCGGGCGTCACGCCGAGCTCGGTCGCCGCCGCGAAGAGGGGCGAGAGCGGGCCGCCGGCGTCGATGACGATGCCGGTTCCGCCGGGGACGTCGCAGACCAGGTAGGTGTTCGAGAGGTAGTCCGCGTTCTGGGCGCATTCGATGATCATGGGGCGAATCGTGGCATGTCGCTGAATCCGTCTCGGTCGTGGCGTTCCTCCACACGTGCTATCGCATCACGGACATCGACCGGTCCGTCGCCTTCTACCGAGCGCTCGGATTCGAGGAGATCCGGAGGATGCCGATCCGCGAAGAGGCGATCAACGTCTTCCTCAACCAGCCCGGCGACGGCGACGAGCCGCGGCTCGAGCTGACCTTCAACTTCGGCGTCTCCGCCTACGAGATCGGCACCGCCTACGGCCACATCGCGATCAGCGCCGGCGACCTCGACGGAACGCTCGCCGAGCTGGCCTCGCAGGGCATCGACGCCCGAGCGCGAGCCCTACCGCATCCGCGAGGACGGCGGCCGGATCTGCTTCGTGAGGGACCCGGACGGCTACCGCGTCGAGATAGTGGAGCGGACGTAGCGCAGGGCGTTCAGGCGCGACGTGCGGTCTCCGAACCCTTCGTCGTGCGTCGACCGCCCGATGCGGTGCGGATGCTCGCCAGCCAATTCGCGGGCTAGCACCGCACGCTGCATATGTAGGCAGTCGGTAGGCAGTCGGCGATACCCGGCCTTGCCGACTCGCCGATCCTCGTTGAATCATTCGTCGGCGCCACATAGGCGACCCCGCACACACTCCGGTGCGCCCGCGTCTCCGGGTGGTCGACGCGGGCACACAGCCGCTCGCTAGAGGGTTCCGCGGTCCTCTTCGACGTAGCCACCGGCGCCGTCGCTGGTGACACGGCGCTCGCGACGATAGCCACGGCCACCGAAGCCGCCCCACGAGCTCAGGAAGAACATGGAAATGACCAGTCCCACGGCGCCCACGATCATCAGGATCACGCCGATCGAATGGATGTTGAACCCCGTCGCGGTCACAGACACCGCGAAACGCAGGATGGCGCCCACCGCGATCAGCAGGATGCTCGTTCCAACCCCCATGCGCTACCTCCTATACGAGAAGAAGCCAGGCCGTTGCCCGGCGCGAACACACCATGCCCCGGATGGTGCCGCGAAAAACGTCGGGCTGTGTGGAGCAGACGATTATTGGTCGTGTGGACCTGCGCCAGGTGGTGCCTGTCCCGAGCTGGTGACCCTCGGCGTTTACCGGCACCGGCAGGCGGGCAGAGCCGGGCCCATACCTTCTCGCAGCGCAACAGCGGATCGACACCGCACTGGGGGTTTTCATGATTCTGCTTGGCATCATCCTTCTCGTTCTGGGGTTCGTCTTCACCGTGCACATCCTCTGGATCCTCGGGATCGTCGTACTGGTGATCGGCGTGATCCTCATGCTTCTGGGAGCGACTGGCCGCGCGGTCGGCGGCCGCAGTCACTACTTTTAGCGTTCAGGCGCGACTCAGACGCGCAACATGAGCGACCGGCACGAGACCGAGAGCGCAGGCGCCGGCCACTGCGAGCGCTGTGGCAATCCCGTGACCGAGCGGGAGTCTGTCTGGGTTCAGGATCGGGGCGGACGGCTTCGCGTGACCACCATCGGCGAGCTCGATGCGCCCGCTCTGGCGACCGCGCACATCTGGCACGCCGGCTGCCTGCATGGCGGGCTTGCGGGGTAGCCGCGGGCTCGCC
>CAVPFS010000043.1:0-25305 GCA_963703825.1 uncultured Solirubrobacterales bacterium | reverse complement strand
CCGAGGATCCCCATCGCGACCACATCGCGGGTGGCGGTGGTGGCCTGCTGGCCCGAGGCGAGCCCCGGGATGATGTTCGTGGCGGTGCCCCGTCTGCGACGCGCGCGCGGTCCGCTTGACGGCGAGAAGCGAGTCGACGTGTAGTAGTCGGTGATCACGAACAAAAGGCCGGTGACGCCGAGCCCGATCAACGCGCAAAGGTAGATCTTCCACCAATGCGGCGCCGCCAAGCCGCTCTTGACGTCAGGCCGCGCATCAGCCAATAGGTGGTCGGAATGAATGCCAAAGCCGCCAGGCCCCCCGAGACGATCAGCCCCTGGTAGAGCGCCCGCTCAACGTTGCCCGCCTTCGAGCTGACCGCATAGGTGCCGATGATCGAGGCAACGATCGAGAGCGCGCCGAGCACGAGCGGGTACATCGCGACCGCCGACTGTCTGGCGGAACAGCAGCACGCCCAGCAGCATCACGGCAACCGCGGTGACCGCGTAGGTCTCGAACAGGTCCGCGGCCATGCCGGCGCAGTCGCCGACGTTGTCGCCGACGTTGTCGGCGATCACGGCCGGGTTGCGAGGGTCGTCCTCCGGAATGCCCGCCTCGATCTTGCCGACCAGGTCGGCGCCCACATCGGCGGCCTTGGTGAAGTGCCACCGCCCAGCCGGGCGAATACCGAGATCAGCGAGCCGCCGAACCCGAGCCCGACCAGCGCGTTGACAGCGTCCCGCTGGCTCTCGCCGGCGATCCAGGTGAGCACGCCGTAGTAGCCGGCCAGCCCGATCAAGGCCAGACCGACGACCAGCAGGCCGGTCACGGCGCCGCCGCGGAACGCGACCGCGAGCGCCCGGGGACGCCGCCGCGCGCCGCCTCGGCGACCCGCGCATTGGCCCGCACGGACACGTTCATGCCGATATAGCCGGCGGCCGCCGACAGTAGCCCGCCGATCAGAAAGCCGATCGCGACGCGGATGTTCTGCAGCGGGATCAGCAGGATGAAGACGACGACGCCGACGCCGGCGATCGTCGTGTACTGGCGGTTCAAGTACGCGGAGCGCCCTCCTGGACCGCGGCCGAGATCGATTGCATCCGCTCGTTGCCCGGTGACAGCGCCAGCAGCGCGCGCGCCGTGGTAGCGCCGTAGACAAGTGCGGCGGATGCACAAACGAGCGCAACAAGGACGCCGTGATGCGTCAGAAAGCTTGACAAAGGGGGTCCTCCGGAGGGGCTCTTGGTTAGAGGCGCGGTCGCGCGCCGATCAACAACGTCAAAGGGCCCCGCCCCAAGGGTGCGGAGGCCCGGCCGAAGCCGCGCGCGAGTCTAGCGTGCCGGCGGCCGAACGTCGTCGTCTGGGCTGTCGCCCGGCACTGCGCGCTGCCCACAGTGGCAGTCGCGGGGGCGCGGCAGCGCCTACTGGCCGGGGACCCAGAGATGCCGCCGCGCTGCGCGGGGCCTGGTTCTCCGGGCTTTGCGGATCTTGGCCGGGCTGACGGGGCCGCCGGAGCGTCCGGCGCTCCGGGGGCGGCCGGCCCGCCGGGGGCGACGGCGCGCCGGGACCGGCGTGCGCCCCGGGAGCGGCCGGCTCCGCCGCAGCACCCTGCGACGCACCGGTCGGCGGGCCCGCGGGCCCTGGTGCGCCCCCAGCTTGACGAACGCGAGCTGCAGCTGCGAGAGCGCGTCGCGGATCGCCGCCGCCTGCGGCGGGGCGCTCTGCTCGATCATCGGCAGCAGCGCGCGGATCGATTCGATCGCGAGCCGGACCTGCTCGACGTCGCGCTCGTCCTCGGTGCCGGGGCTGAGCCCGGTGCGCCGCATCCCGAGGTTGACCAGCGTGACGACCTGCTCGAGCAGGATCTGCTCGACGCGGATCTTCTTAATCTCGGCTTCGTAGGCGGCCCTCAGCTCCTCCTCGGACGGAGCATCCGCAGGATCGCCACCTGTATAGCCACTGCTCACAGCATTCACCTCCGCGGGGTTTCCAGCACTCCAGAATAGGAGTCGCGGGTCTCGGACTGGACAGCCGCGTAGACCTCGTGCAGGCCGATGCCGCTCTCGAGCATCCGCCGCTGCCGTTGGGCGCCGTTGAGCGCCGGAAGCGCAACGTCGATCGCGAGCTCCTGGCGCATCGGCGCCGTCCAGGCCAGCAGCCGCTCGAGCGCCGCCGCCGCCGGATATGGCTCGAGGCGATCGAGATCGAGCAGATCGCCATCGAGCCCGTAGCGCAGCGCGCGCCACACGTTCTCCTCGATCAGGCGGTTCGGGAGATCTGGACACGCGACCCCGTCGTCAATGTCCCGCGCGGCCTGGGCGACGCAGGCGACGATCAGCGCCGCCAGCCCGTCCGATTCGGCCGCAGTCGCCTGGGCGTCGCAGATCCGGACCTCGACGGTCCCGAACGAGAGGTGTGGCCGGATCGACCACCAAACCTGCGTGTACTCGACGATCGAGCCGGTCACAACCAGCATCTCGACGTAGCGCGCGAACGCCTCCCAGCTGCCGAACGGATCCGGCACCCCGCAGCGCGGGAAGCTCTTCGTGAACGTCTGCGTGCGGGCGCTGTGCAGCCCGGAATCGCGCCCGTCCAAAAACGGCGAGTTGGCCGAGATCGCGAGCAGCACCGGCAGCACCGGACGCAGCCGGTCGCAGATCAGCACGGCTCGCTCGGGGCCGCGGATGCCGACGTGGACGTGAAGCGAGAACGTGTTGTTGCGCCACGCGACGTACTTGAGCCCTTCCTCGACGCGCCGGTAGTGGTCAGTCTGGATGATGTGCTGCTCGCGGTAGTCCGACCACGGATGAGTGCCGGTCGCCCCGAGCGCGACACCTTGGTCGGCCGCGAGCGCGAACAGTCGCCGGCGCAGCTCGCGCTGGGCCGACTGCGCCGCCGCGAGGTCGTCGCCGCGACCGGAGCGGATCTCGATCTCAGACGAGATCAGCTCGCCGGCGATCGACTCAGACAGCAGCTGATCGGATGCGGCGGCGTCGCGGAGCAGTTCGAAGCGCGGGGCCAGCCCCAGATCGGGCGGATCGAGCAGTGCGAACTCCTCCTCGAGCCCGACGGTGAAATCCGTCGAGCCGTCGAGGGCCACGCGAGCGCTGTCGAGGTCGAGCTCCACGGCGGGTGCCGATCAGGTCAGGTAGAAGTAGAGCGCGTAGAGCAGGTCGACGGCTGGGCTGGAGGTGTGCACGGTGACCTCTGGCGGCACCTGCAGTAGCGCGTCTGAGTAGTTGAAGATGATCTTCACGCCGGCGTCGGCGAGCTCGTCGGCGAGCGCCTGGGCCGCGGCCGACGGCACCGCGAGGACCGCGACGACGATGTCCTGGTCGTCGATGACGGGTCCCAGGTCAGAGTTGTGGCGCACCTCGAGTGACCCGATCCGCGTCCCCACTAGCGACCGGTCGACGTCGAAGATCGCGACCACCCGAAAGCCGTGGTCGGCGAAGATGTCGGAGGTGGCGATCGCGGTGCCGAGGTGCCCGGCGCCGAACAGGGCGATGTTGTGCTGGCCGGCGGTGCGCAGGATCTTGCGGATCTGGCTGACCAGCGACTCGACGTTGTAGCCGACGCCCCGCTTGCCGAACTTCCCGAAGCCCGACAGGTCGCGGCGGATCTGGGTCGAGTTGACGTGCGTGTACTCGGCCAGCTCCTGCGACGAGATCGTCTCCTTACCGATCTTGCGTGCCTGGGTCAGCACCTGTAGGTATCGAGACAGCCGCGCCGCGACCCCGAGCGACAGCTTCTCGCCCGGCTTCTCAAGCGAAGGCTGAGCCGATTCGGTTCCGCCGCCAACCGTGTAGCTCATCCGGGTTTCACTCTAGTCTCGGGCCCCGCGAACGCGCTCGGCCAGCTGCGCCTCATCGACGAATAGCTCGAATGCCTCCACGCCGTCGATCGTAACGACTGGGATGCGTTCGAGATAGGCGCGCAGGAGGGCTTCGTCGGTGTCGATATCGCGCTCCTCGAGCGCGAACGGATGGCGGCCGCGGACCCGGACCAGCACCTCGCGCGCCTCATCGCACAGGCAGCAGCCGTCGCGCCCGTAGAGGACCACGCGCCTAGTCACGCCGCCGCCGGTGCCGGCTCTCCGGTCGCGTAAACGTCGAGCTCGAGGTAGTCGGGGTAGCGAAGGGCGGGCACGTAGCGCCCGGCGCTGGCGATCATCGCCGCATTGTCGGTGCACAGCTCCCGCGGCGGGATCGCGAGCGCCACCCCGAGACGCGCCAAGCGGTCGCGCAGTGCTCCGTTGGCCGCGACGCCGCCACCGACCGCGAGGCATTCGAGTCCGGTGACGCTCAGCGCGCGCTGAGCGCGGATTGCGAGCGCTTCGACGATCGCGCGCTGGTAGGAGGCCGCCAGATCCGCCCGGCGGCGCTCGGTCTCGGACTCGCCGAGATCGCGGACGCGGTACAGCAGCGCCGTCTTCAGGCCGGCGAACGAGAAGTCCAGCCCCGCGAGCCGGGCGGCGGTCGGAAACGCGAACGCCTCGGGGTCTCCGTCCCGCGCCAGCCGTTCGAGCGCCGCCCCGCCGGGATAACCGAGCCCCAGCAGGCGTGCGCCCTTGTCAAAGGCCTCGCCTGCGGCGTCGTCGAGCGTCTGCCCGAGAACCTCGTAGCCGGGGCCGCAATCCTCGACGCGCGCCAGGAAGGTATGGCCGCCGCTGGCGATCAGCGCCACGAACGGGGGCTCGAGCGGCTCGGGCTCGAGAAAGCAGGCGGCGACGTGGCCGTGCAGGTGGTCGACCGCTGCGAACGGCAGCTCGTATGACGCCGCCAGCGCCTTCGCGGTTGCGAACCCTACGAGCAGCGCCGCGACGAGCCCTGGGCCGCGGGTCGCGGCGATCAGCTCGAGCTCGGGCAGCTCGACGCCCGCGGTCGCGAGCGCGTCGTCGAGCGCGTCGCCGACCAGCTCGAGGTGGTGACGCGAGGCGATCTCGGGCACGACGCCGCCGAAGCGGTCATGGATGCCCTGCGACGAGATCACGTTGGAGGCGATCCGCCCGTCCGGCGACACGACCGCCGCGCACGTGTCGTCGCAGCTGGTCTCGATCGCGAGGATCACCGGGCCGCACCCGAGGACGAGTTGCCGTCCGTGCGCCACATGATCACCGCGTCTTCGCCGGTGTCGCGGTAGTAGCGCGCACGGGTGCCGGCTGAGCGAAATCCATAGCTCCGGTAAAGGGTCAGCGCCGCATCGTTGGACATTCGCACCTCAAGCGTGTAGCTCTCGGCGGGGCCGCCGCGCTCGAACATCCGGTCGAGCATCGCGCGCGCGATCCCCTCGCGCCGGCGGCCGGGGTCGACGGCGACATTCATCAAGTGCCAGACCGTGTCGTAGCGCGACAGCAGTAAGTAGCCGACCAGCTTCTGGGTCTCGCCGTCGACTGCGGCGAGGCAGATGCTCGACGGCTTGGAGAGCTCGAGCACGAACATCGCCAGCGACCACGGCGCGGTGAACGCCCGGCGCTCGAGGGCGATCACCTGCGGGAGATCGGAGTAGCCAAGCGTCCTGACCGTTACCGTCGCGCGCCTCATCGCTTACCTACTGCCGCCTGGGACAACTCCGCGTCGGGGAGCCGCAGATACTCGGGGACCACGTCGCCGTGGTCGACCGCGTGCGGGCCGCTTGCCAGTCGGCAGTGGTGGATCGCCTGGACTCGATGAACCCTCGCGGACTGGTAAGGAATCGAGGTCCTCGGTCCCTCGAGGACCTCTCTGAATGCCAGTGCCCCGTCGCCGACCACCAGGGCCGTGCCGCGCTGGCGCTCGAGCGTCCGCGCGAGGTCCACGGGCGCGAGCGCCACCGGGACGATCAGCGGCGGGCCCGCCTCCGGCGCGGCGGGACCCGAAGATGCCCAGGCGGCCGCGAACACCTCGCCGCGACGCGCGTCGATCGCCGCCACGGTCAGCTCGTGGCCGGCTTCGGTTGCATCGTCGCGGGCGCCGAGTGCCAGGGACTGGAGGGTCGAGACGCCGATCAGCGGCTTGGCGCGCGCCCGCGCGAGCGCCCGCGCGGTCGCGACCCCGATCCGCAGCCCGGTGAACGTCCCGGGCCCGACTCCGACGGCGAGCCGGTCGACGTCCTCCCAGCGGCACCCGGCGCGCTCCATCACATCGGCGATCAGCGCCAGAAGCTGGGTCATGTGGCCCGGGCGCGCCCCTGCCTCGGGGTCGTCGCGGGCCGTCACCGGCTCGCCGGCGTCGGAGTCAGCCAGGGCGACCGTGGTCGCGCCAGTCGCCGTGTCGAACCCCAGGACCTTCACTCAACGCTCACCAGCCGGTTGTCGCCGCCGGCGTGCTCGAGCCTGACGGTCGCGACGATCCGAGCCAGTCCCGAAACCGTCCGCTCGCCACCCTGAGGCCATTCGACGAACGAGATCGTGTCATCGCGCAGGTAGTCGGCCAACAGATCGGGATCCTCACCCTCGAGCCCGGGGACGCGGTACAAGTCGATGTGCGAGACCGGGACCGCCGCCGGGTAGCGCTGACCGATCGTGAACGTGGGGCTCGTAACCGGCCCGGTCACTCCAAGCGCCCGCGCGGCGCCGCGGACGAACGTCGTCTTGCCGGCGCCGAGTTCGCCCTCGACCAGGACCACGTCGCCGGGCGACAGCCCGGCCGCCACCTTGGCCCCGATCGCCTCGGTCCGCTCGGCGCTGCCTGACTGAAAGCGTCCGCGGGCGGGAATCCTTTGTGACTGAAACTCGCGCTGCACCAGCGAAACTGAGAACGGCGCTCGTGCCCGTTCCGCTACCGTCACTTGACTGATGTCTGAACCCGCGAACGACCGGGCTCCGGGCCGCATTGCGCTGCTGATCGGGCGCCTCGCCGGGGGCCGCGACGGGGCCCCGGCCTCGCTCGCCGACCTGCGCGCATCCGAGACAGCAAAGGCGGTCGGCCTCGCTGCGGCGATGATCGCCAACAACGTGATCGCGCTCGGCTCGTCGATCGTGTTCGCGCGCCTGATCGGCGACTACGGCTCGCTCGCGGCGCTGGTCAGCTACCTGTTGATCCTGACTGTCTTCGGGCAGGCGATGCAGGTCGCGACCGCGCGCGAAGCCGTGCTCGGCCATCTCGGCGTCGGCCGGGACCTGCTCGACACGTTGCGCCGGTGGTCGCGGACCCTGTGGTCGTGACCGTCGCGGTGACCGTGATCTCGATCGCCGCCCCCGCCAGCCGATCGCCGATCTTGTGGGGGTCAAGAGCGACGGCTGGGCAGCTGCCGCGGGGCTGCCGGCCGGCTGCTTCTACCTCGAGCTCTCGATCCTGCGCGGCGGCCTGCAGGGGATCGGCGACTACAAGGGCGTCGGGCTGAGCCTGATCGGCGAGCAGGGCTCGCGGCTCGTGCTGGGGGCGATGCTGGCGATCTTCGGGATGGGCGTCACCGGCGCCTATCTCGGCTCGCTGCTGTCCTACGTCGCGATGTCTGCCTACTGCTGGCGGCTCCTGCGCGCGCAGCTGGCCGGCGTTCCGGGCGATCGCCGTGCCCCGTTCTCGGCGATCGGCCTCGGGCGCCACGTCTCCGGCAGCCTGGGTCGCGATCGCCGGTCTGGCGGTGATCCAGCTGCTTCAGAACATCGACCTGATCACCGCCAAGCACCAGTTCGACAGCAAGACCTGCCAGCGCATACGCGGTCACCGCGGTCGCGGCCAAGGTGCTGATCTGGGTCGCGATGGGCGCCGGTTTCTATCTCGTGCCCGAGGTCTCGCGCCGGCGCGCCGCGGGCGAGGACACGAGGCCGGTGCTGTTCGGCGCGATGGGGATCGTCGCCGTCTGCGCGGTCCCGTGCCTGCTGATCTACGCGTTTGCCGCCCCATCCGTTGCTGTCGGCCGGTATTCGGCCCCAAGCGGGCGATCGCGTCGGGCGCGCTGCTGCCGCTCGGCGCCGCGTTCGCGGTCCTCGCCGCCACCTATCTGGCCGTCCAGTACATGCTCGCGCTGAAGCGAAAGGGCTTTCTCGTCGCGATTGGCCTGGTGGCTGTGATCGAGCCGATCCTGCTGCTCCAGGCGGCCAAGCGGCCGACCCCGTTCGCCGCCGTCGTGCTGCTCGTACAGGCGATCGGCGCCGGGCTCGCCTACGCGCTCGCGTTGCGGCGACGCAAGCAGGCATCCGAGCCGCCGTCGGCCCGGCCCCAGCCTCGCGAAGAGCCCCAGCCGGTGGCCGTCGGCTCTGCCCACGAGCTCGCGTAGGCGCTTGCGTTAGAACAGGCCGAGCTGCGATGGAGGCTCGGGATCGACCGCGACACGCGGGTCCGTGTCCGTGATCGGGCTCGGGCTCGGGCCAATCCTCGGGCTCGGGGGGCAATTCCAGCGGCTCTGGCTGCGCGAGTGCCGGCATCGCGAGCAGCTGCCCGGATCCGCGCGAAATCTGCGCGCAGCGCGTCGAGGGTCGCCGGCGTGTAGAGCGCGGCGGCCGGGTGGTAGAGCGGGTAGAGCCGCACGGCGCGGTCGCCGATCGTCAGCTCCTGGAGCTGCCCGTGGAGCCTCGAGATCCCGGTCGTGTCGCCGCGCAAGAGCTTGGTCGCAAAGTTCCCGAGCGTGCAGATCAGCTTCGGCTCGATCAGCTCCACCTGGCTTCGCAAGTAGCTGTGGCAGGCCTCGATCTCGTTCGGCTGCGGGTCCCGATTGCCTGGTGGCCGGCACTTGACCGTGTTGCAGATGAAGACGCTGCTCCGTTGCAGTCCGATTTCCTCGAGCAGCTTGTCGAGCAGCTTGCCCGCCTGCCCGACGAACGGCAGCCCGAGCTTGTCCTCGGTCGCCCCTGGCGCCTCACCGACGAACATCAGGTCGGCGTCGGCGTTCCCGGACCCGAACACGACCTGTGTCCGGGTCTGGTGCAGCGGGCAGCGAACGCAGTCGCGCGCCTCGTCGTAAACGGCCTTCAGCAGCTCGCGCCGCTGTGTGGCGCTTGTCACAGTTGGCGATGTTGGATGAGGTCATCAGACGGGGTATCCTGCCCCTTGAGGCCGCCACCTGATGCGGACCTCGCACAAACAGTTCGCAAACTCCTCTTTCTTTCCGACCGGTATCTCAGATGCGGGAACTGGAACGGCCCCCCCGATATAGCCCCTGCCCGACGCTCGCGATCATTGGTCGCGGCCGGCTTGGCAACGCGCTCTCGCGCGCGCTGCGCGAGCGCGGGTTCGGCGCCCTCGGAGCCCTACGGCCGGGACGCCGCGCCGACCGGCTACGAGGCGGTCCTCTCTGCGTGCCCGACGGCGAGATCGCGTCCGCCGCGCGACGATCGAGCCCGGGCCGCTCGTCGGCCACTGCTCGGGAGCCACGGGCCTCGAGCCGCTCGCTCCGCACGAGGGGTTCTCGTTTCACCCGCTGATGACGTTCACCGCGACTGACGGCGCCGAGCGGTTCGCCGGCGCCGGTGCTGCGATCGCGGGCGCCACGCCGCGAGCGGGTCGCTCGCGCGGGCGCTGGCGCTGGCGCTCGGGACGGTTCCGTTCGAGATCGCCGACGAGGACCGGGCCGCGTACCACGCGGCGGCCTCGATCGCCTCGAACTTCCTGGTCACGCTCGAGGCCGCCGCCGAGCGGCTCGCCGCCGAGGCAGGCGCCGATCGGAGCTGCTGGCGCCGCTGGTGCGTGCGACGGTCGAGAACTGGGCCCGGCTGG
This sequence comes from uncultured Solirubrobacterales bacterium, assembly GCA_963703825.1. Lineage (GTDB taxonomy): Bacteria > Actinomycetota > Thermoleophilia > Solirubrobacterales > Solirubrobacteraceae > Palsa-465. Next base: position 15,691 of record CAVPFS010000043.1, on the reverse strand, counting down.
GGCCCGAGCGGGCGCTGACGGGTCCGGTGGCTCGCGGCGACGAGCAGACGGTCGCCGCCCAGCGCGCCGCTGTCGCAGAGCGCGCGCCCGAGCTGCTGGCGATGTTCGACGCGCTCGTCGACGCGACCCGCTCGCTCGCCGCCACCGGCGGCCAGGTGACGGCGTGAGGACGACCGCGACGGTCGCCGAGCTCCGCGAGCGCACTGCACCGGCGCGCCGGGCGGGGCTCTCGATCGGGCTGGTCCCGACGATGGGCGCCTTTCATGACGGCCATCTGTCCCTGATGGGCCGAGCCCGCGAGCAGTGCGACCTGGTGGTCGTGTCGCTGTTCGTCAACCCGACCCAGTTCAACGACGCAGGCGATCTCGACGCGCTACCCGCGCGATGAGGATGCGGACGCCGAACTGGCCGCTGCCGCCGGCGTCGACTTCCTGTTCGCGCCGTCCGTCGCCGAGGTCTACCCCCCGGCTTCGCGACCACTGTCTCGGTGGCCGACGGCACCGACGGCTCGGAGGGCGCCGCCGCGGCCGCGGCCACTTCGACGGCGTCGCCACCGTCGTCACCAAGCTCTTGAACATGGCCGGCCCGACGTCGCCTACTTCGGCCAGAAGGACGCCCAGCAGGCGCCGTTATCCGGCAGCTTGTGCGAGACCTCGACATGCCCGTGCGGATCGAGGTCTGCCCGACCGTGCGCGAGCCCGACGGCGTCGCGCTGTCGAGCCGCAACATCCTGCTGTCGCGCGCCGAGCGGCGCGCGCGCCACCGCGCTGCACCGCGCGCTGGGCACCGGTCGGATTCCGTCGCTGGCGGGCGAGGACGACCCGCGGCGCGCCGCGCCAGCGCGGTCGCCGAGCTCGCTTCGGCTGGGATCGAGCCGGAGTACTTCGAGCTCGTGCCGGCGACACGCTGGCGCCCTTGAGCGGATCGACGGCGAGGTGCTGGCCCTCGTCGCCGCGAGCGTCGGGACCACCCGACTGATCGACAACGTCTGATAAGTAGAGACGCCCGTAAGCATCAATAGAACCGCATCCACACATCGACAACGAGGTGGCGACCCTGATCAGGCGTCAACCTCCGCGTAGAGGAGGCATGACCATGTCCGCAACCCCCCGCGTGACCGTTCCCCAGCGCCTCGACGGTCCGCTGCCGATGACCCTCCCGCGCCTGGCCGAGTTCAAGCGCCTCGGCGAGCCGATCGTGATGGTCACCGCCTACGACTATCCCTCGGCGCAGGTGGCGGAGGCAGCCGGCGTCGACCTGGTGCTGGTCGGCGACTCGGGCGCGATGACTGTGCTCGGCTACCCGTCGACGATCCCGGTCTCGACGGAGGAGATGCTGATGCTCGCCGCCGCCGTTCGCCGCGGGCTCCAGCACGCCGATGCTGATCGGCGACCTCCCGTTCGGCTCCTACGAGGCCTCGGACGAGCAGGCGATCGCGACCGCGCAGCGGTTCATCAAGGAGGCCGGCTGTGACGCGGTCAAGCTCGAGCGCGGCGGGACCAGCGTCCCGCGCGCGCGGGCGATCGTCGAGTCAGGGATCCCGGTCATGGGCCATGTGGGCCTGACGCCGCAGACCGCGACCGCGCTCGGCGGCTACCGCGCCCAGGGCCGGACCGCGGGCCAGGCGCTGCAGGTGGCGCGCGACGCGCTCGCGCTGCAGGAAGCGGGCTGCTTCTCGATCGTCTTCGAGGCGATCCCGGCGGCGGTCACCGAGGCGCTGATGCCAAAGCTCGAGATCCCGGTGATCGGGATCGGAGCCGGCCCGGCGACTGACGGCCAGGTGCTCGTGTTCCACGACCTGCTGGGGATCTACGACGGCCACGTGCCGCGGTTCGCCAAGCGCTTCGGGGACCTCAAGGCGCAGATGGTCGCCGGCGTCGCCGAGTATGCGGCTGAGGTCCGGGCGGGCACGTTCCCGTCACCCGAGCACACGTACTCGATCGACGACAGTGAGCTGAGCGAGTTCCGACAGCAGCTCCGGATAAGCCGGCTAGCAGCCGGGGCATTGATCTAGGATCCGGCGGCATGCCCCGCTTCGCACACGTGTTCGCCCCCCGCGATCGGATCTACTTCGAGTTGTTCGAGGAGTCGGGACAGAACGCGCTGCGGGCTGCCTCGCTGCTGGACACGATGCTGGCGGATTACCCGGAGGACAAGCACCTCGCCCAGGACATCCTCGACTGTGAGCACGAGGGCGATCGGATCACGCACGACATCATCGACCGCCTCAACCACACGTTCGTGACCCCGATCGATCGCGAAGACATCCTCGCGCTCGCGTCGGCGCTCGACGACATCGTCGACTACACCGAAGAGGTCGCCGACTACCTCGGCCTCTACAAGATCGAGGCCCCGATGGATCAGGCGATCCGGCAGGCGCGGGTGCTCAAGGAGGCCGCCGGGCAGATCGCCGAGGCGATCCCGCGGCTGCGCGGCTTCCAGGACATCTCGCGCTACACGGTCGAGATCAACCGGCTCGAGAACGAGGGCGACCGGATCACGCGCGAAGCGGTCGCATCGCTGTTCGACGGCGGCATCGACCCGATGGTGGTGATCCGCTGGAAGGACCTGTTCGAGCGGCTCGAGGCAGCGATCGACTCGACCGAGCGAGTCGCGAACATCATCGAAGGGATCGTGATCAAGAACTCTTGAACGCCCGTCGGACCATGCTGGCGGCGTTGTCGGCCGCCGCCGCGCTCGCGGTCGTCACGCCGGCCGCGTCGGCGTCGATCTCGCCGTCGATGACGCTCACCCAGAGCAGCACCGCTGCGGGATCGACCGCGAACGTCGGCCTGGACCTGAAGTTCGCTCCCAGCTCCGGGGACTCGCCGAAGGACCTGACGGTGACGCTGCCACCCGGACTGCTGGCGAACTCGGCGATCGACGGCGGTGCCTGCCTGAGCAACACCAGTACGACGCCAGTCGCGGCGTGCCAGGTCGGCACCGGCACCGTAACCGCTTCGGGGCTGGGGATCCTGCCGATCACCGGAAACCTGACGTTCGACCTCGTCGCGCCTCCGAAACCCGGCGACCTCGTAGGCGTCGCGCTGTTCTTGACGCTTCTCGGGAACACCTCCGAGCTCGGCAGTCCGGCCGACGTCACCCTCCGGCCGTCTGGCAGCGCCGCCGGAGTCGGGCTCGACATGGCATTCACGAACATCCCAGACACCTACATGGGACTGCCGATCAGTGTCGATGAGCTCAACACGACCTTCAGCGGCCTCCGCCTGCCGGCAAGCTGCCCATCGCCGGCAGCGAACGTGACCGTGTCCGGCGATTCCTATTCCGATCCCACGACCAGGACCGCGAGCGCGCCGCTGGCCGTCACCGCCTGCTCTTCGCTCCCGTACGCCCCGAAGTTCAGCGTCAGCGCGACCAAAGACAGCACCGACGGCGGCGTTGCCGTCGTCACTGACATCACCCAGCAGGCTGACGAGGCGAGCAGCCGTAGCGTGGCGCTGACGCTGCCGCCGACCGTCCTGACGCCAAACATCGAAGCGGTGCTGAGCGGGGGGCTGCTGTGCTCGAGCGCGACGCTCTCGAACTGCAAGCCGATCGGCTCCGCCAGCGCGACGTCGCCGCTATATCCGAAGACGCTCACCGGGACGGCCTACCTGACCGGGACGTTCACGTCGACGGCGATCACGATCGCATTCCCGGCGCCATTCGCGCTGACGCTCAACGGTGCCGTCGACCTCGCGACCAACACGACGACCTTCGCGCAGCTGCCCGACATACCGCTGACTGACCTCACGGTGGCGCTTGCCGGCGGTCCCGAGGCCGTATTCGCGACCACCTGCAACGCGTCGGGCGGAACCGCAAGCAGCACGCTCACCGACCAGAACGGCGATCGCACGGTGAGCGTACCGGCGGCATTTCAGATCTCGAACTACAACGCCGCGACCTGCTCCCCGCCACCCGGCCAGGGAAGCGCCCCCGGCTCCGGGAGCGGCAAGCAGGGTCGGCCAAAGCTCGAGGCGGCACTGTCGGGACTCGCGCGGGGTAAGCCGACGCTCAGCTTCCTGCTCACGGCGGGCGAGCACGCTCCGAAGCTGTCGGCGTTCGCGGTCGCGTTGCCTGCGGGCCTCACGTTCGTCAGGCACCGCCTCCACCACCGCCTACGGCTGGAGGGGATGACGATCAGCGGCGCGCAGGTGAAGCGAGTCGTGCTCAAGCGCGGCGTGCTCGTCGTGACTGTTCGCCACGCGGCGGCCGGCATGACCGTCAAGGTCACCTCGAAAGGGATCAAGGAGAGCGCGGCGCTCAAGCGCGACGTCCGACGCCGCCGGACCAAGAGCGTCCTGCTCACCGTGGCGGTCAGGGACGCGAAGGGCAAGATCACGGACCTGACGGCGCGGATCAGGCACCTGACTCGCTGACGAGCACGATTGTCGCGCGTGTCCCGGCGACTGGTATAGGTTGCGCGCGTGGACGCCAGCGAGTCCCCCACTGGCCTGGTCGTGCGCGACGCGACGGTTCGCTTCGGCGGGATCACCGCGCTCGAGGGCGTGTCGCTCGAGGTCGGGGGTGGCGAGGTGGTCGGCGTGATCGGCCCCAACGGCGCCGGCAAGACAACGCTGTTCAACCTGATCTGTGGGTTCGTGAGGCCCGATTCCGGGACGCTGCGCTGGCGCGGGGAGTCGCTGGATCGGATCAGCCCTGACCGCCTCGCCGGGCTTGGGATCGCCCGCACGCTGCAGGGCGTGGGGATGTTCGAGCGCCTCACGGTGACGGAGAACGTGATGATCGGGGCCGAGCGCTTTCGTCGCGCGCGGCTCGGGAGCGCCCTGTTCGGGCTGCCGACCTCCGACGCGAACGAGCGCGCGCTGCGTGAGCGGGCGCAGGCGGCGCTAGCGCGGGTCGGCTGTGAGGACATCGGCGATCGCCTGCCGGGATCACTTCCGTACGCCGTCCAGAAACGCGTCGCGCTCGCGCGGGCGCTGGTCGCCGAGCCCGAGCTGCTGCTGCTCGACGAGCCGGCCGGCGGCCTCGACGCGGGCGAGCTCGAAGAGCTGACGGGGCTGATCAGGTCACTCGGGGACATGATCGCCGTGATGCTCGTCGATCACCACATGGACCTCGTGACGAACGTCTGCGACCGCATGGTCGTGCTCGACTTCGGACGCGTGATCGCGTCCGGCGTGCCGCCCGAGGTCCGCCAGAACCCGCAGGTACTCGAGGCGTATCTCGGTCGCGACGCCGGCGAGCAGAGCGCGACTTCCGGTCCTGAGGCAGCCGATGCTGGCGATCGAGGACCTGACGACCGACTACGGCCCGGTCCGCGCCGTCGACCACGTGTCACTGCAGGTTCCGCCAGGCTCCGTGACTGCGGTGCTCGGCGCCAACGGGGCCGGCAAGAGCTCGCTGCTGCGGACGATCACCGGCCTGATACGCCCCAGCGCGGGCCGCGTGACGCTTGACGATCACGACATCACCACGCTTTCTGTCGAGGACATCGTGCGCCGCGGCGTCGCACATGTCCCCGAGGGACGCGGCGTGATCACCGAACTGACGGTCGAGGAGAACCTCCGCCTCGGCGGCCTCTGGCGCGGACGCGACGCGGCACCGGTCAAGGAGATCTATGCGCTGTTCCCGAGGCTCGAGGAGCGCGCCCGGCAGCCAGCGTCGCGGCTGTCAGGAGGCGAGCGTCAGATGCTCTCGATCGGCCGGGCGTTGGTCGCCCGTCCGCGGGTGCTGCTGCTCGACGAGCCGTCGCTGGGGCTCGCACCGTTGCTCGTGGCGCAGATCATGACGATGGTGCGCGGGCTCGCCGACTCGCTCGGGCTGGCCGTGCTGCTGGTCGAGCAGAACGCGCGCAGCGCCCTGTCGATCTCCGAGCGCGGGATCGTGCTCAGCCTCGGTCAAGTCGTCGCCGATCTGGGGGCCGCCGAGCTCGCCGCCGACGAAAGGCTCCGCCACGCCTACCTCGGGTTCTAAGCGCCGATGACGAAATTCATCGACCTGACGCTGAACGGCATCTCCACCGGCGCCATCTACGCCGCGGTCGCGCTCGCGCTGGTGCTGATCTGGCGCGCGACGAGGATCGTCAACTTCGCCCAGGGCGCGATGCTGATGATCACCACGTTCATCGCGTCGGCGGTGATCAACCGGACCGGCTCATACGTGCTGGGCGTCGCGGTCGCGCTGGTGTCGGGATTCGCCCTGGGGGCGATCGTCGAGCGAGTGCTGATCCGCCGCGTCGAGGGCGGGCCGCCGCTCAACGCGGTCATCGTCACGCTCGGGCTGTACACGTTGCTGCTCGCTGCCGCCGGGATGATCTGGGGCAACACGCCGCGGTCGTTCCCGGCGGCGTTGTCGATCCGCGGCTATGACGTCGGCGGCACGCGCCTGCTGTTCGCACCCAATGACACCTTCACGGTGATCGTCGTGCTCGTGGTCGCGCTGGCGCTGGCGCTGCTGTTCCGGGCGACGAACCTGGGGCTGCAGATGCGCGCGGCCGCGTTCAAGCCGGAGGTCGCGCGCCTGCTGGGGGTGCGTGTCGGGCGCATGTTCACGCTCGGCTGGGCGCTCGCGGCGGTCGCCGGAGCGATCGCCGGCGTGCTCGTGGCACCGTCAGTGTTCCTCGGTCCCAACAACTTCGATCCGATCCTGATCAGCGGCTTCGTGGCCGCCGTGATCGGCGGTCTCGACAGCCCGCCGGGAGCGCTCGTCGGGGGGCTGCTGCTGGGCCTGGCGCTGTCGTACGTGTCGGGCTACGAGGGCTCGTCGCTGGTGCCGCTGGCCGCGCTGGCAATCCTGGTGGTGGTGCTGATGGTGCGACCGACGGGGCTGTTCTCGGCGACCAAGGAGCGGCGGGTGTGACCGCCGCGGACGTGCGCCGCAGCCGCCTCGGGGTCGCACCGGCTCGGCGGCTCCTCGCCCGCAGCACGCTGCTGCGCTCGCTGACGCTGGTCGCCGTCGGCGCAGTCGTGCTGGCGGTGTTGAGCACGTATCTGAGCGCCTACAACGACCTGCAGCTCGCGACCGGCGCCTACTACTTCGCGGCGCTCGCAGGTCTGACGATGCTTGCCGGGCTGAGCGGGCAGATCTCGCTCGGCCACGGCGCGCTGATGGCCGTCGGCGCGTACACCGTTGCGCTGTTGATCGGAAATGAGGGCTGGTCCCTGGTCCCGGCACTGGCGGCTTCGATCGTCGTGACCGCGGCGGTCGGAGTCCCGGTCGGCGCGGCCGCGAGCCGGTTGCGCGGCCCGTATCTCGCCGGCGCCACGCTCGCGTTCGCGGTCGGCTTGCCGGCGCTCGCCGATCGGTTCCCGGCGACATTTGGCGGCGAGAACGGGCTCGTGATCAACCCGCCAATCCCGCCGTCGTTCTTGGGCGCGAACTTCCCGCTCGAGCGCTGGGAGGCGTGGATCGCATGCGCGGGCGCGCTGATTGTCCTGTTCGTTCTCTACAACCTGATCCACAGCGGTTTCGGGCGCTCGTTCCGGGCGGTGCGCGACGACGAGATCGCCGCCTCGTTGTGCGGCCTGCGGGTCGGGCGGACGCAGACGATCGCGTTCATCATCAGCGCCGGATGTGCCGGTCTCGGCGGCGGGCTGCTGTGCGTGGTGCTGCAGCTCGCTCAGCCGGGCGCGTTTCCTCTGCAGCTGTCGCTGTCACTGCTGACCGGCATCGTGCTCGGCGGGCTCGGGTCACTGGCCGGCGCGATCTGGGGCGCGTTCATCCTCGTCGAGCTGCCGAACTGGACCAACGATCTTGCGCATTCGTTCTCGCTCTCGACCCAGGTCTCGGCAAACCTGCCGCTGGCGATCTACGGCGTCGTGCTGATCGGCGCGATCCTCGTCTGGCCGTCGGGCATCCAGGGGGGAATCCGGGCACTGACCGGCCGGCTGCGAACTGCGCGAGCGCGTCGCACTGGCGGCTAGGCCGGGTAGCGAGCTGCGCGGTCACGCCACGCGGCCTGTCAGCTCCGGGCTGCGTCGAGCGGGACCCCCAGCAGCGCCGCCTGCACCTCGCGCAGCCGCTCGTGATCGCCGCGGATGCCGGCGTCGTTATAGAGAAACGCTTCCGCCAGTCGGACGATCGCGTAGGCCAGGGTCGCCGGGTCCGCGGGCGGTTTGTAGCTGCCGCCCGAGACTTCGGCGACGATCAGCGCCTCGACCGTCGACACCGCGCGGGGATGGACGATGCCGGCACCCGAGGTCAGCAGCTGCATCGCGGTCCCGGGCTCCTGTTCGAGCAGTGTGCGGAGCGCCGAGGCGGACGACAGGCTGCGGTTGATCTGGTCGAACACTTCGAGCAGGCCCAGCGCGCCGCGGGTCCGGACCGCCCGGCGCTTGTGCGCGATCAGCTGCTCGAGCTGCGTCGCGATCACTTCTCCGAGGACCCGGTCGCGTGAGCCGAACCAGCGATAGATCGTCGCCCGGCTCAGTCCCAGCCGGCGGGCGACGACGGTCAGGTCGACCCGCTCGCCCTTCACGTACTGCTCGGTGACCGCCTGCAGCACCTCGGCCGGAGACGCGGTTGCGGGCCGTCCGCGCTTTCCCGTTGCCGTGCTCATCTCAAAAGCCTAGTATTTGAAACGTCTGAGGTGAAACGTATCGAAATAGCCGCGGGCCGTTCGAGCGCGGCTTCGTTATGCAACCCCCGCCCGAGGAGAGAGAGATGGGAAGAGTTCGGAGTCGGCTGCTCGCCGGTGCGGCGACAGCAGCCACGCTCGCGCTCGTCGTCGCCGCCTGCGGCTCGTCGAGCTCCAGCAGCAGCGTGCCGGGAGTCACGGCGACAAGCATCACGTTCGGCACCCACCAGCCGTTGACGGGTCCGGCCGCGCCTGGATACAGCGAGATAGCGCCCGCCTCGCAGGCGTTCTTCGACTACGTCAACGCGCACGGCGGCGTCTTCGGACGCAAGATCCACCTCACCATCAAGGATGACGCGTACAACCCGGCCCAGACCGTCAACGTCGTCCACCAGCTGGCGCTCCAGGACAAGGTCTTCGGGATCTTCGAGGGACTCGGAACGCCGACCCACACCAAGGTCGTCGGCTTCCTCAACGCGTCCAAGATCCCAGACCTGTTCGTCGCCTCCGGCTGTCCATGCTGGGACAACGGCACCGCGCAGCCGATGACGTTCGGCTGGCAGCCCAACTACACGATCGAGGGCAAGATCCTTGGTCAGTACATCAAGCAGCATTTCGCCGGCCAGAAGGTCGGCGTGCTCTACCAGGACGACGACTTCGGCCAGGGCGGCCTCGCCGGGATCGAGGATGAAGTGCCGGCCGCCGACATCGTCTCCAAGGAGCCCTACCAGTCCGGGACGACGACGCTGGCGCCCCAGATAACCGCGCTCAAGGCATCCAAGGCGACCGTGCTGGTTGACTTCACAGTGCCGATCTACACCGCGATCGGGCAGCTGACATCGTTCACGCTCGGCTGGAAGCCGCAGCTGGTGATCTCGAGCGTCGGGATCGATCCGATCACGGTCGGCGGGCTGCTGAAGGCGGTCTCGAAGGGCAAGGCCTCGGGGACTGGGCTGATCGAGGGCGCGATCACTGACGGCTATCTGCCGTCGAGCTCGGACACGTCGAACCCGTGGATCCAGCTGTTCATGAAGATCCACGCCCAGTACGACGCGAGCGCGCCGTTCGACGGCAACGTCGAGTACGGGATGGCGAATGCCTACACGCTGGTCCAGGCGCTGAAGGCCGCTGGCAAGAACCTGACGCGCCAGGACCTCGTCAACGCGGTCAACAACGACGGCGGCAAGTGGACCGGGCCGGGCCTGGTCCCGTTCCGCTACACGACCTCGGAGCACGGCGGCTATGGCGGCGCCGAGCTGGGTCAGGTCCGCAACGGCAAGATCGTGCTGTTCGGAGGCCCGCTGACGACACAGCCGACCGCCGGCACCCCGATCACGCCGTACACGGGAACGCAGCCGGCGCCGCCGGCGAACGGAATCCCGTCCAACTAGCGAGTGGCTCGAGTACCCCCGGGTCGCTCGGGCTGGGGGTACTCGATCGTCCGCAGCGCCCTTGCCGGCGCGCCGGCGGCGACTGAGAACGGGGGCAGGTCGGAGGTCACGACCGAGTTGGCGCCGATCACACAGCGCTCGCCGATCGTAACGCCACCGGTGATCACGACGTTGGCGCCGCACCACACGTTGTCGCCGATCCGCGTCGGCCCCTTGCTGGTGAACCCCTGCCACGGAACCGGCTTGACGGGGTCATCGAACCGATGGTCGCCGTCAGTCACGAAGCACCCGTTGGCGAACATGCAGTGGTCGCCGATCTCCACCAGCTCGACTGCAGCGACCATCACGCCGAGGTTCAGATAGCAGCCGGCGCCGATCCGGATCCGCGCTCGGCCAGGGGCCGTCAGCCAGACGTTCGGCTCGAGCAGCGTCTGCGCGCCGATCTCGAGCCGGTGCTCGCGCAGCGCCTCGAGCACGTTGCCCTGCACCGGCCAGCGGATGAATGCCCCGCGGCGCATCGCCTCCAAGTGAATCCGGGCGCGGTTCCATGGCAACGAGTTGCGCTCATACCAGCGCCACTTCTGCGACCACAGCTTGAGATCGCCGCTCAGGACTGCACCACGCGGAAGACTGGGTGATCGGCGGCGATCGCGAGCAGCTGCTCGTCACTGGCGTCCGGTCCGACGCCGCCGAAGAACTGGCCGACCTCCCACTTCCAGCGCTTCAGGTACGCGCGCAGGACCGGCGGCTTGTCGGCGTCGGGGAGCTCGGTCGCCGTGAACCGGCGGGCGCGGCGGCCGATCAGCAGCCGGCCGGCGCCGGCGGCGCGGAGGTTGCGCACCCACTGGGTGTTGCCGCGCGGCGCGACCAGGTAGTCGACGCTCTCGACGCTCAGCAGGTTGACGGGCGTGCGGCGCGGCAGGCCGCTGCTGCGGCCGGGGACCTCGAGCACCCGCGATCCGTAGACGCCGATCCCGGCGCGGGTCAGCGCCGCGATCAGCGGATTGAAGACGTGCTGGGTGAACCAGCCGGGGCGCTGGTAGTGCTCGGCCACGGTCGCAGTGTCGCAGTCAGCGAGCGCCGGCGGGGGCGCGACGGCGTGGCTTCGCGGCCCCGTTCGTGCTCGCCTTCGGCGCCCGTTTTGCCTTGACCGGCAGGATCCCCGCCAGGAAGTTGCCGGTGTGAGACGCCGGCATGGCCGCGACTTCCTCGGGCGTCCCGGTGGCGATCACGCGGCCGCCCTCGTCGCCGCCCTCGGGCCCGAGGTCGATCAGGCGGTCGCAGACCTTGATCACGTCCAGGTTGTGCTCGATCACGATCACCGAATTGCCTGCGTCGACGAGCCGCTGCAGCACTTCGAGCAGCCGCTGGATGTCGGCGAAGTGCAGGCCGGTGGTCGGCTCGTCGAGGATGTACATGGTCGCGCCGGTCGCGACCTTGCTGAGCTCGGCGGCGAGCTTGACGCGTTGCGCCTCGCCTCCGGAGAGCGTGGTCGCGGGCTGCCCCAGCCGCATGTAGCCGAGCCCGACGTCGACGAGTGCCTCGACGCGACGGCGGATCTTCGGGATGTGCAAGAAGAACTCGAGCGCCTCCTCGATCGGCATCTCGAGCACGTCAGCGATCGTCTTTCCCTTGAAGCGGACCTCGAGCGTCTCGCGGTTGTAGCGCTTGCCGTGGCACTGCTCGCACGGCACGTAGACGTCCGGCAGGAAGTGCATCTCGATCTTGATCTGGCCGTCACCGCGACACACCTCGCAGCGGCCGCCCTTGACGTTGAACGAGAAGCGGCCCGGCTTGTAGCCGCGGGCGCGTGCCTCCTGGGTCTTGGAGAACAGCTCCCGGATCTGGTCAAAGAGACCGATGTAGGTGGCCGGGTTGGATCGCGGCGTACGGCCAATCGGCGATTGGTCGACGGAGATGATCTTGTCGAGCTGGTCGAGCCCGCTGATCCGCCGGTGCGCCCCGGCCCGCTGCCTGGTCCGGTGCAGGTGGTTGGCGACCGCCTTGAGCAGCACCTCGTTGACGAGCGTCGACTTGCCCGAGCCCGAGACGCCGGTGACGCAGCACAGCACGCCGAGCGGGACCTTGACGTTGATGTTCTGGAGGTTGTGCTGGGAGGCGCCCTCGATCGAGACGTACCCGGCCGGCTTGCGCCGCTTGCGTGGGATCTCGATCACGCGCGTGCCGGCGAGGAACTGGCCGGTCAGCGACTCGGCCACCGCCTCGACCTCGCGGGCGGTGCCCTGCGCGACCACGTGGCCGCCGTGCTCGCCGGCGCCGGGGCCCATGTCGACGAGATGGTCGGCCGCGCGCATCGTGCCCTCGTCGTGCTCGACCACCAGGACCGTGTTGCCGAGGTCGCGCAGCCGCTCGAGTGTCGCGATCAGCTTCTCGTTGTCACGCTGGTGAAGGCCGATCGACGGCTCGTCGAGGATGTACAGGACCCCGACGAGCGACGAGCCGATCTGGGTCGCCAGCCGGATCCGCTGGGCCTCGCCACCCGACAGCGTCGCCGCCGCCCGCTCCAGCGACAGGTAGCCGACGCCGACGTTCTCGAGGAACTGGAGGCGTTCCTCGATCTCGCGCAGCACGAGACGTGCGATCCGCCTGTCGTGCTCGGTCAGCTCGAGCGCCCGGACCCATTCGAGCGCGCGCCGCGCAGACAGCGCAGCGAACTCATGGATTGGGGTCTCGGCGACGAGCACCGCGCGTGATTCCGGGCGCAGCCGCGCCCCGCGGCAGTCCGGACATGGCCGCAGCGTCATGTACTCCTCGATCTTCTCGCGTGAGAAGTCCGAGTCAGTCTCGCGGTAGCGGCGCTCGAGGTTGGGGACGATCCCCTCAAAACGGGTCGCATACGAGCGCCGGCGTCCGAAGCGGTTTCGGTAGGAGACCTGCAGCCGCTGCGAGCCGGTGCCATAGAGGAAGAAGCTCTGCGCCTCCTCGGGCAGGTCCTGCCAGGCGTCTCGAGGTCGACCTCGTAGCGCTCGGCGATCGCCTGCGTGAGCTGGTCGTAGTAGTTCGAGGCGCTGACCGCCCAGGGCGCGATCGCGCCCTCGCCGATCGAGAGCGTCGGGTCGGGGACGACCAGCTCGGGGTCGATCTCCATCTGCGACCCCAGCCCGGTGCAGCGGGGGCAGGCGCCGTGCGGAGAGTTGAACGAGAAGATCCGCGGCTCGAGCTCGACCAGGCTCGGGCCGTGTACCGGGCACGCGAAGCGCTCTGAGAAGGTCAACGTCAGGTCGTCGTCGACGTGTTCGATCTCGACCAGACCGTCGGCCAATGCGACCGCGGTCTCGATCGAGTCGGCGAGCCGCTTGCGCAGCTCGCCCTTCATCACCAGGCGATCGACGACGACCGCGATGTCGTGCTTGTACTTCTTGTCGAGCACGATCTGCTCGTCGAGCCGGCGCAGCTCGCCGTCGACCTTCACGCGCCCGAACCCCTCCGCCCGCAGCTCCTCGAACTGCTTGCCGTACTCGCCCTTGCGCCCGCGGACGATCGGCGCCAGGACCATGAACCGGGTTCCCTCGTCGAGCTCCATCACCGGTCGATGATCTGCTCGGCCGACTGCCCGCTGATCGGCCGGCCGCAAATGTGGCAGTGCGGGTGGCCGATCCGGGACCAGAGCAGGCGCAGGTAGTCGTAGATCTCCGTGACCGTGCCGACCGTCGAGCGCGGGTTGCGCGAGGTCGTCTTCTGGTCGATCGAGATCGCCGGTGACAGGCCTTCGATCGAGTCGACGTCCGGCTTGTCCATCTGGCCGAGGAACTGGCGGGCGTAGGCCGACAGCGATTCGACGTATCGGCGCCGGCCCTCGGCGTAGATCGTGTCGAACGCGAGCGACGACTTTCCCGACCCGGAAAGACCCGTGATGACGGTCAGCGAATCCCTCGGAATCGCGACGCTCACATCCTTGAGATTGTGCTCCCGGGCGCCCGAGACGACGATCTGATCCACTCCTGGCGAGTCTAGTAGACCGAACAGACGTTCCCCTATGTCCGGCGCTGGGTTCTCTACAGTTGGCCGCAATGAGCGAACAACCGTCCGAGCCGAGCCCGCCGACGTCCGGACAGCGCCCGCCATCGCAGCAGCGAGGGTACCGCCCAGCCCGGGTCCGGCTCCGGCCGGGATCAGGGCGTCGGACGCCGACCGCGAGCAGCTGATCTCGGAGTTGAACGACCACATGGTCGCCGGCCGCCTCGCGACTGACGAGCTCGAGGAGCGCACCGAGGCCGCCTACGCGGCCAGGACCACCGCCGAGCTCGACGCGCTGCGCCACGACCTGCCGCCAACCCCGCGCCAGGTCGCCCGGTTCCACCGGGAGCGCCGAGCCCACCTGACGCGCCGGATGATCCAGGAGACCGGCGGCCTCGGCGGCGTGTTCGTGGTCGGGACAGCGATCTGGATCGCCGACGGCGCGAACGGGAACTTCTGGCCCGTCTGGGTGCTGATCGTGCTCGTCCTCAGCCTCGCTCGGAACGTGTGGGCGCTCTACGGCCCGGCACCCGACCTAGACGCGGTCGAGCGTGACCTGGACCGCCGCCGGCGGAGCAGGCATCATCGCGACCAAGCCCGCGAACGCGAGCGGCGCCGCCAGCAGGACCGCTCGGGCTAGCCCTCGACGCTGGAGTAGACCTCGTCGAGGAGCTTGTCGCGGTCCGACAGCTCGAAGTTCTCGTCGAGGTACTTCGCGGTCTCGTCACGCGTGAGCCGTCGAGCGCCATGTTGAGGGCGATCAGGCGGGCGCCCTCGGTCTCGTCGGTCGCACCCACCGGGCTGGACGCCGGCGCGGGGTCCGCGGCAGCAGGCGTGGGCGCCACGGCGGCGGGTTCGGGCGCCGCCGCAGCGGGCTCCGCTGGCGCCACGGCGACGGGCTCGGGCGCTGCCGCAGCGCGCTCCGGTGGGGCCGCCGCGGCGGGCTTCGGTGGCGGTGGCGCTGCGGGCTTCGGCGGTGCCGCTGCGGGCTCGGCTGTCGCGGTCAGCGAACCCAGGAGGTCGTGCAGCTGGCGCCGGCTCTCGTCAAGCTGCTCGGACAGCGCTGCCGCCAGCTCGGACACCCGGCCGGCGCCTTCGCGCGCGTGGTGGGCGGCCTGCTGCGCCTCCTCGCGCGTCGCGCGGGCGGCGTCGTTGGCATCACGCTGGATCTGGGCGGCGCTCGTCTCGGCGGCCTGGACGATCGCGCGGACGTGGGCGCTGGCGGACGAAGCCGCGTCGATGCTCGAGAGCCGAGCGCATCGCGACCTCGTCGGCGATCGCCGAGGTGCGCGTCGACCGCGGCCTTGTCGTAGCCCTGCCGAGCGGTCGGAAAGTCCTTCTTGATGATGCTGTCCCTATCCAGCGCCACGGCTAGACCTCCGTTCAGCTCGACGGCCGTCGCCAGCGTACCGGACCCGCGCGCGCCAACCCCCGGTTCGCACTGGGTCAGGAGACCCGCGCGTCGCCGGCGGCGATCGCCTCGTCGAGCTCGCGCTTGAGGTCGCGGATCTCGTCGCGGAGCTTGGCCGCATACTCGAAGCGCAGGTCCTCGGCGGCGGCCAGCATCTCCTCCTCGAGCTCGACGATCGCGCGCTCGATCTCGGCCGGAGCCATCGCCCCCGCCTCACGGGTCCGGCGCCGGCGCCGCGAGCGCGGCACCTTCGAGTCCGACTGCAGGAACTCGGCGATATCGGAGATCCCTTTTACGATCGTCTCCGGCGTGATCCCATGCTCCTCGTTGTAGGCGACCTGGATCGCGCGGCGCCTGTCAGTCTCGCCAATC
>CAVPFS010000042.1:0-18824 GCA_963703825.1 uncultured Solirubrobacterales bacterium | reverse complement strand
GTTATGTGCTGGCTGATTTCTACATCATCGTATTGCTGCTGCTGATCGGCGGCGCGCTGGGCAATCTGATCGATCGGTTCGCCAGCGGCTCGGTGACTGACTTCATCAAGCTGCCGCTGTGGCCGGCGTTCGACGTCGCCGACATGGCGATCACGTTCGGGGTGCTGGCGCTGCTCTACGTGCTCGAGGGGCCGCGCAAGGAGCGCGAGCCGGGCAACGTCGCGCAGCAGCGCAGTGACTCCAGAGTCCCTGCAGCTGGCCGTCGGCGACGAGCGGCCGGCACCCGGCTCGACCGCTTCCTGGCGGGACCGCTCGGGTCTCGCGCGCGGGCACAGAACCTGATCGACGCCGGGCGGGTGCTGGTCGACGGTCGCTCGGTCGCCAAGCGCCACGCGGTCGCCGCCGGCGAGCTCGTGACCGTAGAGGAGCGCGAGCACGAGCCGGCGACCCAGGACGCGACGGCTCCGTTCCAGATCGCCTACGAGGACGCGCAGCTGCTGGTTGTCGACAAGCCCGCCGGGGTCGTGGTCCATCCCGCGCGCGGGCACCGGACCGGCACGCTCTCGCAGGCACTGGCGGCACTCGGCGCGGCGGGCGGCGACCCCTGGCGAGCGGGGATCGTCCACCGCCTGGACCGTGACACCTCCGGGCTGCTCGTCGTCGCCAAGAACGAAGCCATGCACCGGGCGCTCAAGCGGCTGATCGCCTCGCGCGAGCTGCGGCGCGAGTACCTGGCCCTGGTCGCGGGCCATCCGGAAGCGCGGACCGGCACGATCGACGCGCCAATCGGCCGCCACCGGCGCGACCGAGTGAGATGTCGATCGACACCGACGAGCCACGCGAGGCGAGGACCCACTTCGAGCTCGAGCAGCTGCTGCCGGCGACCGCGCTGTGGGGTCGTGCTCGAGACTGGTCGCACGCACCAGATCCGCGTCCACATGGCGGCGATCGGTCACCCGATCTGCGGCGACCGGCAGTACGGGACCGCCGGCCAGTACGGGCTTGAGCGCCAGTTCCTGCACGCCGCGCGGCTCGCCTTTGAGCACCCGATCACGGGGGAAGAGATCGACGTCCGCTCAGAGCTTCCAGACGACCTGCAGCGAGCCCTGGCGCTCGCCGCGCAGCAGTAGTGCCCCGAGGAAAGCCGGCGGGGCGGCCCGTCCAAGCCGCCCCGCCGGTACTGCTGCGAACCGACCACCGGAGGTCGGGGAAGGGGTTCGGTTCGCGGTGCGGGCCGCCGTCAGTGGTAGGGAGACGACGACCCGCTGCCCAGTACAACGGCGGCGAGGCGGAAAACTTTCGTAGACTGGACCGTGATTTTCAACAAATTCAACCCCGGGCACGCCGGATCGCGGCCCTGCCCCGGCTCCTCGCCGGGGTTCGCGACGGGCCGGCGGCCCGGGCCGCATCACCCACACACAAAAGGGAGCAGTAACAGTGACTCAATCGGAATCAGGGGACTGCTGGAGGCCGGCGTGATTTCGGCCGCCAGACGCGCCGCTGAAAACCCAAGATGCCGCTTCATCTTGGAGAGCGCGACGGCATCTACATCATTGATCTGCTGCAGACCGAGGCGCTGCTCGAGAGCGCACGCTCGTTTGCAGAGGATCTCTCACGCCGCGGCGGGACGGTCCTGTTCGTCGGGACCAAGAAACAGGCCCGCGACGCGATCCAGCAGACGGCTGACGCCGCCGACATGCCGTACGTCAACCACCGCTGGCTAGGCGGGTTGTTGACCAACTTTCAAACGATCTCGCTGCGGATCAGGCGGCTGCACGACCTTGAGCGCTACGAAACCGAGGGCCAGCTGCAGCTGCTCCCGACCCGGGAGCGGATGGCGGCCCAGGCCGACCTCACGAAGTTGCGCGCAAACCTCGGCGGGGTCAAGAACATGCAGCGGGTGCCCGACGCGGTGTTCGTGATTGACTTGAAGACCGAGGCGATCGCGGTTCGCGAGGCGCAGCGGCTGCGGATCCCGATCATCGGCCTGGTCGACACCAACTGCGATCCCGAGGGGATCGACTTCGTGATCCCCGGCAACGACGACGCGATCCGCTCCTGCGCGGCGATTACGAGGGCGATCGGCGACGTGGTCGCCCAGGGCCACGGGCTCTTCCGCGCGCAAGAGGAGGCGGCCCGGCTCGAGCGCGAGCGGCAGGAGGCCGAAGAGCAGGCGCGGCGCGAAGCCGAAGAGCAGGCGCGGCGCGAAGCCGAGGAGCAGGCGCGGCTGGAAGCCGAGGAGCGGGCCCGCAGGGAAGCCGAGGAGCGGGCCGCGGCCGAGGCACGGGAGGCGGCCGCAGCCGCCGCACCACCACCAGCGGCACCTGCCGGCCGGCGCCCCCGCCGCAATCGCCACCAGAGCCGGCAGCGCCGGCAGCGCCGGCAGCGCCGGTAGCGGCGCCCGCCGACGTCCCGGAGGCCGCAACCGCCGAGGTGCCTCCAGAGGCGCCGGCGGAGCCCGCCGCCGAAGCGAAGCCCGCGGAGCCCGCCGCCGAAGCGAAGCCCGCGGAGCCCGCCGCCGAGGCGAAGCCGGCGGAGCCCGCCGCCGAAGCGCAGCCAGAGCAGGCAGATCAACCAGCGGCGGAGGCGCAGCCGGCGGAACCCGCCGCCGAGGCGCAGCCGGAGCAGCCACCCGCTGAGGCCGAGGCCGCCGCGCCAGCCGAAACCAGCCACGAGGACAAGGCATGAGCGCGATCTCCGCCAAGGACGTCAAGGCGCTGCGCGACCTCACCGGCGCGGGGATGCTCGCCTGCCGCGACGCGCTGACCGAGGCCGGCGGCGACCTCGACAAGGCGAGCGAGCTGCTTCGCACCCGCGGCGAGGCCCAGGCGGCCAAGCGTGCGGGCGAGGAAGCGCGCGAGGGCGTGGTCCAGTCCTACATCCACGCGGGCAACAAGATCGGCGTGCTGGTCGAAGTCGACTGTCAGACGGACTTCGTAGCCCGCAACGAGAAATTCGTCGAGTTCGCCCGCGACCTGGCGCTGCATATCGCGGCCGCGGCGCCGCTGGCCATCACCGAGGATGAGGTCCCGGCCGAGGACCGTGAGCGCGAGGAGCGGATCGCGACCGAGCAGGCCTCTGACCGGCCCGAGAACGTGCGCGAGCGGATCGTGGACCGGCAAGGTGGACAAGTGGCTCGACGAGAACGTGCTGCTGCGCCAGAAGCACGTCAACGAGGACAAGCACGGCGGCAAGACGATCGAGGAGCTGCGCGCGGCGCTGTCGGCCGAGACCCGCGAGAACGTGGTCATCCGGCGCTTCTCCAGGTTTGCGGTCGGCGGTTGAGACGGACGAGACGGTGACGGCGCAGTCACCCAGCGAGCCGCCCGCCTACCGACGGATCCTGCTCAAGCTGTCGGGCGAAGCGCTGATGGGCGAGCTGTCCTACGGGACTGACCCAGAGCGCGTGCAGGCGATCGCCCGCGAGGTGGCCGCCGTCCACAGCCGTGGGATCGAGATCGCGATCGTCGTCGGCGGCGGCAACATCTATCGCGGGTTGCGAGCCGCAGCGCGGGGGATGGACCGCGCGACCGGTGACTACATGGGAATGCTCGCGACCGTGCTCAACGCGCTCACGCTCCAGGACGCGCTCGAGAAGGAGCAGATCGCGACCCGCGTCCAGTCGGCGATCACGATCTCGGAGGTAGCCGAGCCCTACATCCGGCGCCGCGCGGTGCGACACCTCGAAAAGGGCCGGATCGTGATCTTCGCCGCCGGCACCGGGAACCCGTTCTTCACGACTGACACGGCCGCTGCGCTGCGGGCCGCGGAGCTGCGGGCGGAGATCATTCTGATGGCGAAGAACGACGTCGAGGGCGTCTACAGCGCCGACCCGGCGCTGCACCCCGACGCCGAGTTCATCCCCGAGATCACCCACAAGGACGCGCTGACGCGCGGTCTGGCGGTGATGGACTCGACCGCGTTTGCGCTCTGCATGGACAACAACCTGCCGATCGTGGTCTTCAACATGGCCGACGAGCGCAACATCGACAAGATAGTGTCAGGCGAACGCGTCGGAACGCTGGTGAGAACATGAGCATGAGCGACCTGATCGATGAGCTGCTCGCCGATGCTCGGGAGCGGATGAACAAGTCGTCGAATCGACCCGCACGAGTTCGGGTCCGTCCGCACTGGCCGTGCGAGCCCGGCGCTGCTGGACCGGATCGTGGTCGACTACTACGGCACCGCGACGCCGCTCAAGCAGCTGGCGACGATCAGTTCCCCCGAACCGCGGATGCTGACCGTCCAGCCCTACGACAAGAGCTCGATCAAGGCGATCGAGCGCTCGATCCTCAATCCGACGTCGGTCTAACGCCGACCAACGACGGCAACCTGATCAGGCTCGGGGTCCCCGAGCTGACCGAGGAGCGCCGCCGCCAGCTGGTCAAGGTTGTGCGCCACATCGCCGAGGAGGGACGGGTGGCGATCCGCAACGTCCGGCGCGACGTGATGCACGACCTGCGCGAGCTCAAGGAGGCCGGCGACACCGGCTCCGACGACGAGCACCGTGCCGAGGTCGAGCTGCAGAAGGTCACCGATGCGCGGATCCACGATCTCGACGAGGCACTGAAGGTCAAGGAAGAAGAGATCCTCGAGGTCTAGCCGTGTCCGCCGACGTCCTCCAGGCCGGCGGTCGCCCACGCTACGTAGCGATCATCACCGACGGCAACGGCCGCTGGGCGCAGCGGCGCGGACTGCCGGTCGTCGCCGGGCACGAGGCGGGCGCGGACGCCGTCAAGGCGCGGCTGCGCGACGCGGCCGAGCTCGGGATCAAGGAGCTGACCGTGTACTCGTTCTCGACCGAGAACTGGTCCAGAGACCCCGACGAGGTCGCGGCACTGATGGAGATGTTCGCCCGCCGGATCGAGCAGGAGACGCCCGAGCTCGACGCCGAAGGCGTCCGGATGCGCTTCATCGGGCGCCGCAGCGCGCCGGTCGCGCCTGACCTCGTGCAGCGGATGGAGTGGGCCGAGCACAAGACCTGCGAGAACACGCGGATCACGCTGTTCGTCGCGTTCAATTACGGCGGTCGGGCGGAGATCGTCGATGCAGCGCGGACCTTTAATGGGACAACCGAAGCAGAGTTCCGCGCCCATCTCTACGCCCCTGACATGCACGACCCTGACCTGATCATCCGCACCAGCGGCGAGCAGCGGATCTCGAACTATCTGCTCTGGCAGGGGGCTACTCAGATTCACGTTCCGCGACGAGCTGTGGCCGGACTTCTCGCGCGGGGCGTTCGAGGAGACTCTGGACGAGTTCGCCGCCCGCCGTCGCAGGTTCGGGGGCCGCTGATGTCGAGCGGCCGAGGCTCGGGAGCCGATGACCGGCAGCGGCGCGCCGACGCCCGGGCGGACCGCGCCGCGGCCAGGCAGCGCCCGAACCGTCCCGAGGGCCGCCGGCGGCCCGCTACCCCGGCTGACCAGAGCCGCTCGCGCTCGGACCTCTGGCCGCGAGTCGCGGTCGCGGTCCCGGCGGCGATCATCGCGATCATCTTCGTCGACCTCGGTGGCCTCGCGTGGGCGCTGCTGATGATCGCGATCGGCGCGGTCTGCATGTTCGAGCTCTACCGGATGCTCGACCGCTGGCGCCCGTCGCAGGCCGTCGGCTTCGCGGCCCTCGCGGCGATGGTGATCGGCGCCCGCTACGGCAGCCCGGCGACCGTGCTCGAGATCGCCGTCGTGACGCTGCCGGTCACGTTTTTGGTTGTCATGGGCCGCGGCCAGCGCTCGGCCGCCACCGTCTCGATCGCGGGGACGCTGCTCGGCGTGTACTGGCTCGGCTTCGCGTTCGCCCACTCCGAGCTGCTGCGTGAGCTGCCGCACGGCGGCGCGATCATCATCGACGTGCTGATCGGGACGTTCCTGGGCGACACGGCCGCGTACTTTGGCGGCCGACTGTTCGGGCGCCGCCCGCTGGCCCCATCGATCTCGCCCAACAAGACCGTCGAGGGACTGTTCTGCGGGATGCTGATCTCGATTCTCGCCGTGTTCGTGGCCGGGCTCTACCAGGCGTGGCTCACTCACGGCGACGCGCTCCTGCTGGGCTTGACGGTCGCGGTGCTGGGGCCGGTCGGCGACCTGTTCGAGTCAGTCGTCAAGCGCGATGCGGGGGCCAAGGACGCCGGCAACGTGTTCGGCGCCCATGGCGGGGCGCTCGACCGGCTCGACGCGGTGATCTTCACGGTCGTCGCGGGCTACTACGTGTGGCTCGCGGTCATGCACTGAGTCGCGGTCATGCACTGAGCCGCGTTCTGCTCCGGTCCCGGCGCGGCCGTTTCTACAATCCAGCCCGTGGCCCGTCGACTCGTGATCCTCGGCTCGACGGGCTCGATCGGGGCGCAGGCGCTCGACGTGGTCTCGGGTGCGGCCGATGAGGACCTCGAGATTGTCGGGCTCAGCGCCGACAGCGACTCTGAGACGCTGATGGAGCAGGCGCGTCGGCACGGCGTGCGCAGGATCGCACTCGCCGACCGTGACGCCGCGGCGAGAGCGGGGGAGAGCTGGACCGGGGAGACGCTCGCGGGTCCCGACGGGCTCGTGAGCCTGATCACTGAAGCGGGCTGTGACATGGTCCTCAACGCGATCGTCGGCTCGGCCGGCCTGGTGGCGACGGTCGCGACGCTCGGCGAGGGGATCGACCTGGCGCTCGCCAACAAGGAGTCGCTGGTTGTCGGTGGGGAGCTGGTGATGGCGCTCGCGGACGCGACCGGGGCGGCGATCATCCCCGTCGACTCCGAGCACTCGGCGCTGCATCAGCTGCTCGCTGGCGAGCGGCCAGAGGCCGTGCAGCGCCTGATCCTGACGGCATCGGGCGGCCCATTTCGCGGTCGCAGCGCCGACGAACTCGACGACGTGACTGTCGAGGAGGCGCTCGCGCACCCCACCTGGGCGATGGGCGGCAAGATCACGATCGACTCGGCGACCCTGATGAACAAGGGCCTCGAGGTGATCGAAGCCCACCACCTGTTTGGAATGCCCTACGGCCAGATCGAGGTGATCGTCCAACCACAGTCGATCATCCACAGCCTGGTCGCGCTCCACGACGGAGCGATGCTCGCGCACCTCGGCCACCCCGACATGCGGGTGCCGATCTCCTACGCGCTGCACTATCCCGAGCGGGTGGAGGTCCCGATCGCGAGCCTCGACCTGGCGGCGCTCGGATCGCTGACGTTCGAGCCAGTGGATCTCGAGACCTTCTCGTGCCTGACGCTGGCCCGCGAGGCCGGGCTGGCCGGCGGCACGGCGCCGTGCACACTGAACGCGGCCAACGAGGTCGCGGTGCACGCGTTCCTCGGCGGCCGGCTGAAGTTCCTGGAGATCGCGGCCGTGATCGAGGAAACGCTCGCCCGGCTGCCGTCGGTTCGTCTGCACTCATTCGACTCGCTCGCTGATGCGGACCGCGAGGCCCGGCGCATCGCGGGGGAGTTGGTGCAGGGACGGGCGAAAGCCTGAAGGTTTTATTACCCGGACTTGCCACACTGGCCGGGGGATGTCCTACTTCCTAGCGTTTCTGGGCTTCGCGGCGCTGATCATCCTGCACGAAGCCGGACACTTCGCGGCCGCGAAGACCGTCGGCATGCGGGTGGAGCGGTTCTCGCTGTTCTTCGGGCCAATGCTGGTCAAGTTCAGGCGGGGCGAGACCGAGTACGGAATCGGCCCGATCCCGCTCGGTGGCTACGTGAAGATCACCGGCATGAACCCCAACGAGGAGATGCCCGAGGAGGTTCGTCCGCGGGCCTACTACAACCAGCCGGTCTGGAAGCGGATCTTTGTGATCAGCGCTGGCCCGGCGGTCAACATCCTGCTCGCGTTTTTGATCATCTGGGTGCTGCTGCTCTCGCACGGCGAGCAGGGCGGCCCGTCGCAGACCGTCGCGGCCGTGCTGCGCGGCAGTCCCGCCGCCGCGGTGCTCCATCCTGGGGACCGGATCGTGTCAGTCAACGGCGTCAGCGGCTCCTATCAGACCCTGCGCTCGCAGATCAGCGCCGACCGCTGCCGGGGTGCGCAGACGGCGAACTGCGAGGGTGCGCGGACGCTGACGGTCGTCGTCCGGCGCGGCGCGCAGCTTCAGACCTTGCACGTCAGGCCGCGCTACTCGGCTGCCGATCATCGGATCGAGCTCGGATTCGAGTTCGGCTCAACAACCGTCTACCCGACCGCTTCGCGGGCGGCCTCGGTGACGGTCTCGAGCCTGTGGAACGTGACCACGCAGACCGTCTCGACGATTGCACGGATCTTCGAGCCCAAGGAGCGCAAGCAACTGCACGGCGTCGTCGGCATCTACACGGTCGCGCAGCAGTCGATCTCCACCAGCGCCTCGCTCGCCCTTCAGCTGCTGGCGCTGGTCTCGCTGTCACTCGGGGTGATCAACCTGTTCCCGTTCCTGCCGCTGGACGGCGGCCACATCTTCTGGGCCGTGGCTGAGAAGGTCCGCGGCCGGCGGATCCCGTTCGCGGTCATGGAACGAGCCGGGGTCGTCGGCTTTGTGCTGATCCTGATGCTGGCCTTCGTCGGGCTCAGCAATGACATCTCGACGCTCTCCTCGGGGGTCGGCTTCCACGTTCGCTGAGCCAACTGCTTCCGGTTCGGTGAGCCCCCAAGTGGTGATCGGCTGCGTGGGGGAGGCCGACCTCGAGACCGGCTGGCTCCAGGGCCGCGGAAATCCTGATCCCCGAAGCGGCTTGACCGCGACCTGCAGTTCGTGACATTTCCGCATTGCCGCGCCGGATTTGTCGCCGGCTGCACGCTGAGCCCTCACTTTGCGACGGATCCAAACCCCGGTGGCGGATCTGTCGCGTTTTGCAGGTCAGTCGGGCTCGCGAGGGTCCAGGAGGGCGGCTTCTACTACGTGCCCCACCAGGGTCAATGCTCGCGCTTGGCGAGCGAACCGGTCTGCTGGCCGCGCGGCTGACAGCCGCGCGGCCGACCGCTAAACGGCTGGGGTCAGTAGTAGTGCCGGCGACCGCCGACTGCGCGCCCCATGCTCCCCAGCAGGTACAGGACGGCTCCAACGACCAGCAGGATGATGCCGAGCGTCCAAAGGATCGGAATGCTGGCGATGAAGCCGATTATCAACAGGATGATGCCAAGAACGATCACGTGCTCTCCCTTGTTCGTGCCTACCATCACTTAGGACGTAGCCGACGCATATCTACCCGGCCTCGGACTAAATAACACAGGCGGGGTTCCGCGCCGCCGGCATCGGGTTCCGCGACTCACACCGCGTCGGGTTCCGCGACTCACACCGCGTCGGGTGCCGAGACTCATACCGCGGGCGCCGGATCACCGGCGCGGCCCGCGGCGATCGAGCGCCAGACGAGCTCGATCGGGTGGTGAATCGGAATCGGCTGGCCGAGCTCTCGCAGGTGCATGTCCAGCTGCGCGGCGCAGCCCGGGTTGCCGGCCGCGATCGCCTGGGCGCCGGTCGCGAGCAGGTTGCGCGCCTTGCGCGCGCCGAGCTCGGCGGCCGCCTGCGGCGCGACGAGGTTGTAGATCCCGGCAGAGCCGCAGCAGACGTCACTCTCGACGGCGACCTCCACAAGCTCGAGGCCGGGGATCGCATCCAGCAGCGCACGCGGCTGTGAGCGCACACGCTGCGCGTGGGCGAGGTGGCAGGCGTCGTGGTAGACGACCCGCAGGGGCACCGGTCCGCGCGGCGCTCTGCACTCGACCTCGGCGAGCAGCTCGCAGACGTCACGCACGCGCGCCGAGAAGGCACGCGCCTCAGAGTTGTCGAGCAGCTCGCCGTACTCCTTCATCGCCGAGCCGCAGCCGGCGGCGTTGACGACCACGTAGTCGAGACCGTTGGGGCTCGCTGCCTCGAAGGCCGCGATCGTCGCCCTCGCGCGGCGCACCGCAGCCGGCTCGGCGCCGCCGTGCAACTCGAGCGCGCCGCAGCAGTCCGGGAGCCGCGGCGCCAGAACCTCGAAGCCCTCGGCGGCGAGGGTCTCGATCGTGGCACGGTGAATCTCGGGATAGAAGACACGCTGCACGCAGCCGAGCAGTAGCCCCACCCGCCCGCGCTGGGCCCCGACGGCCGGCGTGTGCTCGGGAAGGTCAGGCGCATGGGCGGCGCCGGCCGTCCGCGGCGCGACCTTGGCGAGCACGGACAGGCGGTCGGGCAGCCGCTCGACGCCGAGCTTGCGCGCCGCCGCGAGCATCGGCGCGAGCGCCCGCAGCCGCCGGGGGTGGGGCAGAGTCTCGTACAGCAGACGCCGCAGCGCCCGTTCGGAGCGCGGCCGCTCGTGGTGGCGCTCGACCTGTGGGCGCACCCGCTCGATCAGCCGGTCGTAGCGGACCCCGGAAGGGCAGGAGCTGACGCAGGCCATGCAGCCGAGGCAGCGGTCGAAGTGGGTCACCATCTCGTCCGACAGCGTCGATCCGGGCTTCAGCCCTTCGCCGATCAGGACGATCCGGCCACGTGGCGAGTCGGCCTCGGCCCCCCATAGCACGTACGTCGGGCAGCTATCCAGACAGAAGCCGCAGTGGACGCAGTCGTCGATCACGGACTGCTCGGGCGGGCGCTGGAGGTCAAACGCTGCCATCTCTCAGATGCCGTCCACGAACAGCCCCGGGTTGCAGGTGCGCGTGGGGTCAAAGCGCGCCTTGACGCTGCGCATCAGCTCGAGCGCCGGGCGCTCGATCCTGCCCCACGGGTCGTGCCGGGCGGCGAATCCGGCCGGCGCGTCGAGCACCGTCGTCGTCGCGGCGCCTGCCAGCGAAGCCCGGAACTGGGTGACAGCTTCCGGGTCAAGCTCGACATAGCTCGAGCCGAGCGCCGCGCGGCCGACGAGCGTCCCGCCAGACTGGTCAGTGGCGCGCAGGACTGCGGGCAGCGCCGAGGGCGCGGCGGCGACTCGCACCATCGCGAGCTCACTCGATCGCTGGCCCCCGCGCTGGCGTTCCCACAGCGGCCCGTCGACATCGGTCAGCTCGATCTGCGCGAGGCCCGCCTCAGCCAACAGCGTCGCGGTCCGCCTGGCGCGCCGGGCGTGCTCGGCGCCGGCGCTGCGCGCCAGCAGCCCGCCCCGGCCGCCCCGCCACGCAACGTCGAGCGAGTCGAACTCGAGCGGCGCGCGAGCCAGCTCTACCGCCGCAGCGCCGAGCGTGTCGGCGTCCGGCGCCGCTCCGAGCGCAGTCGTGCTGCCATCGTGACGGGGGTGAAGGCGGACGCTGACGGACAGGATCAAGCCGAGCGTTCCGAAGGCGCCTGCGAACAGCTTAGCGAGGTCGTAACCGGCGACGTTCTTGATCACCTTGCCTCCGGAATGGGCGATCGAGCCGTCGCTGAGGGCGATCGTGGCACCGACCACCAGGTCACGCGGGGTGCCGTAGCGATGGCGCAGCGGGCCGCAGTCGCCGGTCGCGACGATGCCGCCGATCGTCGCGGCGGGCTCGGCATCGTCGCTGATCGCCAGCGGAGGGTCGAGCGCCAGCATCTGGCCGGCCGCGGCGAACATCTGCTGTGCCCGCACGAGCGGCACGCCCGCCTCGAGGATCGCGGTCAAGTCGCCGGCATTGTGCTCGACAATCCGGTCCAGTCCTGCGGTACTGAGCTGGACCTGTGGATCCTGGACCGGCAGACCCCAGCCGCTCTTGGTGGCGCCGCCGGTGATCCGCACGGCCTTGCCCTCGCCGCTCGCGGCGGCCAGCGCAGCCGCCGCCTCCTCGAACGTCGCCGGTGCTGTTTGAGTGATCGTCGCCACTAGTGCCCCGAACTAGAATCGCTCCGCGACGCCCGCGCGCTCGAGCGGATGCTCGCGGTAGGGCCCAGGGACCTCGCCGCAAAGCCTCGGGGTCGGCATCACCTTGCCGGGGTTGGCGAGTCCGCGGGGATCAAACGCGCACCGCAGGCGCTGAAACGCGTCAAGGTCGGGCTCGCCGAACATCGAAGGCATGTAGGCCTTCTTGTCGACCCCGACGCCGTGTTCGCCGGTGATCGAGCCGCCCGCGTCGACACACGCCTTGATGATCAGGCCGGCGAGCGTCTCCGCCCGCTGGGCCTCACCCTCGACCTCGCTGTCGTAGCAGACGAGCGGATGGAGGTTGCCGTCGCCGGCATGAAAGACGTTGGCGACCTGGAGCTGGTATTCGGCCGCGAGCGCGTCAATCTGGCGTAGCACCTCCGACAGGCGCGTGCGCGGGATGACTCCATCCTGCACGTAATAGGCGGGGGCGATCCGGCCCATCGCCGCGAACGCGGCCTTGCGCGTGCGCCAGATCAGGTCGCGCTCCTGGGCGCTCTGGGCGACGCGGACGTCGAGCGCACCGCTCTCGCTGCACAGCGCGATCAGCTGCTCGAGCCCCGCGAGGCATTGCTCGCGGGTGCCGTCGAGCTCGACCACCAGCGCCGCGCCGGCGTCGAGCCGGTAACCGGCGCCGGTCGCCTGCTCGGCCGCCGCGATCGAGAGGCGATCCATCATCTCGATCGCGCCCGGTACGAGGCCCTCCTCGACAATCGCGGTGACCGCATCGCCGGCCGCGGCAGTGTCCTCGAAGAAGGCGAGCATCGTCCGCACGGTCTCGGGCGCCGGGATCACACGCAGCGTAACCTTGGTCGCGACCCCGAGCGTTCCCTCCGAACCGACGAATGCCCCGAGCAGGTCGTAGCCGGGGTCGTCGCGGCGCATCTGCACGACCGAGCCATCGGCCAGCACGACCTCGAGGCCGACCACGTAATTGGTCGTGAAGCCGTACTTGAAGCAGTGCGCGCCGCCCGAATTCTCGGCCACGTTGCCGCCGATCGAGCAGACGATCTGGCTCGAGGGGTCGGGTGGGTAGAAGTGCGTCGGCGACACGGCCTTTGAGACCGCCAGGTTCGTGACCCCTGGCTCGACTACCACGACGCCGTCGGCGAGGTCAATCGAGAGGATCCGCCGCAGCCGCGCGAGGACGATCAGGACTCCCTCTGCGAGCGGCAGCGCGCCGCCCGAGAGGCCGGTGCCCGAGCCGCGCGCGACCCACGGCACGCCGGCGTCAGAGCACGCTCTGACGACCCGCTGGACCTCCTCCGCGCTCGCCGGCAGCACGGCGGCGGTCGGCGTCTGGTGGTAGTGCAGCAGCCCGTCCGATCCGTAGGTCGAGAGCTCGTGCGGATGGGTCAGCACGTGCTCGCGACCAGATATCTCGATCAGGCGCGAGATCAGCGCGGGCGAGCCAGGCGGCATCACCTTCAGTATTCACGATCCGCCCCGCGGGCGGGCCCTAGCGCACCTTGATCGAGAAGCTCCGGCTGTAGATCGTCTGGCCCTCGACGCCCAGGGCGGAGAGCAGCGGATCCGCCGCTGGATAGGTCCACGCGAGCCGGACCGAGCCGCTGGACGGGAATCTGATCCGCACGTCGAAATCGCCGTTGGCGCGGGCGAGGTTGACCGTTGCGACCGTCCTGTAGGCACCGCGGCCGGGCTTGAGCTGGATCTGCGCACGCTGGGCGCCGAAACCGTCCAGGGTCGCGAACGGCGCCGGTCTCGCGCCCCCCAGACCTCGACGCTCTGGCTGCGCGAGAACGTCGTGCGTGGCATGTAAAGCGGCATCCGGAAGGCGTAGAACGTCGCCTTCTTGGCGCCCCTGTAGGTCTCCAGGCCGCTCGCGAAGCCAGCGTACTTGCCGACGTTCGGCGGTGGGTCTGTCAGCAGGTACTGCATGTAGGACCGGACGTTGCGGTTGCGATAGCTGAGGTACTCGGCCCAGTTGATGTAGTAGGCGGCGGTGTTCGGCGACACGTAGGGCGGCGCCTTTGGCGGGCTGGTGATGTAGCCGTACTCGGTGTTGTAGAGCGGAACCTGGCGGTGCGAGCCGTAGGCGCCGGCGGCGCGATCGAGCGCTCGCTGCAGGTTGCCGAGGTCGGGCAGGGTCGCGAAATCTGGATCGTTGCGCCCGTCGGTGACCGGCGACATCCAGCTCGGGTAGGGGTGGTCAGAGACACCGCTGGCCAAAAACAGGCCCGGGTTCTGGCTGCGGAAGCGGCGCGAGCCGGCCGCGTTGGCTGGGCAGCCGCGGACGGCGGCGGAGCTGCCCCGCAGCTGCTGGTAGCTGGTGTTGACGCAGTACAGCGTCTGAACGAACAGCAGCGGCTTGGTCTGGCCGTAATCGCCCGGCAGCCCCTGCGGTGCGAAGCTGCGCGGCAGGCTGAAGTTGTTCCCGCGCGCCGCGAACTCGCCGATCAGGATCGTGTCCCTCCCGTGGCCCGTCGCGTGCAGCGCCCGCCACCCGGCGTCGAGCAGGCTTCGGTAGTACATCGGGGCGATCGAGACCCGCGAACCGTCGATCGCCTGCGGACCGAGGTCCTGGCCGAAGTTCGGCTCGTTGTAGAGCGCCCAGAAATGGACCGCCGGCAACGTCGTGGTCTGGCCCCTGGGGGTGAAGTGGCCGTCGTAGCGCTCGCCGACAGCCTGCACGAACTGCCCGTAGTCGGCGGCGCTCGGCTTCCATGCGAAGAACGGATCGTTCTGCGGCGGATTCCCCTTCTCGGCCCACCGCGGAGCGCCGCCGGTGACCGTGAGATCTACCGTCAGGTGATAGACGCTCGCTTCGCGGACGATGTTGTCGTACGGAACCCAGCCGGCGGCTGGATAGGCATTGGGGTCGGTAGCGTTGAACTTCGGCTTGGTGCGCGACTTCGGGCCTGGCGCGATCTGTGACCAGGGGACGATGACCCGCACCGTGCTCGCGCCCAGCTCCCGGAACTGCGCGAACGCGCCGGCCGGATTGATCAGGTCGGAGTTGTCCTGGATGATCGTGATCTGCGAGGAGCTCGCCGATGCGGCCGCCGGCAGCGCGCCGGCGCCGCCTGTCGCGATCGCCACCGCGATCGCGATCGCTGCGGATCGGCGGCGGCTGGGTCGATGCACGGGGAGCTTGGGCATAGCCGTCTAACGTTCAACAGCGGTCAGAGTTGCGGCGCGGTCGCGGTGGGGATGGAGAGGCGACGGCCGCCGATCGGGCGACCCGCCAGGCTAGCGCAGTGTGATCGCGACGGCGCGGCTAAACACCTCGGGACCGTGGGGATAAGACCACGCGAGCCGGACGTTGCCGCTGCCCGGGAACTTCTGCAGGATGTCGAAGTATCCGTAGCGGTCAGTGAGCTCGACGTTATTGATCGTCTTGAAGGCACCGCCGGACGAAGGCTCGAACTGGATCTTCACGTGCTGGCTGCGGTGCGTCGCCAGCTGGGCGTAGTGGGCCGGACGGACGCCGCCCCAGACCTCGAGCGGATGGCCTGTGGCGGTCGCCGTGACCGGCAGGTAGAGCGGCATCCGGAACGCAGCGTAGCCGGGCTTCGGCGTGCCGTTGGGGAACTCCAAGCCGGTCGCGAAGTGCCCGGTGGGGTTGTCGACGAGCAGGTACTGGTCATACGAGCGGATCCGCGGGTCTTTCCAGGTGATGTACTCAGACCAGTTGAGGTAGTAGGCCGCCTTGTCCGGCGACACCGTCAGAGGCTCGGGGTCGGGGGGGTCGTCTGGTAGCCGAACTCGGTCGACCAGATTGGGAAGCGGGTGCTCGAGCCGTACACGTGCTGCAGCGTGTCGAGTACGCGCTCGAGCTTGCCGATCGCCGCGAGCTCTGCGTAATCGGGCTCGTTGGGCGTGACCTCGTTCGGAGGCAGGCCTTGGGGGTACGGGTGGTCGGCGAAGCCCGAGGCGTGAAACAAGCCCGGATTGGCGGCGACGAAGCCCTTGGAGGCCGCAGCCGTCGTCGGGCAACCGCGCGCCTGCGCGGCGACGCCGGTCAGCGGCCGGTAGGACGAGTCGACGCAATACAGCGCTCGCAGGAACCGCAGCGGCGCCATGTTTCCGAACAGACCCGGGGCACCGGCGAAGGTGGCGCCTGCCGGTGCCAGCTCGCCGATCAGGATCGAGTCGTGGCCGTGGCCGGTCGCGTGCAGACCATCCCAGGCCGCGTTGACGATCCCCCGGTACAGCTCGCCCGAGACCTCGATCTGGGTGTGATTGTCAACCTCCGGCGCGAGCTCGATCCCGAGGTTGGGCTCGTTCCAGACTGACCAGCTGCTGACGCGTGGCAGCGGCGTCGACGAGCCGGGCGCGACGTAGTGGCCGCTGTAGCGGGTGCCCACGGCCCTGACGAACTGCTCGAACTCGCTCGTCGACGGCCGCCAGTAGGGGTGGGTGCTGGGGTCGGGAGCGCCCTTACCCGCGGCCCAAAGCGGCGGCGGCGGCACGAGGTCGAAGATCACCCCGAGGCCCGCCGCCTTGAGGTCGCGTACGACGGTGTCGTACGGGGCCCAGCCGGCCGCGGGATAGGCGGCCGGGTCAGTCGCGTCGAAGGCCGGCTTGGTGAAGGAGCTCGGATTTGGCGCGATATCGGCCCAATGCATGTAGATGTGGACCGTGTCGACGCCGAGCTGCTTGAGCTGCGCGATCGTCTGCGACGGGTTGGCTACCAGCGCGTCGGCGGGCGTGAACATCGTCTCGGGCCCGACCCGGCCGGGGTGCAGCGGCGGCAGCGTGGTCGTCGAGGAGCTCGAGCCGCAGGCGCCGAGCAGGGCCGCGCAGGTGAGCGCGAGCGCGCACACTGCGGCCGGCCGACGGCTGGCGGAACGAGGGTGGGGGCGCGTGGGCAAGCGGATGACAATAACGTCGGTAAGTGACGTTTGGTTTCGGTTCAAGGAACGCTGAGTTAGCGAGATCGAGCCTCCAGGGCCCGATGTAGACTCGTGCCGCATGCTCCTGCCGGCCCGCACCGGCGCCGCCGCCGTGGCCCGGAAGGACAGGCCATCATGGGCGTTCGGAGTCGCGGCTGAGACATGGCTGGTGGCCGCGATCACGGGCGTCGCGGCGGTGCTCCGTTTCGTCGACATCTCCAGCCAGAGCTACTGGCTCGACGAGTCCCAGGCCGTCCACGAGCTCGGGCTCGGGTTCGGTTCGATGCTCGGCGCCTGGAGCTCGTACGAGTGGAACGGTCCCCTGTACCTGGTGATCGCGTGGCCGTGGGCGAAGGTGTTCGGGACCGGCGAGCTCGGCCTGCGGTCGCTGTCGGCGCTGCTCGGCGTCGCGGTCGTTCCGCTGATCTACCTCTGTGGGCGCGAGCTGGTTTCGCGGCGGGCCGGGCTGGTCGCCGCCGCGTTCGCGGCGGTCAACCCGTTCATGATCTGGTACTCGCAGGAGGCGCGCGAGTACATGCTGTTGGTCACGCTCTGCACCGCGTCGCTGCTGTTCTTCGCCCGCGCCTGGCGCCGCCCCGGCGATCGCCGCGAGCTGTTCTGGTGGGCGGTGTTCTCGATTGCGGCGCTGCTGACCCAGTATTTCGCGGCGTTCCTGGTGTTCGCCGAAGGGCTCGCGCTGCTGTATCGCTACCGCGACCGCGCCAGCGCGGTCGCGCTCGGAGTGCTGGCGCTCGTCCAGCTGGCGCTGATCCCGCATGTGACCCCGCGCCTCGAGCACCCCGCCGGCTTCATCGCCGGCGTACCGCTCGGACAGCGGATCCAACAGGTCCCGGTCGCGTTTGCGACGAACACCTTCGACCTCAGCGGCGGCGGGATCCTCGCGTATGGCCTGATCGCCGCGGCGGGTGTGGCAGCGATCGTGATCGCGCTGCTGGTGATCGGCGCCGACGAGCGCGAGCTGCGGGGCGCGGGGATCGCCGCTGCGCTTGCCGGCGCGGTGCTGATCGTGCCGCTGCTCCTGACCCTGGTCGGACACGACGACTACATCGCGCGCGGCGTGATGCCGGGCTGGATCCCGCTCGCGATCGTGATCGCCGCCGCCTGCACGACCCGCCGGGCCCCGGTCGCCGGCGCCGCGCTGGCGACCGCCCTGCTGGCCCTGTTCCTGTACGCCGGGATCAGGATCGAGACTGACCGCCACTACCAGAAGACGGATTGGCGCGGGATCGCCGCGGCGCTCGGCCGGTCGGAGCGGACACGCGCGATCGTCGCCTACGACGGGGAGTTCGCAACCGGGCCGCTGTCGATCTACCTGTCCGGTGTGCCTTGGTCGGGCCCGGGTATGGCACCCCAATCCGCTGCACCGGTGACCGTCTCCGAGCTCGACATCGTCGCCGACCCTGACCAGCAACTGTCGCGCCTGCCGTCCGGGACGAGGCTGATCTCGTCCAAGGTCGTCGACGGCTACCGGGTGATCCGGGTCGGGGCGCGGGCGCCGTGGCGGCTGTCTCCGAGCGCACTCGGGACGACTGCGACACAGATCCTCGGGGGCGCGGCTCCACAGCCATCGGTGCTGATCGAGCGCTCGTCCGCATAAGCTTGCGCTCGTGACCACCCGCCGCCGCCTCGCAGCCAAGCTCGCGATCGTCTTTGCGCTCGCGCTGCTGGCGCCTGGGCTCGCGAGCGCTGCCAGCGGTCAGAACCCCGTGATTGTCGACTGCCTCGCGCACCCGAGCGGCCTCACAGGCCGTTACACCGTCTCGCAGCTGACCCACGCGCTGAACGCGATGTCGCCCGAGACCAAGGAGTACACGAGCTGTCCGGACGTGATCAGCCGGGCCCGCCTGGCCGCGATCGGGGGCGTTTTCACCGGCCCCGGCACCAGCAGCTCGGGCTCTTTTTTGCCGACGCCGGTGATCGTGATCCTAGTCTTGCTGGTGCTCGCCGCGGTGACTTTCGGCGCGATCGCGATCCGCCGTCGCCAGGCCGGGTCCGCAACCCCGGGGGAGGACCCGCCCGTGGGCGGCGACGGCCCCCAGGCCCCAGACGCCTGACGCCTGACGGGCGCCGTTCTACACTGGCCCCATGCCCTCACAACGCCAGATCCGCGTCGGCGCGGTGCCGATCGGCGGTGGCGCGCCGGTCGCCGTGCAGACGATGACCAAGACCGAGACCGCCGACCTGCAGGCGACGATGGCGCA
>CAVPFS010000041.1:0-31802 GCA_963703825.1 uncultured Solirubrobacterales bacterium | reverse complement strand
ACCGCGGGCGCCGTGTTCGGCCAGCAGCAGCTCGTGCGAGCGATAGATCTCGGCGAACTCGCGCTCGAGCGCGGACTCGGGCAGGTCCGTCGGCAGCGACGCCGCCCAGCGCCCGTATTCCTCGACGCTTACGAGCTCGGACTTGAGGCGGTCAATCCGCCGCACGAAGCCGGCCAGCAGCGCGTTCGGCCGGCCGCCGAAGTCGTGGTGCTCGAGCGACAGCTCGTCGATTCGGCCGACCAGCATCGCGAGCCGGTCTCCGGGACTGAGCGCCGCGGCAAAAGCGTCAGTCCCGGCGCCCGCGCGTCGCAGGATCAGGCCCGCGAGTTGCGGGGGGGTGAGGATGTGCAGCTCCTCGTAGCCGAGATCGAGCGCGGTCTCGAGCCGCTCGCGAGCCGCGGCCGCGCGCGCTTCGCTCGCCACCAGCAGGCAGATCCGCTCGGGCGCTGAGCCGGTCTGCACCAGCCACCGAAAGCGAGTTTCGATCACGCGCGTCTTGCCGCTGCCGGCGCCGCCACGAATCAACACCCGGGGGCCGCGATCGGTCACCGCCGCCCGCTGATCGGCCGACAGCCCGTCCAGCAGCCGCCCTGCATCGCTGCCGACCGAAAGGAGCTCCAGCGCCTCCGGCGGCTCGCCGCGTTCGTGCTCGCCAGTCACCGTCTGACAGCATAGGTCTCGCATGACAAGCACCCGCACGGCACTCGACGCTGACTGGCTCGGGGTCTGCAGGCGAGCCGTGGCGGGGATCCAGCTGCTGCTCGAGCAGACGCCGTCGACCGACGACCGCGCCCGCGAGACCGGCACCCGCGGCAGCGGCGGCGACCGCACGCTGGTGCTCGACAGCGACGCCGAGGAGCTCGTGTTCGCCCAACTCGCTGCGCTCAGCGCCGACGGCTACCGCTTCTGCGCGCTGTCGGAGGAGCGGGGGCTGATCGAGTTCGGCGACTGCACCGTGCGCGTGATCATTGACCCCATCGACGGCTCGCTGAACGCCAAGCGCAGCGCGGCACACTACGCGCTCTCGCTGGCCGTCGCCGACGGACCCACCGCCGCGGACGTGGCGTTCGGCTTCGTGCATGACTTCGGCGCCCGCGAGCAGTGGTGGGCGGCCCGCGGCGAGGGCGCGTTCCTCGACGGCCGACGGCTCGACCCGTCGCTGCGCGAGCGACGCTCGCGCGATGGGCGCCTGGAGCTGCTCGGGATCGAGTCAGCCGATCCGCGCTGGATCGCGCGCTCGATCGACGGGCTCCTCGAGACCGCCCACAGGCTTCGCGCGATGGGCACGATCGCGGGCACGCTCTGCCAGGTGGCGGCGGCGCGTTTTGACGGGATGGTGACGCTCGCGCGCAGCCGCGGGGTCGACGCGGCCGCAGGACAGCTGATCGTGCGCGAGGCCGGTGGACTGGTGGCGTTCACCGCCTTCGATGATCCGCTCGGGGCGCCAATGGACGCGGCCGCGAGCTCGCACCTGGTCGCCGCCCGTTCTCCGGAGGCGCTGGCGCAGCTGGCGAGGATTCCCGCGTGATCGACTGGATCCTGGCCGAGAAGCTCGCCGCGTTCGTCGCCGGCAAGGGCGACAGCGCCCCGCCGCGGGCCGACCTCGCCGCGCTCGCGGCCGAGTCCGAGCGCCGGGTGACCGCGTACACGGGCATCGAGCCCGCTCGCCCGCTGCCGCCGCCGGAGGGAATCGAGCGGCGCGAGTGGATCAACACCAACATCAAGGCGATGCGAGCGCTGCTCGATCCGGTGATCGAGCACTCGAGCTCCAGCCTCGGACCACTCAAGCCGGCGATGCAGCTGGCGCTCGGGGTGGTGGTCACGACGGAGGTCGCGGTCGTGCTCGGCTACCTCGCCCAGCACGTGCTCGGGCAGTACGAGCTCGTGCTGCTCGACGAGAGCGTGGATTCGAGCCCGCCGCGACTGCTGTTCGTACTCCCCAACCTCGGCCAGGCGGTCGAGAACTTCGGCGCCCGCGAGGATGAGTTCATGACCTGGGTGGCGCTGCACGAGGTGACTCACGCGGTCCAGTTCTCCGGTGTCCCGTGGCTTCACAACTACGTCGCGGGGCTGGTCCGCGAGCTGCTTGACAAGGCCGAGCTGCGGCTCGAAAACCCACGCAAACCGAAGCTTCCGACGCTCGACGCGCTGCGCCGCACCGGCAAGGCGCTGCGCAACGGCGACTTGATCTCGATCGTGACCAGCAGCTCCGAGCGCGAGTCGTTTGACCGCGTGCAGGCGGTGATGGCGGTGATCGAAGGCCACGCAGAGCACGTGATGGACGCGGTCGCGCCGGATCTGTTGCCGTCGCTGCCCCAGCTCCGCGAGGCGCTGGACCGCCGCCGCCGGTCGCAGTCAGGGCTCTCGCGCCTGCTCGCCAAGCTGCTCGGACTTGAGCTCAAACTGCGGCAGTACGAGCAGGGCAAGCACTTCTGTGACGCGATCGTCGCAACCGGCGGCACCGCCGCGCTCGGCCACCTGTTCTCCTCTCCCGCGGCGCTGCCGACGCTCGCGGAGCTGCTCGACCCGAGCAGCTGGCTACGGCGCGAGGGCTTCGACGGCGCGCTACCTCAGCGGTCAGTCGGTTAGCGCCTACTCAGCCGCCGCGTCCGCCCGCCTTTGCGCCATGCCGGCTGTCGCCCAGGTCGAACGGTCGCAGATACGCCGGCGGGTGAAATCGGGTGAACGCAGGCGCTGTTGCAACCACCTGGCCGCCGGAGGTGAAGACGTTGTAGCCCGAGCCGAGCGCGGCCGCCGACGCGTTGAGCTTGGACGGATTCGTCGCCCGGCGGCCCCAATGCCCGGTGCCGAGGCGGTGCAGCAGGTCCTTGACCGCAGCGATCGTCTCCGCGGGCGTGAACGCGCAGTGGCCGGCCCGCGCGACGAAGATCTGGCGCAATAGCGACGAGTCGCCGGCGCTGGCCACGACCTGGCGATAAGCCTGCTCGTTCTCGGGCACGACCAGTCCGTCGCCGGTGGTGTGCATCGTCAGGACCGGCATTGACAGCTTCCCGTCGAAGCTGATGTAGCGCTCGAGGTAGCGGACTGCGGCCGGGTCGGCGCTGATCCGGGCCGTGTGGTTCAGCGCCCGCAGGTCCTTGCGGAGGCTGAGCCCCGCCGCCTTGTACAGGGCGCGCACCTCGCGCGCGTCCGCGGACTGAGCAAGGTCGTTCACGTAGTTGACGCCCGTGTTCCACGAGGGATTGCCGCCGGCGCGCGCCTCGAGGTCGGCTCGCAACGCGAACGCGAACGGGAAGGTGACCTGGCTCCCCCACTGGAACTGGTTCGCCTCCTGCGCGGCGTAGTCGGTCGGGGCGGGCTGCCGTGAGAGTGGCGTAAACCACCCGGGCGTGTCGCTCAGCGCCGCAACCAACGCCAGCCGCGCGCGCCCTTGCGGGGTCTGCTGCGCCGCGGTGGCCGCCCCATCAGCGGCGGTCAGGTTGGCGACCGGGTTGGTGATGCCGGTCACCTTCACCGCCGGTGCAACCAGCGTCTTGAACGCGAACGCGGCGTCGAGCGCCGTGTTCCAGGTGGCGACCCCGCCCGACAGCACGCCGCACATCGGCAGGGCGGCGTCGAAGCGCTGGGGGTAGTCCTGGATCAGGCCGGCGGTGATGATCCCGCCGAGCGAGTGGCCCCACGCAATCGTCCGCGACGGGCGGCCGACCAGGCGCCGGAACACATCGAGCGTCGAGATCTGGTCACCGAGCGCCTGCTGAATCGCCCACCCGGCCTTCGCATACGACGAGCCGGCCAGCGCGTAGTGGTGGCTCAGCAGCCAGCCGCCGGTGATCGGATCGCCCACGTCCATCGCCGGATTGGCCGAGCCGGGCACCACGTAGCCGTGGCTGTACAAGAACAGCGTTCCGTTCCAGTGTGCCGGTACCTCGATCTTGTACGTCGCGCCGTCCCTGAGGGTTCCGGTCAGCAGCTTGACCTGGGGGTTCGCGGGCGCGGCTGTCGCCAGCACGGTTCCTAAACCGGCCAGCCCGAGAGTGGCTACCAGTAGCAGGCCGAGCAACCACAGCCGTGGGAACGTCCGCTTCACAGACACGCCGGTCCTCCTCGTTTACAAGCCTTTGGCCGCCGCCGCAGACTATCGGAGCCGGCACGGCGGACGCACCGCCTCGCTCAGCGCTCCAGCGCGTATAGCCGCCACTGGTCCTCGACCCCACGGAGCGAGTGCGGGCCGCGGTCTTGAAACCGCAGCCCCGAGCCGACGACGAGATCCTTGACCGTGCTCGACGCGAGCACCTCGCCGGGCCCGGCCTCGTGCATCACTCGCGATGCGATGTGGACCGCGATCCCGCTGACGTCATCCTCGCGCAGCTCGCACTCGCCCGTGTGCAGGCCGGCCCGAACCGTCAGCCCGAGCGCGGCGACGCTATCGATCACCTCAGCCGCGCAGCTGACCGCCCGAGCGGGTCCGTCGAAGGTCGCCAGAAAGCCGTCGCCGCTGGTCTTGATCTCGTTGCCACGCCAGCGGGCGATGCCGGCTCGAATGATCTCGTCGTGGTCCTCGAGCTGCCGGCGCCAACTCTGATCGCCCACCTGCGACAGCAGTTCGGTCGAACCGACGATGTCCGTGAACAGCACGGTCGCCAGCACCCGGTCGATCTGCGGGGTTGACCGCCGCCCGGTCAAAAACTCCTCGACCTCCGTCATCCATGGCGGGTCGATCCAGCCGTAGGCATCCTCGCCGTCGTGCTCGAGGAAGCGCGCCCCGGGAATCAGGGAGGCGACCTCGCGTCCCGCTTCGACGGGCACCACCCGGTCGCCCGTGACATGCAGCACAAGCGTCGGAACGCGGATCGTCGGCAGCACCGCGCGCAGGTTGGTCTGTGCGGTCATCTCCATCAGCTTGCGCGCCATTCCGGGACTGACCGACGATCTCTGCAGCCTCCCCCACCACTGCACGAAATCGCGATTGCCGACCTGGCTGGGCGCGAACAGCGTCACCAGCGCGCCGTCGCCCCAGCTGTGCTCGATCGCGGCCAGCAGGTCCTCGCGCGAGCGCCCGACGAGCGTGTGGCTGCCGTCGGCGGCGACGCCCGACAGCACGAGCGCGCGGACGCGCTCGGGGTAGGTGGCCGCAAACAGCGCCGATAGTCCGAGATCTGACCCTCCGATCATCGACACCTGCCCCGCATCGGCGGCCGCGAGCACGGCCAGCAGGTCGTCCACCTGCTGTTCGAGCGTCGGTGGTTCGATCGCTGGGTCTGAGAGGCCGGTCCCACGCCGGTCGAACATGATCAGGCGGCCGAACTCGGCCATCCGCCTGAAAGTCCGCGCTGTGCGGGGCTCTTCCCAGATCAGCTCAAGATGGGACGCCGGGCCGGTCGTCACCACCAGATCGCAGGGCCCGGACCCGAGCACCTGGTAGGCGATGCTCGCGTCGCCGCTGTGCGCGTAATGGATCGGGGGCGCGCTCACTTTTCGTTACGGACTGTAACCCGTCGGCGACCCTGGTTTACAAACGTGTGTTCGATAAAATCGAGACCGAATTGATTACGACGGGAGTGAGTCTTAGACCCAATGGCTACCACCAGCAACACCACAAGCGGCCAGAAGGCCGCCGCAACGCGTAAGCGCAACGCGACCCGCAAGTCGGCTACCGCGACCAAGAGCAACGCCCGCCGGACGGTCGCGAGCAGCAAGACGACCGCGCGTCGCGCTACCCGCGCGACGACCGCCGAGTCCAAGGTGCACGTCACCCAGGCGCAGCAGATCGCCGAGCGCGTGGTCCTGGTTCCGTTCGGAGCCAGCCTCGTCGCCCGCGACAACCTCGTCTCGACGGCCAAGGGCATTGCGACCAAGTACCGCACCCGCGCGGGCGTCGAGCGCGAGCTCAAGCGCTACGAGCGCCGCGGCGTCACTGCGCGCAACCGCTTCGAGCGCCAGGTCCGCCGCACGCGCACGAAGTTCGAGCGCGAGCTGCGCCAGCGTCGCAACACGGTCGAGCGCACGGTTCGCCAGAACCGCCGTCGGTTCGAGCGCGAAGTGCGCTCGGTGCGCAAGGACCTCGAGAAGCAGTCCGGTGCGATCACGTCGCGCGTCGAAAAGTTGGTTTCGGACGCGTCAGACCGGATATCCGTGTCTTAGCTTGACTTCCCCCGCCCGGCGACGCGGAGAGCGCCGAGGCGGAACAGGTTCGCCGGCCTCATAACCTCGCCGGCGGATGTAGCACCCTCTCCTCCCTCAACCGCCGGGGCGTCACGCAAGTGGCGCCCCGTCGGTCTTTAATGACCCGATGCAACTTTGTCTGATGATCGAAGGACAGGAGGGCGTCAGCTGGCCCCAGTGGCTGGCCGTCGCGCAGGCGTGCGAGCGCCACGGGGTGCCGGGGCTGTTTCGTTCCGATCACTACATGAACCTCGATCTCCAGCACCCCGAGCGCGAGGCACTCGACGCCTGGGGGACGATCTGCGCGCTGGCCGCGGTCACGTCGCGGATCGAGCTCGGGACGATGGTCTCGCCGGCCACCTTCCGGCACCCCTCGAATCTCGCCAAGCTGGTCACGACGGCGGACCACATCAGCGGCGGCCGCGTCGCGCTCGGGCTCGGCGCCGGCTGGCACGATCGTGAGCATCAGGCCTACGGCTTCCCGTTCGCCGATACCAGGACGCGTATGGACGTCCTCGAGGAGCAGCTCCAGATCGTGCTCGGCAGCTGGGGCGACGGTCGCTTCTCGTTCGCCGGCGAGCACTACACGCTCGAGAACCTCGAGGCGCAGCCCAAGCCGGTCCAGCGCCCGTACCCGCCCCTGATCATGGGTGGAAGCGGGGGCCCTCGCAGCGCCGCGCTGGCCGCCGCCTACGCCGACGAGTACAACACCCCGTTCGCGACCGTCGAGCAGGTCGCCGAGCGGCGCGCGCGGATCGACCGTGCTTGCGAGAAGCAGGGTCGTCGAGCCGATCCCGTTCTCGATCATGACCGGCGTGCTGGTCGGCTCAGATCAGCGCGAGCTTCGTGAGCGCGCGGGCCGGTTGGCGGCGAAGATGGGCGGCGATCCCGATCGCCTGCTTGCCGACCCACCGCATGGCTGGATCGTCGGGACGATCGACCAGGCGACCGAGCAGCTGCTGGCGCTGCG
Source organism: uncultured Solirubrobacterales bacterium (assembly GCA_963703825.1). GTDB lineage: Bacteria > Actinomycetota > Thermoleophilia > Solirubrobacterales > Solirubrobacteraceae > Palsa-465. The sequence continues at coordinate 24,709 of CAVPFS010000041.1, read as the reverse complement.
CGAGGTTGGGGTCGCCCGGGTCATGTGCCAGCAACTCGTGCACGACGACCTGGACGCGATCGAGCTGCTTGGGCGCGAGCTCGCGCCGAGGGTCACTTGAGCGTCGGCAGCTCGACCGAGCGCAACGTGCTCGTCGTGGCGATCGGCGCACCGACCGCCTCGAGCTTCGGCGTCGCGGACCGGCACTGCGAGCGCGGCATCGCCGGCAACGGCGCGTAGACGGCGCCATCGGAGACCGAGATCTGGGGCGAGGTCGCCGGCGAGACATATTCGACGCACGGATGCTCAGAGCACGTGGACAGCCCGACGTAGCAGGCGCTCGGACCGGCCAGAAGCAGCCGCGCCGGCAGCGCGTGCGGCTTGATCGCCTGGATCGCGCTCGGCGTCACCGGCTTGCCCGCGCCCAGCGGCAACACCCGCAACGGCCTGAGCAGCCCGGGCGGGAACTTCAGCGCCGGCCTCGGCGCCACGGGGGGCCGGACTGTCGCGCCGGCGCTGGAGATCAGGACCGCGCCGCCAGCCCCGATCACGGCGATGCAAGTCACAATCATCACCAGCCGGCGCATGGCCTCAGTATCCGCCCCATGGCGGCGCGCCGCAAGACAGAACCCGGGAGCTGCGCCGGGGGGTTCCGATCGGGTCTGCTTGAATGAAATCCATGCCGACCAGAGAACAAGTCACAGATGCCCTGCGGTCCGTTATCGATCCCGAGCTTCGCCGCGACATCGTCGAGCTCGAGATGGTGCGCGCGATCGAGATCCACGCCAACGGCGTCGTCGACGTGACCGTCTCGCTGACGACCGCCGGCTGCCCAATCCGAAGCCACTTCCAGACCGGCGTCGGGCAGGCGATCCGAGAGCTCGACGGGGTGACCGGCGTCAACGTCAGCTTCGACGTCCTGTCTGACAACGAGAAGGCGGCGCTCGGCCGAAAGCTCGGTCGCGGGGCGCTGCCCGAAGGCGCGCTGGCCCAGGTCCGCAACGTGATCTGCATCGGCTCGGGCAAGGGCGGGGTCGGCAAGTCAAGCGTGACCGCCAACCTCGCTGCGGCGCTGGTCGGCGAGGGCAAGACGGTCGGTGTCCTCGATGCCGACGTCTGGGGCTACAGCCAGCCGCGGATGTTCGGCCTCGGCGGCGAGCGCCCGCGCGTCGACGCCGAGCGCAAGCTGGTCCCGATCGCCGCCCACGAGGGGATCAGGGTGATGTCAATCGGCTTCTTCGTCGAGCACGACGCCGCGGTTGTGTGGCGCGGCCCGATGCTCCACAAGGCGCTGCAGCAGTTCCTCGAGGACGTCGAGTGGGGCGAGCTCGACTACCTGTTGATCGACCTTCCACCTGGGACCGGCGACGTCTCGATGACGCTCGCCCAGCTGCTGCCCCAGGCCAAGTTCCTGATCGTCACCACTCCGCAGCCGGTAGCTCAGAAGGTCGCGGCCCGCTCGGCCGAGATGGCGACCAAGCTCAAGCTCGAGATCGCCGGCGTGATCGAGAACATGTCCGGCTTCGTGACCCCGGGCGGCGAGCGCTTCCAGATCTTCGGCGAGGGCGGCGGCCAGCTGCTGGCCGAGCAGCTCGAGGTGCCGCTGCTGGCCAAGGTGCCGCTGACGATGCCCCTGCGCGAGCAGTCGGACTCGGGGCTACCGCTCGTCTTCTCAGACCCCGACGACCCGGCCGCGCAGGCGCTTCACCAGTGCGCGCGCGGGCTGATTGCGCTGTCGCCGATCGAGCTGCCGGTCATGCAGGCGCCGGCGCCTGCGGCGGCCCCGAAGCCGGCGGGCATGTCACTACCGATGGCTTAGCGGACGTTCGGTGCGGCACATGTGCCGCACCGCGGTTCGGCGCATGCGCCGAACCGAATTGGCGTGCATGCACGCAAATCTTCCAGCTACTTGCTGTAGTACTCGGAATTGAGCTGGATGTACTTCTGCCACTCGTCCGGGAGCTGGTCCTCGGCGAAGCAGGCGTCGACCGGGCAGGCCTCAACGCAGGCGTCGCAGTCGATGCACTCCTCCGGGTCGATGTAGAGCATCTCGACCTTGCCGTAGTCGGGCTCGTCCGGGGTCGGGTGGATGCAGTCGACTGGACATACCTCTACGCACGAGTTGTCCTTGGTGCCAATGCAGGGCTCGGCGATCACGTAGGCCATGTATGTCGGGTTCCTCTTTTGGGTCGTTTCCGGGTCGGGAAGCGGCATTTTAGGGACCGCGTGTCCGGCCGATAGGCTCCCGCCGGTGCTGCTGCTGACCGGCGCCACGGGGACGGTGGGACGGGCGCTGCTGCGCGAGCTGGTGGCCGAGGGGGTCCCGGTGCGCTGCCTGGTGCGCGATCCGCGCCGGCTCGGGCCCGAGCGAGTGCGGGTCCAGATCGCGCTCGGCGACCTCGGCGATCCGCTCTCGTTTCGCCACGCATTGCGCGGTGTCGACACGGTCGTCCACCTCGCGTCGGTGATCCGCGACCAGCCGGGCGCCTCGATCGAGGAGCTCGCCGGGGTCGCCACCTGGCGGCTGGTCGGGGCGGCGGAGCGCGCCGGCGTGCAGCGCTTCGTGTTCTTCTCGACGCTCGCGGCGCTCGACCCGCGCCAGCACCCGCCTGATGCGTGCCAAGGCGATCGCCGAGCGCGCGGTCGTCGAGTCCGGGCTCGAGCACACGGTGTTCGCGCCATCCATGGTGTACGCCCCGAGTGACCCCTATCTGACGTTGCTGGCGAGAATCTCGTGGTTGCCGGCGATGCCGATCCCCGGCTCGGGGAAAACGCCCTTTCAGCCGATCTGGGCGCAGGACGTCGCGCGCTGCGTGCTCCGGGTGCTGGCCGACCCGGCCGCCGCCGCGGGTGCCCGCTACGAGCTCGCCGGGCCCGAGACGCTCACCCATCGAGAGATCGTCGCGCTCGTGCTGCGCTCGCTGCGCCGGCCGCGCCCGATCGTCGGCGTCCCGACGTCCATCACCCGGCGGCTGCTGGAGCTGGTAGAGCTGTTCGGCGGACCCACCGCGTTCGCCACCTGGGACGAGGCGCGAGCTGCTCGAGGTGCCGCTGATCTCGAGCCGCGGCACCGCCGACGCGCAGCGCCTCGGCGTGTCGCCGACGGATGGCGGAGGTGCTCGGGGTCTAGGTGACGGCGCAGGCGCGGCAGCGCCGCCGGCTGCCGAAGCGCCGGCTGCCGCTCCCCCCACGGCAACGCCTGCTCGAGTGCGACGCGAGCATCAGCAGCACCTCCTCGCGGGCTGGAGGCCCGATCAGCTGGACCGCCGGTCGGCAGCCCGTCCTCGCCCTGGTAGAGCGGCAGCGAGATCGCCGGCTGCCCGGTGATGTTGACGATCGCCGTGAAGGGCGTGAACGAGCCCGAGCGGCCGGTAGTAGCCCCACGGGTCGGGTCCGCGGCCGTGGATCTCGCCGATCGCCACCGGCCGCTGCGCGAGCGCCGGCGTCACGACCGCGTCCCAGCCGCTCAGAAGGAGACGACCGAGCGCGCATCGCCTCCAGCCGCGCCTGAGAGGCTCAGGAGCGACGCGCGTCGTGTTGCGCGCGTGCTCGAATACGTCCAGGTCAACGGCTCGACGTCCTCTCGGTCGGCTCGCGGCCGGCCAGCCGCCCGCCGAGCAGCGTCTCCATCGAGACCGCGGGCCCGAACGCCCGCGTGAAGTCCGGCAGCAGGTCAAGGCCCGACCACGGCGGCTGATCTCCTCGACCTCGTGCCCGAGCGACCCCAGCACCGCCGCGGCGTCGCGCGCCGCCGCCTCGCACGCCGGGTCGAGCACGACGCCGTCGAGCGGCGGGTTCAGCGCCAGCCCGACCCGCAGGCGGCCGGGCTCCCGCGCGGCCAGCTCAGCGATACGGCGCCGGCGGCGCCGGCGCCCAGGTCGCGTCTCCCGGCTCATGGCCGGCGAGCACATCGAGCAGCGGCCGCCGTGTCGGACACGGTGCGGGTGAGCACACCGTCGGTAACCAGGAACGTGTGCCCGGAATCCGGCCCGACCGATACGCGGCCGCGGGCCGGCTTGAGCCCGACCAGCCCGCAGCAGGCGGCCGGAATCCGGATCGACCCGCCACCGTCGTTGCCGTGCGCGATCGGGACCATTCCGGCGGCCACCGCGGCCGCCGACCCTCCGCTCGAGCCGCCCGCCGTGCGCTCGAGATCCCAAGGATTGTGGGTCGCGCCGAAGCGGCGCGGCTCGGTGGTCGGGAGGATCCCCATCTCGGGCAGCTTCGTCTTGCCGACGATCACGAACCCGGCCTCGCGCAGCCGCCGGACCAGAACGCGTCGTAGTCGGGGACGACATCCGCGAACAGGTCGCTGCACATGGTGAGCGGCATCCCCGCCACGGGCCGGTTGTCCTTGATCGCGATCGGCACGCCCGCGAACGGCCGCGGGTCGCCCGGGCCGATCGCGGCGGCCGCCGCCAGCGCCGTCTCGTGCGGCGACGTGGGTGAAGGCGTTGATCTTCGGCTCGAGCTCCTCGATCCGGCGCAGCGAGGCCTCGACCAGCTCGCGGCGCGCTCAGCTCGCCGGACCGGATCAGCTCGGCGAGCTCGACCGCCGGACGCTAGAGTAGCTCGGACACGGCGGCGCAAGCCTACCCTCATAGCCTGTGTCCGCAGCCCCGAGATCCAGCCACGACTAGGAGCACACCATCATGAGCGCAACAGCGGAAGTCCAGTCAGGCCTCGAGGGCGTAGTCGCCTTCGCGACCGAGATCGCCGAGCCCGACCGCGAGGGCGGCGCGCTGCGCTACCGCGGCGTCGACATCGAGGAGCTCGTCGGGGACGTGCCGTTCGAGCAGGTGTGGGGCCTGCTCGTCGACGGCACGCTGAAGCCCGGGCCTGCCGCCCGCCGAGCCCTACCCGCTGAGCGTGCGCTCGGGCGACCCCCGCGTCGATGTGCAGTCGGCGCTGGCGATGCTGGCCCCGCAGTGGGGGTTCGGCCAGCTGATCGACATCTCCGACGAGGAGGCCCGCGACAACCTCGCCCGCGCCTCGGTGATGGCGCTCTCGTTCGTCGCCCAGTCGGCGCGCGGGATCGGCAAGCCGCCGGTCTCCCAGCGCGAGGTCGACAAGGCGCAGTCGATCCCCGAGCGGTTCCTGATCCGCTGGCGCGGCGAGGCCGACCCCGACCACGTCAAGGCGATCGACGCCTATTGGAACTCGGCCGCCGAGCACGGCATGAACGCCTCCACCTTCACGGCCCGGGTCGTCGCCTCCACCGGCGCCGACGTGGCGGCGGCGCTGTCGGCCGCGGTCGGCGCGCTGTCGGGCCCGCTGCACGGCGGCGCGCCGTCACGTGTGCTGAAGATGCTCGACGACGTCGCGGACCCGGCGACGCCGAGCGCTACGTCAAGGATCTGCTGGACTCGGGCGAGCGGCTGATGGGCTTCGGCCACCGCGTCTACCGCGCCGAGGACCCGCGTGCTCGCGTCCTGCGCCGCACCGCGCACGAGCTCAACGCGCCGCGGGTCGAAGCCGCCGAGGCGCTCGAGAAGGCGGCCCTGGCCGAGCTGCAGGCGCGGCGCCCCGACCGCGTGCTGGCCACCAACGTCGAGTTCTGGTCGGCGGTCGTGCTCGACTTCGCGGACGTGCCGCCGGCACTGTTCACGCCGTTGTTCACCTGCGCGCGGACCGCCGGCTGGTCGGCGCACATCATGGAGCAGAAGCGCGAGGGTCGCCTGATCCGACCGACGGCTAAGTACGTGGGCCACGCGCCCCGTCCGCTGTCCGATCTTCAGTAGCCCGACGCTGCGGCCGGGCTATCCGCGATACGGCCCGTCGATGTACTGCGCCAGCATTCGGCTCGCGCAGAATGCTGGTCCGAGCGTCTTCAGCGAGGCTCGGATCAGCGCAAGCCAGCGCGGGGGCAGGCCGGACCCGTCGCGCTCGTAGAAGGCCGGGACGACCTCGTCGGCGATCAGCTGGTGGAGCACCGCAGTGTCGCGCTCGTCCTGGGCGTGGTGGTTTGAGTCGACCTCGCCCGGGATCGCCCAGCCGTTTGAGCCGTCGTAGCCCTCGGCCCACCAGCCGTCGAGCACGCTCAGCTGCAGGCCGCCGTTGAAGGCCGACTTCATGCCGCTCGTGCCGCTGGCCTCGAGCGGCGGCCGCGGCAGGTTGAGCCACACGTCGCATCCCCGCACCAGCCAGGCCGCCGAGCTGAGGTCGTAGTCGTCAAGGAACACCACTCGCTCGCCGACGATCCGCGCAGCCTTGAGGCCGAACAGGCTCTGCAGGACGCGCTTTGCCTCCTCGTCGCGGGGGTGGGCCTTGCCGGCCAGCACCACCTGCACGGGCCGATCGCCCGCCAGCAGCGAGAGCGTCCACTCAGGGTCGCGCGTCAGCAGATCGAGCCGCTTATAGGTCGCGACCCGGCGCGCGAAGCCGATCGTCAGCACGTCGGGGTCGAACGCCCGTGAGGCGAGCTCCACGTACTCGCGCAGGTCGCCGCGTGGCAGGCGGTCGGCGACGCTGCGGCGGCCGACGAACCCCACCAGCCCGGCGCGTTGGCGACCGCGCGCCGACCACAGCTCGTGATCTGGGATCGAATCGACAGCGCGCCCAGGTGGCCGGGTCAGCCGCATGTGCGATCCAGCCGCGTCCGAGGTGACGATCGAGCAGCTCGCGCATCGGGCGCCCGATCCAGGTCGGGACGTGGACGCCGTTGGTCACGTAGCCGATCGGCACCTCGCCCGCTTCGCGCTCTGGCCACAGCCAGTGCCACATATCGCGCGCGACCTCACCGTGGCGGCGACTGACGGCGTTCGAGGCGCGGCTCATACGCAGCGCCGCCTGGGTGACCCCGAACGGCGACCACGGATCGTCGGCCTGGTCGCGTCCGAGCGTGACCAGCTCCTCAGACGAGCAGCCGAGCTGCACGGCCAGCCGCCCGACGACAGCCTCCACCTGATCGGGCGGATAGGTGTCGTTGCCGGCCGGAACCGGCGTGTGGGTCGTGAACACGGTCCGGTCGCGGGCGCGCGCGAGTGCTCTGCTCGAGCGAGTCGCCGTTGCCGTCGCGGGCGAGCTCGAGCGGCGCCAGCGCGGCGTGGCCCTCGTTGAGGTGAATCACGCCTGGCTCGTAGCCGAGCGCGCGCAGGGCGCGGACGCCGCCGACCCCGAGCAGCGCGTACTGGGCCAGGCGCGTCTGCGGGTCGCCGTCGTAGAGGCGGCCCGTGATCCAGCGGTCGATGGTGGCGTTCTCGGGACAGCAGGTATCGAGCAGGAACAGCGGCACGCGCCCAACCTGGACGCGCCAGACGCGGGCGGCGACGTCGGCGGCGCCGATCGGGACGCGGACCGTCAGCGGCTCGTCATCTGCGTCAGTGACCAGCGCCGCGGGCAGGCGCTCGGGGTCGGTCTCGACCCAGTACTCCTGCTGCCAGCCGGAGGCGTCCACGCGCTGGCGGAAGTAGCCCTTGCGGTACATCAGCCCGACGGCGACCATCGGCAGCGGCAGCGTCGGAGGCCTCCTTGAGCAGGTCGCCGGCGAGCGCGCCAAGGCCGCCGGAGTAGACCGGCAGCGACACGTGGACGCCGTACTCGGCGCACAGGAACGCGATCGGATGCTGCTGGTCGAATCCGGACTCAAGCGCCGGGCGGTTCAGGTCGGCGGCGACCAGCGTCTCGAGCTCGTTTGCCTTCAGCAGCAGCTCATCGTCCTGCGCGGCCTGCTCCAGCGCCCGCGCCGGAGGCCTCCTGAAGCAGCCGGACGGGGTTTTGCAGGCAGAGCTCGAAGCGCTCCGGATCGACCGACGCGAACAGCTCCGGGCCGCCCGGTAGCCACGACCAGCGGTAGTTGAACGCCAGTCGCGCAAGCGGCGCCAGAGCGGCCGGGAGCCGCCCTGCGAGATCCTCGGCCGCTCGCTCGATGTCGCGCCGGCCGTCCGGTTGGGTCACGCGTGCGTGTTCCAAGCGCCGGGATTATTGACGACCTGCGTCGCATACGCGTTGCGCGCTGCGTGGGGGCGCGGCGCGCTAGGCTCGCGGCCCTTGCCGCCCCGCCGCGATGCCGCCTCGGACTGCCGCCTTGGCGTGCTCGCATTCGGCGACTCGATCACCAACGGCGGCGGCGAGCTGCAGTGGGGCGTGGCGCTGCAGTCGTGGGCGCTGTGGGTCGCGCGTGCCCTCGGCCTGCCGTTCAGCGGCTACGCGGTCGACGGCGCGGTCGTGGCGGATGTCGTCGACGAGCAGATCCCCGCGTTCCAGCGCGCGCGGCGAGCCCCGGCGCACGCTACGACGTCGGCTGCCTGTACATCGGCGTCAACGACGTCCGCGCGCTCACCTGGAACCCGGAGCCGTTCGCGGCCGACCACGCCGCGCGCGCTGGCGTTCCTGCGCGATCGCTGCGACCGGACGCTGACGCTGACCGCGCCGCTCGGGCTCGGGCTGCCCGCGGGCCGGCGCCAAGGTTTCGCAGCTCAACGCGATCGTGCGAGCGCAACGCCGCCCAGCACGGCGCGCTGGTCGTCGACCTGAGCGCCTTCGGGGCTCGCAACCACCTGATGGCCGACCGCGTACACCCGACGGCATTCGGTCAGATGCGCGATCGCCGAACTGGCGCTCGACAGTGCTCGGCAGCCGACGGCCTGCCGGCGAAGGTGCCGCCCACGTCACTGATCGCTTACCGACACCACGGCCGTCGGCCGCCTGCGCGGCGACCTCACCTACGCCTACCGCTCGGCCAAGCTTCACGGACGAGTGGCGTGGTGGCGTCGCCGGCGCCCGCCGGGATGACCGGCGAGTCGCGGGCGACACTCGGCGCCCCACACGGGAAGTCTGAGAACCGAATCGTCCATAACGGACGAGAACGTTCCAAGCCCCCACCGGCGCCGCCGCGGGCCGTCGCACGCCGCGCTCAGCCAGGCAGGCGGTTCGTTGCCTCGGTCTCCTCGCGCAACTGTCGGGCCAGCGCGGGCGTCAGCGCGCCGGGCTCCATCTGCCAGCGCCAGTTGCCACCGACCCGAGCGGGGACGTTCATCCGCGCCTCGCTGCCAAGGCCGAGCACGTCCTGGGCCTGGATCATCGCCAGCCGCGCCGGCGACGCGAACGCCATCCGGATCAGCCCCCACCACGGCTGGCGGCGGTCGGCGAAGCCGAGCCGCGCGAGCTCGCCGTCGACGAACGCGCGCTCGCCGCGCCGGCAGTCCCTCCAACCAGCCGCGCGCCGTGTCCTGGTCATGGGTTCCGGTGTAGACGACGCGGTTGGCAACGTGGTTGGCGAGCCGGTGCGGGCTCCTGCGGCTCGCCGGGGTCAAAGCCGAACTGGAGGACCAGCATCCCCGGCAGCCCGAGCTCGTCACGCAGACGCTCGACCGCCGGCGTGATCACGCCCAGATCCTCGGCGACCAGTGGCAGCTCGGGCCGAGCGAGCGCTCGAGCGCCGTCGAACAGCGCTTTCCCCGGTCCGCGGCGCCAGCGCCGCCGACCGCGGTCGGGGCGCCCTCGGGCACCCCCCAGTAGGCGACGAAGCCGCGGAAATGGTCGATCCGGGCGAGGTCGAACAGCTCGAGCGTCCGCCGCACGCGCTGCACCCACCAGCGGTAGCCGCGGCGCTGGAGCGCCGGCCAGTCGTACAGAGGATTGCCCCACAGCTGGCCCTCGGTCGCGTACGCGTCCGGTGGCACGCCGGCGACGTAGCCGTCGGGAACAGCTCGGGATGGGCGCGGTGGTCGGCGCCGCCGGGCGAGACGTAGATCGCGATATCGCCCATCAGCCTCACGCCGGCCTGCGACGCGTACTCGCGCAGGGCGGTCCACTCGCGCTCGAAGCGAACCTGGTCGGCGATCGCGCCGCCGCCTTCAAACCGCTCCCAGTCGTCGATCCAGAATCGCTGGCGTTCCTCGAACGCCACGATCTCCGCCCGCGAGACCGGCGCTCTGGGTCGACCGAGCAGTCCGCGCCAGGCCGCGAACGCCGAGCTCGACTTGTACGGCGAGCGGTGGCGATCGGGCGGCCCCAGCGGCAGCACCTGCCACCAGCGACTGTCCGGCGGCCGCCAGCCAGTCGACGAACCGGTAGGCCTCGGGGCCCAGTCGCCCGCCGGGCAACGAGGTGATGTGGAGCTGGACCCCGCTGGCCCGGCACAGGTTGTTCACGCGCGGGTGTTTACCCGATGCGCGCTGATGGATACCTTCCGAGTGATGAGTGCCCAGACGAGCGAGAGCTCTGCAACCGCCGGCGAGCTCGATCCGACGCGGCAGCCACCGCGGCGGATCGTGATCCAGTACCCCGCGCCATCGGTCGACGGCGGCCGCTACCCGGCCAAGCGCTGCGTCGGCGATCGGGTCACAGTCGAGGCCGACGTGTTCCGTGACGGGCATGACCTGTTGCGTGCCGTTGTCAGCTACATCGGACCACAGGACGACGAGTGGCGCGAGGCCGAGCTGCGACGGATCGACGCCCATCTCGGCGGCGTTCGCTGGGCGGCGAGTTCGAGGTCGACCAGCCAGGACGCTGGGAGTACACGATCCAGGCCTGGACGGATGTGTTCGGCACTTGGCGTGACGAGCTCGAGCGCAAGGTCGCGGCCGGGCAGGACGACCTCCAGGGCGAGCTGTCGGAGGGGATCGTGCTGCTACGCCGCGCGGGCGAGAGCGCCGCCGGCGCCCCGGCCGGAAGCTGATCGAGCACGCCTGCCGCGAGCTCGAGGACCCCGACGCCCCGCTCAGCGCCAAGACGACGTGGCCCTCGGCGAGGAGCTGCACAACGCCGTCGAGGCGGGCGCCGATCGCGCTGACGAAGTGATGCTCGACGAGCCGCGCGCGATCGAGGTCGACCGCCTGCGCGCCCGGTTCGGCGCCTGGTATGAGATGTTCCCGCGCTCGTGGGGCGGGCTGAAGGGCGTCCAGCGCCAGCTGCCCAAGCTCGCAGAGCTCGGCTTCGACGTCGTTTACCTGCCACCGATCCACCCGATCGGGCTGACCAACCGCAAGGGCGCCAACAATTCGCTCGCCGCCGGCCGCAAGGATCCTGGCTCGCCGTGGGCGATCGGCGACGCGTCCGGCGGCCACGACGCGGTCCACGCCGAGCTTGGCACGATCGCTGACGTCACGGCGCTGACCGCGCCGCGCGCAAGCTCGGGATCGATATCGCGCTGGACTTCGCGATCCAGTGCTCGGCCGACCACCCGTGGCTGACCGAGCATCCGGAGTGGTTTCACCGCCGGCCCGACGGGACTCTGAAGTACGCCGAGAACCCGCCCAAGCGCTACCAGGACATCTACAACGTCAACTGGGACTCACCCGAGTGGCGCGCGCTGTGGGACGCGCTGCTCGACGTGATGCTCAAGTGGGTGCAGCTGCGGCGTCAAGGTGTTCCGGGTCGACAACCCGCACACAAAGCCGTTCCAGTTCTGGGCGCTGGCTGATCGAGCAGGTCCACGCCCGCGACCGCGACGTCGTGTTCCTGGCTGAGGCGTTCACCAAGCGCAGCGTGATGCGCCACCTCGGCAAGATCGGCTTCAGCCAGTCCTACACCTACTTCACCTGGAAGAACGCGAGCTGGGAGCTGATCGAGTACGTCTCCGAGCTCGCCTACTCGGGCGAGCAGGAGTACTTCCGCCCCAACTTCTTCGCCAACACCCCGGACATCCTGCACGCCTACCTCCAGCACGGCGGCCGCGCCGGCGTTCGAGGCGCGGCTTGTGCTCGCCGCGACGCTGAGCCCCAGCTACGGCATCTACTCGGGCTACGAGAGCTCGAGAACGTCGCCGTGCGCGAGGGCTCGGAGGAGTACCTGCGACTCCGAGAAGTACGAGCTCAAGACGCGCGCGCTCGACGGCGAACTGTTGCCGCTGATCGCTCGCCTGAACGAGATCAGGCACGAGTATCAGCGCGCTGCAGCGGCTGTCGAACATCACCTTCCTCGAGACCGCGAACGAGGCGCTGATCGCGTACGCCAAGCAGGCGGCGGCGAGACGGTGATCTGCGTGGTCAACATCGATCCGCATCAGCCCCAGCAGGGCGTCGCGGTGGTACCGGCCAGCCTCGGCCTGCCGCCGAGCTTCACCGTCCGCGACCTCCTGCCGACGAGCGCTACCAGTGGCGGATCGGGCCGAACTTCGTCGGTCTGGCGCCGGGGGTGCGCCAGGCCCACGTGCTGGCGGTCGAGCGCTGAGCGTCGGCCCGCCCACGCTCGACGCACCTGCTCGCGCGCGAGCCGCCCGAGCGCCGCGAGCCGAGGGCCGAAGCCGGCCGCAGGCGCAGGCGCGCCAGTGGTTCGAGGCCGAGCCGCTGTGGTTCAAGCGCGCGATCTTCTACGAGATCCACATCCGCGGCTTCTTCGACGGCAACGGCGACGGCTCGGGCGACTTCCGCGGCCTGACCGAGAAGCTCGACTACCTGCAGTGGCTCGGGATCGACTGCATCTGGCTGCTGCCGTTCTACGAGTCGCCGCTGCGCGACGGCGGCTACGACATCTCCGACTTCACCAAGGTCCACCCCGACTACGGCACGGTCGAGGACGTCACGCGAGCTGATCGAGGCCGCCCACGCGCGGCGATCCGCGTGATCGCCGATCTCGTCATGAACCACACCTCGAGCGATCACCCGTGGTTCCAGGAGTCGCGCTCGGGTCCCGGATAACCCCAAGCGCGACTGGTACGTCTGGTCCGACACCGACGACCGCTACCGGGACGCCCGGATCATCTTCACCGACACCGAGGTCTCCAACTGGACCTATGACCCGGTCGCGGGCGCCTACTACTGGCACCGCTTCTTCTCCCACCAGCCCGACCTCAACTACGACAACCCCGAGGTGCAGCGACGCGATGCTCGACGTGCTGCGCTTCTGGCTCGACCTCGGGCTCGACGGCTTCCGCCTCGACGCCGTCCCGTACCTGTTCGAGCGCGAGGGGACGATCTGCGAGAACCTGCCCGAGACCCACGCCTACCTCAAGCGCGTGCGCCGGGAGATCGAGGACGAATACCCCGACCGGGTGCTGCTCGCCGAGGCCAACCAGTGGCCCGCCGACGTCGTCGAGTACTTCGGTGACGGCGACGAGTGCCAGATGGCGTTCCACTTCCCCGTCATGCCGCGGATGTTCATGGCGGTCCGGCGCGAGGAGGCGGCGCCGATCTACGAGATCCTCGACCAGACGCCGGCGATCCCCGACAGCTGCCAGTGGGGCCTGTTCCTGCGCAACCACGACGAGCTGACGCTCGAGATGGTCACCGACGAGGAGCGCGACTACATGTACGCCGAGTACGCCAAGGACCCGCGGATGAAGCTCAACCTCGGGATCCGCCGCCGGCTGGCGCCGCTGCTCGACAACGGCCGCGACGAGATCGAGCTGATGACCGCGATCCTGTTCTCGCTGCCCGGCTCGCCGGTTCTCTACTACGGTGATGAGATCGCGATGGGCGACAACATTTTCCTCGGCGACCGCGACGGTGTGCGGACGCCGATGCAATGGACCGGCGATCGCAACGGCGGCTTCTCGCGCGCCGACTTCGCACAGCTCTACGCGCCGCCGCTGATGGACCCCGTGTTCGGCTTCCAGGCGGTCAACGTCGAGGCGCAGCTGCGCACGCCGACGTCGCTGCTGCGCTGGATGCATCGCTTCATAGCGCTGCGCAAGGAGCACCCGGTGTTCGGGTTTGGCACCTACGAGCCGATCGAGACCTCCAACCAGCGGATCTTCGCGGTCATTCGCCGCTTCGAGGACGACTACGTGCTCTGCGTCCACAACCTCGCGCGCTCCGCCCAGGCGGTCGAACTCGATCTCTCAGACCACGCCGGCCGCTTCCCGGTCGAGCTGTTCGGGCGCTCGCGGTTTCCGAAGATCGGCGAGCTCTCCTACCTGCTCACGCTCGCGCCGCGCGGCTTCTACTGGTTCCAGCTCGTCGAGGAAGGCGAGGAGGCGATCGGATGAGCTTGCCCGAGCGAACGAGGATGCGATCGGGTGACTGATCCCGTCCAGACCCCCCAGGAGCTGATCGACGGCCTCGACCTCGAGGCGCTCGCTCGGTGGCTCGAAAAGCGCCGCTGGTATGCGTCCAAGTCGCGTCACGTGACCGCGTCCGAGATCGAAGACACGATCCAGATCGCAGATCGCCCGCCGCTGCTCATCGTGCTACTGCAGGCGCGCTTTGCCAGCGGCAGCCACGAGCTCTACCAGCTGCCGCTGGCGTTCGTCGCCGAGCACGAGGCCGGCCCAGATGGAGTCGTCGGCGTACTCGACGGCGGCGACACGGTCGCGATCGACGCCGGCGCCGACCCCGAGCACGCGCGAGAACTGGTTCGCCATATCAACGCCCAGTCCCAGCTCGAGACCCGAGCTCGGCACGCTGCGCTTCACACGCGTGCAGCCGGGCTGGCTGAAGGCCGACGCGGCGGTTCGGACGGTCGGCGTCGAGCAATCGAACTCGTCAATCGTGTTCGGCGACGAGACCGTGCTGAAGGTGTTCCGCAAGCTCGAGCCCGGGATCAACCCCGAGCTCGAGCTGCTCCAGTTCCTGACCGCGCACGGCTTCGACCACATCGCGCCGCTGCAGGGCTGGTACGAGTACGAGGGGGCTCGTTCACGGCCACGCTCGGCGTCGCGCAGCGGTTCTTCGCCGACGCGACCGGCGGCTGGGAGCTGGCGCTGGACCAGCTGCCGTCCGACCCCGAGCCGCTGCTCGGCGAGCTCGGGAGCCTCGGGCGCGTGACGGCCGAACTCCACAATGCGCTCGCGTCGGATCCGAGCGACCCTGCCTTCGCTCCCGAGGAGCCGAGCTCGGAGTCGCTGTCGCTGCTGACCGCGACGATCGACGAGGACATCGAGCGGATCTTCATCCGCCTGCCCGACGACGAACGGGTCGCCTCGATCATCGGGCGCGGTCAGGACGTGCGCGAGAAGACTCCCGCCCCGGGCCCACATCGGTTCCGGCGGACGCGCGATCCGCACCCACGGCGACTTTCACCTCGGCCAGACGCTGCACGTCCCCGGCGGCTGGGTGATCATCGACTTCGAGGGTGAGCCGGCGCGGCCGCTGTTCGAACGCCGCCAGAAGCGCTCGCCGCTGCGCGACGTCGCCTCGATGCTGCGCTCGTTCGCATACGTCCACATCGGCCAGCGAAATCATCAACGGTCGTCCGGCGCCGGCCGACTTCGAGGAGCGCGCGCGGCGGACGTTCCTGAGCACTACTTCACCAACATCGATCCGGCGCTGCTGCCGGCCGGGAGAGGCCGCGGTGCTCAACCTGCTGTCGATATTCGAGCTCGAGAAAGCGATCTACGAACTCCAGTACGAGCTCGACAACCGCCCCGACTGGCTCCCGATTCCGGTCGCGGGGATCCTGCGGCTGCTGGAGTCGAGTAATGTGTCGCCGCCTTCCGAGCTCGACGCGATCTCGCGCGTCGCGAGCACTCGCAGCCGCATGCGGTGCTAGGCGCGCACCCGGAGAACGGCGGCGTCGTGATCCGCGCGCTGCGCCCGTCGGCCAAGAAGGTCTCGGCCAAGCCTTCGAAGGGCAAGTCAGTCGAGCTCGAGCAGGTTCACCCGGGGGGATCTTCGAGGGCACGATTGCAGGCGCCGAGCTACCACTGCGCTACAAGCTCAAGGTCGACTACGGCGACGGCGGCAAGTTCACGCTCGAGGATCCGTAGCGTTTGAGCCGACGATCGGCGAGATCGACCTGCACCTGATCGGCGAGGGCCGCCACGAAGAGCTCTACGACAGGCTCGGCGCGCACGTCCGCGATGGGAGCCCACCCGCCCGTGACCGGCACCGCGTTCGCCGTCTGGGCGCCGTCGGCCCGGGCGATCAGCGTCGTCGGCGACTTCAACTCCTGGGACGGCCGCCTGCACCCGATGCGCTCGCTCGGGTCAGGCGGCATCTGGGAGCTGTTTTTGCCCGGCGTCGGCCCGGGCGCGCGCTACAAGTTTGAGATCCTGACCGCCGACGGCGACCTGCTGCTGAAGGCCGACCCGTTCGCGCAAGAGGCAGAGGTGCCGCCGAAGACGGCGTCAGTCGTGACCCAGTCGCGCCACAAGTGGTCAGACGCGAAGTTCGTCGCGCGCCGGCGCGAGCAGCTAGCCGCTCGGGCGACCGATCTCGATCTACGAAGTCCACATCGGCTCATGGCGGCTGAACACGCTCGAGGACAACCGGCCGCTGTCGTATCTAGAGCTCGCCGATGAGCTGTCTGCCTACGTGACCGATCTCGGCTTCACGCACGTCGAGCTGCTGCCGGTGATGGCGCACCCGTTCAGCGGCTCCTGGGGCTATCAGGTGACCGGCTACTTCGCGCCGATGCCGCGCCCCGGCTCGCCCGACGACCTGCGCGAGTTCGTCGACCGCATGCACCAGCGCGGGGTGGGCGTGATCCTCGACTGGGTCCCCGCGCACTTCCCGCGCGACGAGTTCGCGCTCGCGCGCTTCGACGGTACGGCGCTGTTCGAGCACGCCGACCCCCGCCGCGGCGCGCACCCCGACTGGGGCACGCTGGTGTTCAACTACGGTCGCCACGAGGTTCGCAACTTTCTGATCTCCAACGCGCTGTTCTGGCTGCGCGAGTACCACGTGGATGGGATCCGGGTCGATGCGGTCGCCTCGATGCTGTACCTCGACTACTCGCGCCGCGACGGTGAGTGGGTGCCGAACCAGTTCGGCGGCCGCGAGGACCTCGACGCGGTCGCGTTCCTCAAGGAGCTCAACGAGGTGATTTACGCCCACGAGCCCGGGATCATCTCCGCCGCCGAGGAGTCGACCGCCTGGCCGGGCGTCTCGCGCCCGACCTATCTCGGCGGGCTCGGGTTCGGCTTCAAGTGGAACATGGGCTGGATGCACGACACGCTCGGCTACTTCGAACAGGATCCGATCTACCGCCGCTACCACCACCACGAGCTGACCTTCAGCCTCATGTACGCGTTCTCGGAGAATTTCGTGCTGCCGCTGTCGCACGACGAGGTCGTGCACGGCAAGGGCTCGCTGTACACGAAGATGGCCGGTTCCGACGAGTGGCAGAAGCTCGCCAACCTGCGAGCCCTGTACGCCTACATGTGGGCCCACCCGGGCAAGAAGCTGCTGTTCATGGGCTCAGAGCTGGCCCAGCGGGCCGAGTGGAGCCACGAGCGCTCGCTCGACTGGCACCTGCTCGAGCAGCCGCCCACGCCGGCATCCAGTCGCTCATGCGCGATCTGAACCGGCTGTATCGCGAGGAGCCGGCGCTCTGGGAGCTCGATTCGGACCCGGCCGGTTTTTGGTGGCTGGAGCCCAACGACGCCGACGGGAACGTGATCGCGTTCGCACGCCAGTCGCGCGACGGCGAGCGGGTGGTCGTGTTCGCCGCCAACCTGTCTCCTGTGCCTCGCTCATCTATTCGCCTCGGGCTGCCGCGCGCGGTCCACTGGCGCGAGGCGATAAACACGGACTCGGCCTTCTACGGCGGCAGCGACGTCGGCAACCTCGGGGGCGGACCCCGGAGCCGATCCCATGGAACGGCCAGCCGGTCTCGGCGGAGCTGACGCTGCCCCCGCTTGCAGCCGTCTGGCTCGTGCCAGATGAGTGAAGCGCTGCCCGTGGGAGCGGCCGCTGGGCTCCCGCGTGCTGGATGATGAGCGAGCCCAGTTCCGCGTCTGGGCGCCTCCGTCGGAACCGTCACCTCTGTGTGGCCGCGAGGGAAGTCGAGTTCCCGGATGTCGGCGGCGGGGTCCACGAGGTCGTCACCACCGCCCACGCCGGCGACGACTACTGGTTGCAGATCGGCGACCAGCGCCTGCCCGACCCGGCCTCGCGCTGGCAGCCCGACGGGCTCCGCGGCGCCTCGCGCCTGTTCGCGCCGGCGACCCCGCGCGCCGTTCGAGCGCCCACGCGGCAGCGACCTGATCATCTACGAGTTGCACGTCGGCACGTTCAGCCGCCGCGGGCACGTTCGAGTCGGCGATCGAGCACCTGCCTGAGCTCGCGACGCTTGGCGTCAACGCGATCGAGCTCATGCCCGTGGCCGAGTTCCCGGGCGCGCGCGGTGGGGCTACGACGGCGTCTATCTGATCGCCGCGCAATCTTCCTATGGCGGCCCGGAGGGGCTGCAGAAGCTGATCGACGCCGCCCATCAGGCAGGCCTGGCCGTGATTCTCGACGTCGTCTACAACCACGTCGGCGCATCGGGGACCAAGGCGCTCGAGGCCTTCGGGCCCTATTTCACCTCCAAGTACGAGACGCCTTGGGGCAAGGCGATCAACTACGACGATGCCGACTGCGGCGCCGTCCGCGAGTGGGTCTGTCAGAGCGCCGAGGGATGGGTCCGCGACTTCGGCGTCGACGGCCTGCGGCTGGACGCGATCCACGCGATCTTTGACTCGAGCGCTGAGCACATCGTCGCGATGGTCGCCAGGCGCGTGCACGCGGTCGACCCCGCGCCTACGTGATCGCCGAGTCGGGGCTCAACGACCCGATCGTGATGCGCGACCGCGAGCGCGGCGGCTACGACTGCGACGCCGCCTGGGCCGATGACTTCCACCACTCGCTGCGGACGCTGATCACCGGCGAGCGGGATGGCTACTACGCCGACTTCGGCAAGCTGTCCCAACTCGCGAAGGCCTATCACCGCCCGCACGTCGACGACGGCAGCTACTCCCCTTTTCGCCGCCGGCGCTTCGGCGCCCCGGCCGACGACGTGCCGGTCGGCAAGTTCGTTGTCTTCAGCCAGAACCACGATCAGGTCGGTAACCGTGCGTTCGGCGACCGGATGCCGGCGCAGCTGCGCCCGCTGGCCGCCTTCTGCACGCTGCTGTCGCCGTTCGTGCCGCTGCTGTTCATGGGCGAGGAGTACGGCGAGAACGCTCCCTTTCAGTTCTTCTCAAACCACATCGACGAGCAGATAGCGATCGCCACACGCGAGGGCCGCAGGCGCGAGTTCGCGTCCTTTGCGTCATTTGAGACCGAGGTACCCGACCCCGAGGACGCGGGCACCTTCGAGCGCTCGAAGCTGACCCGCGAGCGCGACCCTGAGCTCGAGCAGCTGTACCGCCGGCTGATCGAGGCACGGCGCGCGATCGCGCCCGGCGAGGCACGCGAGATTCGCTACGACGAGTTCGAGCGCTGGCTGCGCTTCCAGCGCGGCGCGCGCGAGGTCGTCTGCAACTTCGGCCCCAACTGGCTGCGGCTCACATGCAGCGGCGAGCAGATCGAGCTTACAACCGACGGGTGGGCGATTCTCTCCGACGGATACCTCAAACTCCCGCCGATGTCAGGAGCCCTGATCACGTGAGCGAGGTCTGGCCCGGGCGGCCGTTCCCGCTCGGCGCGTCGTGGGACGGCTCGGGCACCAACTTCTCGCTGTTCTCCGAGCACGCCGAGGGCGTTGAGCTGTGCCTGTTCGACGACGAGGGGGTCGAGACTCGGATTGAGGTCGGCGCGCGGCGCGCGCTGAATTGGCATTGCTACCTCCCCGGCGTCGGGCCCGGACAGCGCTACGCATACCGGGTCCGGGGCCGTACCAGCCGGCAGAGGGCCACCGCTTCAACGCCGCGAAGCTCGTGCTCGACCCGTACGCGAAGGCGATCGAGGGGGTCGTCGACTGGTCCCACGACGCCAACGTTCTCCCCTACGTCCCCAACGGCGGCGAGGACGACGACTACGAGGCAGACGACGACGACGACGCCGGCGCGATGCCCAAGTGCGTGGTCGTAGACCCCAGCTTCGACTGGGAGGGCGACGAGTCGCCGCGGGTGCCATTCGCGGACACGATCATCTACGAGGCCCACGTCAAGGGCTTCACGATGCGCCACCCCGAGGTCCGCGAGGACCTGCGCGGCACCTACGCCGGGCTGGCCTCCGAGCCCGCGATCGCCTACCTCAAGGAGCTCGGGGTCACGGCCATCGAGCTGCTGCCGGTCCACCACATCTCAGACGAGTCGTTCCTGTTCGAGCGGGGGCTTCGCAACTACTGGGGCTACAGCACGATCGGCTACTTCGCGCCCCACTCCGAGTACGCGGCCACCGGCCGTCGCGGCGAACAGGTGCGCGAGTTCAAGGGCATGGTCAAGGCGATGCATCAGGCGGGGATCGAGGTGATCCTCGACGTCGTCTACAACCACACAGCCGAGGGCAACCACCTCGGTCCGATGCTCTCGTTCAAGGGGATCGACAACTCGGCCTACTACCGCCTGGTGCCCGACGATCCCCGTCACTACATGGACTTCACCGGCACCGGCAACTCGCTCAACCCGGTCCACCCGAGCGTACTGCGGCTGATCATGGACTCGCTGCGCTACTTCGTCGTCGAGTGCCACGTCGACGGCTTCCGCTTCGACCTCGCCTCGGCCCTGGCGCGCGAGTTCTTCGACGTCGATCGCCTGTCGGCGTTCTTCGACACGATCCACCAGGACCCGGTCCTGTCGCAGGTGAAGCTGATCGCCGAGCCGTGGGACGTCGGCCCCGGCGGCTACCAGGTCGGCAACTTCCCGATCCTGTGGTCGGAGTGGAACGGCGTCTACCGCGACACGGTGCGCGACTTCTGGCGGGCGTCGGCGAGCGTCGGCGAGTTCGCCTCGCGGCTTGCGGGCTCGTCAGACCTGTATGAGTCAGACGGCCGCGACCCGTTCGCGTCGATCAACTTCATCACCGCCCACGACGGCTTCACGCTGCGCGACCTCGTTTCCTACGAGGTCAAGCACAACGAGGCGAACATGGAGGACAACCGCGACGGGACTGACGACAACCGCTCCTGGAACTGCGGCGTCGAGGGCGAGACTGACGATCCCGGTGATCCTCGAGCTGCGCGCCCGCCAGCAGCGCAACTTCCTGACCACGCTGCTGGTCTCGCAGGGGACGCCGATGCTGCTGGGTGGCGATGAGCGCAGCCGCACCCAGCGGGCAACAACAACGGCTGGTGCCAGGACTTCGAGCTCTCCTGGTACGACTGGCGGGAGGATCCCGACACCGCCCAGTTGCGGGAGTTCACCCGTCGGCTGATCGTGCTGCGCCGCGAGCACTGCACCTTCCGTCGTGAGAGCTTCCTGCGCGGCCAGGTCCTCAACGGCTTCGGGCTGCCCGACGTCTGGTGGTTTCGCGTCGACGGGCGCAAGATGACCAATCGTGACTGGCAGCACGGCGAGGCGGTGCTCGGCATGTTCCTCAACGGCGACGCGATCCTGAACCCGGGGCCCCATGGCGAAGCGATCTCCGACGACTCGTTCGTCCTGCTGTTCAACGCCCACGCCGAGGATCGCCAGTTCAAGCTCCCCCGGCGGCGGATGGGCGCCCGCTGGGAGCTCGAGCTGTGCACCGCCGATCCCGGCGCTGCAGGCCGGCAGCGCTTCGTACGACGCGCAGGCGCTCGTCAACGTGACCGCGCACTCGATCACGATCCTCAAACGGGTGGCTTGAGCGGCTCGGCCACCTTTCGGGCGACCTACCGCCTGCAGCTGAGCGCCCGTTTGAACTTCGACGCCGCGCGGAGCCCTGATCCCGTACCTGCGCGACCTCGGCGTCTCGCACCTGTACCTGTCGCCCTCGCTGCAGGCGCGGCCGGCTCGACCCACGGCTATGACGTGATCGACCCAACCCGCGTCTCAGACGAGCTCGGCGGCGAGGCGGCTCTGCGGGCGCTGTCTCAGCCGCGGCCGACGCCGGCCTCGGGGTCGTTCTCGACCTCGTCCCCAACCACATGGCGACTGACGAGCGCAACCGCTTCTGGACCGACCCCCAGCTGCGCAAGCGCTTCTTCGACCTCGACCCGGAGACCGGCCGGCACCGTCGCTTCTTCGACATCGACGACCTCGCCGGCCTGCGTCAGGAGGACCCCGAGGTGTTCGCACAGACCCACGAGCTGGTGCTCGGTCTGATCGCCGAGGGCGTGATCGACGCGCTGCGGATTGACCACCCCGACGGCCTCGCCGACCCCGCCGGTACTTTGAGCGCCTGCGCGCCGGTGGCGCCGGCCAGGTCTGGATCGAGAAGATCCTCGAGTCATCAGAGCACCTGCGCGACTGGCCGGTGGCCGGGACCGTCGGCTACGAGTTCCTCAATGACGTCTGCGCGCTGTTTGTCGACCGCGCCGCCGAGCCGGCGTTCACCGAACTCTGGGCCCAGATGTCAGACGACCGTCGCGATTTCGACGCGGTCGCGCTTGACGCGAAGATCGAGCAGGCGCAGACCACCTTCGGGCCCGAGGTCGAGCGGCTCACCCGCGTGCTCGGCGGCGGCCATCACGCGCTCGAGCTCGCGCTCGCCTCGATGCCGGTCTACCGGACCTATGTCGAACCGGAGCCCGGCTCGGTCGCCGAACAGGACCGTGAAGCGATCGAGCGCGCCCGGATGCCGCGCGAGGTGGCTCAGCGCCTGCTGCTCGAGCGTCAAGCGCCGCCCGAGTTCGTGACCCGCTTTCAGCAGACGAGCCCGCCGGTCGTCGCCAAGGGCGTCGAGGACACCGCCTTCTACCGCTACGGGCGGCTGCTGGCGCTCAACGATGTGGGCGGCGACCCGGGGCGCTTCGGGATCACCGCCCGCGAGTTCCATGCCGCCAACGCTCGAGCGCGCCGAGCGATTCCCGACGGCGATGCTGACGACCAACACGCACGACACCAAGCGCTCGGCCGACGTGCGCGCCCGGATCGCCGCCCTGACCTGGATCCCGTCCGAATGGGAGCAACACGTGCGCCGCTGGCAGGCGGTCACCGAGCCGCTGTGCGCCGGCTCGGGCGCGCCTGACGAGGTCGAGCGCTACTTCCTCTTTCAAACGCTTGCCGGCGCTTGGCCGATCGAGCTCGAGCGGATCCAGGAGTACATGCGCAAGGCGCTGCGCGAGGCCAAACGCAACAGCAGCTGGGTTCATCAGAACGCCGCCTGGGAGGACGCGGTGCTCGAGTTCTGCGCGCGGCTGTACTCGCTCGGACGAGTTTCGCTCGAGCTTTGACCCGTTCGTCGAGCGGCTGTCGGCGCTGGGGGACCGGATCGCGCTCGGGATGCTGACGCTGAAGCTGACCGTTCCCGGCGTCCCGGACATCTACCAGGGCGATTTGCTCGCGTTCCGGGCGCTGGTCGATCCTGACAACCGCCGGCCGTCGACTGGGGCTGGAACCGAGCGATGCTGTCGCGGCTGCTCGGCGGCGCCCGGCCTGACCGCCACACGGCCAAGCTGTCGCTGACGATGCGGCTGCTGTCGCTGCGGATCCGCCGCCCGCTCGCGTTCACGGGCACCTACGAGCCGCTGCCGGCGGGCGAGGATTGCGTCGCGTTCCGCGCGGCGGCGAGGTGCTGGTGATCGTCGCCACGCGTCACGCTGCGCCGTCGGGGGAGCTGGCGGGGGTCGAGGGCGAGTGGCGCGACGTGCTGCGCGGCGAGCTGCGGCGGCTGGGCTCGCGCGTCTCGCTGGCCGAGTTGCTGGGGCGGCGCGGCGCCAGCGTGCTCGAGCGCCAGTAGCTGCGTTGCACCGATCGTCAAGCGCTGAGCGGAGTCTGTGGTATCTCGTGGTCGCTATAGCCACCATGAGATCCCACCCCGTCTGGCCCCTAGTCAGGCCGTGCCCGGTAGGGTCTCCGGGCGGTACATGCGCGTTCTGCTGATCTCCTGGGAGTACCCGCCGATCATCGAGGGCGGCCTCGCGCGCCACGTACGCAAGCTGTCCGAGCACCTCGTAGCCGAGGGCGTCGAGGTCCACGTGCTGACCCGCGGCGGCGAGCGGCTGGCGCCACCGAGGAGCGCCATGGGGTCGTCGTCCACCGCCTGCGTGAGCCGCCGTTCCCCAAGGACGTCAAGGCGTTCGTGCGATGGGTGGCGGCGATGAACGCCGACATGCGCGAGCTCGGCGACCAGCTGCGGCGGAGCTGCGGCCTGACCTGTCCATTCCCACGACTGGCTGGTGGCCGGCGCCGCCGAGCAGGTCGCGCGCGCAGCTCGACGCCATGGCTCGTCACGGTGCACGCGACCGAGTACGGCCGCCACCAGGGCTGGGTCCAGAAGTACCCCCAGTCCCACATCCACGCTGCCGAGCGCGACGATGGTCCGCCGCTGCGACCAGGTGATCACCTGCTCGCGCTACATGCGCAGCCACGTGGCGAGCGTGTTCGGCGTCCGCGCCGCGAAGGTCACCGCGATCCAGAACGGCATTGACCCCTCCGATCTCGAGCCGGTCGCCCCCGATCTCGATCAGCTGCGGGCGCGGTACGCGGAGCCCGACGAGCGGCTCGTGCTGCTCGTCGGTCGGCTCGTCTACGAGAAGGGCTTTCATCTCGCGCTCGACGCGCTCGCGCCGGTGATCGAAGCTCGGCGGGGTCCGCTTCGTCGTCGCCGGCACCGGCACCGCCGAGGCCGAGCTGCGCCGGCAGGCGTGGCGGCTGGGGTGCACCGCAAGGGCGTGTTTCTCGGCTGGGTCGGCGACGACATGCTGCACTCGCTGTACCGGGTCTCCGACCTCTGCATCGTCCCCTCGATCTATGAGCCGTTCGGGCTCGTCGCGCTTGAGGCGATGGCCTCCGGCTGCCTGTGCGTGGTCGCCGACACCGGCGGCCTGCGGGAGGTGGTCCCCGGCGACGGCACGGTCGGGCTGCGATTCCCGTCGCGCGACTCGCCGCGCTCGGCGCGATCCTCGAGCGCGTGCTGACCGATGACGCCGTGCGCGACCAGCTGGTCGCCGAGGCCCGCGAGCACGTGCTGCGCTTCGACTGGGGCGAGGTTGCGCGCCAGACGCTCGGCGTCTACGGCTCGCTTGTCGGCGCCACGCGCGGGGCCCTGAGTCCTTAAAGCCCGAGGGCCCGGCGCGAACGCACCGGGCCCTCGAACAACAACAGCAGCCTGTTGGCTTA
>CAVPFS010000040.1:0-63232 GCA_963703825.1 uncultured Solirubrobacterales bacterium | reverse complement strand
TGATGCCGACGAGCTCGCGACGGTGATCGCCGGCCACGACGTCGTCGTCTCATCAGTCACGGACCGCAACGGTCCTAACCGCGACGTGATCCCCGCGGCCGCGCGAGCCCTGATCGAGGCCGTGCCGCAGGCGGGCGTGGGCCGGCTGGCGGTGATGGGCGGTGGTGGCAGCCTGCTCGCCCCGGACGGGCGGCGGTTGGTGGACCAGCCCGGATTCCCGGACCACTACAAGCCCGAGGCGCTCGCGCAGAGTGAGGCGCTCGAGCTGCTGCGGGCGGCGCCAGAGTCGCTTGACTGGACCTACCTGAGCCCGCCTCCGCACTCGCTCGTGGCCGGCGACAAGAGCGGCGGCTACCAGGTGCGCGGCGATGATCTCCCGGTCGCCGACAAGCGTGGCGAGAGCACGATCACCTCGGGCGACCTGGCGGCGGCGATGGTCGACGAGCTCGAGCGGCCGCAGTTCTCGCGCCGGCGCTTCACCGCCGCTTACGCGTAACCGGCGTCAGCTGACGGTGATCTCGGCGTGCGGCGCCGAGCCGGGCACCGGCGGCAGCGAGGCCGGGAAGCTGCCGGTGTTGCAGGCGCGGTCAGTGACGACCAGCGCGACCAGATAGGTCCCCGGCGGCGCCGGGCGGCCGCCGATCTCGCCGTTCCACTCGCTGTGGCCGGCGAGCGAGGTCGCCGCAAAGCTCTTCACCAGCCGCGTGCTGCCGGAACCGATGACGCGGTAGAGCCGGATCTGGGACGCTGGCCCTCGTTGCCCGCGTAGCGGATCGTGACCGCGGAGTTCGAGCCGTAGGCGACCGTCGAGGGCGAAACGCTCGTCACGACCGGGCGCGGTGGCGTGGTGATCACAGCGACCGGGTCAGGATTGCCGGTGCTCGGGTTCGAGATCTCGACCGCGCGGGCCTGGTGCAGGAGCACGACGCGGATGTAGTAGTTGCCGTCGGGCGCGATCGAGCCGTCGTCCTCGCGGCCGTTCCAGACGAACACGTGGCGCTTCTTGAGCCCCATGTGGACTCCCGAGCCGGGCAGCTCGCGGATCGGGTTGCTGTCGGCGTCGAGGATGTAGACGTTCACGTTGTCTGACTGGCCCTGAAGGTAGAAGGAGATCCCCATCCGCTTGAAGTTGACCGGCACGACTGCTCCCTTCGCGTTGCGGCGCAGGCAGACCTTGCCGTTGACCGGGTTGATCGCCGACGGGTATGGCGCCGGGAAGCCGTTTATCAGCGGCGTGGTGACCTTCAGGTGCTGCATGACGAAGAACGCGCCGACGGTCGCGATCGCCAGGGCGGCGAACGCCGCGACCGGCAGCCGGCTCACAGCGGCACCACCGCCATGTTGGGGACGTCGAAGTCGTGGAAGGCGTCGAGGCCGCGCGGATCCGAGCGCACAGCATCGACCCGGATCGTGCCGCCGTGGCAGACCGCGAGCGCCGGCAGCTCGCCGCCGGCGTGGATCTCGGTCAGGCAGGCGGTCACGCGCTGCTGCTGCTCCAGCAGCGACTCGCCGCCGGGGAAGCGCAAGCTCGGCGCCGCCGCGCCGCCAGGCGGCGTACAGCTCGGGCTCGTCGCGCTCGATCTCGATGAACCGCCGGCCCTCCCAGCGGCCGCGGTTGGCCTCGCGCAGACGGGCGTCGAGCCGCGGCTCGAGCCCGATCCGGGCGCCGACGATCTCGGCCGTCTCGCGGGCGCGGCTGAGGTCCGAGGCCCACAGCGACGCGATCGGCCCGACGCGGCGAGCGCTCGGCCAGCTCGAGCGCCTGGGCGCGGCCGATGTCGTTGAGCGGCGTGTCGGTAACCCTGGACGCGGATCGGCTCGACGTTGTCGTTGGTCTCTCCGTGGCGAGCGAGCACGATCGCCCTGCGAGATCCGTCGCCGGCGCCGCTCACGTCATCGATATCTAGGACCGCGGTATCCGACCGCAGGCCGACTCGCATCGTCTCCAGCGAGAGAACCTCCTCGGGGACGATGTTCCCGAGGTTGACGTCGGGCCCGAAGCGGCGGATGAACCACACCTGCTGGTCCTTGCGGGGGGCCTCGAAGAGGATCTTCTCGGGCGGGATCGCGTGCACGATCTCGTCGATCAGGCCCATCCGGACCTCACCATCGTGGCGGAAGATCCCGACGCTGCCGCTCTCGCGCGCCTCGGCGATCACCTTCCAGGCGCCCGCGTCGAGCTCTGACTGGATCTGCTCGACCCAGCGGAACGGGGCCATGATCCGCGTGTTGTCCTTCGAGCCGACCTCGGACAGGACCGTGAACTCCTTCGCCAGGCGCTCCACCAGCTCCAGCTTGCGCTCGTGCTCGATCGTGATCGTGCCGTCGGAGACCTCGATGTGCTCGAGCCCGAGCTCGTGCAGCCAGCGACGAGCCCGTCGAGCCGCTCCTGGGCGATCGCCAGCTCGGTCAGCGTGCCGCCAAGCACGACCGGGATCCCGTGCGCGCGATAGCGCTCGAGCTTGGCATCGAGGTTGCCAGTCGCGACCGCGGTCCCCCAGCCGAGCTTGACCAGGTCTATGTACTCGCCCGAGACCTCGATCAGGCCGTCGACCTCGGCGACCGACAGCCCCCGGTCAAGCACGTGGGTGATGCCCTGCTCGCGAGGCTTGGTGGCCCCTCGGGAAGGTTGAGCAGATCCGTCATCGGCATGAGCGGCTGGTTACGTTGTCGAGCGGCGGCGGTCGTCGTGCCGCCGGCAGAAGCGAGGTCCGCGCCGATCGTCACGATCACCTGAGCCGTGCAGGACGAGTCTGCGGGCAGGCTACAGCCAAGTTGCCCTGGCTAACAGGCTGCACCGATGCCGGGCCGAGCTTGAGCGACCGCGCGACCATCAGCGCCGCGCTGCGGTCGGCGCGGCTGCGATAGCCGACGACGGTCGCGTTGAGCGTCTGATCGGACGCGGTCGCGGGCGTGCCGGTCTTGAAGCCGGACCCCGGCCAGGCGCTGCGCGATGTCGTGCGCGAGGTTGGTCGTCTGGGTGCCGTTGAGCACCGTGACGGACACGTCAGCCGGCTTCACCGGGCGTCTTCGCGGTCGTGCCGCTGGTGCGTCTGGCGGGCCGCCGAGCTCGCGACGCTCGAGCTGGAGCTCGAATTGGAAGCCGCCCGAGGTCGCATGCAGGAGCACGACGACGATGATCGCGAGCACCGCGACGCCGGCGGCGATCATCAGGCCGGCGCGGAGCCGCGAAGAGCCAGCGCTCGCGGGCGCGCGCGGCGCCGCGGCGGCCGGACGCGCGCCGGCCGGGCGTGGCTGCGACGCTGGGCCGGGTTCGAGAGCCTCATCGCCGGCGGCGGTGGCGCCGGGGCCGGGATCGGAGCCGGTTGCCGGCCCGTGGATCCGTTGGCGCCGCCGGCCGCGGTCGCGGGCCGGGGTCCGGGGGGGTGGCCACCGCCGCGCCCCCCGCCATGGGCTCCCGAAGCGCTGCCGTCACCGCCGCCAGCCGTGGCCGCCACGGTCGCGACTCCGGCGCCGGCCGGCCGCGGCAGCTCGCCAGCTCTCGGTTTGAGCGGATCGAGATCTCGTCTGGTCCGCGGCCGGGATCAGCGCGGGTGGCCGACGCTGAGCGCGGGAGCGCCGACGCCGGCGGGCGCCGACGGCGGCCGCGCCGCACGGGCGGCCGACGGCTCCCGAAGCGGCGGTCCGGATCCCGGCCGGTGCCGGCCGTGACCGGTGCCCGCGCCGACGCCCGCGGGCGGCCGGTACGACCGCCGGAGCCACTGGTCGTCGCCCCGTACCCGCGCGACAGCTGGGCGACGTGGGCTCGAGCTGGCGGACGTGCTCGTCAGATTCCGCGCGCGCGGTCGCGCAGCGAGGCGGTCTCGCGCATCTGCGCGAAGAACAGCAGCACCAGCAGGGCGAGGCCGATGATCGCGGCGAACCCGGCCTTGGCTCCGACCGAGTTGACGAAGTGCGTCACCGACAGTGCGTATGGAATGGCTCCCATGAATTCTGCGGCAGTCTACGTGGAGGTCACGATGCGCGGTCGTCCCGTCGCCGGCGGTGCGCGTCTCGCGTGCGACGGAAAGCTCGGAAACGTGTTTCGCGAGCACGGCGGCGTCCCCTTCAAGCACGAGCAGGTTGATCTCGGCGAACGTGCGCTCCACCCAGGCCGGATCGAGCGGGTCGTGGCTCGCGCGGAGGATCCGCTGGGCGGGAGTCGGCTGGGGGTGCTCGGATGGGTTGAACAGCTCCTCGTGGAACTTCTCGCCCGGCCGCGCACCGACGAACTCGATCGCGATGTCCCGTTCTGGCTCGAGGCCCGAGAGGCGGATCATCTGCTCAGCGAGATCGACGATCGAGATCGGTTCGCCCATCTCGAGCACGTAGATCTCGCCGCTGCGCTCGCCCAGCGAGCCGGCGCGGATGATCAGCTGCACGGCCTCAGGGATCGTCATGAAGTAGCGCTTCATGCGGGGATCGGTGACAGTGACCGGGCCGCCGGCGGCGATCTGGCGCCTGAAGATCGGGACCACCGAGCCCGAGGATGCGAGCACGTTGCCGAACCGGACCGTCGCGTAACGGGTGCCGGGATACTTGCCCGCCGCCGCCTCGACCGCCCACTCGGCGAGCGCCTTGGAGGCGCCCATCACGGTCGCGGGCATCACCGCCTTGTCGGTCGAGACGAGCACGAACGTGCCGACTCCGCTCTCGCCCGCGACCCGCGCGACGAGCCTCGTCGCCAGCGCGTTGTTTCGGACGGCCTCGACCGGGTTCCGCTCGATCATCGCGACGTGCTTGTAGGCGGCGGCGTGGAAGACGATCGACGGGCGGTACTCGGCCATCACCTCGCGCATGCGCTCTTCCTCCTTGCAGTCGGCGAGCACCGGCGATCGCGGTCCGGATGTGACGGTCCTCCTCGAGCTCGCGGACGATCTCGAACAGGTTGTGCTCGGCGTGGTCGACGAGCACCAGCCAGCGCGGACCAACGCGGGCGATCTGGCGGCAGAGCTCGGAGCCGATCGAGCCGCCGGCGCCGGTCACCATCACGACCTGGTCTGCCAGGTAGGCGCCGACCCGCTCGAGCTCCTCGCGGACCGGCTCGCGGCCGAGCATGTCCTCGACGCGCACCTCGCGCAGCTGGCGGGTGACGCGCATCTGGCCCGAGCCGTCGCGCAGCAGCTCGAACACGGTCGGCATCGTGCGGACTGGGATCCCGCGCGCGCGGCAAGCGGTCACGACGCGGGCACGCAGCGTCCCCGGCGCCGACGGGATCGCGATCACGACCTCGTCGGGCTCGACCTCGTCGAGCACGCGCTCGAGGTCACCAGCGGTGTCGCCGAGCACCTTGAGGCCGTGCTCGTCCTTGATTCCGCGCTTGCGCGGGTCGTCGTCAAGGAAGCCGACCGGCCGCAGCCGCAGCTCCGGATTGCGCATCAGCTCGCGCACCACCAGCCGGCCGCCGTCGCCGCCTCCGACCACCAGAACCTCGCCGAAACCCTTGCCGACGCGCATCGTGCGGACGCGGCCGTCCATGATCAGCTGCACACCGAAGCGCGGGCCGACCAGGAACAACAGTGACAGCAGGAAGAACAGCGAGATCACGCTGCCCGGCAGCGTCGCGGCGGTCACGGGGCCCGGGATCGTCCGGTGCGTGTAGTGCAGCTGGCCGTGGCGCACGTGGGGGATCGCCAGGTGCTGGATCACCGAGCCCTCGACCGGGTGAATCAGCGCGATCGCGCCCACCAGCACCACCGTCGCGACGATCACCGCCTTGAGCACGGCTTCGTAGTCGCGCTGACCGACGAACCGCCACAGCCGCTGGTACTGCCCGAAGCCGGCGAGCGCTACCAGCGCGATCAGGACCGCCCACCACCAGGTGGCGTCGAACAGCCGCCCGTAAATGTGCGCGGTGCCCCAGCGGTTGTCCTCGAACCGCAGCCAGAAGGCGAGGAAATATGCCAACGCGACCAAGACTCCGTCCACCAGCAGCATCGGGACCGCGTGGCGGTGGACGGGAAAGGCCGCGGATCTGATCCGCCGGCGCATGCGGGCCTGATTGTAATCGCGCGCGGTTGAAGGCTTTCTAAGGCCCGCTAAGGCCTCGTTAGGCCCCAGTCTACTTGTAGATCAGGACGCCGCCGGGGTGAAAAGCGGTGGGCACGTAGAGCGACTTGATGTCGGCAGCTGCTGCGGCAGGCGCGCGCGGCGTCCGATACGGCTGCACGGCCCAGCCGTTGGGCAAGGGCGTGAGCAGCACGATCGGGTTGTGCTTCTTGGTCAGCTCGAACTGAGGCCGGTAGCCGATCAAGCCGGTGTTCATGTGCACGTACCAGGCCATGATGCTCGCGTACTCGACGTTGATCACCGGGCTGCCCGCAGCGCAGCAGGCGCTTGTAGCCGCCGAGCGAGTTGATCGTCGCCGCCAGCTTGTCGATCTCGACCGTGCGGGCGCGCTCGTGGTAGACGTCCTTGTGCTCGGTCCGAACCGCCGCGATCGCACTCGGGGATCAGGATCGCCACCAGGACCGCCGCGACCGGGATCCCGGCCCAGCTGGGCAGTGACTTGTTGAGCGTCCGCGCGTCGAGCAGCAGCCAGCCGACCGCGACGCCGGCGAGTACGCCGGCCATCCCGGCCGGCTCGAACAGGTAGCGGTAGACGCCGGGGAAGCCGTGCAGGACGAACGCGATCTCGATCACGACCCAGCCGAGCGAGATCGCCGCCAACGTCGAGGACGACGATGTTGCGCCGCAGCGCCGCGAGGCCGACGGCGATCAGCGCCAGGACCCAGATCGGCCAGCCCTTCAGCGATGTGAACCGGTCCCACGTGCCGATGATCTTGTTGTTGTGAAGCTCGCGCGGTGAGCGGAGCGCGAGCTGGCCGGCGATGTTGGGGCGTCCGTTGGTGATCGTCGGTATCCCGAACCACAGAAACGCGTTGCCGATCACGCCGACGTAGAGCATCCAACGCATCGACGGGAACTTGCGCCACACCCAGATCGCGTAGAGGCCGGCGAACGGCCACACCTCGGGGCGCCCGAGCGCGGTCAGCGCCAGCAGCCACCAGGTCCAGGCGTAGCGGCGGTTCAGATAGCAGTCGATCGCCGCGAGGCAGGTCGTGACCAGCATCGGGTCTGACTGGACGCTCATCACGTAGTGCATGTACAGGTTGATCCCGAGCACCGAGGCGCCGCCGATGATCGCGGCGGCGATCGCCGCGTAGCGATGCTCGGCGTCGGCGGCGGTCAGCCTGTAAGCGATCCGGCCGCCGAACACGGCCCCCGCGAGCGAGATCGCGACCGCGGTCTCCATCCAGAGCCACAGCGCGTAATGACCGAAGATCGCGTAGGGGACGTTGAACAGGTAGGTGAACGGCTTCCATGACGGCGCCCCGCCGAGGTTCAGCGACCCGCGCAGCGTCTGGTAGCCCCAGTCGAGCCAACCGTAGGGGTCATATCCAGGCCGCGTGCGGAGGATCAGGATCAGCGCCGCCGACACCGCGAGGATGCCGAGCGTCACGAGCCACCACGCGTAGCGGGCGACCAGCGAACGCGAGCCGCCGGAGACCGGCGGCGGCGTGGATTTACCGTCCTCTGGCGGGAGGACTTGCGACTTCTCTAGCGTGGTGTCTGACACGAGGAGCACCGGACGGTACCAGCCTCGATGCGGCGATTCCGGCCGAGGAACGGCGGCGTTTGCCGACCGCTAACGCAACGCTCACAAACTAGATCTAATGGTCTCCGGTTCGCGGGCTTGCCACCCAGCTAAGACGCGACGGGGCTGATCAGCAGATCGACCAGCAGCCCCGGATCGCGGCGCACCCGCGTCGTCTGAGTGACGCCGCGCTTGACGAGCTGCACTTCGTCGGCCGACCGCAGCCGCCGCAGGCGGCCGTCGGCGATCAGCCCCTCGTCGACCGCCCCTGGGCGGCCCTCGAAGACCGTCAGCACCGGCGTCCCGAGCGCGACCGCTTCGCGGTTCATCGTTCCGCCGGCCGACACCACAAGGTCCGCGTAGGCGACCAGCGACTGGGCGTCGACGGCTCCCTCGGGGACCACGAAACCCCCGCTCTCGCTCAGCTCCGCGCGCTGCTCGGCGGTCCGCGGCAGGACCACAGCCTGCTGGCCGCGCAGCCGCTCCAGC
Source organism: uncultured Solirubrobacterales bacterium (assembly GCA_963703825.1). Taxonomy (GTDB): domain Bacteria; phylum Actinomycetota; class Thermoleophilia; order Solirubrobacterales; family Solirubrobacteraceae; genus Palsa-465. The sequence goes on along the minus strand of CAVPFS010000040.1, from coordinate 55,146 downwards.
ACCTGCGCGAAGAGGTCGTTCTCGAACCGGTGATAGAGCGACACGGCGGGCGGCGTGCGAACCACTGCCAATGGCGCCGCGCGGTCGAGTCCGAGCTGATCGAGAACCGCCGTGTCGGGCTCGAAATCCGCCAGGTAGTACTCCTCCTTGAGCCCCGGATAGCGGTGCAGCTTGCCGCGGGCGCCGTAGCGGTAAAGCCGCTCGGGGGGGATCGCCTCGGGGACCACGACCGCCGCTGCGAGCCGGCAGTTGACCGTGTGCTGGACCTTGGCCCATTCGTAATCAAAGGTCGTCGATGAGGGAATTCTCAGGAGCGCGGCAGCGACGGTGATGTCGTTTGAGCCGTGGCCGAGGGCGAGGTCGAATTGGCGTGGGCGCGCCCACCGCGTGAGCGCGATTGACCGCGCGGCGAGACCGCGGCCCTTGTCGAGTAGCCCGGCGCCGCGGTGCCGTCCAATCGCCGTGTGCGCGATCCCGAATCGCTCGCAAAGCGCCAGTGTCTGGGCGAAATCGCGAGCGGTGACCTCGACCGTGTGGCCGCGCCGGCGCAGCTCGTCGATCACCGGGCGCATCACCAGCACATGGGGTGAGTTGGTCAGATCGACCCAGACTCGCACTCGCGAGACCCTACCGTCGAGGGGTCCGTTAACCCTCGGTCAAGACCCCGGCGAGCAGCGCTTCGCAGACGCCCGACCGGCGAAACGACCGCTACGCTAGGCGGTCCTTGCTGCTGACCTTCGCCTCACTGACCGAGCCGCTGGTTCGACTCGCGACGCAGCTGATCGCGGATCTCGGACTCGCAGGCGTGTTCCTGCTGACGATGATGACGAGCATCATCGGACTGCCCGGAACCGAGCCGACGATGCTGTTCGCCGGCTTTGACGTGTTCCAAGGCAACCTGACCCTGCCGGGGATCATCGTCGCGGGCGTCGCCGGCGACATGGCCGGCGCCTCGGTCGCCTACTCGATCGGCTACTTCGGTCAGCGCGAACTGCTCGAGCACAAGGGGGGCAAGCTGCATGTCAGCGCCAGCCGCCTCAACCGGGCCCATCAGTGGTTCGAGCGCTACGGCTCGCCGACGATCTTCATCTCACGGATGCTGCCGGTCGTCCGAGCCGCGTTCCCGTACGCGGCCGGGGTCGCGCGGATGCCGTTCTGGCGGTTCTTCATCCTCGCGACGCTCGGCTCGATCATCTGGATCGGCGGGCTCGGGATCCTCGGGCGCGCGGTCGGCAGCCAGTGGCCGACGTGGCGCCACCACCTGGAGTACGTCGACTACGCGGCGGTCGCGGTGGTCGTGGTCCTGATCATTTACCTGATCGTCCGCTGGCGGTCGCGCAGTCGCTCCGCCGAGCCGGCCGCCGATGTCCTCCCTGACTGAGCAACCGCCGGAGCTCGAGGAGCCGCCCGCCCCCGACCCGGCCGGGCCCCAGCTGACGCTCGCCCAGGCGCTGACGCTCGGGGCACTGCACGGCCCCGCCGAGCTGCTCCCGATCTCCTCTTCGGGCCACGTGTCGCTGATCCCGTGGCTGCTCGGCTGGGACTACGACAGCCTCGACAGCGAGCTGCGCAAGGCGTTCGAGGTCGCGCTGCACGCCGGCACCGCGGCGGCGCTGCTGATCACGCTGCGCAACGAGGTCGACGAGGCGGTTCGCGGCATGGACGCGAGGATCGCGACCCTCGTGACGCTGTCGTTCGTGCCGCCGGCGATCGTCGGTTACACGCTCGAGCGCCCGATCGAACGGCGGCTCGGCACGCCGCCGACGATCGCGGTCGGGCTGATCTGCGGCTCGCTGATGATGGCCTGGGCCGACCGCTGGCCGCAGACACGGAGCTCGCTGGAGGCGGGCGCGGTCGACGCGCTGTGGCTCGGGGTCGCTCAGGCGTGCGCGCTGATCCCGGGGGTCTCGCGCAACGGCGCGACGCTCGCCGCGGCGCGCTTCAGGCGCTTCACGCGCGAGGACGCCAACCGTCTCTCGCGGCACGTCGCGCTGCCGGTGATCGCCGGCGCGACGCTGCTGAAGGGCACGCGGCTGGCTCGCCGCGGGCTGCCGCCGAAGGCCGGGCTCCCGTTCGCGGTCGGCGCCGCCGCCTCGTTCGGCTCGACGCTCGGCTCCACCTGGCTGATCAAGCAGGTCGAGCGAGACCGCTCGCTGTGGCCCTACGCCGCCTACCGGATCGCGCTCGCGACGGCGGTCCTGACGAGGCTCGCGCGGCGCCCAGCGCGGTCCGGCGAATGTAAGACAATGGCCTCGTGACTGACGCGTACGCAGCCGCCGGGGTCGACACCCACGAGGCCGACCGGGGCGTCGCGGCGCTGGTCGACGTGCTGCGCGGCATTGAACCGGGGCGCAGCTCGCTCGCGGTGCCGCTGCCGGGCCACTACGCGAGCGTGATCAAGGTCGCCCCCGGGCTCGGCGTGGCACTCGCGACCGACAGCGTCGGCTCCAAAGTGATCGTCGCCGAGCAGACGCAGCGTTTCAACACAATCGGGATCGATTGTGTGGCGATGAACGTCAACGATCTGATATGCGTCGGAGCGGAGCCGCTGGCGCTGCTGGACTACCTCGCGGTCGAGCACGCCGACCCCGAGCTGCTGAGCGAGATCGCCGTCGGGCTGCGGGTCGGGGCCGAAGCCGCCGGGGTCGAGATCCCGGGCGGCGAGGTCTGCCAGTTGCCGGAGGTGATCCGCGGCCATCCCTCTCCGTATGGCTTCGACCTGGTCGGGTCGGCGTTCGGCACGGTGGCGCTCGATCGAATCGTCGACGGCGGCCTCTGCGCGCCGGGCGACGCGGTGATCGGGCTGCCGGCCTCGGGGGTGCATTCAAACGGCCTCACGCTCGCCCGACGGGCGCTGCTGCACGACGGCGGGCTGACGCTCGACGCCGCGCCGGACGCGCTGGCGGGGGCGACCGTCGCCGACGCGCTGCTGGAACCCACGGTGATCTACGTTCGCGCGATCCTCGAGTTGCTGCGCAGCGACCTGCCGGTGCACGGGCTGGCCCACATCACCGGCGGCGGGCTGCTGAACCTGCTGCGGCTCGGCGACGGGGTCGGCTTCGAGATCACGGCGCCGTTGGCGGTCCCGCCCGTGTTCGAGCTGATCGCCCGGCTCGGCGAGGTCGCGCAGCACGAGATGTGGGAGGTCTTCAACATGGGCTGCGGCTTCTGCACGATCGTCCCGCAGCCGGCCGCCGGCGAGGCCGTGATGCTGCTCGAGCGACACCACGAGGGTGCCGCCGTGATCGGGCGCGTGACCGCGAGGGCCGGGACCGTCGAGGTTCCGGGGCACCGCCTCGAGGGAGACGCGGACGGCTTGCGGACGGTCTGAGCAAAATCGGAATTCCTGTATGAGCACGCTGCTCGGCACCACGCTCAACGGCCGCTACCGGCTCCAAGCGCGAATCGGCTCGGGCGGCATGTCGACTGTCTACCGGGCGCACGACGAGACGCTCGAGCGCGAAGTCGCGATCAAGCTGATGAACCGCGAGGTCGCCTCAGACTCGGACCAGCTCGAGCGCTTCCGCCGCGAAGCGCGCGCGGTTGCGCAGCTCTCGCACCCGCACATCGTCGGCGTGATCGACGCCGGCGAAGACGACGGCCGGCCTTACATCGTCCTCGAGTACGTCGAGGGCGAGACGCTCAAGGACCGGATCCGCCGGCTCGGCCGGTTGCCGATCGCCGAGGCCGTCGCGTACGCGATCGAGATCGCGCGGGCGCTCGGCGCCGCGCACGCACAGCACATCGTCCACCGTGACGTCAAACCCCAGAACGTGCTGATCGACCAGGAGGGGTCGGCGAAGGTGACCGACTTCGGGATCGCCCGCACGCTCGAGGAGGAGGGGCTGACCGCCGACGGTCGTGTGCTGGGCACGACTGACTACGTGTCGCCCGAGCAGGCGCTTGGCCACCACGTCAACGGCCAGTCCGACCTCTACTCGCTTGGCGTCGTCCTCTACGAGATGCTGAGCGGTGAGGTTCCGTTCAAGGGCGACAACCAGGTTGCGGTCGCGATGAAGCACGTTCGTGACGAGCTCCCTGACGTGCAGCTCAAGCGGCCCGAGGTGTCGGCCGCGCTCGCGGTCGTGGTCGACACGGCGACCGCCAAGCGTCAGGACGACCGCTACGCCGACGACGCCGAGATGATCGCCGACCTCGAGGACGTGCTCGCGATCGAGACCGCGAGGTCTGGAAGCGCCACCGGGGAGGCGACCACCGTGTTGCGGACGCTGCCCTCGAAGACGCGCCGCCGGATCCCCTACCGGCTGCGCCACCCCGCCGCCGCGGTGCCGCTGCTGCTGGTTGTGATCGCGGCGATCGCCGGCACGCTCGTGTTCCTCGCCGGCCACACGCACCACGGGACGGGCGGCCTGGCGCAGGCGCCGCCCGCGTGACACCCATGCGCAGGTGCAGCTGTGCGCCAGCTGCGCGCACGACTACAACCCGGACGCGACCAGCGGGCCTAAGAACCAGCACCCCGAAGAGGACGGGCTCGCGGTCGACGGCAACCGCAACACCGCCTGGACGACCGAGACCTACTACAACGGCCTGCAGAGCAAGCCCGGCGTCGGCCTGTACGTCGACGCCAAGCCGGGCGTCGTCGCGCGCTCGATGATCATCGACACAGCCACGCCTGGGTTCACGGTCCAGATCTATGCGCGCAACAGCACCCCGAACCCGAACGTGTTCGACGTCGGTGCCAACGGGTGGGTGCACGTCGGCGGCGCGCTGGCCGTACACGCAACACAGGCGCTGAGGCTCGACACGGCCGGCGTCAAGTACCGCTACTACCTGGTCTGGATCACGAGCCTCGGCTCGCACACGAGCGTCTCGCTCAACGAGGTCGCGCTCTACACGTAGGGGCGTCGCCGCGTCGGCGACAATGCTCGCGATGAAGATCGGGTTCGTAGGGCTTGGCCGGATGGGGCAGCCGATGTGCGAGCGGCTGGCGGACGCAGGCTTCGATGTGGTCGCAACCGATCTGCGTTCGTCGCTTCGCGAGCAGGTGCGAGCGCGCTGGGCCCAAACGCCCGCGGCGGCGGCCCACGACGCCGAGCTGCTGGTCACGATGCTGCCGGGGATCGAAGAGGTCGCCGGGGTCGTCGACGAGCTCGCGAGCGCGCTGGCGCCGGGCGCGTGCTGGATCGAGATGAGCAGCGCCACACCACGAGTCGCGCGCGACTGCCGCGCTCGCGGCGTGCGGTTCGTCGATGCGCCGGTCGGCGGTGGTCCGGCGGCCGCGCGCGAGGGACGGCTGCTGGTATTCGCGGGCGGCGATGCGGCCGACATAGAGCGCTGCAGTCCGGCGCTCGACGTCCTGGCGCGGCGGATCCTTCACGTCGGCCCGAGCGGCAGCGGGTATGCGACCAAGCTGCTGATCAACGCGCTCTGGTTCACGCACGCGGCCGCGAGCGCCGAGGCGCTGACGCTCGGCAGGCGACTCGGGCTCGAGCTCGACGTACTGCTCGGGGCGCTGCGGACCAGCGCCGCCGACAGCCGCTTCCTTGCCGACTGTGCCGACCCGCTGCTCGACGGCGATGACCTGACGACGTTCGGACTCGCGCGCTGCTGCGAGGAGTTGTCGGCGGTCGTGACGCTGGCCGACGAGCTCGACGTGCCGCTCGATGTGATCTCGACCGTCTCCGAGCTGCACCACGCGGCGCTCGAGCACTACGGCGACGTAGACGGCGAGCTGCTCGCCGCGCGGCTGATCGCCGAGCGCGCCGGCGTGACGTTGCGGCGTTAGCTGCTCGGCCCTTCCCAGCGGCGAAGGCCCGGATCGGCGAGCCCAAGCTGGTCGAGGATCCGCCCGGCGACGTGCCCGACGAGCTCGTCGACCGTGCGCGGACGGTGGTAGAAGCCGAGCACGGGAGGCATGACCGTCGCTCCGGCCAGCGTCACCGTCTCCATGTTGCGGATGTGGATCAGGTTCAGCGGCGCCTCACGCGTGACGAGCACCAGCCGCCGACGCTCCTTCAGGCACACGTCGGCCGCGCGCGTCAGCAGGTCTGTGCTGTTCCCGGTCGCGATCGCCGCGAGTGTCCGCATCGAGCAGGGCACGATCACCATCCCGATTGTCTGAAACGAGCCCGATGAAATCGAAGCCGCGAGGTCGTCGGGGCGATGGACCACGTCGGCGAGCTGCTCGAGCTCGGACACGCTGAGGTCGAGTTCCAGCTCGATCGTCCGCCTTGCTCCCGAGGAGACGACGAGATGCGTCTCGACCGCATCCAGCTCCTTCAGCGCCCGCAACACGGCCAAGGCCAGCTGCGGCGCGCTCGCGCCCGAGACACCTACGACGAGTCTCATCGCTGGCCTTCGATCGCTCGCCGCGCAGTAGCCATCACGTCCGCCGGCGGGGCCGCGACACGGTGGTCCGCGCGGTCGGCAGCCTTGCGGGTGGCGTCGATGCCGAGCTTTGCCACGGTGCCGCGCAGCTCAAGCGGCTCGGCACGATCTGCCGTGCCCCCGGGGGCGATCAGCAGATCGCGATCGGGCCGCGCGAAGCAGGTGCGCGCCCACTCGACATCGACCGGATCCCACGGATCGATGTCGGCGTCGACAACGGTGACCGTGCGAATCAGGCTGACGCTCGCCCAGACGGCGAACATCGCGCGCTGCGCGGAACCGGGTCGAGCGCCGGCGTCCAGTGAGATGACCGCCGCCAGGCGGCCGGCGCCCCCCTCGGGGACCGCGACTTCGCGGACCGCGGGCACGACGCGCTTGAGCTCCGCCGCAAGCCCGGCCGCGATCGCAGTCCCGCCCAGCAGCAGGTGCTCGCGGTAGCGTCCCGGCTCGATCGCCTGGTAGATCGGGTCGCGACGGGTCGTCAGGCGATCAAACGTCACGACCCAGCCCTCGCCGTAGTCCTCATACATCCCGTGAAATTCCGACACGAGACCCTCATAGACCCTCTCATCCGGGTGCAGGCGTCCCTCGAGGACCAGCTCACAGTGCGCGGGCACCGCCAGCCCCGCCGCCGTCCGCCCCACCTGCACCGGCTCCCCCAGCAGTCCGCCGGCGTGGGCGAGCTCGTCAACGCCGAGGTCGAGGTACAGGCACGATGCCAGCAGCACGGCGGGGCAGTTGCCGATCGTGACCGCGATCGGCAGCGTCTCGCCGCGTGCACCCGCGCGCCGGGCCAGCGCCGCGAGGTGGTGGTTGGGAGCGATGCCCGCCAGCGCGCGGGCGCCGCCGAGCGGCTTCAGCCGCGCGATCGAGAGGTTCGCCGGGCCGTCGGGCCCGTCGCGCGCGACGATCGCACCAGCGGTGATGTAGGGCCCGGTCTCGTGCTCGAAGAACCATGGGATCGGAAGCCGGCTCAGATCCGGGTCCTCGATCACGGTCTGCTGGCACGGCGGCGAAGCGATCTCCGCCGGCTCCAACGGATCGCGCAGCGCCCGCAGCATGCGCTCCTGGATTCGCTCGGGCTTGACCCCGAGACCGGCGGCGATCCGCGCCCGGCTCCCGAGCACGCCGCCGACCACCGGCATCGACGAGCCCGACACGCGCTCGAACAGCAGCGCCGGCCCCGCGTCGGCAGCAGCGAGCAGCGCCGACAGCTCGTACTGCAGCGATACGGGCTCGGAGATCCGACGCAGCTCCCCGATCCGCTCGAGCTCGTCCAGGAAGCCTCGAAGTGATTGATCCATGCGCCGTTCAGTGGCGGTGGCCGCGCTCGGACTCGTAGCGCTCGAGCGCGAGCTTGACGAGCCGATCCAGCAGCTCGGCGTACGGGATCCCGCTGGCCTGAAACAGCGTCCCGTAGACGCTCGTCTGCGTGAACCCGGGCATCGTGTTGAGCTCGTTGAGCAGCACCGTCTCGCCGACCACGAAGAAGTCCACCCGCGCGAGCCCGCTGCAACCGCTGAGCACGAACGCCCGCACCGCGAGCTCACGCACGCGCTCGGAGACCTCCGGCGCGACTCGTGCCGGGACCATGAGCCGCATCCCGCCCGGTGAGTACTTGGCTGCGTAGTCGTACCAGCCGGCCTCGCCGGCGCCGAGCAGGATCTCGCCGGGCTGTGACGCGATCGGCTCGTCGTTGCCGAGCACCGAGCACTCGATCTCGCGCCCGATTGCGGCCGCCTCGATGATCGCCACCGGGTCGTGGTCGAACGCCGTCCTCAGCGCCCGGTCGAGCTGCTCATCGCTGTCGACCTTTGCGATCCCGACCGATGACCCGAGACGCGCCGGCTTGACGAACACCGGCAGGCCGAGCTGGGAGACCTCGTGCCTGACCTCGCGCGGCTCGCCCGCGTACTGCGCCTCGGTCACCGCGCGGTAGTCGACCTGGGGGATCTCGGCCTGGGCCATCAGCTGCTTGAAGATGACCTTGTGCATGCACAGCGCCGAGGCGAGCACGCCGGCACCGACGTACGGGACGTCGAGGCACTCGAGCAACCCCTGGACCGTCCCATCCTCGCCGAACGGCCCGTGCAGGACCGGGAACACGACGTCGTGAGCGGGGAAACCCTTGCCGGGCACGAGCGCCAGCGGCTCGCCGTCACGCCGCCAGACTCCATCGCGCCCGACATCGATCATCGAGACCTCGTAGCCGGCTTGGCGCAGGCCGTCGGCGACCGATGCGGCCGAGGCGAGCGAAACCTCGTGCTCGGAGGACCGGCCCCCGGCCAGTACGGCGACCGTGCCCGAGCTCATGGCGCGCCGGGGGTCGTGGAGCTGCTGGTGGTCGTAGTCGTACTGGTCGTTGACGTGCTGGTCGTGGGCGTGTTGGTCGGCACGTACTTCGCGACCACGATCGACACGGTGCTGCCCATCTTCACCTTCGAGTTGCCGCTCGGCGACTGGCTGATCACAAGCCCATTCTGAGACTGGTCCGTGACGTCCTTGGTGGTCTTGGTCACCTTGAAGCCCGCCGCCTTCAACGTGCTCTTGGCGCTCTGGGGCGTGTCGCCGACGACCGCCGGGACGCTCGTCATCGGCGGAGCCTTGGCGACCACGATCGTGACCGTCGAGCCTGGCGCCGCGTTCGCGTTGCCGGCCGGACTCTGGCTGATCACGTTGCCTGGCTGCACCGTGTTGGAAGCCTGGCTCGTGGGATTGATGTTGAAGCCCGCGGCGGTCAGCTCGGCGCTCGCCGCCGCCTGGTTCTGCCCGACGACGTTAGGAACCTGCTTGGTCGGCTTGCCCGAGGAGACGAACAGCGTCACGTCGGTGCCGCTTGCCACCTGCCGTCCGGAGCGCGGATCGGTACCCACGGCGTCGCCGACCGGGATCTGCTGTGAGGTCTCGGGCTGGGTGTGGACGTGCAGGTGCGCCCTGGTCAGCTGCTTCTTGGCGGCCGCCTGGCTGAGACCGACGACTGACGGGATCGTGGTGCTGCCGAGTCCCCCGGAGACGCTGAGCGTGACCGTCGAGCCCTTGTCGGCCTTCTGGCCCGGCGACGGGGAAGCGCCGACGACGATGTTGCGCGGCTTTCGCGCTGCGCACGAAGATCGGGCTGACTGAGAAGTCGGCGCGCTCGAGGATCGCGCGGGCGACCGGGAGCTGGAGCCCGACGACGGCCGGCACGACCCGCTGCTTGGGGCGGCTGATGAAGTATGCGGCCGCCGCGGCACCCGCGACCAGCAGCAGCACCAGCAGCCCGATCAGCCACGGCAGCCACGGGTTGCGATCGCGCCGGTAACGCTCGCGATCCTCGGTCACGCCGCCGCCGTTGGCGCTCTGCTCGGGGTACGGCGCCGGCGCCGTGGCCGCCAGCGCACCAAGCGCGCCTCCGCCTCCTGCGCCGGCCGCGGCGAGCGCTGCGACGGCCGCCATCCGGGCGGTGTTCTCGCCCGCGGCAGCTGACTCGATCGAGATCTTGGCGTTCTCCAGCGCGGTGATCAGCTGGTCGGCGTCCGTCGGGCGGTCGGCCGGGTTCTTGTTGAGAACCCAGAGGACGACCTGCTCGAGCTCGGGCGGCACCAGCGGGTTGAGCTGGCTCGGGGGGATCGGCGCCTCGGAGACGTGCTTGAGCGCGATCGTGACCGGCGAGTCGGCGTCGAACGGCACCCGCCCGGTCAGCATCTCGTAGAGGACGACTCCGACCGAGTAGAGGTCCGAGCCCGCGCCGACGCTCAGCCCCTGGGCCTGCTCGGGCGACAAATACTGGGCGGTCCCCATGATCGACCCCGTCTCGGTCATGTCGGAGGCGCCGGCGCGCGCGATCCCGAAGTCGGTCACCTTCGCCTGATCGGCGTCGTCGACGATCACGTTGTGGGGCTTGAGGTCGCGGTGGATCACGCCGCGCCGATGGGCGAAGCGCGCGGCCTTGAGGATCTGGATCGCGATCTCGATCGCGCGCAGCGGCTCGAGCGGCGCCTCCTCGCGGATCAGCTGCTTGAGCGAGCGCCCGGGGAGATACTCCATCGCGATGTAGTACGTGTCCTCGTAGCGGCCGCGGTCATAGACGCTGACCACGTTGGGGTGCTGGAGGCCGGCGGCGGCCTGAGCCTCGCGGCGGAAGCGCTCGACGAAGTCCGGATCGGCCGCGAACCGCTCGTGGAGCAGCTTCAGCGCGACCTTGCGCGACAGCTGCTCGTCCTCGGCGAGGAAGACATCGGCCATGCCGCCCGAACCCAGCTTCGAGAGCACCTTGTAGCGCCCGTCGATCATCGTGTTGGGAGGGGGACCGGACACGGGGCTACTTGCCTTCCGCCAGCAGCGTCTTGATCAGCTGCGCCGCGACCGGCGCCGCGACCGTGCCGCCGAAGCCGTCGGGGACTCCTCGAGCACGACCGCGACCACGACCTTCGGGTCCTCGACCGGCGCGAAGCCGATGAACCAGTCGTCGGTCAGGTTCGAGCCGGTGGGCCCGACCTGCGCGGTGCCGGTCTTGCCCGCCACGTGGATCCCGCCGAGTTGGGCCGGGGTGCCGGTTCCCTCCTCGACCACCGTCAGTCATCATCTGCGAGAGCTCGTGGGCGGTCTCCGGCTTCATCACCGTGTGGTAGACGCTCGGCTGGATCGTCTTCACCGTCTGGCCGTCCTGGTTTACGACCTTGGTCACGATGTGGGGGGTCATCAGCTTGCCGCCGTCGGCGACCGCTGACGCGACCATCGCCATCTGCAGCGGCGTGACCTCGAGCTTGTCCTGCCCGATCGACATCCGGCCGAGGTCGATCAGGCCGCTGGTCGGCGACAGCAGCTTGGTGCCTTGCCGCTCGCCGCTGGCGACCATCTCGGTCGGCGGATAGTCCAGCGGCGGGGTCGAGTAGAAGCCAAAGCGCTTCATGTAGTTGGCCATCGTCTGCTTGCCGACCGCCTCGCCGACCTGCGCGAAGACCGTGTTGACCGAGTTGGTCAGCGCCTTCGTCAGCGTGATCGGACCCCAGTTCGTGTTGCCGTCGTTCTCGAGCGGGACGCCGGAGACGGTCAGCGGCGACTTGCCGTCGATGATCGAGGTCGGCGTGTACTTGCCGGTGTCCATCGCCGCGGTCGTGGTCACGATCTTGAATGTCGAGCCCGGTGGATAGCCCGATTGGGTCACGCGGTTGAAGGTCGACTGCCCGGCGCCGGACTGACTGGGGTGGTTGTCGTTGTAGGTCGGGTTCGAGTACATGACGTACACGTCCCCGGTCTTCGGGTTGAGCGCAATTGCTGCTCCGCGGCGGCCGGCCAGCAGCTGCTGTGCGAGCCGCTGCGCCTTTGGATCGAGGCTCGTGTACACGTCGTCGCCGACCGGGTGCGGGCTCAGCTGGCCGAAGATCGAGCTCAGTCCGGTCTGCACGCCGCGCAGGTCGGACTCGTGCGAAAGCTCGAGGCCCGCGACCTGACCCTCGATCGCATTCAAGTAGCCGACCGGCTGCGCGAACAGCGACCCGGTCGGATAGGTCCGCTTCCAGGTTGCGGCCGGCCGGGACCGATTTCGCCAGCACGGTGCCGTCGTCGGCGATGATCGAGCCGCGCTTGATTCGCAGGTCGTCGACCAGCGTGCGCCGGTTGAGCACGTTGTGGTCAGCGACGAGGCATCGAACACCGTCCAGCGCGACGTCCAGCCGATCAGCAGCGCGAATAGCACGACGACGACGACGAACAGCTTCGAGATCGCGGCGTTCACGTGCGCTCCGGGCGGCGGGCGCGGTCGGACACGAGCAGCAGCAGGGCGAGCAGAACGAAGTTGGCGACGATCGACGAGCCGCCGTAGGAGATGAACGGCAGCGTCACGCCGGTCAGCGGGATCACGCGGGTCACCCCACCGACAATCACGAACACCTGGAGCGCGAACATCGACGTCAACCCGACCGCGAGCAGCTTCGAGAACGAGTCGCGGGCCAGCATCGCGGTCTTGAACCCGCGCCAGACGAAGATCAGGTAGGTCAGCAGCACGGCCGCGGCCCCGAACAGGCCGAGCTCATCCGTGATCACCGCGTAGATCATGTCCGTCTGCGGGAACGGGAGCAGCGTCGCGCCGCCCGGCATTGACAGCACCGCCTGACCGAAGCCCTGGCCGAACAGCCCGCCTGCGGCCTGCGCGAACAGCGAATTGGCGATCTGGAAGCTCCCCAGCGGGGCGTTGTAGAGCCGCGGGTCGAACGGGTGCAGCCAGCTCTCGACGCGGGCATGGATGTGGGGGATGTGCGTCCCCAGGTACCAGAACCCGATCGCCGCGGCGACCACACCGACGACTACGAACGAGAGCCTGTTGGTCGCCACGTAAAGCATCGCCAGCAGCGCGCCGTAGAACATGATCGAGGACCCGACGTCCGACAGCACCACCAGGATCCCCATCGCCAGCCCCCAGATCACGATCACCGGACCGAAGTGCTTGAGCGGCGGGATCGTCACCCCGAGCACCCGCCGCGCCCCTACGACGAGCAGCTGGCGCGTGTCTCGCAGGTAGCTGGCGAGGAAGATGACCAGGCCGATCTTGGCGAACTCCGGCGGCTGGAAGACGAACAGTCCGGGGACGCGGACGCCGAGGTAGGCGCCGTTGGCCGCGTAGCCCACGCCTGGTAGGCGCGGCATCACCATCAGCACCAGCGAGACCGCGACGATCACGTAGCGGTATTGCTCGAGCTTGCGGTAGTCGCGGAAGACGATGATCGTCACCGCGAACAGGATCAGCCCGAGCACGAACCACTGCGCCTGCTGTCGCGCGTCAGTCGAGCTGATCCGGTAGACCATCACCAGCCCGAAGCTCGCCAGCACCGCGATCAGCGGGAACATGTACGGGTCGGCGTTGGGCAGCGTGATGCGGACGAATATGTGGCCGGCGATGCAGAGGCCGAGGAAGATCGCACCGTAGGTCAGCGAGATGTTCGAGAGCGCGTTCGAGCGTTGGATGAACACCCCCGCGAAGCCGGCCGTGACCAACAGCGAGGCCGGGATCAGGCCGATCAGCTCTCGGTTGCGAGCGCTCATGGCATCAGCTGACCGAGTTCGGCGGCGTGGACGAGGCTGATCGCGCTCGCCTGGGAGCGCAGATCGTGATTGAGCAGCTGACCGCGGCGCTGTTGGGGCACGAATTGGACCGGGATGCCTGAGACGTAGAAGGTCTCGTACATCGGGATCCCGAACGGCAGCGTGTAAGGCAGGCCCCTGAAGATCGTCACGATCCCCTGGCTGTTGGTGCCGACGAAGAACAGCTGTCGGCTTGCAAGGTAGCCGCCGGCCCCGACCAGGAACACGACGATCGCGATCGCCAGCAGCGCTGCGAGCGGCTTGATGAACCGCCCTCCACGCCGGCGGCCGCGGTCATCGCTGTCGGGGGGCCGTCCCTGGGTGCGCGCCAGCCGGGCGCGGTTCGCGCGCTGCGCGGCCTCACTAGGTGTTGGCGGCGGCGCCGTCGTCGCGGCGCTGACCGCTCCCGCCGCGAGTGCGGCGTCGTTGGAGCCGGACGGCTCTCCAGCCGCCGGGGGCGTGGGAGTCAGCCCGACCACGGTCGGCGCGTCGACCTCGCCGTCGCTGCTCACCTCCTCGAGCATGAACAGGATCACGGTGATGTTGTCGCGGCCACCGGCCTTGTTGGCCTCGTCGATCAGGCGATCGGCGGCGACGTCGAGGTTGCGCTCGGCCGACAGGATCTCGGTGATCAGGTCCTCGGAGATCATCGACGTCAGCCCGTCGCTGCACAGCAGCACGACGTCGCCGGCGCGCCCCGCGTAGGTCCAGGTGTCGACCTCGACCTCGGGGTCGATCCCGAGCGCCCGGGTGATGATCGAACGCTGCGGATGCTCGGCCGCCTGCTCCTCGGTCAGCTTCCCGCGCTTGACCAGCTCGCCGACCAGCGTGTGGTCCTGGGTCAGCAGGCTGAGCTCGCCGTCGCGGAACAGGTAAGCCCGGCTGTCGCCCACGTGCGCGACCGCGATGCCGGAGCCGTCCACGTACACCGCGGTCAGCGTCGTTCCCATCCCCGCGCGCTCGTGCTCGGTGCGCGAGATGTCGTAGATCCGCCGGTTCGCCGCCTGGGCGACGCCCGCCAGGCGCTCCTCCGGCGTCCCCTGCTCGGGAAGCTCCCCCTGGAACGCTTCGACCGCCAACTGCGACGCGACCTCGCCGGCCTGCGCGCCGCCCATCCCGTCGGCGATCACGAACAGCGGCGCACGCGCGAAGGCGCTGTCCTCGTTGCCTCGCCGCTGACGGCCGGTGTCCGTCCTCCAGGTTGTGTGCGCCGCGCGGAGCATCCCGTTCAGGCTCGGTGTTGGGAGGTCATTGCAGGTATGAGAATTCGCTGTCGCCGATCCGGATCCGATCTCCGTCGTGCAGCGGCTGAGGCCCGTTCAGCGCGTTTTCGTTGAGGTATGTCCCGTTCGTCGAGCCGAGATCCTCGATGACCAAGACGTGACCCTCGCGCGAGATGCGAGCGTGACGCGAGGAGGCGAACGGGTCGTCGAGACGGATCTCGACATCTCCGCGGCCGAGCGTAGCGCCCTCCATCAGGTCATACGCGACCCCGGACTCGTGGCCGGGCGCCCGTTCGACCAGCAACCGCGGCTCGAAGTCGTCCATGTCCGCGAACGAGGAAGCCGCCTCGTACATCCCGGTCGCGTCCGCGGGCGGCGGGCGGTCGGGCTCGAATCGCCCCGCACGGCTGCGACGGAGATCGCGCAGGGCGCTGAACGCGACCCAGAGCAGGAACAGATAGAGGACGGCTAGGAAGCCGAACTTGAGTCCAACCGAGACTGGCTCGAGCATCTGCTGTCGCGTCCTACTCGAGTTCGAACCTGATCCGAGACGTTCCGAGCTCGATCTCGTCGCCAGGCTTGAGCACTTCTGACCCATCGATCCGCCGGCCGTTCAGGCGCGAGCCGTTGGTTGACCCGAGGTCGGTCAGCACCCACGAGCCGCCGCGCGGCCGGACCTCGGCGTGCGACCGCGAGATATTCGGATCGTCGAGCGTCACGTCGCACTGGCGGCTGCGTCCGATCGTTACGCCGTCGGCGCCGACGACCAGGCGCCGTCCGTCGGTCACCAGCAGCGCCGTGTGCTGGCGCGCGCGCGCCCGCTCCTCGAGCGGCTCGGCGACTCGTCCCGCGGTGCTGTAGATCATCGTTCGGCCTGACTCCTGGGCGACCGGCTCTTCGTCGTCCTCGTGATCGGGGCTGATCACCCTCGTCTGTATCCCGAACTCGCCGAGTCCAAGCCGGTCGTCGGTCTCGAATTCGACCACCGGGCGCGACATCAGCGCCAGCTGCTCGCGCCGCGCGTGCTCGAGCAGGTAGCCGGCGAGCTCGCTCGTCAGCGCATCCTCGTAGTCGGCGAAGCGCTCGCGGTCTCGCGGAGACAGATAGACGCGGTACTCGTTGGGGACGTAGGTTCTCGAGACTGACATCGACTTGTGCTCCTCCATCTCGCGAGCCAGCTTGCGCGCGATCTCGACCGGCCGCACCTCGGACCTGAAGGCACGGCTGAACGTGCCTTCGACGAGGCTGGCGATCTTGCTCTCGAGACTCCTAAGCACACTCATGGGACGCCCTACAGGGCTGAACCATGCTACGGAAAATGTCCTCCGGAGCCAGTCGGATGGCTTTCTGTGAACGGGCTTATGCCGATCGTTGCAAGCCATTGCGCAGCCAGCGCGATCACCGCCGCAGCGATGCTCCCGAGCACAGCGCTCGGCGGCGGCGCAAGCGCGTGTGAGCCGTGGAACGCCGCCGTGGCCTCGACGGTGGCGGAGTCCAGCATCGCCGCCCAAATGACGACCCGCACGAAGTCCAGCGGCAATGACCGTCCTCGCACCAGCCACGGCAACGCCGCGGCGGCGAGCGCCCAGACGAGCGCCGGTGCCAGCTCGCCCGAGCGCGCAAGCGGCAGCAGGAGTTGGTGCAGGGTGTTGTAGGGGGAGCCGGCCCAGGCGGCGGCCGGCGCGGCGCCGGTGATGCGGGGCACGTAGAGGACACGGCCGGCGATGGCGCCGGCGAACAGGAGCCAGACCCATCCGGTCGCCGCCAGCGCCGCGCGGCGCCAGACGGTGGCCGCGCCCGCTGCGAGCGCGGGCCACGCGCCCGCGAGCCCTACCAGTCCGAGCGCCGGCGCGCCCGCGGCCAGTGGCCAGTCCGTGGGTGTGCGCAGCATCACCAGCACGGGGAGGAGGAGCACCGGCAGCGCGACCAGCGCGAACCCGGCGTTACCCTGCGCGACCGCGAGCCCGGCGACGGCGGCGATCAGCGCCAGCCAGCCGAGGCGCGGCAGGACGAGCACGAACGCTCCCGCCACGAACGCCGCGACCGGGATCGGGAGCGGCGACGGGCTCAGCAGGTGCGCCGCCAGCCAGCCGGCGCTGGCCGCGGCGGTGATCGCAGCCAGTCCACGGGCCGGCCACGCGAAGGTTGGCGAGGCTTCGGTGTCCTCGTCGGTCTCACCTCGAGCGCTCCACAGCTCGCGCCCGCGGCCGCGCTCCCCGGTGCCATCGCTGCCGCGTTTCCCGGCCCGCTCGCTGTCACGATCCCCGGTGCCATCGCCGGCACGCCGGGGCGACCACGGCGCGGCGACGATTCCCGGCTCGTCATCCACGTGCTCACGGGCGGCGACCAGCGCCCGGCGCAGATCGCGGACCGTGCCCCGCTCGCGCGGCCGCGGGCGCAGCGCCATGTCGATGCCCTGCCCGAGCTCGCCCGGCAGGTCGCGCCGCTGACGCCGGAGCGGCGGCAGGTGCGCGCCGAGCCTGCGGGCGCGGTGAGCGGCGGTCGTCGTGCGGACCGGGTTGATCCCCGTCAGCGCCTCGTAGAGCACCAGCGCCAGTGAGTACAGATCGGCCGCCGGGCCGGCCGGGAGTCCCTCTGCCTGCTCGGGCGCCATGTAGGCGAGGGTCCCGATCACGTCGCCGGTCATCGTCAGGTTGTCGCCGCCGATCACCCGCGCGACCCCGAAATCGGTCAGCTTCGCCACCTGCCCCGGCGTCACCGGGCGGGCGGGCACAAGCACGTTCGAAGGCTTGACGTCACGGTGGACGACGCCCTCGGCGTGCGCGTGTTCGAGCGCGTCGCAGAGCGCGATCCCGATCGCGACGATGTCCTGGTCGGACAGATGGCCCCCCTCCAGCAGGCCGTCGAGCGTCGCGCCGCGGACGAGCTCGGAGACCAGATAGGCGCCGTCGTCGTCGACCGCCGCCTCGTACAGGGTGACGATGCCGGGGTGCGCGAGCCGCGCCGCCGCGCGGGCCTCGCGTTCGAACCGCCCACCGACGATCCGCTCCCGCGGCAGGATCTTGACCGCGACCTCGCGCTCGAGGCGCTCGTCATGGGCCAGCCAGACGGTGCCGAAGGCGCCACTCCCGAGCCGGCGGCTGAGCTGGTAGCGCCCGAGCACGGTCGGTGGCGGCGGCACGCTCCCCGTAGGAGCGCGGCGCGTGGTCGGCGCCGTCTGCCGGGCCGTCCGTGCCTGGCTCGAGCTCATGGTGGTGTTTTCGGTGTTGCGGCGCGGCTCCCTGCGGGGCGCCGCGGTGCATGGGCGCTTGCGGTTTGACTATCCAGCCGTGGCCCCGGTCATACTGCGCTCTTCACAAGTCCTTTAAGGAGCGATGTCGCTTGTCGTTCTTCGACGAGGCAGACGAGCCTCGTACCACGCCTCGGACTCAACCGCGTCGCCGCCGGCCGTCGGGGACCGGTCGTCGGCCGCCGACCAACCAACAATCTTCGATCCAGTCGCGCCGCGCAATCGCGGCGGTCGTCCTGCTGGTGCTCGTGATTCTGATCGCGCTCGGCGTCCACAGCTGCCAGGTGAGCCAGCGCAACAGCGCCCTGAAGAGCTACGCGAACGACGTTTCTTCGGTGATCACGGACTCCAACAACACCGGCAACCAGCTGTTCACGATCCTGTCTCGCCACACGGGCTCGGCCAATGGCACAGGGCTCTACAACAGCATCGCGCAAGCGCTCAGCAGCGCCCGCAAGCAGCTGCAGACCGCGAAGGGGCTGAGCGTCCCCGATCAGGTCAAGACCGCCAACCAGAACCTCCTGCTGGCGCTGCAGATGCGTGTCGACGCGATCAAAAATATTGCCCAACAGATCCAGCCGGCGCTCGGCAACTCTGCCAGCAAGGACGCGGTCTACGCGATCGCCGCCGAGATCGCCCGGCTGTACGCGTCCGACGTCGTCTACAAGGACTACACGACCAAGCAGATCGCCGCCGCGCTGCACGGCGCCGGGATCGCGGTCGGGGCGCCCAACGGCCAGACGATCGCCGGCGGCCAGTTCGTCCCCAACGTCAACTGGGTGACGCCCAGCTTCCTCGCCAACGAGCTCCACGTGTCGCTGCCGAGCGCCAACAGCGGCAACGGGAAATTCGTCCCCGGCCTGCACGGCCACAGCCTCAACTCGGTCAGCGTCGCCGGCACCACGCTCCAGACCGGCTCGCCGAACCCGATCCCCGCCAGCCCGGCACCGACCTTCACGCTCAGCTTCACCAACGGCGGCAACTTCAACGAGTTCAACGTCGTCTGCAAGGTGAGCGTGTCCGGCACCAGCGACAGCGGCCAGACCACGGTCCCCGAGACGTTCGCGGGCAAGTCGTCGACCTGCCCGGTGAAGCTCAAGTCGGTCCCGGCGACCGGCACCGCCACGGTCACCGCCACGATCGCGCCTGTGCAGGGCGAGAAGGACACCAGCAACAACACGCTCTCGTTCCCGGTCACGTTCCAGTAGCGCCGGTGGCGATGTTCCCGCAGCGCCCGCGCCAAGGCACGGGCTCCGGCCCGGTGCTTATCCTTCCAGCGGTGCATGACCTGACCAGCACCGCCGGCATCGTCGCGCTCGCGGCCGGTGCGGTGGCGATCGTCGCGCTGGCCCTCAGCCTCGGCCTCGCGGTCCGCCTGCGGCGCGTCCGCCGCGACCAGCGGACCGTGCTCGGCGACGGCCAGGCCGATCTCGTCACGCACGCGGCCTCGATGCAAACCCAGTTCGAGGCGCTCAATGACTACGTCCAGGACGTCGCCGGCGGACTCGACCAGCGGATGGGCACCGCGGAGCAGCGCCTCGACGGCGCGATCGCCTACCGATCGCTGGTGCGCTACGACGCCTACGGGGAGATGTCCGGCCGTCAATCGACTTCGATCGCGTTGCTTGACGCTTCTCGCTCGGGGATCGTGCTTTCGTCGATCCACCACCGCGACCAGGCCCGCATGTACGCCAAGCAGGTCTACGCCGGGCGCGGCGAGCTCGAGCTCTCGCCCGAGGAGAACGAGGCGATCCGGCTCGCGCTCGAGGGTGGCGGCGAGGCGGCTCCGGCTTCCGGTTGAGCCGGGCTGTGCGGGGCGTGCGGGTCGTGCGGGTCGGGTACTTCGGGCCGGAGGGCACCTTCACCCAGGAGGCGCTGCTCGCCGCGACGCGTGGCGCCGAACTGGAGACCGTCCCCCTACCGACGATCTACGACACGGTCATGGCGGTCCACGCCGGCACCGTCGACCGCGCGCTGGTGCCGATCGAGAACTCGCTCGAAGGCTCGGTCAACGCGACGCTTGACGCGCTCGCGATGGAGACCGAGGAGGTCGCGATCCTGGGCGAGGTGGTCCACCCGATCCGCCACTGTCTGATCGCACGGACAGAGCTGGAGCTCGAGCAGATCGAGGTCGTCGTCTCCCATCCCCAGGCCAGCGCCCAGTGCGCGCGCTTCATCCGCACCCGGCTGCCCGGCGCCCAGGTGCTAGCGGGCAGCTCGACCGCCGAGGCCGTCCGCCAGGTCGCCGCCCATGACGGGCCCTGGGCGGCGCTCGGCAACCGGGTTGCAGCCGAGCGCTACGGCTGTCACGTGCTGCGTGCCGGGGTCGAGGACGTGGCCGACAACGAGACCCGCTTCGTGTGGCTCGGACCGCCCGGGGCGCCGGCGGGGGTTCCGGTCGCGCCCAGGGGTCCAGCGGATTCCGGCGGTCCGGTCGCGCCCGGGGGTCCAGCGGATTCCGGCGGTCCGGTCGCGCCCGGCGCGGCCGGCTCAGAGCCGCTCGGACCCTGGAAGACCGCGATCGTCTTCTGGGGGATCGGTTCCGAGGCCCCCGGCTGGCTGGTCAGCTGCCTCTCGGAGTTCGCCAGCCGCGACGTCAACCTGACGCGGATCGAGTCGCGCCCCCGCAAGCAGGGGCTCGGGCGCTACATGTTCTTCTGCGACCTCGAGGGGCGCGACCGCGAGCCGCACGTCGCGCAGGCGCTCGAGGCGCTGCGCGGGCACGTGGAGAGATTGCGCGTCCTGGGGTCGTTCCCGGCCGCCTGATCGGGCGGCTTTCTCAAGGCGCGCGCGCGGCCGCCCAGACCGCGCTCGGGGGTTGCCAGGCGAGCCGGGCACGCCGCTACACTGCCGCGAGAACAGCCATGGCCTCCCCGGTACCAGCAGAGCCATTGCGGTCCGCGCCGTCTTCCCAGCACCAGCGGCGCGGGCGAGCCGTTGGTCGGGTGCTGGTGCTCAATGCGACGTTCGAGCCGATCAACGTCTGCACGGTCAGGCGCGCGGTCGTCCTGTTGCTGAAGGAGAAGGCCGAGGTGATCGAGCACGCCGAGTGGCGGCTGCACTCGGCTACCACGACGATCGCGCGGCCGGTCGTGATCCGGCTGGTGACCTACGTCCGCATTCCCCGTGACACGCACCGCCGCAAGATCACGCGCCGAGCGGTGTTCGCCCGCGACGACTGGACCTGCCAGTACTGCGGCTCGCGCTCCAACCTGACCGTCGATCATGTAGTGCCGCGCTCGAAGGGCGGCGGGTCGAGCTGGGACAACATCGTCGCCTCGTGCGCGCCGTGCAACCGGCGCAAGGGCAACTCGCTGCTCCGCCAGGCCGGGATGAAGCTCGTGCGCCAGCCAAAGACGCCGAGCCCGCACGTCTTCATCCAGGTCGCGAGTCCGACGATCCCGCCGGCCTGGCGCGCCTACCTGGCCGCGTAGCCGGGCGTGGAGCGCCGTCGTGGTAGTCGCGTGCGCCACGCGCGCCCGACGGTCGTTGTCCGCCACGCCTTGGCGCGAGTCGAGTTCGATTTCATGCCATATACGCATGAAATCGAACTGGGTTCCAATTCCCGCGGTCAGGCCGCGATTACCAAGTAGGCCGATGAGCATTGTGGTAGTTATTTGAGACCACCGGCCTGCCGGCATCTCTGTCCGGCGGCCCACTGATCAAAGGAGGCAGCCGATGAGCGTCCAGGATCACTCCAGCCACGAGCACAGCGGGCCCGGTTACGCGTCCCCGCAAGCGGCGCGTCAGCAGCCGCCCGAGCAGTTCCTTTACGTCGCCGCGTTGTATGAGGGCACTGGGATCGACAAGCCCGATTTCATCGCCGTGGTGGATGTCGATTCGAGCTCATCGACCTACGGCGAGATCGTGCATCGGACTGAGATGCCCAACGTCGGCGACGAGCTGCACCACTTCGGTTGGAACGCGTGCTCGTCGGCGTGCCATTCCCAGCTCGAGCGCGACACGCTGATCGTGCCGGGCATGCGCTCCTCTCGGATCCACATCCTTGACATCTCAGAGCCACGGCGGCCGCGGATCAAGAAGGTGATCGAGGGCGGGGAGATCAAGGAGAAGCTCGGGCTCAGCGCTCCTCACACCGTGCACTGCATGCCGGGCGACATCGTCACGGTCTCGATGCTCGGTGACGCCGACGGCAACTTGCCGGGCGGGTTCGCGGTCCTCGACGCGCGTGACTTCTCGGTCGCCGAGCGCTGGGAGCGCGACAAGAACGGCCAGGAGCTCATGTATGACTTCTGGTATCAGCCGCGCCAGAACACGCTCATCTCGAGCGAGTGGGGCGCCCCGAACACGTTCCTGGACGGCTTTAACCCCGCTGATGTCGCCGCCGGCAGGTACGGGCGGCGGCTTCACTTCTGGGACCTCGACCGCCGCGCGGTCGTGCAGACGATCGACCTCGGCGACGAGGGGCTGATCCCGCTTGAGATCCGTTGGCAACACGATCCCGACTCGGCGCAGGGCTTCGTGGGGGCGACGCTGTCGAGCAACATCATCCGCTTTCACCGAGACAACGGCAGCTGGGGAACCGAGAAGGTGATCGACGTCGCCAACGAGGAGCTCGAAGGCTGGCCGCTCGAAGGAGGCGTGCCCGGCCTGATCACCGATCTCGTGCTCTCACTCGACGACCGGGACCTGTTTTTCTCCAATTGGCTGCACGGCGACCTTCGCCACTACGACGTCTCAGACCCGCTCGCGCCGGTGTTGCGATCGCAGATCTTCCTCGGCGGCCTGCTCGGACGCGACGGCGGGCACCCCAAGGCTCCGGGCCCGCTCAACGGCGGCCCGCAGATGCTCCAGAACTCGCTCGACGGCGAGCGTGTTTACGTGACCAACTCGCTGTTCTCGAGCTGGGACAATCAGTTCTATCCCGGGATCAAGGGGTGGCTAACCAAGCTCGAGCGCCAGAGCGACGGCACGTATGCCCTGGACCCCGATTTCTTCGTCGACTTCGACGAGCAGGCAGACGGAGCGCGACCGCACGAGATCCACCTCCCCGGTGGGGACTGCACGACTGAGATCTTCCAGTAGCGGATGAGCCTGCGCGCGCTCGCGCTTGACTGGAACGTCGACGGCTCGGTCGGCGTGGCGTTCGCGCTGCTGGTCGCCGCGACCGCATTTCTGTATCTGACGGCGGCCGCCGTAGGGAGTCGGCGCGACCGGCGCGGCCGCCGCTGGCCGCGCCGGCGCAGCCTGTGCTTTCTTGCGGGCCTGGCCGTGCTGATGATCGACTTGTACTCCGGGATCGGCACCGAGGCCGACGTACGGTTGTCGGCCCACATGGTCGAGCACATGGTGATCTGGGTTGTGGTCGCGCCGTTGCTGGCCGCCGGTGCACCGGTCCGCTTGGCGTTCTTCGCGCTACCGCGCACCGGACGTCGGAGGCTCGCCGGATGCTTGCACTCGCGCCCGGCGTCGACGCTCACGCGCCCGAGGTGTCAGCGTCCTGTTGTTCTCAGGCGTCCTGTTGCTTACCCACGTCCCCGCCGTCTACGGGCTGGCGCTGCGCGACGACTACGTGCACGAAGCCGAGCACGCGCTCTTCCTGTTCACCGCAGTTCTGATGTGGGCATCGATGCTCGGCGTCGACCCATTGCCGCATCGAGTCAGCGCTCGCCGCGAACTCGCGTGCATGGTGGGCTGCATGCTGCCAATGGCCCTGATCGCGCTCTGGCTGCTAAGTGCGCCGGAGCCGGTCTACGGTCACTACCTCGCGACGCTCGGGCCGTCCGCACTCCATGACCAGCGGCTCGCGGCGGCGATCATGCTGGCCGCCGGAGCGCCGGCGTTTGCCGTCCCGGCGCTGGCGCGGGTGCCGGTCCCCGCTCGCCGCCACCGCCGGCCGTCGCTTACGACGAGCGGCGGCTTGAGCCAAGCCAACTGATCCAAGACCAGCCTTCGTCCGCGCTGACGATCGGCGCCGAGCCCATGCCAGTCGACTAGGCGGCGTAGCGCTGCTCAGACCGAGCGCGCGCCTTTGCCGCCTCGACCTCGCGGTTCTTGGGCGGCGCCGCGGTCGTCAGCTCGCTGAGCAGCTTCGTCGATGCGGCTGTGACGGCCTGCACTGCCGCCTCGAACGCGGCCTCGTTTGCCTGCGAGGGCTTCGTGAAGCCGCTGATCTTGCGGACGTATTGGAGCGCCGAGGCCTGGATCTCCTCCGGGGTCGCCGGCGGCTCGAAGTTGTGGAGGGTGCGGATGTTTCGACACATGACACCGCAGCGTAGTGGTTCGGGCGCACGGCCTTGCGCGCGCATGGCCACGCGCGCACGCGTACCCCGCGCGCACGGGCACCCGCGCCGAGCCCGAAACGCGCGAAGGGCGCCGATCGACCTCGGCGCCCTTCGCTGAACTTCGGCTGCGATATCCGCGATGAGCCACAACGTGCCGGAGGGACTACTCCCGGGCGCTCATCCACGGCGGTGTCGCGGGGGGACTCCGCTAAGCGGGGTCAGCCTCCGACCTAGCGGCCGGACACCTCCAGGGTCCCGCAATAACTGTCAGACAAGTCTCGGACCACCTCCTTTCTCTGGTGCTGTGAAGATTAGCGAAAGGGAGTGACGCGATGGTCGGGTTTGTCGGCCGTTGGGGACAAGGCCCCTCACGGCCCCGCAGCAGCAGCGCTCCTGGGCGCCTGCGGTGAACTCGGGTGCAGGCGATAGCGACTGCTGCGGGGTCGGAGACCTTGTCCCCCGGGGCCGGGTGCCCGGCTCGCTTGGAGCGCGCGGGGCGCGCGGGGCGTCTTACGCGTCTTCGGAGTCGTCTGGCGCGGGGTCGTCGGGGTCGTCCGTGCCGCTGACGTCATCGAGCTCATCCTCGCCCGCGTCGTTCAGCTCGCCCGCGTCGTCCAGCTCGTCCGCGTCGTCCAGCTCGTCGAGCGGCGGCACTGCCTCCAGGTCGTCGGCCACAGGGGCCGCGGTTGCCGCTTCGGACTCGACCACGAGCGCGACCGCGGAGACCTGGTCTTCGTCGCGGAGGTTCATCACGCGCACACCGGTGGCGGCGCGGCCCTGCTGACTGATGCCGCGAACCGCGGTGCGTTGCACCATCCCTTCCTGGGAGATGAACACGAGCTCCTGATGCTCGCGAACGACGAGCGCTCCGCCGAGCCTGCCCTTGCTCTCGGTGAGCTTGATCGTCATGACGCCCTTGGCGCCACGCGACGTCTTGCGGTACTGGTCGATCCGGGTGCGCTTGCCGTAGCCGTTCTCGGTCACGACGAGCAGCTCCTGGTCATCGCGGGCGACGTCCATTGCGATCACTTCTCCCGTCGGCGCCGACGTCCATGCCGCGGACGCCGCTCGTGTCGCGGCCCATTGCGCGGGCGTCGGATTCGGCGAACCGGACCGCCAGACCCGCACGCGAGACCATGATCACCTCGTCGCCAGGGTCGATCCGGCGCACGGCGATCAGCTCGTCGTCGTCACGGATGTTGATCGCGATGATCCCGTCGGCCTTGATCGGCGTGTTGTAGGCGCCGAACTCGGTCTTCTTGACGATCCCCTTGCGGGTCGCGAACACGAGGTACTTGCCCTCGGTGAAGTCGCGCGTCGACAGCACTGACTGGACCCGCTCGCCCTCGCGGAGCGGCAGCAGGTTGACGAGCGCCCGGCCCTTCGCCGTGCGCGAGGCCTCGGGGAGCTCGTAGACCTTGAGCCGGTAGACCTTGCCGCGGTTGGTGAAGAACAGCAGGTAGTCGTGCGTCGAGCAGACGAACAGGTGCTCGATGTAGTCCTCGTCCTTCATGTCCATCCCGGTCACGCCGATGCCGCCACGGCGCTGCATCCGGTAGGTGGAGAGAGGCAGGGACTTGATGTAGCCGGAGTGGGTGATCGAGATCACCATCTGCTGGTCGGCGATCAGGTCCTCGATGTCGATCTCGCCCTCGGCGTGCGTGATCTCGGTCCGACGGTCGTCGCCGTAGGCGTCGGCGATCTCCTGAAGCTCGTCCTTGATCAGGGTGTTGACGCGCTCCTCGTCACCGAGGATCTCGCGCAGCTCCTTGATCCGCTCGGCGAGATCAGAATGCTCCTGCTTGATCTTGTCCGCCTCGAGCGCCGTCAGCCGGCTGAGTGTCAGCTGCAGGATCGCCTGCGCCTGGATGACAGTCAGCTCGAAGCGCTCCAGGAGCCCGTTGCGCGCGGCCTCGGGGTCACGCGAACCGCGGATCAGCGCGATCACCTCGTCGAGGTTGGCGAGCGCGATCAGCAGACCCTCGAGGACGTGCGCGCGCTCCTCGGCGCGACGCAGGTCGTACTGGGTGCGCCGCACGACCACCTCGCGCTGGTGATCGACGTAGTAGCCGATCACCTCGCGCAGCGAAAGGGTGCGCGGCACATTGTCGACGAGTGCGACCATGTTGACGCCGAACGTCGTCTGCATCGGCGTGTGCTTGTGAAGCTTGTTCAGCACGACCTTGGGGATCGCATCGCGCTTGAGCTCGATCACGATCCGCATCCCGTGGCGGTCGGATTCGTCACGCAGGTCGGTGACCTCCGGCAGCTTCTTCTCGAGCACCAGGTCGCGGATCTTGAGGATCAGGCCGCCGTCGCCGCCCCTGCGCACCTGGAAGGGCAGCTCGGTGACGATGATCGCTTCCTTGCCCTGCCCGATCGGCTCGATGTGCGCCTTGGCCTGGACGCGCACCCGGCCGCGGCCGGTCCGATAGGCCTCGCGGATGCCCTCGCGCCCGAGGATCGTCCCCGCGGTCGGGAAGTCCGGGCCCTTGATGTGCTTCATCAGACCCTCGATGTCGATCTTCGGGTCGTCGATGTAGGCGATCGTGCCGGCGATCACCTCGCGCAGATTGTGGGGCGGTATGTTGGTCGCCATCCCGACCGCGATCCCCGAACCACCGTTGACGAGCAGGTTCGGGAAGCGCGCCGGAAGCACCAGCGGCTCCTGCCGCGTGCCGTCATACGTGGGCGCGAAATCGACCGTTTCAGCGTCGATGTCACGCAGCATCTCGGTCGCGAGCTTCGCCAGCCGCGCCTC
This sequence comes from uncultured Solirubrobacterales bacterium, assembly GCA_963703825.1. Classification (GTDB taxonomy): domain Bacteria; phylum Actinomycetota; class Thermoleophilia; order Solirubrobacterales; family Solirubrobacteraceae; genus Palsa-465. Next base: position 28,260 of record CAVPFS010000040.1, on the reverse strand, counting down.
CGTGTAGCGCATCGCAGCGGCGGAGTAGCCATCGATGTTGCCGAAGTTGCCGTGCCCGTCGACCAGCGGGTAGCGCATCGAGAAGTCCTGCGCGAGCCGGACGAGCGCGTCGTAGATCGCCGAGTCACCGTGCGGATGGAACTTGCCCATCACCTCGCCGACGATCTGGGCGCACTTCACGTGCTTGCGGTTCGGCTGCAGACCGAGCTCGTTCATCACGTACAGGACGCGGCGGTGCACCGGTTTCAGGCCATCGCGGACGTCAGGCAGCGCCCGACCGACGATGACCGACATCGCATAGTCCAGATACGCAGAGCGCATCTCATCTTCGAGACCGCGCGGCTCGATGTTGCCGCCGCCGATCGTGTCAATCGATGACATCGCAGACCCTCCTTACACGTCCAGTGTCGCGGCCAGCGCGTTCTCCTCGATGAACGCGCGGCGCGGCTCCACCTGGTCGCCCATCAGCATCGAGAAGACGCGATCGGCCGAGGCAGCGTCCTCCATCGTCACCCTGACCAGGGTGCGCGACTCGGGCGCCATCGTCGTCTCGCGCAGCTCGTCTGCGTCCATCTCGCCCAGGCCCTTGAAGCGGTAGTACTCGATCCCCTTCTGCGCGACAGCAAGGACCGTGTCGCGCAGTTCCTCGAACGAGTCGCCTCGCTCCGGCTCTCGCCGAGGCGGATCGAGAACGGGGGCGTGCCGGTCAGCGCGACGAGGTCGCGGTGGACGTCGGCGAGGCGGTGGTACTCGTGTGCGTCGAGCGCCGTGCGCCGCACGTGATGGGTGGTAGCAAGACCGGACTTGGCCTCGATCGTGCGGATCACGATCTCGTCTTCAAGCTCGTCGATCAGCACCAGCTTGTAGGCCTCGCCGTCACTGTCGCCATTGCGGCCATTGGCGGCGTGCTTGATCAGGGCGTCGGCATCCGTGATCTGCTCCTCGAGCAGACGCGCCTGCTGCATGAACGAGACGACGCCCTGGCCGTGTGCGGCGCGCAGCGCCGACGCCCAGCCCCCGTACTGCTTGAGTAGTGCGAGAAGCGCTTCCACCTGGTTTCGGTCAGCTTGAACGGCTTGTTGTAGCGGTCGTAGACCTCGAGCTTCTCGAACTTGTCGCCGAGCAGGATGTCCTCGAGCTCTGACTCTCGCTCGATGTAGCGGTGCTTCTGTCCCCGCGTGAGGCGATACAGCGGCGGCTTGGCGATGTACACGTAGCCGGCCTCGATCAGCGGCTCCATCTCGCGGAACAGCAGCGTCAAGGCCAGCGTCCGGATGTGGGCGCCGTCGACGTCTGCGTCGGTCAGCAGCACGATCTTGTGATAGCGCGCCTTGGCGATGTCGAACTCGTCGCGCACTCCCGTGCCGATCGCGGTGATCAGCGCCTGGACCTCGGTGTTCGCCAGCACCTTGTCGATCCGGCTCTTCTCGACGTTGAGGATCTTGCCCCGAAGCGGCAGGATCGCCTGCGTGCTGCGATCGCGGGCGCTGACCGCCGAGCCGCCGGCCGAGTCACCCTCGACCACGAACAGCTCCGCCAGCGCCGGGTCCTTGACCGAGCAGTCGGCGAGCTTGCCGGGGAGGGTCGAGTTCTCGAGTGCCGTCTTCCGCCGCGTCAGGTCGCGCGCCTTGCGCGCGGCCGAACGCGCCTGCGCGGCCGAGACAGCCTTGCGGATCACCGCCCGGGCCTCCTGGGGGTTCTCCTCCAGGAACTCGACCAGCCGCGCGTAGACGACCGACTGAACGAACGACTGCATCCCGGGGTTGCCGAGCTTGGTCTTCGTTTGGCCCTCGAACTGCGGGTCCGTGAGCTTGGCGGAGATGACGGCGGTCAGCCCCTCGCGCACGTCCTCGCCGCTCAGCTTCTCGTCCTTCTCCTTGAGCTCGCCCTTCTCAAGTGCGTATTTGTTGATCGCGCTCGTCAATGCCGAGCGAAAGCCGCTCAGGTGCGAGCCGCCCTCGAGTGTGTTGATGTTGTTCGCGAACGAGAACACTGACTCCTGGTAGGAGGAGTTCCACTGCATCGCAACCTCGACGGCGCCCTGCTCGCTCTCGCCCTCGAACGAGATCACCTTGCGCTGGATCGGGTCCTTGTTCTCGTTCAGATATTTGACGAAGTCGACGATCCCGCCCTCGTACTGAAACTCGACCCGGTGGCCGGCGCCGCGCTCGTCAATGATCGTGATGTGCAGCCCGCGAGTGAGGAACGCGGTGTCGCGCATCCGCTCCTCGATCGTCTTGAAGTTCAGCTCGAGCGTCTCGAACACGTCCGCGTCGGGCAGGTACGTGGTCGTCGTCCCTGTCTCCTTCGTCGGCTCGCCCCTGATCACGTCAGTCGTCGGCTTGCCGCGCGCGTAGGACTGTGTCCACGTGTAGCCATCGCGGCGGATCTCGACGGTCAGACGCTCCGAGAGCGCGTTCACGACTGACACGCCGACGCCGTGCAGGCCGCCCGAGACCTTGTAGCCGCCGCCCTGGCCGAACTTGCCGCCGGCGTGCAGGACGGTCATCACGACCTCGACGGCGGGGCGCTGCTCCTTCTCCATCACCGCGACCGGGATCCCGCGGCCGTTGTCTGCGACCGTGACCGAGTTGTCGGGGTGGATCGTGACCGTCACCGCGGTGCACTGGCCGGCGAGCGCCTCATCGACCGAGTTGTCGACGACCTCGTAGACCAGGTGGTGAAGGCCGCGCTCCCCGGTCGAGCCGATGTACATGCCAGGCCGCTTGCGGACCGCCTCAAGTCCCTCGAGGACCGTGATGTCCTGGGCGTCGTAGCTGCTGGATTTGTTGCTGGCGCCCATGGCGCCGTCGTCGTTCGCCAACGATCCTCCGATGACGTTGCGACGCCCCGGTCCCGCGCGCGGGGCGCGCCGGGGCGTCGAAGAATTGGTGTACAGAACAATAGCACAGTGGGCGGTCGAATCCGCCCCCCGACGCCCGGCTTTTGCCTGCAAAACGCGGGAAAATCTAGCTTGGTCCAGGCGCCCTGCCGGGGTGTCCGGTGGCGACGCAGCGAAGCCGCTGGACGGAGCCTCTCGGAAGCGTCTCATTGAGGCGCGCGAGGATCTGCGGGGCCATCAGATCGAGCTCCTGCGCCCAGACCGAAGCCGAGCAGGAGATCGTCACGACGCCGCCTCGCGCCGCCGTCGGTTGGGCCTCGGCAGCGATCGCGTCGCCGACCGCCTCGGCCCACACGCGCTGCAGGTCGGCGAGCATCGTCTCGGGCGCCAATTCGTCGGCCAGGAAACTCAAAGCCGAGCTCAGCGGGCGCGGTCCGCGACGGTAGGTCACAGCGCCTGCGCCTCGGTCAGCACGCGTCCCGCGCAGACCGCGAGTCGCGCCACGCCGTCGTCGTGGGCGCCGGGGATCTGATCGAGATCGGTTGCTGTGATCACGGCCTGTCCGCCTCCGGCGCGCAACAGCTCGACCAGCGCGCGGCGCCGTTCCTGATCGAGCTCGCTCATCACGTCGTCGAGCAACAGCACCGGCGGGGCGTCACGCAGAGCCCCGATCGCCTCGCGCTCGGATATCAGCAGCGCCAGCAGCGCCAATCGCTGCTGCCCCTGAGAACCGTAGGCGCGGAGCTCGCGGCCTTCGCGGAGCGCGGCGAGGTCGTCGCGGTGGGGTCCGTGGCCGCTGAAGCCACGCTCAACGTCGCCGTCGATCCGCTCCGCCAACTCGGCGCGGAGCTGCTCGGCTTCGGTCGCCTTTGACCGAGGGCGGTACGTAAGCGCCGGCTGCCCGTCAAGCCCGAGGTCAGAGCAGCGGGCAGCGAACCGGTCGGCGATCGCGGCGACGGCGGCGCGGCGATCAGCCATCAGCGCAATTCCGTGGCGCGCGAGCTGGACGTCCCAGCTGACGAGCGAGTCGCGACCGGCCGCTCCGGCGCGGATCCGCGCGATCAAGGCGTTGCGCTGCGCGAGCGTCTGGGAATAGGCGTGGCGGGTCGCGACCCGCGCCGGCCACATCGCGGCGACGAACTGGTCCAGGTGCGCTCGGCGCAGCGACGGGGCACCCTTGATCAGCTCCAGGCGGTCGGGCATGAAGACGCTCATCAGCGGCCGCTCGGATGCATCGGTCAGCCGTTCGACGGTCGCGCCGTCGACACGATCCGCTTTGGCTCGCCTGGCGCGAACCCGACCGTCAGCTCATGTGGACCGTCATCGCCCTCCACGTTGACCACGACACGGGCCGCCGGCTGTCCGAAACGGACCACCTCGCGCTCGTTTGTGGTCCGGCAGGAGCGGCCGGTGCAGCCGAAGTACAGCGCTTCGATCAGATTCGTCTTGCCGGCCCCGTTGGGCCCGGTGATCACGGTCAGGCTGTCCCCGAACTCCGCCTCGACGCGGTCATAGGCGCGGAAGTCACGCAGCGCCACGCGCATGACCTGCATCGCTCAACCCCGTTAGACGTTGAGCCTGATCGGCATGATCAGGTAGCGGAAGCGGCTCTCGTCGCCGGCCTCGATCAGGCCAGGGCGAAGCGGGCTGATCAGCTTCAGAACGACGTCGCCTTCCTCGATCGCCTCCAAGCCGGCGCGCAGGAACTCCGGGTTGAAGCCGATCTCGAGCTGCTCACCCTGGAACGCGACCGGCATCGACTCGCGCGCCTCGCCGACGTCCGGAGTCTGCGCCGAGACGGTCAGCTCGCCGGGCGCAAACGCGAGCCGCAGCGGCGCATTCTTCTGTGCCAACAGGCTGATCCGGCGCACGACGTCCGTGAACTCGGCGCCGGCAAGCCGCAGCTCGTGCTCGAAAGTCTCCGGCAGCAGCTGCCGGAAGTTCGGGAACTGACCGTCGATCAGCCGCGAGGACAGCACCACACGCCCGATCGAGAACAGGACCTGGTTCTGGCGCACGCTGACCTGCAGCTGCTCGTCGTCTCCGTGCGTCACAAGGCGCGCCAGCTCCTGCAGCGCTCGCGCGGGAATGTTGACTTCGAAGCCCGACGAGAGCGGGGCCTCGAGCGTCGTCTCCTTGACGCTCAGCCGGTACGAGTCGGTAGCGACCATCCGCAGCTCGCGCTCGGAGGCCGAGACCAGGATCCCAGTCAGGACCGGGCGCGTCTCGTCACGCGAAGCGGAGCCGGCAACCTTCAGCGCGGTCGAGACGAACGCGGCCGCGGGGAGCTCGACCGTCGCGCCGCCGTCGGGCTCTGGGAACGGCGGGAAGTCCTCGCTGCGTAAGGTACGGATGTGGAAGGTCGCGTTGCCCGATACGAGCTCGACGTCCTGCTCGGCGGACCGCAGCTCCAGCGTCACACCGTCCGCCGGAAGTGAGCGCACGACGTCCAGCAGCAGCCGCGCCGGGAGCACGACCGTCCCCTCGCGCGTGACTTCAGCCTCGAGCGGAACGCGGAGGCCGACGTCCATGTCCGTCGCTCGCAGCTCGCAACCGGAGTCAGTCGAGGAGAACTGAACGCCGGACAGCGCCTGAATTGCGCTGCGCGTCGAGGCGACCCTGCTGACCGTCTGAAGCTGTGCGAGCAGGCGTTCGCGCTCGATGGAGATCTTCACGATTGATACCTCAAGAAGGGATTAGAAGTCATAGGGGGAACAAGAACTGTGAACAAGTAGCTGATCGCCCGCAGAATGCGGCTTAGTTGTTATGCCGGGGGGACAGACAAGTCTGTCAACAGTTGCGGTCGGCTCGGAGCCCGGTGACTTCTGCTGACAGCGAGTCAAGCTCGCCGGCGATGTATTGGTCAGTTAGGACGCGCTCGGAGACCCGCTTGCAGGCGTGCAGGACGGTTCCGTGGTTGCGGCCGCCGAACGCCTCGCCGATCGCCTGCAGCGATGCGCCGGTCAGCTCGCGCGCGAGATGGATCGCCACCTGGCGTGGCCAGACGACCCGCGCGGCCCTGCCCGGCGACAGGAGCTCGGGGAGCGAGATCGAGTAATGGGCGGCGACGACCCCCTGCACGTCGGCGACCGACGGCGCCGGCGATCCGGTGACGGGGTACATCGAGTCCATCACCTCGGCCGTCAGGTCGACGTCGATCGGGCGCTGGGTCAGGGAGTGATAGGCGACGACGCGGATCAGGGCGCCCTCGAGCGCTCGGATGTTCGACGTGACGCGGTCCGCGATCAGCCCGAGCACCGCCGGGTCGGAGATCGCGACGCCGTCGACGGCCGCGCGCTTGCGCAGGATCGCCACCCGAGTGGCTTTGTCGGGCGGGACGATGTCGGCGACCAGGCCTGCCTCGAAGCGCTCGCGCAGGCGGGCCTCGATCTCCAGCAGCGAGCGTGGCAGCCGATCGCAGGTCAGCACCAACTGTCGGCCGGCCTCGTAGAGCGCGTTGAACGTATGGAAGAACTCCTCCTCGGTCCGTGTCTTGGAGGCGAGGAACTGAACGTCGTCGATCAGCAGCACGTCGGCGTCGCGGTAGGCGCGCTTGAAGGCCGGCAGTGACTTGTCGTTCAGCGCTGAGATGAACTCGTTGGTGAACGATTCTGCGGTCGCGTAGCGGACCGTCGCGCCGCCACCGAAGGCGAGTACGTAGTTGCCGATCGCGTGCAGGAGGTGGGTCTTGCCGAGGCCGGGAGGCGCGTGAAGGAAGAGCGGGTTGTAGGCCTGGCCGGGGAGTTCGGCGACCGCCAGCGCCGCTCCATGCGCGAGCCGGTTGCCGGCGCCGATGATGAACTGGTCGAAGCTGTGGCGAGGGTTGAACGGCCCGGCGTTCGCCGGTGCGACCCGGACCGCGCGCTCGACGGAAGGCGCGACCGCGCGCACATCGCCGGTGTCGAACGAGACTCTCGCGTCGTCGCCGAGGATGTCTCTCGCGCAGCGCTCGACGACGCGCCCGAAGCGCTCCGAGACCCAGGCGCGGGTGGCGGCCGGCGCGTCGAGCAGGAGCAGTTCGCCGTCCCATGCCTTGGGTGCAAGCGGCGCGAGCCAGATCTCGTAGGTCGATTGCCCGACCTTTTGACGGAGCTCAGTTTGGATCGTGCGCCACGCAGGCAGGGGCTCACTTTGCGCGGGCAGCGCCAAACGCTCCTCCCAGGAGTGTCGAGGGACCTGTTCACGAGGGCCGAGCGGAATCCGCCCGGGGGCGGCGAATATACCAACGGCGATCAGGCCCCCGAGGTGGCTCGAATGGGGGTTGACGCAAAGCGCGACAAAAAGTGAACGCGGAGTGGCCAGGATGTTTCCGGAGGGCGATTGCAGCGGCTTGCGGACGCCGTCCGGAATGGCTCACGGGCCTGCGTATACTCCGACCTCCCTGCTTCGCCCGCCTCGGGCCGCGAGCCATGAAACGTACTTATCAGCCAAAGAAGCGCAAACGCGCACGGACACACGGGTTTCGCTCACGCATGCGCACCCGCGCGGGGCGTCTGACGATCAAGCGACGGCGCGCAAAGGGACGCAAGCGCCTCACGGTCTGATGCTGGTCGCACCCGGCTCCGGGCAGCGGCCGAGCCGGGGACGGCTCTCGCGCAGCGCGGAGTTCGATCGTGTATTCCGACAGGGCCGTTCGCATGCCGGCCGAGAACTGGTGCTGTACGTGTTCCCGCGCGGGGGCGACGATGGCCAGCCGCGCTTGGGTCTCTCGGTCTCGCGCAAGGTCGGTGGCGCCGTCGAGCGCAATCGTGTCAAGCGCGTGCTGCGCGAGGCCTTCGCCAGCGAGAGCGTCCGCCTCCCCGCAGACACCGACGCGGTCGTCGTCGCGCGGCACGGAGCCCGCGAGCTGGTCGAGCGAGAAGGGCTTGCCGGCGCCGTGGCGGCGCTGTCTGAGCTGATCGACCGGATCCCCGGTGCGACCCCAGCGGTCGACGAAGCGCAGGAGCAGACGCCTTGAAGCCGCTGCGGTGGCTCGCGGTCCTCCCGATCCGCGTCTACCAGCGCCTGATCTCGCCGATGGTCGGAGAGCGCTGCAAGTACTACCCGTCGTGCTCGGAGTACGCGGCGCAGGCGATCCAGCGGTACGGCATACTGCGCGGGCTCGTCCTGGCCGGCTGGCGGTTGCTGCGGTGCAACCCCTGGAGTCTCGGCGGAGTTGATCCGGTCGAGAACCAGCGACTCTTCAAGTCTCGAATGACCGCGACGGGCGCCTGAGCATGCTGATCGGCGCAAACATCTTCCAGCCACTGATCGACGTCTTTGAGTCGGTCCTGGTCTTCTTTCACAACAACCTCGGCGTGTCGTGGGGCTGGTCGATCGTCCTCTTGACGGTCTGCGTGCGTGCGGTCCTGATCCCATTGACCGTCAAGCAGTTCGGCTCGATGCAGAAGATGCAGCGGCTGGCGCCCGAGCTGAAGACGCTGCAGGCGAAGTACAAGGACGACAAGGAGCGCCAGCAGCAGGAAATGATGCGCCTCTACAAGGAGAACGGCGTCAACCCGCTCGGCTCCTGCCTGCCACTGGTCGCCCAGTTGCCGGTCTTCATCTCGCTGTACTACATGCTGCGCACGAGCTTGCGGGTCGACATCTGCCCGGCGATCCAGCGCGCGTCCAACCACGGCGTCCTCAGCACCGCGCACACCGTCCCGTGCGGAGTCCACGGCCCGTTCGCACCCGCGTCGTTCCTGTTCATCCCGGACCTGACCAACCGCGCGAGCGGTGCGGTACTGATTGTCCTGATTTTGCTCTACGTCGGCACGCAGCTGGGCTCGAGCCTGATGATGACCTCGACGACGATGGATCCGACGCAGCGCAAGCTGATGCTCGCGATGCCGCTGCTGTTCGTCCTGTTCGTGATCAGGTTCCCGGCCGGCGTGATGGTTTACTGGATCACCACCAACACCTGGACGATGGGCCAGCAGTACCTCATCAAGCGCCGCATCGGTCCGGTACAGGCGGCGCCCACGTCGGGCGCCGACACGAGCAAGACGAACATCGTTTCGAAGACCGTCACACCGCCCGCGGCCAACAAGGATGGCAACGGCGACAAGTCGAGCAACGGCTCCGGTTCCGGCGGCCTCAGCGGGCTGATCAGGGGTCGGGGCGCCAAGAACGACGCCGAGAAGGAGAAGGCCGCCGTCGCGGCCACGGCCCGCGCCGGGCCGCCGCCGCGCCCGCCGCGCAAGAAGAAGAAGCGCTCCGGGCGCAGGAGGTAGCCGCGTGTCAGACGGTTCCGAGCAGCCCGCGGATGTAGTGCAGGAGTTACTGGAGCGGATCGCGGCCGCCGCCGGCGTCGAAGCGTCTGTTGAGGTCGACGACGGCCCTGACGGACTGCACGCCGAGTACCGGGGCGACGACCTGGCGCTGTTGATCGGCCATCACGGCCAGACGATTGACGCGATCCAGCATCTCGCCTACCGGTTCGCGATGAAAGGCGACGGCGAGCGCAGGCAGGTCGTCGTCGACGCCGCCGGCTATCGAGAGCGGCGCGCGGTCACGCTGCGGGCGACCGCCGACCAGGCGGCCGCGACCGCGATCAACCACCGTCGCGCGGTTCCGCTCGAGGCGATGACGGCGATGGAGCGCAAGGTGATCCACGAGCACCTCAAGACTCGCCGCGACGTGGAGACCTATAGCGAGGGTCAGGAGCCGTCGCGCCGTCTCGTGGTCGCACCGCTCGTCGACTGACCCCGTAGTGGTTTCACGTTTTTCTTGACGGTGAAACACACGAGCGGTTAGAACTCCCTGGTTGTGACGGACCTCTCGGACTTCGACCGGGGCTTTCTGATCGGCCTGCTCGTCGGCGAGGGCTCGTTCGGCGGCGACGGACGCCAGCCGCAGGTCGTGCTCCGCATGCACGTCCGGCATGAGGCGATCTTCCGGTGGCTCCAAGCGCGCTTCCCGAGCTGCCGCCTGTATGGGCCCTATCACCACTCCGGCCGCTCGTACTACCAATGGATGGCTCGTGGGCGCGCACTGGTGCAAGACCTTCTCCCGCTGCTCGAGGCCGACCTCATAGCCGAGCGCGACGGGCACAGCAGCGAGCGTTTCCGGGCGATGTGCGAGCGCTATTCGTCGGTCATCGAACGCGAACGTGAGCGACTGCTTGACGCTGGAGAGGCGGTCGACCAGGCGGACGACGGGACCGCGGGCACTTGATCCAGGCGCTGGGCGAACGCTACGGCCTGAGCGAGATCGCGACCCGCCAACTGGAGCTACTGCTGGATTGCGTCGCCGACGATCCTGCGGCCCCGACGGCTGTGACCGCTCGCCCCGCGATCGCCCGTGACCACCTGGCCGATTCGTTAGTCGCGCTCGAACGGCCGGAGGTTCGCGTGGCGACAGTGGTGGCGGACCTTGGGTCTGGGGCGGGGTTCCCGGGGCTGCCGCTGGCGATCGCGCTCCCGCACGCCAGCATCAGTCTGGTCGAGAGCAACGGCCGCAAGTGCGCCTTTTTGACGCGGACCGTCGCGACCTGCGCGGTCACGAACGCGTCCGTCGTCAAGGCACGCGCCGAGGAATGGCGGGCCGGGATCACCCGCTGTGACCTGATCACGGCGCGGGCGCTGGCACCGCTGCCCGTGGTGGCCGAGTACGCCGCCCCGCTACTGGCGCTCGACGGCACATTGATCGCCTGGCGCGGCCGCCGGGATCCGGCGGAGGAGGCCGCCGCCGCGGCGGCTGCGGGCGAGCTTGGCCTAAGACCGCTCGATGTCCACCGCGTGCAGCCGTATTCGGAGGCCACCGATCGCCACCTGCACACGTTCGTCAAGGTGGCGGAAACCCCGCCCCGGTTCCCGCGCCGCCCCGGCATCGCGCGTAAGCGACCGTTGGGCGGCCCCGTCTGACCGCTCACGGCGCTAGCTTGAGGCTGCCCATGGGGACCGTGTACGCGATCGCGAATCAAAAAGGCGGGGTCGGCAAGACGACCACCGCCGTCAACCTCGCCGCGTGCGTCGCGGAGGCCGGCTACGAGTCGCTGCTGATCGACATCGACCCCCAGTGCAACGCCACGCTGGCGCTCGGGATCGACAAGTACCGCAAGCCCAACGTCTACGACGCCCTCGTCGGCGACGTGGCGCTCGAGGAGGCGATCGCCGACAGCGGGATCGAGCACCTGGTGGTGATCCCGGCCGGCCCTGACCTGGCCGGCGCGACCGTCGAGCTGCCGCGCCTGGCAGGCTCGGAGAACCGGCTGCGCGAAGCGCTGGCGCCGATCCGCGATCGCTACGCGTTCACGCTGCTCGACTGCCCGCCATCGCTGGGGCCGTTGACCGTCAACGCGCTGGTCGCCGCCGACCGAGTGATCGTCCCCGTCCAGGCCGAATACTTCGCGCTCGAGGGCCTCGCGGGCTTGCTCGACACTCTGTCGCTGATCCAGCGCGAGCTCAATCCAAGGCTGGCTGTCGCGGGGATGCTGCTGACGATGCACGACGGCCGCACCCGCCTGGCCCAGGACGTCGAGCGCGAGGTGCGCGATCACTTCCCGGCGCTCGTCTTCGACACCGTGATCCCGCGCAACGTCCGCGTCGGCGAGGCGCCGAGCTTCGGCAAGCCGGTGATCCATTACGACCCGCACTGCGCGGGCGCCGACGCTTACTTCGAACTCGCCAAGGAGGTGGCCGCACGTGGCTGAGCGCCAGCCCGCGATGGGTCGGGGCCTGGCCGCGATCCTGTCAGTCGCTCCGATGCAGGAGGCCGAGGAACTACGCCAGCTCGCGACGGAGCTGATCGTCGCCAACCCCCACCAGCCGCGCAGCACCTTCGACGAGGCCGGCCTCGTGGGTCTCGCCGAGTCGATCAAGGTCCGCGGCGTCCTGCAGCCGGTGCTCGTGCGTCCCGTGCCGGGCGGCACCTACGAGCTGATCGCGGGCGAGCGCCGGTGGCGCGCCGCGAGGATGGCCGAGCTCGAGACGCTGCCGGCGATCGTCCGCTACCACGACGACGCCACCTCGCTCGAAGTCGCGCTGATCGAGAACATGGTTCGCGAGGATCTGAACCCGATCGAGGAGGCCCGCGCCTGCGCGGCGCTGACCGAGGAGCTCGGCCTGACCCGCGAGGAGGTTGGTGCTCGCGTGGGTCGCAGCAGGGTGGCGGTCTCGAACCTGATCCGCCTGCTCGATCTCCCCGACGGCGCGATCGCCGCGATCGAGCGCCGCGAGCTGAGCGAGGGCCACGGCCGTGCCCTGCTGCTGGCCACCGATCACGCCGACCGCCGCCGCCTCGCCCGCGCCGCGATCGACTCCGGCTGGTCGGTCCGCGAGCTCGAAGAACGCGCCCGCCGCGCCAACGCCAGCGCCGGCACCGAGCCCCGGCGCGACGGTCGCGCCGCCCGGCGCTGCACCCCGACCAGGAGGTCGCGGTCGTCCAGATCGCCGACAGCTTCGGCGCCGCACTCGGCCTCGACGTCGACGTCAGCGTCACCGCAGCCGGCGATTACCGGGTCCACCTGACCTTCGAGTCCGCCGACGAGGCGCTCGACTTGGCCTCCCGCCTGCGCCCCTGACGCGCCGTTAGAATCGGCGCTCAAGCCGGGCGATTAGCTCAGTCGGTTAGAGCGCTTCTCTGATAAGGAAGAGGTCCCAGGTTCGAGTCCTGGATCGCCCACTGGGGGAATTGCCTGGAAACAAAGGCCTTTTGGAGAGCCTCCATCACAGCCGCGCACCGGTTGGTCTTCCTCGCCGGCCTTGCGTTCGTTTCGGCAACCTTTTTTCATCCACCCCCAGGTCGTCAGCCGCTCGAACTGTTGAGCGCAAACGTACGGGTGCAGCACAAGCCGAGGGTCTCCTGGGAGCCGACGGCGAACAGCATGTTGTTGCCGGGGCTCGCAACTGCGTCGAGCGTGTTTGCGATGATCGGCCCGACCCCACCGGGGTCCGGGCTCGGCACGATTGACCAGGTGCTGCCGTTGTATTGCTCAGTGAGCGAGAGCAGCGAACCGTCGTTCTCCTGGGTCTGTCCGACCGTCCAGATGTCAGTCGGGGACAGCGTCGTGATCCCTCGCAACAGCGTTCCCTCGGTCCCAGCGTTTTGCGCGAGCACCAGAGTCCAAGTGCTGCCGTTGTAGTGCAGCAGGTAGGGCTTGCGGAAGTTGGTGTCGTTGACGTTGTCCTCGTAGCCGCTCGCCCACACGTCGTTCGCGCCCGCGGAGCTGACGGCAGTGAGCTGATTGGTCGGGCTGGAGCCATCCATCAGGCTGGGGGTCGGCACGATTGACCACTGCGTCCCGTTCCAGTGGGCGGCGAGCGTCGAGGTGAACGAGGCGGTCCCGACCGCCCACGCGTCATCAGTGGAGATCGTGTCGATGCCGAGACCGAAGTCGTCCCCGACCGGGACGGGCGACGTGGCTGCGCTCCACGAGATGCCGTTCCAGTGCTCGAAAAGCAGCGTATTCGCTGCCGGCGGCTGATCGTCGGCTCCCACGGCCCAGATGTCGGTGGCGGAGACACCGTCGACCGCGAACAGCTCGTCAGTTGCCGCTCGCTCCTCCGTCGGGGTTCGGGCTGGTGACGATGCTCCAGGCGCTCCCGTTCCAGTGCTCGATCAGGGTCCGGCTTATGTTCGTCGTCGAATTAGTGGTACGCCCGACGGCCCACGCGTTGTTGGGGGCCAGATCGAGCACGCCGGAGATCGTGCCCCCGAGCCCGCCGCTGGGAGCGGGTATGGAGACAGTGCTCCAGGTGGTGCCGTTCCACTCGGCGGCGACCGGGAACGAGTTGCCACCGAAATTGTCATTCGTTCCGACCGCCCAGGCGTTGGTGGTGCTGGCAGCGGAGACGCCGCTGAACGAGACGCTCGTGATCCCCGGCGGCGGGGGCGCGCCGGGATCGGGCGTCGCGACGACCTGCCAGGGAGTGGCGGGCCCAGCGCTGCCGGCCTTCACCGGTGCCGCCAGCGCCAGTGCGTGATTCGCGCCGGCTGAGATCAGGGTGGTCGCACTCAGCCCCGGGACCGCCTGCGGCGCCGAGGTGTCCGTGGTCGTCCCGTTGCCGAGCTGGCCGACGGCATTGTCCCCCCAGGAGTCGACGACTCCGGTCGACAGCAGCGCAAGGCCCGATTGGCCGCCGGCTGAGAGCGCGCTCAGCTGGCTCAGCCCGGGAATCGCGACCGGGGTGGTCGCCGTCGATCCGGCCGCGGGATCGCCGAGCTGCCCGAAGTCGTTCGAGCCCCAGGCCATCGCGCTACCGCTCTTGAGCAGTGCGAGTGCGAAGTCATTGCCCGCGGAGACCGAGCTTGCGCTGGTGAGCCCTTTGACCGCGACCGGATGACTCTCGGCGCTCGAACCGCCGTTGCCGAGCTCGCCGTCCTCTCCCTGTCCCCAGGCCTTGACGGAGCCGTTGGTCAGCAGCGCCAGATCGAAGAACCCGCCGGCGGAGACCGCCGCAACGCCGGAGAGGCGGGGGACGGCCACCGGTACGCTCGAGTTCACTCCAAACTTGCCGGCGCCGAGCTGCCCGTCGCGATCGTCACCCCAGGTCATCACGGTTCCGTTGCTGAGCAGTGCCATGCTGCCGACCTGGCCTGCGGCGATCGCCTTGACCGTCGTCAACCCCTGGACCTGTACGGGCGTCGACCGGTTCGTGGTCGTGCCGTCGCCCAGCTGTCCGAACGCATTGTCCCCCCACGCCATGACGGTTCCGTTGCTGAGCAGCGCGAGTGCATGACCGCCACCTGCGGCGACCGCCGTCACGCCGCTCAGGCCCGCCACCGGCGCGGGGAGCGTTCCGTCTGTGGTGGTGCCGTTCCCCAGCTGGCCGAACTGGTTCTCGCCCCATGCATCGACCGCGCCGCTCGAGAGCAGCGCGAGGTTGAACCGGTATCCGGCAGAGATCGCCGTCACCAAGCTCACGCCGCTGATGCCCACCGGCGAGTCGCTCTGGATGAAGCTGCCGACACCTAGCTCGCCGCCACTGTTGTCCCCCCACGCGCTGAGCGCCCCGGAGGCGGCCCACGCGCTGGGGGCGACGCCCCACCCGAGCAGCACGACGGCGCACGCGAACAGTGCGACGGCGCACGCTGTGCTCAGAAGATTGGAGGTGGTCCTGCTGGCGATTGACCGAGCATGCAACACGTGAACCCCCTATGCCAAGCGCTGAACTTGCGGAAACCCACCAGGGCCTTCGATCCGGCGCGTCGTCTGGTTACCGGTAACTACAGACGCCAGGCAGCGCCGATCCTTCCCGGCCACTCGCGCCGGAACCCGGATGCGCTAAACGCGATGTAGGCACGCAGGAGTCGGCTTGGCATCGTCGCCCGGGCCATTTGACGCTAGACGGCGGGATCAGCGCGGGTCGGGCATCTGCGCGACGGCGCCGGAGCGGGGACCGCGCGACCACACACGCGCGCGGTCCGCTGCTCGGAGCGAGAGCGCCCGACCGACTACATCGCCGCGTCCCGCCTGCCGGGCAGCGCTCCTCGAAGCAGATCGCCCACACGATCCGTCGCAGAACACGGTCTCGCCTATCAGACCTTCGGGCCCCGCAGGATGCCCTGGGCATAGATTGGGTGCTGCAAAGAGCATAAGATCAATCGACTTTATCCTGTTTGCCCAGCGAGCGCAAGCGAGATCTTTAAACGCCCACCGGATCAACCGCTACGAGGTGGGCAACCGCATCGCCGGGCTGTGTACAACCGCAACGGCTCGCTGACTATCTAATACCCACCACGCGGAGCCCTCAACCGCGCACACCGGGACCGAATGGGCGAGAACGCATTCGGCGTGCCTCAGCGGCCGCGTCCACGAGAAGGCGGTGAGCGCCGGATTCGTACCCGCGAGCTTCGTCTAGGGAACGAGGACGATCTTGCCGTGCGTGTGTCGATCGGCGAGCTCACGGAAGGCGGCGCGCACCTGATCGAGCGGGAATACCCGCGCGATCGGAAGCTCGAGTTTCCCGTCGGCGACCAGCCCGACCAGCTCGGCCAGCCGCGCAGCGGTCGCGATCGCATGGGTTCCCTGCGCCTGCACGCCAAGGCGCTGCACCGCTTCGCGGTCGATGATGGTGTTGATCCGCGCCGGATCGACACCGAGTTCGATCGCGAGATCGACGTAACCGCCACCGAAGGTGTCAATGAAGCCGTCGATCGCTCCGCCCGCCGCCTGCCGGATCCGCTCCCGCTGCCCGTCGCCGTAGCTCACGGGAATGATGTCGTGCTCGCGAAGCCACTCGTGGTTGCGCTCGCTCGCCAGGCCGATGACGCGGGCTCTCGTCCGGCGGGCGAGCTGCACAGCGAGCGAGCCGACGCCTCCGGCGGCCGCGGACACGACGATCGTCTCACCTGGCCGTGGGGCGACGGCCTGCACGCACGCGTATGCCGCCATCCCGGCGACGAACAGCGAGCCCGCCACCTCCCACGGGACCAATGCTGGCTTGGCGGTGAGCTGCTCGGCTGGGACCGCGACAAGCTCCGCGTGGCTCGCGCGCTCCTCGGTCCAGCCGAGCACCTCGTCGCCCTCGGAGACGCTGGTCGCGCCCTCGCCCACTGACCGTACGATCCCGGCAAAGTCGGTGCCTTGACCGGAAGGGAAGGTGGCCGGCCAGCGCTCGTGTAGCCGCCCTTCGCGGATTGCAATCTCGCCCGGATTGATTCCGGCAGCCTTGACAGCCACCAGCACCTGACCCGGCGCCGCGACTGGATCTTCGACCTCTCGAACCTCGAGCACCTCGACGCCGCCGTAGCGGTCAAATCGCACCGCCCTCATCGAGTTGCTACGGCCGCCGCGGACACCAACCAAAGCCTACTCGGGCCATGCTAGTCGCGGCCGATAGGCGCGGCGCGAGCACTGCCGGGGTTGACTCGACCATGAGGATGGCGTGATCACGGGAGAACCAGGCGGGCAACTCGCGCCGCTGACCGGCCGCCGGTGCCAGTGACACGTAACTGACACTTCTCCGCCACGGTCCACGTCAGCCGACACAGGCATGTAACTCGCAGCGCCGACCGGCGCTAGCGTGTGGCGCACAGGCCACCCAGCGCCCCGGGGTCGCGCGCGTCACGCGGGTCACGCGGGTCACGCGGGCGCGCGACTTCAGTCTCTAGGGGTAGTGTGGGCCATCTACGTCACCGAACCGCGCTGGCCCTTGACACGTCCTGATCCAGGAGTTCTACTTAGCTCGCTACGATCCAGCGTGGGGGCCGGCTGGCCAGGGGTCGCGGCGCCAACCCGATCGACTACCCGCACCAAGTGCTCGCCGCTTCAGTCCTGTCGGACGACCCGCAGGATCTGGCGCAGCCGCCGGTCGCGGAGGGATGACGCACGCTGCGAGAGGACGTGGAATGGACAGGCTGGATGACAAGGTCGCACTGATCACCGGGGGCGAAAGCGGGATCGGGCTCCGCGACCGCGCGCTTGTTCGTGGCCGAGGGCGCGCGCGTCCAGCTCGTGGGGATCGACGAGTCCAAGCTGGCCGCGGCCGTCGATGAGATCGGTTCGGACCGCGCGTTAGCGACCGTCGCCGACGTAAGCGACGAGCCCGCCGTCGTCCGCGCCGTCGCCAGTGGCGTCGACCGCTGATTCACGGTTCGACGTCGTGGTCAGCAATGCCGGCATCAGCGGTGAGGTCACCGAGATCACCGCGTACCCGTCCGACGCTTTCGCCCGTACGCTCGCGGTGCACGTGCTGGGCCGCGTTCCATGTTCTCAAGCACGCGACCCCGCATATCAACGACGGCGGCAGCGTCATCATCACGTCGAGCGTCGTCGGCCTGATCGGTGTCCCCGGCGCGTCCGCCGACGTCGTCGCCAAACACGGCCAGGTCGGGCTGATGCGCGCGGCCGCGAAAGAGCTAGCGGGACGGCGAATTCGGGTCAACACGCTCCATCCAGGCCCGACCTCGACGCCGTTTCAGGACTCGATTGAGATGCGGGCCACCGGCCTGCCGCCGTGCCGAAGCTGCTGAGGCTTTCAACGCGATGATCCCACTCGGCCGCCACGACCGGCTACCGCCCACGCCATGCTCTACCTGGCCGCCGATGAGAGCGCGATGGTCACGTCGCACACATTCGCGATTGACGGCGGCATGAGCGGCTGATCGGCCTTCAGACGTTCAAGTCGATCCCCGGGTCGAGTTGCTGGGCGGCAAGAACGGCGGCGCCAAATGCGGATAGCAGCAGGTCGCGCAGCTGGTCTTTCTCTAGGTCGCGACGCTCAATCCAGTCGAGGATCGCCGCGTCCATGTAGCCGAGCCAACCAGTGAGAGCGGTGCGAAGCGCGGGTGGCGCGCCCGTGTACTCGAGCGCCGAAATACCGCAAAGCAGACCGTTGCTCCGCCGGATCCTCGGGCGGTAGCGTAGGCGACCGTGACCCGGCCGCCCGACCAGGTGCTCGCTCGCCGCTTCAACGTCAGGATCCCGCTGCGCGACCGGGTCACGCTCGCCGCTGACCTCGTGCTGCCGGCGCAGCGCCCGGCGCCGGCGGTCGTGATGAGGACTCCGTACGGTCGGGGTGGCGAGCGCGCAACATTCCGTGCCGACGCGTTCGCCAAGGCCGGCTACGTGGCGGTGTGGGTCGACGTGCGCGGCCGCGGCGACTCCCAGGGCGAGTTCGAGCCTACCGCAACGATGGACCTGACGGCACCGACGTGATCGGATGGGTCGCGGCGCAGGAGTGGTGTGACGGGGCGGTCTGCACGTTCGGCGGCAGCTACCCCGGCCGGATCCAGTGGCTGACGGCGCTCGAGCAGCCGCCGGCGCTGGCGGCGATGATCGTCCTCGTCACGCCCGCCGACCCGTTCGTCGAGAACCCGACCGGCGTGCCGGGACCGATGCACGTTCACTGGTTCCGGATGACCGACGGCCGCGGCCTGCAATACACCGAGGCGGTCGACTGGATGCGCGTCTACGGCCACCGGCCGCTGCTCGAGCTCGACGACGCGGCCGGCTTCCGCTCCGAGCCGTGGCGCGAGGAGTGCCGCCACCAGACGCTCGACGACTGGTGGGAGCCGATCCGCTACCAGCACCGGATCGGCGAGGTCGACGTGCCGGTACTCCACATCTCCGGCTGGTACGACGACGAGGAGATCGGGACGCCGGCTAACTTCGCCGCGATGACCGCCGCCGGCCGCGCCGGGCAGCGGCTGCTGATGGGACCGTGGGGTCATCAGGTCAACTCCGGGCGCGAGCTCGGGGAGCTCGACTTCGGTCACGACTCGGTGATTGACCTGGAAGCGACGATGGTCGCGTTCCTCGACGAGGTCGTGCGCGGCAGGGCGCCGGCGAAGGCCGCGGCGCCGGTGCGGATCTTCCTGATGGGAGCCAACGAGTGGCTGGGCCTGCCGGCGTGGCCACCGCCCGACACAGCCGAGCAGTCCTGGTACCTCTCCAGCGACGGCGGCGCCAACTCCCGCTTCGGCGACGGCAGGCTCTCGCGAACGCCGGCCGAACCCGAGTCTCCGGCCGACGAGTGGCTTCACGACCCGAACCGCCCGGTGCCGTTCATCACACCCGCCTCATCGGCCCAGATCGGGGGGCCCGATGACTACGCCGGCGTTGAGACCCGGTAGACGTGCTCGTCTACACCAGCGAGCCGCTGACCGAACCGCTGGACCTGATCGGGCCGGTGCGGCTGGTCGCGCACGTGCAGACGTCGGCCGCCGACACCGACATAACCGCCAAGCTCCTCGACGTCCACCCCAACGGCTTCGCGCAGCGCCTCTGCGACGGGCTCGTCAGGCTGCGCTACCGCGAGGGTCACGAGCGGGCACTCGCGGTCGAGCCCGGTGCCGTCTACGAGGTCGAGGTCGTGATGTGGGACACCGCCCAGCGCCTGGCGCCCGGGCATCGCATCCGGCTCGAGGTCGCGTCGGCAGCGCACCCGAAGTTCGCGGTCAACCTTGGGACCGGCAAAGACGAATCCAGCGAGACCGAGGGTGTCATCGCCCGCAACGTCCTACATCACGATCCCCGTGGCCGTCGCGGCTGCTGCTGCCGGTCACACCGATCGGCTGAGAGCAGGCAATGCCCCGGCCGACCCCCGCCGCAGCCCAGCCGGCCCCACCGCAACCCGGCCGAGCCCCGCGCAGATCGAGAGCTTCCACCGTGACGGCTTCGTGATCGTCGAGCGGTGGCTTGACCCGCATAACCTCGCCGCCATGCGCGAGCACTTCGCCAGCGTGTTCGAGCACCGCTGGGAGACCGGGCTCGCGCCCGACGAGGTCAACTACGTCCCGGGCCAGACGCCACCTGACCTGACCCGCCAGCTGTGCAACGTCTGGAAGTCTGACCGCGTCCTCGCGGAGGTGGTCCTGTCGGCGCAACTGGGTGAGTTCGCGGCCCGGCTGGCGCAGATCCCAGGCACCCGGATCGCTCAGGACAACGCGATCTGGAAGCCGCCGGCGGGCAAGGCGCTGCTCTGCCACCAGGATGCTGCCTACCTCGATCACCTCGACCCGCCGAACATGACCACCTGCTGGATGGCGCTCGACGACACGGCTGCCGACACGGGCACGATCTACTACGCGCGCGGCTCGCACCTGTGGCCGCACGCCCCGCTCGGCGGCAGCTTCCACGCCCCCGATGACTGGCTCGCTCACGTGCGCGTTTCGGTGCCGCAGTCAGCCGAGCTCGACCTGGTGCCGATCGAAGTGCCCGCCGGCGGCGCGGCTTTCCACGACGGCTGGACCTTCCACGGCAGCCCGCCCAACCAGCGCGCCGACGCTGGGCGTCGCTCGATCGTCAGCCATCTGATCTCGACCGCCACGCGGTGGAACCCCGACCACCCGCACCCCGTCTACTCGCGCTATCGCCGTCCCGGCGAGCGAGAGCTCGACGAGGCGTTCTTCCCGATCCTGTGGCGTGGCGGCTACCGGACTCCGTGGCTGGACGAGTACACGCGCACGAGGGTCTGACAGCGCCGCGGCCCAAGAGAAGCCGTGCAGGAACCGCCGCGTCGCCCTGGGAGTGCGTGTCAGCGCCGCGTTTGCGATCCGAGCAGACGCCTCATCGTCGCGACGATACACAGCTAGGTAGTCGATCGCGCCGGTACGACGCGCCCGTGCGCTCCATATGCTGACGAGCGGTGGCCACAGAGCGCGCGCGCCGCTGGTCCTCGCACCAGCCGAACATCCCCGGCCGTGGGATCCTCGCCAGCTACACCGCGCGCTTCTGGACACTGGTCGTCGTCCTCGGCGTCAGCACCGGGATCGCCGCGTCCGCCCTGATCGGCCTGCTGAAGCTGACCGAGCACATCACATTCGGCTACCGCGTCGGACCATTCCTGGACGGGGTGCAAGCCGCCTCCAGCGCCCGCCGGGTGATCGCGTTGCTGATCGCGGCGGTGATCGTGGGCCTCGGAGGCGCGATCCTGCACCGCCTGCCGACGTCCGGCGGGACCGAGGTGTCCGACGCCCTCTGGCTGCGTGGCGGCCGGCTGGCGCTGATCCCGAGCCTGGCCCGCGGCGTGCTCTCGATCGTGACCGTCGGGATGGGGGTCTCGCTGGGACGCGAGGCCGCCCCGCAGCTCGCCGGCGCCGCGTTTGCAAGCCGGCTGTCTGACTGGGCGGGGCTGCCGGTCTGGCAGCGCCGCCTGCTGGTCGCATCGGGCGCCGGCGCCGGCTTCGCGGCGGTCTACAACGTGCCGCTCGGGGGCGCGCTGTTCGCGGTCGAGGTGCTGCTGGGAACGGTCGCGCTGCCGCTGGTGCTGCCGGCGCTGGCGGTCTCGGCGATCGCGACCGGGATCGCGTGGATCGCGCTCGGGAACGCGCCCGCATACCTGATGCCGGCCTACGCGGCCCACCCGGCGCAGATCGTCTGGGCGCTGCTCGCCGGCCCGTTGCTCGGCGTGGCCGCTGTGGGCTGGGCGCGCCTGATCACGAAGGCGAACAGCGTTCGCCCCCAGCGCCGCGGACGATTTCTGGCGCCCCTGATCGTGTTCGGGCTGCTCGGTGTCGCCTCGATCTGGTATCCGCAGCTGCTGGGCAACGGGAAGGGGATCGTCCAGCTGGCGCTTGTCGGTCAGATTTCGCTCGGGCTGTTCGCGGTGCTGCTCGTGCTCAAGCCGCTCGCGACGGCGGGGTGCCTCGGCGCCGGAGCGCCGGGCGGGCTGTTCACACCCACCTTGACCGTCGGCGTGCTGCTCACCGGCGTGCTGGCCGGGATCTGGTCGCACATCTGGCCTAACACGCACCCGGCCTCCTACGCGCTGATCGGCGGCGGCGCATTTCTGGCGGCGGCGATGCAGGGGCCGATATCCGGGGTCGTGCTGGTGCTCGAGCTGACCCGCCATTTCGACCTGCTGATGGTCCCGACGCTCGTCGCGGTCACGGGGGCGACGGTCGTCGCGCGGCGGCTCGGAGGGCAATCGATCTACACGGCTCGCCTCGGGCCGGCGGGGTACCCGATCAGCGGCGAGCGCGACGTCGCGACCGTGGAGGCGCTGGGCTCCGACGTCGACACATGGACAGACGGCGAGCCACAGCCTCCAGACACAGAAACGCCGGCCACGACCAGACCCCCTGGGTCCGATCAATGACCGGCGTCTGCAAACCGCTTACTTTTTAGGCCGCGCGGCGCAGCTCTTCGAGCCGGTTGCTCCGGGCGAGCCGGGTCAGGCCCTGCTGCTCGAGCTCACGTGCCTTGCCGAGCGGAATCCCGAGCTCGAGGCCCGTCTGGCGGAGGTTGAGCGGCTCGCCGCCGGTGAGACCGAAGCGCAGGCTAATCACGTTGCGCTCGGCTTCGGGCAGCTCGTCGACCGCGCCGGCGACCATCTGCTGGCGCTCCGCCGTCTCCACCTCCTCGTCGGGCTGCGGCAGATCGCTCGCCAGCAGGTCACCGAATGCGGTCTCGCCGTCCTCGCCGACCGGTTGATCGAGGCTCGCCAGCCCGCGAGTCAGTTCGCGCAGCTCGGCCACCTCGTCGACCGGGATCTCGGCCACGGCAGCGATCTCCTCGTCAGTCGGTTCGCGGCCGAGCTTTGTGCTCAGCTCGGACTCGACCTTGCGGACCTTGGTCTGGCGCTGCGCGACGTGGACCGGCAGGCGGATCGTCCGCCCGTGGTTCTGCAGCCCACGCTGAAGCGCTTGGCGGATCCAGAGCGTGCCGTAGGTCGAGAACTTGAAGCCGCGCCGCCAGTCGAACTTCTCGACCGCGCGAATCAGCCCCAGCATCCCTTCCTGCACGAGGTCCTCCATCGGCAGGCCGTGGCCCTGGTAGCGCCGGGCCTGCGAAACGACGAGCCGCAGGTTGGCGTTGATCATCCGCTCCTTGGCCGCGAGGTCGCCGCGCTCGATGCGCTTTGCGAGCTCAACTTCCTCTGCGGCGGTCAGCAGCGAGTGCTCACGCGCCGCGCGCAGGAACAGGTCAAGTGAATTCTCGGTCAGCGCGCCGGTCTCGGCGTTCGCCCTCCGAGCCTCGCCCGCCTTGCGCGCGCCGCTGTGAACGGTCCGTCGGCGGCCCTGGCGCCGCGGAGTGGCGCTGGCAGCGCTCGCGACATGCTCGCCGCGCTTCCGCGCGCGCTGGCCTGGATCATTTGTGTGCTCACGACCCGTGCTCGGGACATCGTGAGACTGCGTATCGAAGCTGTTCAGTTCAGTCTCCCGTGTTTTCATGCGTAATCTCCGCAACAAATCATAGCAAAAGTTCGATGATCATCGAACTATGCTCAGATGGTAGGCGAGCCGGTCCTTCTGGGCGCCGGTCACGTGGCTCGAATCGTCCGTGAGCGCCGGTCTTTCGTCGGCTGCGCTCTCATAAATAGATACCCCGCAAGGCCCGAAAGATGACACCCGATGGGCGTAAGAATCAGTGATGAAGTCGGGGGCCGTCAGCCGACCCCCGGCATTCCTCAGGCGTCGTTGACGAACGTGGTGATGTCCGGCGTGCCGCGCCCGCTCGTGTAGTCCCAGCCGGGCAGCGCGGTGTAGAGCCCGTTGGAACCGAGCGTGATGTCGTGGAAGGCGGCCGCCGGCTCGGTGTTGTAGATCACCGGCCCCGCAAAGCCGAGCGCGCCGCTGTGCGCGCCCTGGGCGCGGGCCCAGATTCCCTGCCACGACGGCGTGCTGGCGCTCGTGCCGCCGATCACCTCGACCGTCCCATCGACGACGACCTCGTAGCCGCTCTCGGGGTCGGCGTCGAGGCTGACGTCGGGCACGCCGCGCTCGAGCAGCGGGGCCGCGCCGCCGACCTTGGTCGAGGACTGGAAGGCGGGCGTCGGCTCGATGATGCTCGAGCCGCCGCCGCCCGCGTACCAGGCGATTTCGGTGGGTCCGCTCGGAGCCAGCACGCTGGTCCCGCCGACGCCGATCCCGTAGGGGCTTGAGGCCGGATAGTTGACGCCGGGCGCGCCGGCGGGGACGCCGTTGACGGCCGTCAGCGCCGGGCACTGCGAGCCGGTGTCGCCGCTGGCGAAGAACATCGTCTGCCCCTGCGCGTCGGCGTGCTCAAGCACCGTGTCGAGCCCGCTCGTGAAGCCGGCCGCGTAGGAAGTAGCTCGCACTCGCCGGCCGAGAAGCTGCCCTGCTTTGAGATGTCGTCAGTGACCCAGCGGTCGATCGTCGTGAGGATGTCCTGGTCATTCAGCGACGGACCGACGTAGACGTCAAGCTGGCTCACCCCCGGCGCAAAGCCTGTCGAGTACTGGCTGTCGAGGTCCCACTCGTCATCGCCGGACGTGTCACTGCTGGGCGTGCCGACGTTGATCTGGTTCCAGGTCACGGCCGGGAGGCCGAACTTCTGCTCGAACGTGACGAGGTCCTTCTGCGGCTGGCTGACATTCCCCTCGGTGATGATCGCGAGCTGTTGGCCGCTACCGGTCTGGCTCGAAGACGCGTCGTACATCGACCAGAAGTCCTGCGGGTCGTACTGCGCCGGGTACTCGAGCGTCGGGGCCGCGAGCCCGAACGACGGCAGCAGGCTCTTGGCGCTGCCGAGCACCTTGTTGAGGTCAGTCGCCGAGCGCTGGGCGGGCGCCGGGACCGAGACCTTGTCGAGGCTCGAGAGGCCGAGCACCGCGCTGACCTTCGAGGCGAACGCGCGCGGCAGCGTGGCCTTGCGCGCGAGGCCGAAGTAGTGGCCGCTGGTCGCAGAGTCAAACGCGGTAAAGCTGGTCGACAGCGCGCGGCCGATCGCGGTTGATGAGCCACGCAGGGCAACCAGCAGGCGGTCGGCTGAGACCGAGTGGACGGTCAGCCCCTCGGCCTTGGCCCACTTGCGGATCGTCGTGATCGTTGACGCCGAGGGCGCGTACCGGGCGTTGAACTGCGCTGGCGTCAGCGCCGCGTGCCGGCCGGAGACGAACGTCCGCAGCGCCGTCCCGTTACGCGGCGCGAGCGCCAGCGTGATCGTCAGCCGCTGCGCCTTGATCGAGCCGAGGTTCTGGGCGCCGCGCACGCGCCAGGCGGAGGTACCGGTAACCGCGGCGCCGGCGATCGACGGGATCGCGATCGCGGCGAGGGCGGCGATCGAGACGGCGGTCTGGGCGATCCTGCGAAGTGACATGTCGCTCCTCCTGGGTGGCGGCGCGTGCCGTGCTCTGCACGGTGCGTTCCCAGCCTAGACGATCTACTAATTCTCAGCGCAACGCGAAACGGGAGCCGCGCCGGTCATGCTTCGACGCCGGGCCGGGGTCCCCTGTTCCGCCGGGGCCGACGGGCAAAACGTTTCCGGTCGACCCGCTAGCGCAAAACGTTTCCGGTTTACCCGCTAGCGCGAGACCCGTCACCGTCGCCCGGCTCGCTGAAGGTTTCACGCGCGAGGTCCAGGAACTCGGCCGCCGCCGGCGTGTGGCGCCGTCCTTCGCGCCAGGCCAGCGTGATGTCGCGACGCAGCGTCGGCTCGACAGCGTCGCCACCGCGACGTCGGCGCCCGGGTCCCTCGGCGTCCGAGCGCGGCAGGATCGCGACCCCGAGCCCGCGCGAAACCAGCCGCCGGACGCGCTGGCTCTCGTTCGACTCGAGCGTCACACGCGGCTCGAAGTGCGCCTCGCGGCCGGCCGACACCAGCAGCTCGCGCAGCCGAGCTCCGGTTCGGAAGCTGATGAACTGCTCGTCGGCGAGCTCGGCCATCCGCAGCTGCCGGCGCCTGCCGAGCCGGTGCGCGCGCGGCAGCAGCACGACCAGCTCTTCGGAGACGAGCTGGTGCAGCCCCAGGCCGTGGCTCTCGACCCGCTCGGTGACCGACAGGAAGGCGAGGTCGAGCTCGTCGACGCGCAGCATCTCGGCCATCTCCTCGCTGGACTGCTCGCGGACCGTGAACAGCACGTTGGGATGGCGCTCGCTGAACAGCGCCAGCGCCAGCGACAGGTCCACCGGGCCCATCGTGTGCATCGCCCCGATCGTCACGTGGCCGGCGTACATGCCGCTCAGCGCCTGCAGCTCGGTCTGGGCCGCCTCGAGCTCGGCCAGGATCCGCCGCGCGCGCACCACCAGCAGCTCGCCGGCGTCGGTCAGCGTGACCCGTCGCGTGGTGCGCTCCACCAGCGCCATCCCGACCTCGTCCTCGAGCTTTCGGATCTGCTGGGAGACCGCCGGTTGGGCGATGTGGACGCTCGCCGCGGCGCGGGTGAAGCTGCCCTCCTCAGCGAGCGCGACGAGAGACCGGAGCTGCCGCAAGTCCATAAGTAAGCATTATGAATGAGTTTGAATACTCGTCTTGGACTTCTAGCGCCGATGCGCAATCATCATTCGCGAAGTACCTCTCCTCCCTCCGAGCGCGCCCCGCAGATCCGGCCTCATATCCCGCCGGTTCCGGGGCGCTCTCACTTTAGTGTCGCGCGGCCGCTGCTCACGCAGACAGCCCCAGCAGCCGGGCGGCGTTCTCCTTCAGCACCAGCGGCCGGACCTCGTCGCGGATCGGGAGCTTCTCGAAGTCCGCCAGCCACCGGTCGGGCGTGATCAGCGGGAAGTCGGAGCCGAACAGCATCTTGTGACGCAGCTGCGTGTTCGTGTACTGGATCAGGTTCTCCGGGAAGTACTTCGGCGACCAGCCGCTGAGGTCGATGTAGACGTTGGGCTTGTGGACGGCGATCGCCAGCGCCTCGTCCTGCCACGGGAACGACGGGTGGGCGAGGATGATGTCGAGTTCCGGGAAGTCGGCCGCGACGTCGTCGACGGCCATCGGATTGGAGTACTTCAGCCGCACCCCGCCGCCGCCGGGCATGCCGGCGCCGATCCCGGTCGTCCCCGAGTGAAACAGCGCGATCAGCCCGGCCTCGGCGATCACCTCGTAGAGCGGGTAGGCTCGGTCGTTGGGCCAGAAGGCCTGCGTGTTGGGGTGGAACTTGAACCCGCGCACGCCCGCCTCCACCAGCTCCCGCGCCTCGCGCACGGCGAGCTTGCCCTTGTGCGGATCCACGCTCGCGAACGGGATCAGCACGTCCGGGTTGGCGCGGGCCGCCTCGAGCACCTCGCGTTGCCGACCCGCCGGCGGCCCATCCCGGCCTCGTCGTCGACGGTGAAGATGACCGCCAGCATCCTTGCGCTCGCGGTAGTAGTCGGCGACCTCCTGCGCGCGTCGGCTGCGGCGGCTGGCCGCCGAAGTACTTGGCCGGCCGCCTCGAGCACCTCCATCGTGACCGGGTCCGGCGCCTCGCCCTCGTTGCGCTCGGCGTGCGTGTGGACGTCGATCGCGACGATCGCGTCGAGGTCGATCGCGATCGCGTCTCACCGTACAGGCGGACCAGCGAGTCGGCGACCATCGCCGGCTTCTCCGAGCCCTTGACCTCGACCGTCACCCGGAGCTTCACCTGCAGTCCGCCGCCGGGACCTCGGTCACCTCGACGCAGCTCGGCGCCGCCGCGCCACTGCGCGCCCACCGGCAGCGGGCGGGGAAGCGGACCCGGTCCAGGCCGTAGTTGACGCCCGATCTTGGCGTCGGTGACCTGGAGCAGCTGCATCGGATCGGCGCCACCAGCGACAGCGTCAGGTAGCCGTGGGCGATCGTGCCGCCGAACGGCGACTGCCTTGGCCCGCTCGACGTCGACGTGGATGTAGCTGTGATCCTCGGTCGCGTCGGCGAACCGGTTGACGCGTCCTGCTCGATCACGCGCCACTCCGTGTAGCCGAGGTGCTCGCCGACGTGTTCGCCAGCCCGGCCATATCGGTGACCAGCCCCGCCGGTCTCAGAAGTGCTCAGCGGTTGCTCCTTCGGATGGGGTTCCGCGCACTTTAGATCGACGACGGGCCGCCGTCGCGCTCGCCATCGGCCGCGCCGTTCAACCCGCGAACACCCGCGACACGGGCACCCGGTTCGGCCGTTCGCGGGCGAGCCGCGGAACACCCAGGAGGTGACGGCGCGGTCCCTATACTTGCCCGACCCCGCGGAGGAGCGAACGCGTGCAGGAAATGGTGATCTACGGCGTTAGCTTCGACATGGTCGGTAAGCAGCCGATCGTGCTGCTGAAGACCGTCGAGTCCAACAAGTTCCTGCCGATCTGGATTGGCCACCCGGAAGCTGCGGCGATCCTGATGAAGCTCCAGGGCGCCTCGAC